>JBQTGT010000034.1:0-123997 GCA_052390615.1 Actinomycetota bacterium
GCCCCCGGCGGGGTGGTAGGCGGGCCACGGGGTGTGTGTTTGCTGGTGTGTGGGCCGGACCGACGACTTCGGCGACGGCGATGCCCGCGAGCCGGTCGAGCTGGAACCGCAGCATCGGGCGCCCCGCGAGATCTAGGAGCACCTTGCCCGGCAACCGGGTCGAGCCCATGCGGGCCTGAATCACGACCAGCGCGTTCATGTCGGCGCCCGCAGGGAGAGCGCCAGGCGATTGATCTCGCCGGCAACGCGCTCGGGCCCGCGCCCGTCGAGCACCGAGCACGCGGCCACGGCCAGGGTGTGACGCCGGGCCGGGTCGGCCGCGAGCGCGACGACCGCATCGGCGACACCGTCGGGCTCCGCAACCACGACCGCGCCCGCGGTCCCGAGGGTCTCGACTGCGGTGCGCTGGTTTTCGGCCAGGACGACCGCGACGACCGCCCGGCCGAGCAGGCACGCTTCGAGCAGCGTGACACCGCCGGCGGTGACGACTATCGGCGCGGCCGCGATCTCGTCCGTGAGCGTGGTGGGAGTCGACACCGCGATGACGCCATCCGGAACCTCGACCGATCCCCACGCCCCGATCACGAGCCGGATCTGCGCGCCGTGCAGCGCCGGTCGGATCGCGCGGGCGATGGTTGCGCCGGCCCCCGACGTGTCCGCGCCACCCGTTGTGACGAGCACTCGATGCACGGAACCAAGCACCGAGATCGGTGCGAGGCGCGGTCGAGGTCGTTCGACCAGCGCGTAGTCGGCACCCGCGAGCACCCGGGCGGCGCGCCGATGGGCGCCAGCATCGGCGCCCGGCGACGGATCGATGAGCACGTCGACCGCGAGGTCGCGGTAGAGATCGTCGACGGCCACGACGAGCGCGCTGGCACCGTCGGTGACGAGCTCGTCGGCGCGCACACCATAGGAATCGACCACGGTGACGAATCCCGCGGCCGGACGCCCACCCTCGTTGATCGGTGCGAGGCGGCAGCGCCAGCCGAGGTCGGCCAGCGCGACGGCGACCGCTTGCATCCGCCGCCGGTGGCCGAGCCCCACACCCGGTCCCTCGTCGAAGAGGAGCTGCGCTTTGAGGTCTAGAGCATTTCCCACGTGAGGATCTCGTCCTCGTCGATATCGACGCGAGCGACGCGACCGACGAGCGCGTCGATGAACTTGGGTTTGATGCCGAAGCCAGGCCGTTTGACGGTGAGCATCTCGCGCCCAACGGTCGTTCCCGCCGGTATCGCGCAGGCGGCGACGACCGAGCGGCGCGCTTTCGCGTACATCTCGACGCCCTCGGCGTCACTCGGGCCGCGCTTCACGCCATCGCCGAGCGCGGCTTCGACGTCGCGGACGTGGCGAACGAGCTGCTGGAGCTCGGCTGGCTCGATCGCGAACGAATGATCGGGGCCTCGTCGCGTGCGATCGAGCGTGAAGTGCTTCTCGACCAGATTGGCGCCGAGCGCGACGGCCGCCGCGGCGACATGCGTGCCGAGCGTGTGGTCGGAGAGCCCCACCGGCATCGCGAACGCGCGCTGCATCGTCGCGATCGTGCGCAGGTTCATGATCGCGGGCGGCGACGGGTAGAGCGACGCACACTGGAGCAGGCACACCTCGCGGCTCCCGGCGTCACGCGCCGTCTGCACGGCGTCTTCGATCTCGGCGAGCGTCGCCATGCCGGTCGACATGATGAGCGGGCGCCCCTTCGACGCGGCGTACTCGACCAGCGTGAGATCGACGAGCTCGAATGACGCGATCTTGAAGGCGGCGACATCGAGCGCATCGAGCTCGTCAACCGCTTGGCGGTCGAATGGGCTCGAGAGGAACTCGATCCCGACCTCACGGCAGTGCGCAGCAAGCAGGGGCTGCCATTCGCGCGGCAGCGCAATGTCGTCGAGCAGCTCGTGCGCGGGCTTCGCTCCCAACTCGCCGAGATAGTCAAACCGCGGCGTCTTCGTGGAATACAGCGTCCGGCCTGAATACGTCTGGAACTTGACCGCATCGGCGCCGGCCTCAACCGCGACGTCGATCAGTCGGCGCGCAACATCAAGGTCGCGGTCGTGATTCGCCCCCGCTTCCGCGATCACGTAACAGGGATGACCAGCACCGACCTCGCGAGGGCCGAGTTTCACCGACACCTCGCTACGCCCGAGTGTCGGCGACGGCGACGACGGCGACGGCTTCGAGGATGCCGGCCACGTCTTGCTCGCCGCGCGCTTCGGCCGTGGCGGCCAGCCCCTCGAGCGCGCCGACCGGAACCAACGCGACGACGTCTTCGGTCGTCAGCGTCTCCGCGTCCTCCATCGCGAGCCCGTGCACGAGCACCGAGTACGCCTCGCTCACCGCCCCGCCCGCGAACAGTCCCGCGGCGATGCGCAAGCTACGGCGCGTCGTCGACGCTCCCGCGACGACGACCGAGTCGGTCAGCGCGGGAGCAATCGTCCATACCTCGTCGAGTGCCGGTGCAATCTCGTCGTCGGCGAGCGCCGCCACCGCGAGCTCGATTGACTCGCGGCCCCGCTTGTCGCCGAACGATGCGTGGACGAGCGCCGCGGCGCGAACGCGTTCCGGTGCCGTGACACGAATGTCGTCGGATCGGGCCGCCAACGGACACAGCCGCCCCATGCCGGCGGCCCGGAGTCGCGCCGACCAGTGCATCGCCCGCACGCTCTCGAGCTTGGCGGCAAACGACGGCACCAATGCGAGCACGCGCGAATCGTTCGGCGCCCGCTCCCAGATGAGCTCCGCGATGCGGTCGACTCCCGCCGGTTCGGAGGTCTTCAGCGCCGCGAGCACACCGAGCACGCGGTCTTCGGGAACGTGAGCAACGACGGGGCCAGGGTCGAACTCAGTCTCCGCGCACAAGCGCGCGAATGCGTCCCATACGTCGGGCGCGAAGGGATCGTCGGCAAAGGCATCCATCACCTCGCGCGTCGCGCCTTCTTCATCGCCGAGGAGGTATGCCGCGTGCGCCCGGACGATGCGGGCCGATGTTGGCGAGCACGGGAACCACGGGTCCGACGGGTTCACCGCTTCGGCGAGCAGCGCGGACGCCCGCTCGACTTCTTCGAGTTGCAGCTCGGCGGCCGCCTCGAGCAGCGCGGCGAGGTCGCGGTTGCCGCCGTTCGTACGCAACATCTCCGCCCAAGCCGCCACTTCCCATGGACGCCCGAGCGACAACAACAATCCGGCGGCATACGCGCACGCGGATCCGCGGGCGACGGGATCCTCACTCGTCGTCGACGCAACTTCGAACCAGTCGAGGGCTTCTTCTTCGCGTGCGTCCGCCAACAGCGCCCGCGCGCGGTCGAAGTCCTCGCAGCCCGATTGTTCGATCGGGTCACTGATACCGGACACCGCGCACCTCTTCCGTTCCCCCGCCGTTCCTCTCCCATTCGGCACCTCGGCCTTGTCCTGAAGCGGGGCCGCCGGCGGCGAGGTGGACCTTCCATACGATTTCGACCATTTGTTCGAGCGCGCTTCTGTCCTTTGGGGACAAGGGAGGACGGCAGCGGGCGCGTTCTGTCCTTTGGGGACAGCGGAGGACGGAGCCGAGAGGTCACGTCGGCGCGCGCGCCCACGCGCGCGAGCGAGGGCACCGAGCGTGAGAACGCGGGCGGCGGACCGCTCAACTTCTGGCTCCGAGCGCCGATTCTTGTCCTCGCAGGGCCACGGGCGGGCACGGAGAGCTCGCCCTCCGCGTTTCCACGGACGGGCACCGGAACGGAGGGTTCCGTGTCCAGGACGACAGCA
The DNA here is from genome assembly GCA_052390615.1 of Actinomycetota bacterium. Lineage (GTDB taxonomy): Bacteria > Actinomycetota > Acidimicrobiia > IMCC26256 > PALSA-610 > JBQTGT01. The sequence continues at coordinate 3,742 of JBQTGT010000034.1, forward strand.
CCCACGCGGTGCATCGGGAACGCGGCCTGATGTTCGACGAGACGATGCGCGCGATCGAGTTCTCGATGGACGGGCTCGCCGCCCGCCAGCGGGTCATCGCCGAGAACCTCGCCAACGTCGACACACCCGGGTACCTGGCCGGCCGCATCTCCTTCGAGGACAACCTGCGGCTTGCGCTCGAAAAGCACGGCACGACCGACGGCGCCGAGCTCGCGTCCGGGCGCTCCCTCGACCCGACGCGCATGAACGGCAACAACGTCAACGTCGACGACGAAAACGTTTCGCTAATCGAAACCGGACTGCGATTCCAGCTGGCGGCCGAGTCGATGAACTCGAAATTCCGCCTCCTGCGCCTCTCGATCAGGCGTGACACCTGATGTCGATCTTTCCGGTGCTTCAAACCGCGGGCAGCGGCTTGCGGACGCATCGCATCTGGATGGACGCGGTCGCCGACAACCTCGCCAACGTCAATACCATCCGCCCGTTCGACGAGCCCGCGTTCCAAGAGCGGTTCATCGTCGCGCAGGCGATTCGGAGCGACGACCGCGACCCGCCCGGTGTCGGCGGCGGCTCGCGCGCCGCGGCCGTGCTGTTCGGTTCGGACGAAGGCCGGCTCCGCTATCAGCCCGAGCACCCGTACGCGAACTCCGAAGGGGTCGTGCGCGGACCCGACATCAACGTCGGCGACCAGATGACCCAACTCATCATGGCGCAGCGCGCGTACCAAATGAACCTCGCGGTCGTCGACCGCGCGCGCGACACATACATGCAGGCCCTCCAAATCAACGGGCGGTAGTGATGGCGATCTCCTCGATCGGACAACTGATGAATGCCGCCGGTGTGACGCCGGTGGAGCGCACCAAGCCGGCCAAGGCCGCGCCCGACGGCGACTTCGGCAACGTGATCGTGAACGCGCTCGAAAGTCTCGAAGCCGCCCACGACAAGTCGGATGCGCTCGCGGTCAAGGCCGCGACGGGCGACCTCACCGATGTCCACGACTACATGATCGCCGCGACCGAAGCATCGCTTGCGACCGAGTTCACAGTTGCAGTCCGCAACCGCGCGGTTGAGGCCTTCAACGAGATCATGCGGATGCAGATCTGATGGCTACCGTCGACATGGATCGCGTTCGCGCGTACGGCAAACGTTTCGTCGATGGGTTCACACCCGGCCAGAAGGCGATCACTGCGCTCGGTGTCGTCGCGGTCGTGCTGGCGTCGATGTGGTTCATGCGGTGGGCGAGCGCGACCGAATACGCGCCGCTGTACACGGACCTCGACCCGGCTGCCGCCGGCGACGTCGCCGACGAACTGGACGTACAAGGTGTCGCGTACAAGCTGGAGAACGGCGGACGGACGATCATGGTCTCCCGCAAGGACGTGTACAGGATGCGCGTCGATCTCAGCGCGCAAGGCCTCCCGGCTGGGGGCGGCGACAGCTATGCGCTGCTCGACGAGGGCGGCATCACCAAGGACGAGTTCTCGAAGCGCGTCGACTACCAGCGGGCGCTCCAGGGTGAGCTGGGCCGGACCATCGAAGAGATCAACGGCATCAACTCCGCCAGCGTCACGCTGACGATCCCGCGCGAGCAGGTGTTCGTCGGTGCCGAAGAAGACAAGGCCACGGCGGCCGTGCTCGTCGACACCGGCTCCTCGCAGTTGCCGCGCGAAACCGTGCAGTCGATCGTGCACCTCGTGTCGTCGAGTATCGCCGACATGGACCCGGGCTCGGTCACCGTCGCCGACGCCGCCGGCAACATGCTCGCGATGCCCGGCCAGGACATGGGCATGGGCGCCGGCGAGCAGTTCGAGCAAGAAGGCGCCTTCGAAGCGCAGCTCGAGCAGAAGCTGAACCATCTCGTCTCGCTCTCGCTTGGCCCCGGCCGCTCCGCCGTCGTCGTCGACGCCGACCTCGACTTCGACAAGACCACGACCAAGACCACCGAGTTCCAACAGCCCAACAACATCGAGATGCCGGTGCGCGAAACGACCTCGAACGAGACGTTCACGGGCCCGCCGAGCGGCGCGACGGGCGTGCTTGGACCGGACGGGACGCCGATCGACACCGGTGACAGCGGCGAGATCGACTACAGCAAGACCGAGAGCGACACGGAGAACGCGCTCAACTCGGTCGAGCAGGAGATCAACGAGGCTCCGGGCAGCATCGAGAAGCTCTCGGTCTCGGTGATGCTGGACTCGGCCGTGGTCGACGCCGGCGCGGTACAGGCGTGGGAAGCCTCGCTGTCCGCGGCGGCCGGCATCGACACGAGCGCGACCAGCGTCCGGCCCGGCGACGTCATCGAAGTGCAACGCATCGAGTTCGACGAAGAAGCGCAAGAGGCACGCGACGCCGCGCTCACCGAGGCAACCGCGGCGCAGTCGTCGAATCAGATGCTCGAGATGATCCGCTACGCGGTGACGTTCCTGATCGTCGGCCTGGTCCTGTTCATGGCGCGCGGCGCGCTGAAGAAGGCGGAAGCCAACCGCGTCCCGCTGCGGGTCCCCCTCGACCTGCGCGAGCTCGAAGCCGGTGAGCTGCGCCTCGACGCAGCGTCGGATACGGCCGGGATCGCCGCGCCGGCGCGAGTACCAATCGAGGCGAACAACCTCCCGGTGGAGGACGAGATCGCCGGCATCATCGACCAGCAGCCCGACGAGGTCGCGCTCACGTTGCGCTCCTGGCTCGCGGATCGCCGGGCGTAGTTACGCATGGCTCCTCCGAAGTTCAACGGTCGCGAGAAGGCGGCAATCCTCATCATGCAGATGGGGAAAGACCGCGCCGCGCCCGTACTTCGGTCGATGCGTGACGCCGAGGTGTCCCAGATCATGGGTGAGGTCGCACGACTGCACAACCTCGAAGCAACAGAGATCGAGGACGTCCTCTCCGAGTTCCGCGAGACCTTCGTCGCCCGCACCCACGTCGCGCAAGGCGGTTACGAGACGGCACGCGAGCTACTCGAATCGACGTTCGGCAGCACCCGCGCCGACGAGATCCTCGACAACCTCGGCGTGACCCTGGTATCGGCACCGTTCGAGTTCCTGCGTCGTGCGGATACGCGCCAGGTGCTCACCTATCTCCAGGACGAGCACCCGCAGACGATCGCGCTCGTCCTCGCCCACATGCACGCCGAAGCGGCCGCGATGGTCCTCGGCGCGCTCGAAGAGGAACAGCAACGCGAAGTTGCGTTGCGCATCGCCAAGATGGACCGCACCTCACCCGATGTCGTCGAGCAAGTCGAGGCGATCCTCGAACGCAAGCTCTCCACGGTCATCCAACAGTCCGACTTCGCGCAGGCCGGCGGGCTCGAGACGCTCGTCGACATCCTGAACTCGTCCGACCGCGCGAGCGAGCGCCTCATCCTCGAGGGACTGGAACAGCAAGACGCCGAGCTCGCCGACGAAGTGCGCAATCGCATGTTCGTCTTCGAGGACATCCTCGGCCTCGACGACCGCGCCATCCAGCTCGTGCTGCGCTCGGTCGACGCCAAGGAACTGTCGGTCGCGCTCAAGGGCGTCGATCAGAAGGTCCGCGACAAGATCATGAAGAACATGTCCGAGCGGGCTGCGGCCAACCTGGCGGAGGAGATCCAACTGCTCGGGCCGGTGAAGCTGAAGACGGTCGAAGAGGCACAGAACGCCATCGTGCGTGTGATCCGAACGCTCGAAGAAGCGGGCCAGATCGACATGGCGAGAGGCGGCGATGAACTGGTCGTCTAAGTCTCTGACCCGTGTGCAGGTGCTGCGCAACACGACGACCGAGTCGGCGCCGCGCGCCGACCTCGGGGTCGTCAGCTCGCGCGTCGCGCGCGGGCTCGTCGTCGACCCCCATCTCGTCGAGGACGCGCAGCGCGACGGCTTCCAGCAGGGGTACGACGCCGGGTCGCACGCGGGCTATGCCGACGCGTTCGCCGAAGGCCTCCAGCTCAACCAAGACCTGACGGTGCGGCTCCAACAGGTGATCGCGCAGCTCTCGGTCGCAGCCGAGCAGCTGTCCGCGCGAGAAGCCGTGGCCCGCGTCGATCTCGCCGACGAGGTCGTCGCGGCCGGGTTCCATCTGGCGGAGGTGCTCCTCGGGCACGAACTCGTGCATACCGAGACCCGTGGTCGCGACGCCATCGCGCGCGCACTCGACTTCACACCCGAGTCCGGCCACGTCGTGGCGCGCGTGCATCCCGACGATCTTTTGACGGTGGGCGACATCGAAGCGCTCGCGCCGGGTCGCGCCCTGCGAGTCCTTCCGGACGCGAGCTTGACTCCAGGCGACGCAGTGGTCGACATCGCGGGCTGCCGCGTCGACGCGCGGCTCCAGGCTGCGCTCGATCGGGTGCAAGAGGTGTTGGAACCGTGACCGCGCTGCTCGACACCGTCGTCGCGGCAGCCCGTCCGCGCGTGCAAGGGACGGTTGCGCGCGTCATCGGCATGAACGTCGAGATCGAGGGCTTGCACCTCCCGATCGGCAACGCAGTGACCGTCGTCGGCGCGCACGGTCCGATCGTCGCCGAGGTCGTCGCGGTCGACGAAGACCGTCTCGTGTGCATGCCGCTCGGCGAACTGCGCGGCGTGCGCGCCGGCGATCGAGCCACCGCCTCGGCCGGCGCGACGTCGATACCCGTCGGCGTCGAGTTGCTCGGTCGTGTCCTCGACGGATTGGGGCGTCCGATCGACGACGGCCCGTCCCTGCGCGGCTTGCCGTTCGTCTCGGTCGACCACGCTGCACCCGATCCGCTCCGTCGCCAGCGCATCACCCAACAGCTCGCGCTAGGCGTTCGCGCGGTCGACACGCTCATGCCGTGCGGGCGCGGCCAACGGATGGGCATCTTCGCCGGCTCCGGCGTCGGCAAGTCGTCGTTGTTGTCGATGATCACACGCGGCACCGAGGCGCCCGTTACCGTGCTCGCGCTCGTTGGCGAGCGCGGTCGTGAGGTGCGCGAGTTCATCGAGAACGATCTCGGGCCGGAGGGGCTCGCGCGCGCGGTCGTCGTTGTGTCGACGTCCGACACTCCCGCACTCGTGCGACTGCGGGCTGCATTCACCGCAACCCGCATCGCCGAGTGGTTCCGCGATCAAGGACTCGACGTCCTCCTGCTGATGGACTCGATCACGCGGTTCGCGATGGCGCAACGCGAGGTCGGGTTGTCCGCCGGCGAGCCTCCGGCGACCCGCGGTTATCCACCGTCGGTGTTCGGGCTTCTCCCGCGGCTACTCGAACGGGCCGGGGCATCCGAGCGCGGGTCGATTACTGGCCTCTACACGGTGTTGATCGAGGGCGACGACCTGATGGACCCGATCGGCGACGCCGCCCGTTCCATTCTGGACGGCCACATCGTGCTGGCGCGCAGTCTGGCGACCGCCGGGCACTTCCCGAGCATCGACGTGCTCGAGTCCATCTCGAGGGTGACGCCCGTGATCACGACGGCTGAGCAGCAATGGCAGGCGCGCGAGATGCGACGCCTCCTCGCGGCGTACCGCGACGCCAAGGATCTGATCGAGATCGGCGCGTACGTGTCGGGTACGAATCCGCTCGTCGATCGCGCAATCGGATTGCGAGAAGCAATGGACGGCTTCCTCCGCCAGGACCTGTACGAGACCGCCCTCGCATCGGACGCATGGAGCCAGCTCGCACAAATGGTCGGAGGAGGCACCAGTTGAAAAAGTTCAAGTTCCGGCTCGACAACGTCCAGCGCGTCCGTCAGGTTCAGGAGGACCAGGCGCGCTTTGCGCTGATGCAGGCCAACCGCGCCGCACACGAGACTGCCGCTCGTGTCGACGCACGCCTCCACGCGTATCTCGCGATGCCGCGCGTGATCGAGCCGATGACGCACACCGACTTCGAGCGCATGCGCTTCGAGCTGGAAGCGGCCGCCACGGCGGTCGAAGCGGCGCGGATCGAACACCGGGAGGCCCTCGATGTCATCGACGAACGACACGTCGAGTGGCTCGCCGCTAAGCAGCGCGTGTCCGCGCTCGAACGACTCGAAAACCGTCGGCGGGCCGAGCACGCAATCGACCTCCGACGCGGTGAGGACCGACTGATCGACGACCTCGTGGTCGCTCGGCACCGCCTCCGTCACACTCGAAAGGAAATCAGCCGATGACCTCCGCCATTCACGGCGCCGGCCCGCTCCCGGGCGTTGATGTGCCGCGGGCCGCGGACGCGCCCGCCGCGGGCTTCGACCTGTCGCTCGCCGACGCACAGTCCGACCCGCACGCGCTGACGCCGACCCGGCGCCCGCGACCGACCCGCCGCGACGACGCTCCGGACCCGCCCGAGTCGAAGCCCGAAGCAAGCGAGGGGGAAGCCGCGGCCGCGGCGACGACACCGGCGACGGAGCCGGCCCCGACGACCGACACGATCGAGAACGCGGCAACGGCGCTCACCCTCCCGACGGCGATGGCGCCGCTCGTCGCGCCCGCGACCCCGCGGCCCGAATCGGCGGTCGCGGCGTTGGTGAAGCTGCTCAGCGCGACCACGACCGACGCGGTCGAGGTCGCGACGCCCGTGGCGGTGGCGGTGGCGGTGGCGATCGGCCCCCAACCCGCCCCCGCGGTCGAGGCCGCGCCAGTTGCGACCGCGGCCGCAATCGACGCGCCAACAATCGAACTGGACGTCACGGTCGCGCCGGTCACGCCCACCCCCGCGACGCCGAGCGTCGCGCCGGTCGCCGCGGCGCCGGCACCCGAGCTCGCATCCGCGCCTGAGCGCGACGCGCCCGCCGCACTCGCATCGGCGAGCGCCGAAGCTCACGCGACCGAACCGAGCCCGGTCGTGCCGGCTCGGGTCACCGCCGACGAATCGAGCGCGAGACCCGCCGAACCAACTGTGGAACCGACCACAACCACGCCGACGGCGGCAACGGACGCCTCGCCGTCGATTCCGAGCGAACTCGACGCGGCGGTCGAACCCGTCGCCGTCGCACCGCCGCCGCCAGACCGCGCGGACGCCCCGGCGCCCGATCCCGCCACCGACGCGGCCGTCGTCCCCACCGGGCCCGAACCCGTGGTCGCGCGCGTGTTTGACGCGACGCCCGCGGCCACGGCCCCTGTGGCGCGCGCGCCGATCGCGCCGCCGGCCGAGCAGGTCGTCGCCGCGCTGCGCCCGTTGCGCCTGAGCCCCGACGGTTCCTACACGCTGCGGCTCGAACTGCGGCCGCCGGAACTCGGCCGCGTCGAGTTGCGGGTCGAGATGCGCGACGGCGTGGTGCACGCGACGTTGCTCACGGACAACGACGCGGCCGCGCGCAGCCTGCGCGACGGGCTCGGCGACCTGCGCACCCGGCTCGAGTCCGACGGGCTGCGGGCCGGTCAACTCAACGTCGACGACGGTCGCACCGGTGGGCGCGGGCGACCGGAAGAGGAACCGGCCACCGGTCGACGTCGCGACGCCGAACATCGCGATCCGACGCCACTCGCCGACCGCGATCCGAACCTCGAACCGAGCAGCGACTCGCTGCTCGACGTGAGGGTGTGAGCTGACCAATGACGGTGATCGATCCGTTCTCCGACGTGCGGGCACCGGCGCCGAACACGCCGCCGGTTCCCAAGTCGCCCGACGACCAATTCGGCAAGGACACGTTCTTGAAGCTGCTCGTCGCGCAGCTGCGATTCCAGAATCCGCTGTCGCCGACCGACCCGTCGGAGTTCCTCGCACAGACGGCACAATTTACGATGGTCGAGAAACTCGAGGAGATCGAGCAGCGCAGCGCCGAATCGCTGCGCGCCAACGAAACAGTCGCCGCGGCCGCGCTCATCGGCCGCACCGTCACGTTCGGGATCGGCACCAACGAAGCGCCGATCCCCGCCGCGACGACGCGCATGTCGCTCGGCGGCAACCTGCCCGCCGACGCCGCCACCGCCGCGCTGTTCGAAACCAACACGTCGGTGTTCACCAAGAACGGCAACGCGGTACCACTGCGGCTGCAGTTCTCGCGGCTTCCCGATCCTGGCGAAGGAACCGAATGGGAGCTGCGCGTCTTCCAAGGCAGCCAGCAGCTCGGCGACCCCAAGGTCGTGGCCTTCGGCGCCAACGGCGAGCGGACAAGCCCCGATGCACTCATCCCGGCGATCGACCTCGACGGGATCGTCGGAACGGCGGGCCTGTGGCCGCCGGCGGGAACCACGCTCGCGATGGGGTCACCGCTCGACTCACACCGCGTGCGCGTCGGCGCGGGCTCGTCGACGTTCACGGTGCGCGAGCAGAACGGCAGCGACGGCCGCACCTTCAACGGCATCGTCATCGGCATGCGATTCGACCCGACCCTCGGCACGGTTGTGCGAGTCGGCGACCGAGAGGTCCCGCTCGCATCGATCACCGAGGTCAAGGCATCAGAGATCTAGTTCCACCAGCGGAGTAGAGAAAGAGGCAACACAATGCTGCGATCAATGTTCGCCGGGGTTACCGGCTTGCGGTCCCATCAGGCGTTCATGGACGTCGTGGGCAACAACATCGCCAACGTGAACACGACTGGCTACAAGACGAGCAACGCCCTGTTCCAGGACCTGCTCAGCCAATCGCTGCGTGGCGCCGGCGCGCCGAGTACGGCAACGGGTGGTACCAACCCCGCCCAAGTCGGTCTGGGCGTGCGTCTCGCGGGCGTGTCGATGAACATGGCCCAGGGCGCGTCCCAGCTCACCGGGCGAACGACCGACTTCGCCATCCAAGGTGACGGGTTCTTCGTCATCGACCAGGGCGGCACCCGCGCGTACACCCGCAACGGCAGCTTCTCGCTCGACGGCACCGGCAAGGTCGTCACCAACGACGGTGGTTTCGTGCTCGGCTGGCAGGCCGACGTGACCGGCGCGGTGAACACCAACGCGCCGGTCGGCAGCCTGAAGATCCCGATCGGCCAGACGATCACACCGGTGATCACGACCCAGATGGACATCGGCGGGAACTTGCCGGCGGACGTCGCAACTGCCACGAACATCAACGTGTCGATCGACGTCTACAACAGCATCGGGCAGAACATCCCGCTGCGCGCCGAGTTCCGCAAGATCGCCAACGTGGCGCCCAACTACAACTGGGAAGTGCGCGTGTACGACGCCGCGAACAATGTGATCCACGGTCCCACCGCGGTGACATTCAACGCGTCGGGCACGCTCACGACCGGCAACGTGACGGTGACCCAAGCCCAGTTGAACACGATCGCCGGTACCACCGGCACGTGGTCGGCGGGCGGCATCGTCCTCGACTTCGGTCTCGTCACCGACCCCGACCGCCTCACCGGCGCGGCCAAGCTGAACAGCGTTGCCGCGCTGTCACAGAACGGTTCCGCGGTCGGCAGCGTCATCGGGTTCAGCGTCTCCCAAGAGGGACTGATCACCGGCGTGTTCTCCAACGGCCGTACCCAAGCCCTCGGACAGATCGCGCTGTCGGCGTTCGCCAACCCGGTCGGCCTCGAGAAGGCGGGCGGCTCGTTGTACCGCTCGACCGTCAACTCGGGTGAGCCGCAGATCGGCACGGCCGGTCAGGGCGGCCGCGGCACGATGGCGGGCGGCACGGTCGAGATGTCGAACGTCGACCTCGCGGCCGAGTTCACCAACTTGATCGTGGCGCAGCGTGGGTTCCAGGCCAACTCCCGCGTGATCACGGCGTCCGACGAGATCCTCCAGGACCTCGTCAACCTGAAGCGGTAGTCGTTTCCTTCATCGCCTCTTTCGCCCTGCCGATAGGGAGTGTGAACGCGGGCCCGGAGTGGCCCTTCCGAGCGAGGTCCAAGGATGGATCGATGATCACGGTTTCCCGATTTCACGGGCCCACCTTCGCGCTGAACCCCGATCTGATCGAGCGAGTCGAGTCGACTCCCGACACGGTCATCACGCTCGTCGACGGCACGAAGTACGTCGTCTGCGAGAGCGTCGACGAGATCGTGGCGCGCGTCCGCGAGTCGAAGGCCGCCGTCATCGCCCTGTCCCACCTCCTCGAGCACCGAGTCAGCGGCGGGCCGACTTTGCGCGTCGTACCTGGCGGCGAGTCGACGGAATAGCGCCGATCACAGCACGGCTACTGGCGGACTGGGAGAAGTTCGGTGGCGAAGAACACGGACGACGACGAGGCGACCGAGGAGGAGGGCGAAGAGTCCTCGGGCGGTGCCAAGAAGAAGATCATCAAGTTCGTCGTGCTCGGTCTCGTCGGCGCGTTCGTTGCCAAGACGTTCTTCTTCAAGCCGCCGCCGCCGACGGACGAGGAGCTCAAGGCGACCGCGCGCACCGACATGCTGACCGTTTGGCACGAATGCGGCGTGTGGAACGAAGTCGAGTTCACCGACGAAGAGTTCGAGGTCGAGTTCGAAAAGGAGTGGGCGTCGGAGCACGAGCCCGTGCCGGGTGAGGAAGAGCACGCCGAGGAGAAATCCGAAGAACCGGCCGCCGAGGAAGGCGCCGAAGAAGACGCCGAGAGCCTAGGGCGCGGTGGGCTCGGTCTGATGGCGCGACCGGGTCAGGGCGGTGGCGGTGCCGTGACCGGACCATCCATCCTCGAGGTCGACTCGATCACGATCAACCTCTCGGCCGGCAACTACTTGAAGGTCGGCATCGCGCTCGAGCTGGCCGACGGCGCCGACCCCGAGGTGCACAAGACGCAGGGCACCGGACTCGACGTGCGGGACATGCTCATCTCCCGGCTCTCGGGCCGGGCCATGGCGGAGCTCCAACCACCCGAGGTGCGCGATGAAATCCTGCGCCAGATCGGCAACGACCTCTGCCGCAAGTACGACGCCGGGATCAAGCGGGCCTACTTCACCGACTTCGTCATGCAATGACGCTTTGTCGCTCGTCGGGCGGGCCGGGTTACCCGGCCCGCTGGTCCTCCTCGCTCCGGCGAGCTCGCTCCGCTCGCCGCGTTGTCGGCGGTTCGGGCGCCGACGAAATGGGTTTTGATGACAGAACCCGCGCTCAGAGCCCACCTTTGGGATTCTGATGGCAGTTCGTTGAGCGCGACACCCGCTGAGGCCGACGACCAAAAACACTGTCTTTCACTCCTCGCGCGAAGGGCTCATCCGGGGGACGGCGGGGCCGATTTAGAGGCGTGACCGCGACGACTGCGAAGCGGAACGTCGTCCCCTTCGACTTCCGTCGACAGAGCAAGTTCAGCCGCGACCACGTCAGGGCACTGCAGATCGTCCACGAGACGTTCGCGCGGCAGCTCTCGACCGTGCTCGCGACGACGCTCCGCTCGAACGCGAGCTGCACGTTCGGCAAGGTCGAACAGCTCACCTACGACGAGTACATCCGCTCGCTTCCCAACCCGTCGTACATGGTCATCCTCTCGCTGAACCCACTCCCAGGCGCGGCGATCATCCAAATCCCGCTCCCGATCACGTTCGCGGTGATCGACCGGCTGCTGGGCGGCGGTGGCGAGCAGATCGGACCGAAGCGCCCGCTCACCGAGATCGAGTCGAACCTCATGCGTTCGGTCGTGGACCGGGCGCTGCGCGAACTCGAGTACGCCTACGAGACGCTCGTGCGCGTCGAAGCCGAGATTGTCCAGCAGGAGTTCAACCCGCAGTTCGCTCAGATCGCGGCGCCGTCCGACATGGCGCTCGTCATTTCGTTCGAAACGCGCATCGGTGACAAGCGCGGGACGATGAGCATCTGCATTCCGTTTGCGACGATGCAGCCAGTGCTCGAGAGTCTCGCGAGCCAGTCGATGTTCACGGACCGGACTGCTGGTGACCCGGACGTCTGGAAGCGTGAACTCGAGCAGGCGCTGACCGGTGTTCCCGTCGAACTGCGCGTTCGGTTTGACGCCGTCGCGCTGACGTCCACGGACATTGTCGCTCTGGAGGTCGGCGACGTCGTGCCACTCGGTCATCCGGTCGACAAGCCGCTGCTGGTGTCGGTCGACGACGTGCCTTGTTATCGCGCGGTCAGCGGACGCCGCGGCAGGCGACTCGCTTGCCTCGTCGTCGGCACGGAACAGGAGTAGGAGGAATGACGCTCATCACAGAACTCGCGGCGACCAACGACGTCGCGATGAGCGTTGCCGGCGCGATCGAACGCGTCCTCGGCGACGAGATCATCCTCGCGGTCGGGCTGCCGCGTGAGGAGCCCCCGACCGCCGATGTCCTGCCCGCAGGATCGCTGCGCGCGGCGCGACTCCGGTTCGGCGCCGGCGCCGGCGGCGGCGTGCTGCTATTCCTCGGCGAACGAATCGCGGCCGCGCTCGAGTCGAGCAGTGGAACGCTGCTCGACTCGCTCGGGCCCGCGCTGTCGGCCGGCGCGGAGGAAGTCGCCCGCGCGTCGAACGGCGAGGTGATGCCCGGCGAGGCCTCGGAGATCGACGCGGTCGAGCTGCTCTCCTACCCCCTCGACGGTGAGTTTCTGGTCTATCCGCTGCTCGAAGGCAACGAGCGCGTCGCGTGTCTCGTGGTAAACGTCATCCCGCTCGGCGGGACGATGCCCGACGGGGCCGACGCCGGGTCGACAGCCGTCGCGGTGCACGAGTTCCAGCCGCTCGACGGTACGGCGGGCGCCATGGGCGACCCCCGACCGCTGACCTTGCTTGCGGACGTCGAGATGGGCGTGACCGCCGAGTTGGGGCGACGGCGCATGACCGTACGCGAGCTGCTCTCGCTCACACCTGGCTCCGTCATCGAGCTCGACCGCGCCGCCGGCACGCCGGTGGACGTGCTCGTCAACGGCACGCTGATCGCACGCGGTGAAGTCGTCGTGATCGACGAGGAGTTCGGCATTCGCGTCTCCGAGATCGTCGCGGCCGACGCCGGCGCTCGCTGATGTCGCCGAGACGAACGCGCCGCGACCGCGGGGAACGCGGCGTGGAGTCGACCAGTGAGTAACGCGGGCACGTTCGAGCTGTTCGCACGGCTGGCGCTGTCGCTCGGTGTCGTCATCGGTGTGATGTGGCTGGTTTCGACGGTGCTGCGTCGACGAGGCATCGGGCCCGCGCCGCGGCGCCGCACGCGCGCGGTCGAAGTGGAGTTGCTGGCGCGCAAGCCGCTGGGCCGCAACGCGTCGATCGCCGTCGTGCGCGCCGCGGGCCAGAGCATGGTCATCGGCATCACCGAACATCAGGTGACGAAGCTCGCGGACGCCGAGATCGAAGAGATCGACTTGGAAACCATGGATGCCCAGGGGACGGCGCATCCGGTGGGGCCCGTCGGCCCCAGTTCGGCATGGAAGGCGATGCTCGAGCAGGTGCGGGAGCGAACCGTCCGACGCTAGAGCGTCACCGGCCCCCCGAGGGACCCGTGTCGACCCATCGCACATCTCGTTGGACGATCGTGCTGATCGTCGCCGCCTTCGGCGTGGCCACACTCGTAGCGTCACCGGCGGGCGCGCAGGTCGTGCCGTCACCGGATACCCCCGAGATCCCCCAAACCCCCGTCCCCGGCGAAGAAAACGGCGTCGACACCTTCAACCCCACCGACGAGGACGCCACGATCAGCATCGATCTCGGCGACGTCGACGGTGACGGTGAAAACAAGCCCGGCCAGAGCGTTGTCATTATCTTGTTGCTGACGCTGCTCGCCATCGCACCGGCGTTGCTGATGATGTTGACGAGCTTCACTCGCATCGTGATCGTGTTGTCGCTAACGAGAAACGCGATTGGCCTGACGTCGATCCCACCCAATCAGGTCGTGATCGGGCTTTCCTTGTTCCTGAGCCTGTTCGTGATGTCGCCGACTCTGTCGGAGTTGAACGAGAAGGCACTCCAACCGTTGCTCGACGGGGAACTGAGCTACGGCGAGGCCTACGACGCCGCGCAGGATCCGCTGCGCGAGTTCATGCTCGCCCAGACGCGGCGGGGCGAGCTGAATCTGTTCATCAAGGCCAGCGGCGAGGAAGCACCCGAGAACCGCGAAGACGTGAGCATGGCGACGCTCGTGCCCGCGTTCGTGCTCTCGGAGCTCAAGACTGCGTTCATCATCGGCTTCGTGGTGTTCGTGCCGTTCTTGATCATCGACCTCGTAATCAGCTCGACACTGATGAGCATGGGGATGTTCATGCTCCCACCAGTCCTGGTGAGTTTGCCGTTCAAGCTCCTGCTGTTCGTGATGGTCGACGGCTGGGCGCTGGTCGTGAAATCGCTTGTCACCAGTTTCAACTAGCTGCTCCAACTGAGAGTCCAAGGGCGGAGAACCCAACATGACGGACAGTTTGGTCATCGACATCGCCGTACAGGCGATCCTGCTCGCGACAAAGCTCTCGGCGCCGATCCTGCTCGTTTCGCTCGCGATCGGTCTCGGGATCGGCCTGCTGCAGTCGGCGACGCAGATCCAAGAGCAGACGCTCACGTTCGTGCCGAAGCTGGCCGGCGTCGCGCTGGTGATCCTCATCGGCGGTCACTGGATGCTGGCCGAGGTGACCGGGTTCACCGAGAACCTCTTCGACCAGATCCCGACGCTGCTCGGCAAGTAGCCGGGACGTAGCCGGAACCCACCGAGACCGACCGATGACGTTCGCGTTCGACCCGACGCTCGTCACGGCGTTCGCGCTCGCGCTCGTCCGGGCGAGCGCCTGGCTGTTCATCTCGCCGCCGTTCAACAATCGCGTCATCCCGATCCCGGTCAAAGCCGGCGTCGCGGCCGTGCTCGCGTTGGCCGCCGCGCCGCACGTCGCCGATCCGGAACTCCCCCTCGAGACCGGCCCGTTCGTTGGCGCGCTCGTCGCGCAAGCCGTAGTCGGTTTCGTGCTCGGCATGCTCACGCTGTTGTTGGTGAACGCGGTCGCGTCGGCGGGCGCGCTCGTCGACCTGTTCGCCGGTTACTCGCTCGCGATGGTCTACGACCCGATGAGCGATACGCAGAACTCCGTGTTCGGGCGCTTCTACCAACTCATCGCCGCGACGCTCCTGTTCACCACCAACGCCCATCTTGTGCTCGTAAACGGGTTCTTCCGATCGTTCGAAGCCGTACCACTCTCGGGAGTGCACAGCGGAGACATCGCGTCGGTACTCACCCAGACACTCGGTCAGTTCATGATCGCCGCGATCGAGGTCGCCGGACCGGTGATGGCGTGTCTGTTCCTCGCCGAGTTCACGCTGGGGCTGCTCACGCGCGCCGCCCCCCAGCTGAACGTGTTTGCCCTCGCGTTCCCGCTGCGAGTCGGGGTGGCGTTGGTGGTCGTCGGCATCGCGATCCCGTTGCTCGGGCCCGCGACCGAGAACCTCGTCGACAAGGCCGTGCTGCCGTTCGGCGGCTGACGCGCGATGGCGACCGGCGACAAGTCTTCGAAAACCGAGAAACCCACTGCCAAGCGCATCCGCGAGGCGCGCGAGAAGGGCCAGATCGCCCGGTCGCAAGACCTCGTCACCTGGGCCGCGATGCTCGCGGCGACGGTACTGCTCCAGCTGACGGTGCACCGCGGTGGCCCCGCGGGTGCCGAGATGCTGCGCAGCATGGGTGAAGCCATCGAGAACCCGGACACTGGGGGCGCGACCCGTTTCGCGGCGAATGCGATGTGGACCGCGGCGACGATCGTGGCGCCGTTCCTGCTCGGCATGCTCGCGATCGTCGTGGCGATGAGCGCGGGCCAGGTCGGGCTGAAGCCGTCGACCAAGCGGTTGAAGCCGGACTTCAAGCGCCTCAACCCGCTCAAGGGCATACAGCGGTTGGCGAATGTGACGACCTGGTGGGAGACCGGGAAGGCGATCGTCAAGACGGCCGTCCTCATCATGGTCGCGTGGCCGGCGGCGACCAAGACGATGCACATGTTCACAACAGAGGCCGGCGATTCTGTCGACGAGCTGGCCGCGCTCACGGCAACGACGGCGATCACGGTGCTGCGCAACGTCTCCCTCGCAGGTCTGGCGATCGCGGCGCTCGACTACCTCTGGCAGAAGCGCAAGCTGACGCGCGACCTCTCGATGACGAAGCAAGAAGTCCGGGAGGAATACAAGCTGCAAGAAGGCAACCCGCAGGTCCGGAGCGCGATCCGATCGCGCCAAGCGGCAATGAGCCGGAACCGGATGATCGGCATGGTCGCTCGCTCCGACGTCGTCGTCGTGAACCCGACGCACTACGCGGTCGCGCTGAAGTACGCGCCGGACAAGGGCGCACCCGAAGTTGTCGCAAAAGGGGCGGGGGCCATCGCCGCCCGCATGCGGACCGAGGCGGCCAAGCACGACGTCCCGGTCGTGCACGAACCCGTGTTGACCCGCGCCCTGTTCAAGGCGTGCGAAGTGGGCGACGTCATCCCGCTCGCGCTGTACGAGGCGGTCGCACACTTGCTGGCCTTCGTGTTCGGCCTGCGGGCCCGGGGGCGGGCCCACGGCTTCCACGAGCTGCCGCGCCCCGTGGCCGTCGCCTGATCACTCGCTCTCGGCGGTTGGGTCGTCGGAAGCGTCAACCGCGTGGCGTGGCCGCCGATGAGATCCCGGTGGATCAGGACGATCCCTCAACGCGCGCCACGGACGGGACGGCTTAACCGTTTCTGAGGTCTCGTGACCGAAAACCGCATCGGCCAAATCGCGATCCCGGCGGCAATCGTCGGCATCGTCGTGATGATGGTCGTGCCGTTGCCGACGCCGCTGCTCGACCTGTTGCTGGTGGCGAACATCGCGTTCGCGACTCTCGCGCTGCTCGCGAGTATGTCGACGCGCCGGGTCCTCGAGTTCTCGATCTTCCCCTCGTACCTGCTCATCGCGACGCTCTTCCGCCTCGCGCTCAACGTCTCGGTCACGCGGCTCGTCCTGCTCGACGGGTACGCCGGCAAGGTCATCGAGTCCTTCGGCCACTTCGTCGTCGGTGGTTCAGTCGTTGTCGGCCTCGTCATCTTCCTCATCCTCATCGTGATCCAGTTCATCGTGATCACGAACGGTGCGGGACGCGTCGCCGAAGTCGCGGCCCGGTTCACCCTCGACGCGATGCCCGGCAAGCAGATGGCGATCGACGCCGATCTCAACGCGGGCCTGATCGAGGAGGAAGAGGCGAAGCGGCGGCGGCGCGAGATCGCCGACGAAGCGGACTTCTACGGCGCGATGGACGGCGCGTCAAAGTTCGTCAAGGGCGACGCGATCGCCGCCATCGTGATCGTCATCATCAACCTCGTCGGCGGCTTCACGGTCGGTGTCATGCAGAAGGGCATGTCGTTCGGCGAGGCGATCGAGACGTACAGCCTGCTGACGGTCGGTGACGGGCTCGTCGCCCAGATTCCCGCGCTGCTCATCTCGCTGTCGTCAGGTTTGATCGTGACGCGCGCCGCGACAGAAAGCGACCTCGGTACCGACCTGCTGCACCAGTTCACGCGCCACAAGCGCACGTTGCAGCTCGCCGGGTGGGGCATCTGCATCACCGCGATGGTTCCGGGGTTGCCGAAGCCACCGTTCCTGCTCGTCGGCGGCCTGCTCGTGTTCCTTTCGACGCGCCTTCCGAGCGACGCGGAGATCGCCGAGCGCGAGGCCGCGGAAGCTGCGGCCTCGGTCGAAGTGCCTGCGGTGGAGGGTGGCCCGGACACACCCGAACACATCGTCAGCGACATGCGGGTCGAGCCGCTCGAGCTCGAGATCGCGTTCGATCTCATCGATCTCGTCGACCCCGCCCGCGGCGGCGACCTCCTCGACCGCGTGCGGGCGTTGCGGCGCAAGCTTGCGCTGGAGTTGGGCATCGTCATCCCGCTGGTTCGCACGCGCGACAACATGGACTTGCCCGCTCACACGTACGCGGTGCGCGTCCACGGCGTCGAGATCGGGCGCGGAGAAGCGCCACCCGGTCATGTGCTCGTGCTCGGTGACGATACGGCGGCGTTTCCGGGGATCCAGACCCGCGAACCCGTGTTCGGCCTGCCCGCGACGTGGGTGCCGCTCGAATTCCGGCATCAGGCCGAGATCACGGGCGCGACCGTTGTCGATCGCGCGTCGGTCGTAACCACGCACCTCGCGGAGGTCGTACGTCGGAACGCGGGCCGGCTGCTCAGCCGCCAGGACGTGAAGATGCTCGTCGACATGGTCAAGTCGACCGATCCGGTCGTCGTCGACGAGATGAGCGGCGCCAACGTCACGACCGGTGAAGTCCAGAACGTGCTCCAACTTCTCTTGGACGAAGGCGTCGGCATCCGCGACCTCGTCCGCATCTTCGAGGTGATCTCGGAGCGTTCCCGCGTCACGAAGGACGCCGAACAGATCACCGAGTCGGTGCGCACTGCGCTCGGTCCGGCGATCTCGGCGGCGTACGCGCGGGACAGTCGCCTCTCGGTGCTGACGCTCGACCCGCTCGTCGAGCATTCGCTCGCCGAGGCGATGCGCTTCGGTGATCACGGCGCCTATCTCGCGCTCGATCCCGGCGTAGCCGAGCAACTTGCACTGGCCATCGCACGCGAGGCAGAGGTCGCGGAAATGAAGGGCATCGAGCCGACGTTCGTGTGTGCCGCGCAGCTGCGACCGGCGTTGCGGCGGCTCCTGCGCGGTGCGGCACCGCGACTTCCAGTACTCGCCTACACGGAACTCGGGTCCCAGCTCGAGCTCGAAACCATCGGGGTGGTGAACCTTGGCCAGCCAGCTTCGGTTTGAAGGGAATGTCCTCGAGGACGTGCTCGATCGCGTCCGCGTCGAGGTCGGCCCGGGCGCGCGCATTGTCGCCGCCAATCGCGTCAGGAAGGGCGGCCTCGGCGGCTTCTTCGCGCGCGAGCACTACGAGGTGATCGTCGAGAAGGGCGCAGGTGGCGCTCACACCCCGGGGCCGGTGGCCATGCCGACCGGCAACGGCCGGGCGCGCGTCGCGGCGTCGATCCTCGATCTGGCGGAGGCTGTCAACGAAGAAGAGCGCGACACGATCGTGCTCGATGACGAGCCCAAGTCGGTGTCGACGCCGCAGTCGCGGCCGTCGACGGAAACCGCCGAGTTCGCGGCGGTGCTCGACCGCATCACCCAGGTTGCCGACGCGGCCGCAGTCGGTGCGAGCGAGGTGCCACCGCGCCCCGGCCAGCGGCCCTCTGCGCTCGCGACGATGGTGCAGGAGAGCCTCGAAGCGGCGGCGCAGACCGCACGGCGCGGCGCAACTGCCGCGCGTGTGGTCGAGGACCCCGCGGTGGTCGAACCGGAGACGATGGACATCGACATCGACATCGTCGCCGAAACGATCACGCCGCCTTTGTTCCGGCGCGTCGCTCGCACCGAGGAAGTGATCGAACGACCCGAGAACGCGCTGGCGCGACTCGGGCTCCCCGCCCGACTGATTCCCCGCGGAACCACGCCGAAGCAGATGCAAGGCGCGCTGATCGAGTCGCTCTCGCGCCTGCCCGTATCGCCGTTGCTGCCCGACGCACCGGGCGTCGTCGTTGCGGTCGTCGGCCACGGCGTGCAGCCGGTCTTGCTCGCACGTGAACTCGCCGACGAGCTCGACATCGACCCCGATCGCGTCGTGCTCGCGACGCGCGAGCCGCTCGGCGAAGGAATTCCGGCGTGGTTGCAGGTGTGCGATGCCGCGACCGCGGAAGAGCGGCGCCGCTCGTGGCGGCGCCGGCCGTACCCGACGCTCGTCGCGTGCAGCGTGCCGCCGGGGCGCCACCAGCTCGAATGGGCGCGCGACATCCTCGACCACCTCGAGCCGACCTGTACGTGGGCCATCGTGGATGCGGGCTGGAAGTGCGAGGACGTGCAGCATTGGGCCGAGGTGCTTGGTGGGCTCGACGTCCTCGCACTCAACCAACTCGACGAAACGACGTCACCCGCAGCTGTCCTCGATCTCGGCATTCCAGTGGGTCGCATCGAAGGTCGCCCCGCGACTCCGGTGGCGTGGGCCGAAGCGCTGTGTAGCCGCTTGGTCGGGTAGCCATGCGCCGCCCGTCGGTCGATCCCGCGTTCACGTTCGGTATCAGCTTGGTGCTGTCGCTGGTGCTGTGGTGGGGAACGCTCCGCGCGCTCCTTGCGGGCAACGTCGACATCACGGATGCCGGTTTACGCTATCTCGCCGCGTTGGCGTTGTCGTGGACGGGTGTGTACTTCGTCGCGTCGATCGTCGCGATGTACGCGTCGCAGCCGCGCTCTGCCCCACCACCGAATCGCGCACGGAGCGCGCCGCAACGCCGGAGCGAGGATCAACCGCCGCGAGATACGCAGGCACCCGCCGCGTAGGAGCCGACCGGCGGTTTAGCCGACGGCGAGCGAGAGAGTGCCGCGACCGAGGTCGCCGATCGTCACTTCGAACGTGCGCCGCGCTCGCGGGTCGGCGAGGAGCGACGACGTCTCCGCCGAGAGATCGCTTGGGAGGCGGTGCACGCCGCGGACACGCAACGGCGGGGTGTCCGGGCTGTTGAGGAGTCGCGCGATTTGTTGCACGACTTCGTTCCAGTTCTCGACCGTCGCATCAGCGATGCGACCCTCGGCGCACGCGGCCTCGATCTGTTCTGCGGTCTCCGATGCCAGTGCGCCGCCGACCGCGTTCGTGAGCGGAAGGTCCACCATGCACAGCGCGCCGACCGGACCCTCGTCCGCGCCGTAGTCGGCGAGCACGCCGGGCGCGGCCGGATCGAGGGCGCCGGTGCGCGCCTCGACCGTGACGGGCCGGTCGCCGACGATGCCGGCGAGCACGGTCTGGATCGCGTTATGGGTGGGGACGGGGTAGTGCGTGGGCACGAAGGCAAGGATCGGCGCCCCCCGACACCCCCTTGAGGGAGACGGCGGCGAAGTGACCGAAGGGGATCGGCTCGCTCCCAAACGGGCTAGTCGGCCCGGGCCAGGGGGATCAGATCCTGGGGCAGCACCTTGCCGATCTCGTTGCGTGGCAGTACGCCCACTTCGGTCAAACCGGCCGGGATCTTGTACGCGGCCAGCGCCGCCCGGCACCAGTCCTGGAGCCGAGCGAGGGTGAGCGATCCGGTGCCGTCGGGAACGACGAACGCCCACGGCACCTCACCGAGCCGCCCGTCCGGGACCCCCGCGACCGCGACGTCGGCAACGCCGGGCAGCGCGCGGATCCGCTCCTCGACCTCGTCGGGAAAAACCTTCAGCCCGCCGCGGTTGATCATGGCGCTGACGCGACCTTCGATCCAGACGAAGCCGTCACCGTCGACGCGGGCGAGATCCCCGGTGCGCAGCCAGCCGTCGTCGGTGATCCGGCCGGCCAGCGCCGCGTCAGCCTGCGGTCGCGCCGCTGTTGGCCTGATCTCGAGCTCGCCGACGATACCCCTCGGCGCGACCGCGCCGTCATCGGCGCGCACCCGCACATCGAACGCGGCATGCGGACGACCCACCGCGCCGAGCTTGCCGACACCGAACTCCTTCCAGTCCGCCGCGGTCCAGCCGATTGCCTCACCGCCGAGCTCGACCTCGATGGCGCGGGCGGTATCCGGCGTGACGCCGAGCCCGCCGTACTCGACGGGCCAGGTCGGCACCACGAGGCCCGACGCCGCGAAGACCGGATACCAGGCCACGTACTCGGCAGGCGTCCGAACCGCGCGCACGGCCGCCGGACCACCGGCGCGCCCCGCGTCGAACCAGGCACGCGGCAAATTCGCCTCCAACCACTCGCGCACCTCGATGGGCGTCATCGACCGGTGAAACGCGGCGGACGTTTCTCGCGAAACGCCGCCATCCCCTCACGGAAGTCTTCAGCGCGCGACGACAGCTCCAATGCGAGTGCCTCGTTCGCGAGGTGTTGCTCCAAGGTGGGCGCGGCGCCCTCGTGCAGCAGCCGCTTCGTCAGGCCGAGCGCGACCGTCGGGCCCGACGCGAGATGGACGACGAGTTCGGCGACGGCGGCATCGAGCTCGGCTTCCGGTACCGCGCGGTGGATCGCGCCCCACTCGGCGGCCTCGGCTCCCCGCAGTGACCGTCCGAGGTCACGTCACCTTCGGGAGAACTCCGTCGAGATAGAAGCGAGCGCGCGCGCCAGATCGGGTGCGCCGCCGGGCGGGTCGGGAAGCCGCACCGGACCATGGGCGCGACTCGGCAGCAGGATCGTCGCGGTACCGGGTGTGGTCAGTTCGTGGCGCTGGTTCGTCGCCGCGAGCTCGAGGTCGACGGCCGGGCGCTCAGCGTCGGCCAGGTACTTGCGTACGACCGCACCCCGCAGCCACTGCGTGTCACCGACGTAGTTGAACTTGCGGAACTCGCAGTCGAGCTTCCACAGCCACGCGTCGTCGCCCATCCAGTCGGTGCACAGATGGATGAGCCACGTCTCGCGCATGCGACCGTAGTCGTACGTCGTGGGATTCCCGGCGCGCCGCGCGAATTCGGGATCCCAGTGGACGCGCTGCATCACGTCGGGAACGTTGAGGTCGTCGCGGTGGAAGAACCGGGGCACCCGCTGCCGGTTCTTGTAACCCAGCCGCAGGGGTTTCACGCCGTAGACGCCCATGCCCATACCGGCGTGCCAACAGATCATGTCGGTGACGGTGAGTGGACCCTTCACCATCGGCCCGATCTCGTCGCCTTCGTGTACATCCTCCCACCAGCGCGGCTCGGATCCGCGTGGCCGTTCGCGCTCGTACTGCGCTTCGATGGCGGCGATCTGCTCGTCGGTGTAGGCGGCGCGTTCGATGCCGTCGTACAACTTGTGCTCGCGCGCCTGCTCGCGCTCGGTGCGCACCATCAGCCGGTACTGCCCGGACAGCAACGGGCCGTTCTCGGCCCGAAACACCTGCGCCGTCCATTCGTGGATCGCCCGCCCTGCGAACTTGCCCTCCTTGTCGAGCACGGCTGCGAGCGCATTGCGGCGGAACACGCGCTGTGCGGCGTACAGCGGCGCCCACGATTCGCGCGCGCTCGCGGCATAGAACGCGTGCACGCCGCGTAGCGGATCGCCCTTCATCAGCTCGCGGTGCTCGGATGGCACCTGCGCGACCTCCTCCTCGCCGATCAGCGTGTCGCCACCCACGAGCGCGGGCGGTGCGATCGCCGCGTTCCAGCGGGTCTTCGGCCCGTGCGCCGGATCGCACCACAGCGGGTTGTCGTCGCCGTAGGCCGTCGCGACGTTGCGAAATGTGTCGTGCGTGGGGAGCGTGTAACACGGAGGTTGGGGGTGCGGTTCGGGGATCCCGATGCGCGCGCGCAGGCGCGCGACTCCTTCGTCGGTGATACGCCCCGTCTCGCCCATGCGTCGCTCCTGGTGGCCGGAATACTGTATTCAATGTGCTTCCCGACACGATTCCGGCAATTCTCGAACGCGCCGCCAACGAGTTCCCGACGATCGAAGCACTCGTCGACGAACGCGCTCGTCTGACGTTCCCACAACTGCGCGATAGCGCGCGTCGAGCCGCCCGCGCGCTTAGGGCGTGCGGCGTCGATCCTGGTGACCGCGTCGGCATTTGGGCTCCGAATACAACCGAGTGGGTCGTCGCCGCGCTCGCCGTATACGAGGCCGGTGGCGTGATCGTGCCGTTGAACACGCGCTTCAAGGGCGACGAGGCGACGTTCATCCTCAATCGCGCGCGCGTGAAGCTGCTGTTCACGACCACCGACTTCCTTGCGACGAACTACGTCGAGCTGCTGCACACGGGCGACGCCGTTGCGACACTGAAGACAATCGTGGTGCTACGCGGTGCGCCGGCCGCCGGAACGATCGGGTGGGACGAGTTCCTCGCACGCGGTGACGGCGTCGACGACCAGGCAGTCACACTGAACGGCGACGACGTCTCGGACATCATGTTCACGTCGGGGACGACCGGCCGCCCCAAGGGGGCGATGCTCACTCACCGGGCCAGCATCCGCGCGTTCGACGCGTGGACCGAGGTGATCGGCTTGTGCGCGGGCGACCGGTATCTGGTGGTCAATCCGTTCTTCCACACGTTCGGCTTGAAAGCCGGCATCCTCGCGTCGCTGCTCAAAGGCGCGACGATCGTCCCGCACGCCGTGTTCGACGTCGACATGGTCATGCAGCGGGTCGTCGAGGAGCGCATCACCATGCTGGCGGGCCCGCCGACCGTGTACCAGTCGATCCTGGACCATCCGCGCATTGCCGAGTTCGACATGACGTCGTTGCGGCTGGGCGTGACCGGTGCGGCGGCGGTGCCGGTCGAGCTCATCCGTCGGATCCGGTCGGAGCTGGGCTTCGAGACGATCGTGACCGGCTATGGGCTCACGGAAGCGACGGGTATCGCGACGATGTGCCGCCACGACGACGACCCCGAAACGATCGCGACGACGTCGGGGCGCGCGATCCCCGGCGTTGACGTCGCCGTCGTCGACGACGACGGCAAGGAGCTGGGTCCGGGCGACGCCGGCGAGGTGGTCGTGCGCGGCTACAACCTGATGCGAGGCTTCGTCGACGATCCCGAGGCGACGGCGGCCGCGATCGACGCCGACGGCTGGCTCCACACCGGTGACATCGGTGTGCTCGACGAGCGCGGCTACCTGCGCATCACCGATCGCAAGAAGGACATGTTCATCGTCGGCGGGTTCAACGCGTATCCCGCCGAGATCGAGAACATGCTCGCGGCGCACTCGGCCGTGAGCCAGGTCGCGGTCGTCGGTATGCCCGACCGGCGCATGGGCGAGGTCGGGTGTGCGTTCGTCGTGGCGCGGCCCGGTCACGAGATCGTGCCCCACGAACTGATCGCGTGGTGTCGAGACAAGATGGCGAACTACAAGGTGCCCCGCCGCGTCGAGGTCGTCGACGCGCTGCCGCTGAACGCGAGCGGCAAGGTGCTGAAGTACGAGCTCCGCGATCGAATTCGGGACGCGAATCAGTGAAGTGTGGGCCGCCAGGGACTCGAACCCTGAACCTGCGGGTTAAAAGCCCGACGCTCTGCCAGTTGAGCTAGCGGCCCGAAGGCCTCCAGGGTAGGCGGACCCGGGCGGGCGCCGCGGCGCTACCAGTCGTCGCCGGCGCGACAGTCGCACGTGATCGTCGCCGCGAGATCGATGTCCTCGCTGGGCCCGAACCGCAGCACCATCAATCCGTCGTCCTCGTCCTCGGTACGAACGAGCGCGGCGCCGTTGCGTACGTACGACGCTCCGCGCCACTGTTCCCACCCGAGCCGCGCGTAGAACTCGCCGACGCCTGTCGAGAGCGCGCCGATCTCGAAGTGCGTGCGCACGACGCCGTTGACCTCGTTGATCACCAGCGCACCCAACCCTTCGCGCTGGCGGCGCGGGTGGGTCGCGACGCCTTCGACATAGCCGCTGCGGAACTCGCGCGTGCCGATCGTGAGCGGGCGAGGAACGACCGCGGCGTGGGCAACCGGCACGTCCCCGTCGAAGGCGATGGCTCGCCATCCCCCTTCGCAGTGATCCCAATCGTCGGCGGAGAACTCGCCGGGCGGGAAGGCGTCGGTGACGAAGGCGCGGATGTGCGCGAGGACGGCGGGAGCGACGTCGCGGTCGGTCAGCACGCGGACATCGGTCACCCGGTCAGCCTGGCGTATCCCACGCGTCCCAACGGGCTTTTGTCGGCAGAAGCCGCGCGCAGAGCGCGCCAACGGGACTCTGATGGCAGGAGGTGGGCGGTCAGGTCCCTGGTGGGTGCCAGACGTGCACGAGCATGATGCCCATCGCCTTCGGCACCGGGAACTCGTTGTCGTAGCGCGACCGCAACACGAACTCGTCACCCACGTTAACCTGGCTGTGCATCTTGCACGACGAGATCTTCCGAAGCTGTCCGAGGTTGGGATGGTTCGGGTGCCCACCCGGCTGGTAGGACGCCTTGGCCGTGCAGTAGTCCTCGGCGCCGTTTCGGGTGACGCTGATGTTGTGGCCGCCGGCGTGGATGTGACCGCCGGCGAACACGGCACGGCCGGTGCGCGGCGCGATGTACGTCGCCGTCGCGACGTGTTCGCTGCCGCCACCGCCGCCGCCGGGTACGTCGTAGAGGGACGCCGAGTTCTCCCAGCACCCGGTGACGTCGAGGAAGTACGGCGTCGTGAAGCGGAACGTGCTCTCCGGCGTGATCGGTTCGTAGCCGACCTTGTACTGGATGTACACGTCGGAGACGGGGGTCGCGGTCGTGGTGTGGATGTGGAACGTCGATGTCCACACGTCGCTCGCGTCGGAACGATACGCGTAGTCGCCGTCGACCTCCCCGTTGCGCCCGCGCGCCGGAGTCCGCACCGCGGAACAGGCGGAAGGCAACGTCGGGGCGCCGGCCTCGATTGTCCCCAGAGGACAAGACAAGCCCGCGGCGGGCGCGCGGTGTCCCCAAAGGACAGAACGCGACGGCGGGCGGGGCGGTCGGCGGGGCGCGCCCGCCGAACAAACACTTGCGCCGGATGCGAACCCCGAAGGGTTGCATCCGGCGCAAGTTCCGCTCGCGGCGGCCGGGGAGATCCGCGGTGGGGCGGACGGTCAGTGGATGCTCACCGGCGTTCCGAGCGGGACCATCGCGGCGAGCTGCGACACGACGTCGTTCGGGACGCGGACGCAGCCGTGGCTCACGTTCTGGCCGATGCTCGACGGCTGGTTCGTGCCGTGGATGCCGACCTGGCCATCGCCGCCGCCGAACTCCGACAATGTTTCGGAGTGCGCCGACAGGCCCAGCGCGTACGGGCCGTACGCACCAGCGTCGTTGCCGGTGTCGAGCACGTCGGTGACATAGAAGTCGCCAGTCGGCGTCGGGTTGTCGGGCGATCCGATCGCTACCGCGGTCGACAGCACGGCCGCACCGTTGCCGTCGCGCATCGTCAGCATGCGGGCGCCGAGATCGACATCGATTGCGTACTCGACGCGTGCGAGGTCGACATCGGCGGCGCGCACGAAACCGTGCGAGCCGTTGGGCCGCGTCGGGAGCGCCACGTCGAGCCACTCGCCGGATTCGCCTTCCCATGCGGTCACGCGCACCGTGGTGGGAGAGCCGAACTCGGTCGCCGCCGGCAGCGTGGAGGTGGCGTTGACGTCGCCGATCGCGGCGTACACCGCGAGGTCGCCGCGGGCGGTGGCGACGAGGTCGGTCACGGCAACCAGGCCGGCGTCGGCGACGACGGGTGCGACCGACTCCGGGTCGGAGTTCGGCGCCGTCGTCGTCGTCACGGCGCCGTCGGTGGGCTCGTCGGCACTCGCACCGCCGCACGCGCCGATGAGGGCGGCGGCGAGGGCAAGCAGCAACGGCGAGCGGATCGAGCGTTTCATCGGAGGTTCTCCTGGTCGTCGCGAGCGGTGGAAACGGGAAGGGGGTGCGAGGCCCGGCCCGGTGTGGGGGCGGCAGGCCGGGCCTCGCAGTAGGTGTCAGCCGGTGAAGTTCGGCGACGCGTTCACGACGACGGCGGGGCCGGCGTGCGCAACCGAGCCACCGACTTCGACCTCTTCGTCACCGTCGGTCGGAGGCGTCGTGGGCGGCGTGGTCGGTGGGGTCGTCGGCGGCGTGGTGGGCGGCGTCTCCGGCTCGTCCTCGGGCGTCGGGTCGGGACAACCCTCGGGGAGCAAGAGGCACGGGGGGATCTCGACGATCGGCCCGTCCCACTCGGGCGGGTCGCAACCCTCGGGCATGAAGACACACGGGTCGATTTCGAAGTCGAGGTCCGGCAGGTCCCAAGGGGAAGCGCCGGCCGTGCCACCGGAGAAGGCGCCGAGGGCGAGCGTGGCCGATGCGGTCAGGACGAGCAGGCGGGCGGTGCGCAGCATGAAGGCTCCGTTGTTCGGCCGTCCCGGTCCGTCCGGGTCGGTTCAGGGGTCCTGACCCACCGGCCGCGCCGCGCTTACGCCGGTCCGGAGAAAAATCTCCGATTCGCAGCGCCGCGCCGGTGCGGGACTGCGCAAAATCGTGCTGATGTACCGGCGTGGGGCCGTCGTTCGGGCGGCCCGTAAGCGCGGCGGGGTCAGCGGAGTCAGGAGCAGCGGATGACGGACAATCCCCAGCTTCCCGAGGATCCCCATGGACCGGCTGATTCCCCGCGCGGCGCGCACGACGCGCCGCTCGTCGAGCGCGTACGCGCCGGCGATCCCGATGCATTCGGTCAGCTGTACGACCGCTGGTTCGAGCGTGTCCACGACCTCGCGTACCGAGTGCTGTGGGACGTGGATGCCGCGGCTGACGTCGCCCAAGAGGCCTTCCTCGCCGCGTGGCGCAACATCGGCACGCTCCAGGACACGAACGCGTTCGGAGGGTGGCTCCTGCGAATCGCACGCAACCAGGCGCTCAACCGCAAGCGGACCGATCAGCGATCGCGCCCGGTCGACGAAGAGCAGCTCGCCGTGATCGAGCGCACGCAGATCCGACCGGAGGACGTGCTCGCACGCGTCGACGACCCCGCCCGCATTTCCGAGGACTCGGCGCTCGCCGCGTTGCTCTGGGATGCGGCCGAGGCATTGGGCGAGCGCGACCGCGAGGTGCTCGACCTCAGCCTGCGCCACGGCCTCGCGCCGGGCGAGATCGCCGACGTCGTCGGCTTGAATCGCAATGCCGCCAACCAACTCGTGCACCGCGTTCGCCAACGGCTCGGCGGCGCGGTCGGCGCCCGCATGTTGTGGCGCGACGGCACGCCGACGTGCGCAACACTGCGCGCCGAGCTGGCGGCTGCCGACGTGACCGCGTTCGATGCCGAAGCGTTGCGTGTCACCGACCGCCACTCCGGCGCATGCGACTCGTGCGCCGAGCGGCGGCGGACCGAGCTCGAACCGTCGAAGTTGTTCGCGGCGATCCCCATCCTTGGCCTGCCGCTGCTGAAGGCGAAGGTCGCCGCGGCGCTCTCCGCCGCCGGGGTGCCAATGGGCGGCTCGACCGCGTCCGTCGGCACGGGGCCGGTGACCCGTCGCGGCCGTATCCGTCGCGCGTTCACGGGCGCGGGCGTGGCCGTCGGAGTGATCGTGTTGGTGATACTCGTCGCGGCATCGCGCATCGGCGACGGCACCTTCGAGCTCGCCGCCGACGTCGAGCCGGTCATCTCGACCACGATCGCGTCGGCCACGAGCGCGGCCTCGCCGACGACGACCACCACGGCGACGACAACCACCACGGCGCCGACCACCACCACCACCCGGTTCGTCGTGCCACCGACCCTGCCCGCGACGACGACCACGACCGTGCCCCCGACGACCACGACCGTGCCCCCGACGACCACGACGGTCGCGCCGACGATCTCGTTCGTGATGAGTCCCACCAACGCGCCCAGGAGATACCCCATGACCGGCCCGAACGCCACCGGCTCCCCACACCTCGCGTGGTCGGTCGGCGGCGGCGCGTTCGTCGTGTCGGTCACCGGTCCCGCGGGCTTCGCGTCTTCGACGTCAAGCGGCAACCAAGTCGTGTGCCCCGGAACGTCGAGTCCGACGGCCAGCTTCTGCGTCGTGCCAACACCGGGTACCTACACCTACGTGCTCGAAGTCCGCAACGCGAACGGCGTCGTGATTGCATCTCAGTCGCGCCAGCTCACGATCAACTGAGAGAGCGCGATCAGGGCGCGACGCTCACGATCGTCGTCGTCGGGACACACTCGGCGACGGCGAATTGATCCAGCGACGCGCGCGCGGCACGCGCTTCGTCGAAGTCGAACTGCACGACGGCTGCCTCGTACGCGTCGAGGTCCGACGCGACCGATTCCGGTACGGCGGCGCGCAAGTCCTCGATCACCGCGCGGAACCGCTCCACCGCGGTGTCCATCGTCTCGTCGAACTCGTCGGGATCGGCGACGTCGGCGTCCTCGACGGTCTGCGCGATATCGTCGAGCGCCTCGAGCATCGGGCACGCGCGCGCGCGGGCGCGCGCCGGCGCCCCGTCACCGGAGTCGCCTCCGGCCCCCCCGACCGCGACGACCACCGCGATTACCGCTCGGGCCCATCTGCGCACGCCGTGCAAGGTAGCGACGGCGCCCGGCCGGGCCGGGGCAACGGCGCGCTACCATGCTCGTCTCCCCAGTGGAGGCGAGCCCCCATCGTCTAGTGGCCTAGGACGCCGCCCTTTCAAGGCGGTAACGGGGATTCGAACTCCCCTGGGGGCACAAGCAGGGAGAGCGTCAGCGGAGCCGACCGAAGGGGAGGCGAAGCGCACGCCGACCCAACAATGAGGTCCTGTGGTGCAGTTTGGAGTGCACGCCGCCCTGTCAAGGCGGAGGCCGCGGGTTCAAATCCCGTCAGGACCGCTCATCTTCGGCCGGGTAGCTCAGTTGGCAGAGCACGCGCCTGAAAAGCGCGGGGTCACCGGATCGACGCCGGTCCCGGCCACCGACGGCGAAACACACGTACGAACGCGAACGACCCGGGTCGGATGACCCGGGTTGCTCGCATCGGAACTGCCGTTCGCGTCGTGGGGACGCGAACGGTTCGTGCGAGCTGTGCGTCAGATGCGGTCCGCGTCCTCGACTTGCTCGAGGAACTGGCGGATTTCGCTGGCACGGAAGCGGCGATGACCGCCGAGCGTGCGAATCGCGGAGATCTTTCCCGCGCGCGCCCAACGGGTAACCGTCTTCGGGTTCACGCGGAACATCGCCGCGACTTCGGAGGGTGTGAGCAGGGCGTCGTCGTCGTGGGGTTGCATCGTTTCCACCTTGAGGGCTCGGTGTATGGGGTAGGTCCGTTCGAGCGGCCCGTCCCGGATGAGATTTCGACAGTATGCGTACCCCACGTCCGCATCCGCCGATTCATCAACAAGAAGGCTCTTCCTCCCGTCCCGGGTCAAGCGATGGGCCAGTCGGGGCGAGTTGTCGCCCGGCGGCCAGCGAGAACTACGCGCTGATAGTCCGATAGCTCCGGACGAGGGCGTAGTCCGAATGGTCCGGCCGGAGGGCAATCCGTCCGGTACCCATATTAGGCCAACTCGGGAGCGCCCGTCACAAAGCGGTAGACACTCGCGTACGTGATGTGGCCGCACGGCCTCGGAACGCGTTACACCCGGCAACATCCGCGGGAACGCCCACGAATCAGGCTCTGAAATTCAGCGGTCAGGCCGTAAACGTCACCCGGCCGTGGCCCTCGACGATCTCGCCGACGAGCCACGCATCGTGCCCCGAGCTGCGGATGGTGTCGACCGCGTGCAACGCGGCGTCGGCGGACACGACCGCCACCATGCCGAGCCCGAGGTTGAATACGTGCGCCATCTCGTCCTCGGCAACGTCGCCGGCGCGTTGGATCTCGGTGAAGATGCGCGGCCGTTCCCACGCGTCGCTCCTGACCAGTGCGTCGCAGCGATCGGGGACGACGCGGGCGAGGTTGCCGGGAATGCCGCCGCCAGTGATGTGCGCGAACGCGTGCACGTCAACCTCACGCGCGAGCCGGAGCATTGCGGGGGCATACACCACGCTCGGCCGCAGCAACTCGTCGGCCAGTGAGTGGTGCGCGCCGTCCCAGGCCGCGCCGCCAAGATCACGACCGGCGCGTTCGAGGAGCGCGACGCGCGCGAGCGAATATCCGTTGCAACGCAGCCCGGGACTAGCGAAGCCGACGATGCGGTCGCCGGGGCGAACGTCGGCCGGGAGGACGCGTGATCGTTCGACGATGCCGACGGCGAACCCAACGAGGTCGAACTCGCCCGGCTCCATCACGCCCGGGTGCTCGGACATCTCACCGCCGAGCAGCGCGCAGCGCGCTTGGCGGCACCCCTCCGCGACGCCGGCAACGAGCTCATCGATTTCCTCGGGAACGAGCTTCCCGATGGAGATGTAGTCGAGGAAGAACAAGGGCTCCGCGCCCCGGGACGCGATGTCGTCGACGGACATGGCGACGCAGTCGATGCCGATCGTGCTCCGTTGGCCGACCCGCCGCGCGACCAACGACTTCGTTCCGACGCCGTCGGTAGACGAAACGAGCAAAGGGTCGCGGTACTGCCTCCAGTCGACCGCGAACAACCCACCAAAGCCCCCTACATCGCCGACGACCTCGGCGCGAAAGGTCGAGCGGACGTGCGCTTTGATGAGCTCGACGGCCTTCTCTCCCGCGGCGATGTCGACGCCGGCGCGGGCGTATGTGAGTCGTGGGTCCGGGTGATCGCTCACGCGCGTTCGACGGTGCCTGCCACGCGCAACGTGCGGTTCTCGGACTCCAGGGCGTGCTTGGTGTCGTGATCGGGAACAGGTACTGGATAGTCACCCGAGAAACACGCCGTGCAAAACGCCTCGCGTGGCGAGTTCGTGGCCGCGAAGAGGCGGTCGAGCTCGAGGTACGCCAGCGAGTCCACGCCGAGGAAATCCGAGATCTCGCCCACCGACATGTCGGCCGCGAGCAACTCCGAACGCTTCCCGGTGTCGAGCCCATAGAAACACGGCCACCGGTACGGCGGCGACGAGACACGGAAGTGCACTTCGGTCGCGCCGGCTTCGCGCAGGAGTTGGATCGTCTGGCGCGTCGTCGTGCCGCGCACGATCGAGTCGTCGACGACGACGACGCGTTTGCCCGCGAGGTTTTCGCGCAAGGGGTTCAGCTTGGCGCGGACGCTGCTTCCCCGCTGCTTCTGACTGGGCTGGATGAAGGTGCGCCCGACATATCGGTTCTTCACGAACCCGTCGCCGTAGGGGATCCCGGACGCGCGCGCGTATCCCTGCGCGGCGGGCACACCCGACTCGGGGATCGGCACCACCATATCGGCTGTCGCCGGAGCTTGGCGCGCGAGTTCTTCGCCCATGCGCTGGCGGGCGGCGTGCACGCTGTGGCCGTAGAGCTGCGTGTCGGGACGCGCAATGTAGACGTACTCGAAAATGCACAGCTTCGGGGTGGGCTCCGCGAAACGAATGGAGCGCACTCCGGAAGCATCGATTGCGACCATCTCTCCCGGATCGACGTCGCGCACGAAGTGTGCACCCACGATGTCGAGCGCGCACGTCTCGCTGGCGATCACCCAACCGCCGTCGGTGCGGCCGAGGACGAGCGGACGGAACCCGTGGCGGTCGCGGACGCCGAACAGGTGCGCCTCGTCCATGAGCACCAGCGAGAACGCACCGGCGAGGCGCGCCAACACCTTCTGCAAAGCGAGCTCGAGGTCGCGGCCATCGGCGCGCACACCTTCGCTGTACTCACCCGCGATCAGTTCACCGATCAACTCGCTGTCGGACGTCAGGACACCCGGCAGCATCCCGAGCCCGGAGGCGAGCTCCTCGGTGTTCGTCAGGTTGCCGTTGTGACCGAGGCAGAAACCCGCTTCCGCAACCGAGCGGTACACCGGTTGCGCGTTGCGCCAAGTGCTCGATCCCGTTGTGGAATAGCGCACATGGCCGATCGATAGATGACCTTCGAGCGGGGCGAGCCGGCGCTCGTCAAACACCTGGGTGACGAGCCCCATGTCCTTGACAACCGTGATGGTCTCGCCGTCGCTGACCGCGATACCCGCCGACTCCTGCCCGCGGTGTTGGAGCGCGTACAAGCCGAGGTACGTGTCGTGCGCAACCCGCTGTCCAGGTGCGTAGACACCGAAGACGCCACACGCGTCGCGGGGGCCGGTGGGCTCGTTCAAGGCCACCAGTATCTCAGACGTCACACCCGAGATAAGTACCCTGGCGCGGCCACAGTGCGGACGCAGCGGAGCCAGGGATGGCGCAGCGAGGGGGCCATACGCTTGGATTCGCCGGGTTTCTGCCTCTGGTTCACGGGCCTTTCGGGCGCGGGCAAGAGCACGATCGCCACGCTGGTGGTTGACGAACTCCGCCGCCGTGGCCATCCCGTCGAACTGCTCGACGGCGACGAGGTGCGCGACCGCCTGTCGAAGGGCCTCGGATTCTCGAAGGAGGACCGCGACACGAACATTCGGCGAATCGGGTTCGTCGCCAGCCTGCTCGCGCGTCACGGAGTCGTCGCGGTGACCGCCGCGATCTCGCCGTACCGATCGGTCCGCGACGAGGTTCGAGGCTGGATCGAGCGCTTCGTCGAGGTCCATGTCGCCACGCCGCTCGAAGAGTGCGAAGCGCGCGACGTGAAGGGTCTGTACGCGCGGGCGCGCGCCGGTGAAATCCCCGAGTTCACGGGCGTCTCCGATCCCTACGAGCCGCCACTGGCGGCCGAGGTGACCGTCGAGACGACGGGTCGAGCTCCTGCCGAGTCGGCCGCAACCGTTGTCCGCTGGCTCGAAACCGCCGGGCTTATCGCGCGCCCATAAGGATCGGGATCGCGTCGCGCCACGCGCCGTGCGCGTCCGGGAGCGGGACGTCGAACGCGCCAGTTGCGGTCAGTCGCGCGCCGCCCCCCTCGCCGACCACGCTCGCCGCCACGGCCGCGACCGCAGCCCGCCCCAGCACGGCCGCGACCCGGTCGCGCTCGACCGCGACGACGACCCGCGACGTCGACTCCGAGAAGCACGCCTCGGCGGCCGAGCAGCCGTCGGTCGCCAGGTCCACACGAAAACCCACACCGCCGCCGAACGCCATCTCGGCCAGCGCGACTGCGAGACCGCCGTCGGCGACATCGTGCACGCCCGCGACCTCGCGGTCGGCGACGAGCTCCGCGACCAGCGTGTGCAGCGCACGCGCGGCATCGAGGTCGGCCGCGGGCGGCATGCCCCCCGTCAGGCCGTGCAATACCGCGGCCCACTCCGATCCGCCCAACTCCGCTTGAGTTGATCCGAGCACGATGAGCGCCTCGCCCGTACGCACGCGCACAGGTGGCGGCGCGTCGTCGAGCGGCTCGATGAGGCCGAGCACCCCGACCACAGGCGTCGGGTCGATGTCGGCGCCGCGCGACTCGTTGTAGAACGAGACGTTGCCGCCGATGACCGGAATGCCGAGCGCGCGGCACGCTTCGCTCATCCCGTCGACGACCTCCGAGAACTGCCACATCACTTCGGGATGCTCGGGGTTTCCGAAGTTCAGGCAGTTCACGAGCGCGAGCGGGCGGGCGCCGGCGGTTGCGACGTTGCGCGCCGCTTCGAGAACGACGAGCCGGCCACCGGTGCGGGGATCGAGCCGGCAAAAGCGCGCCTTGCCGTCGGTCGACAGCGCAAGCGCCTTGCGCGTGTCTTTGACGCGCAACACGGCGGCATCACCGCCGGGACCGACGACGGTATTGAGGAACAGTTGATGGTCGTACTGGCCCGAGACCCACGTCTTGTCGGCGATCGTCGGCGACGCGAGAAGCGCGAGCAGCTCGGGACCGAGATCGGCGCCGGGCCCGAACTTGGCGCGCAGCTTCGGCGCGGGATCGTCGGCCTGGCGCGCGTCCTGGTCGCTCGGCCGCGCGAGCGGGCGCTGGTAGACCGGCCCGTCGCCGAGGCTGCCGGCCGGCACGTCCGCATCGGGAACGCGATCGGAGCTGGGCGCGTCCGCAACGTCACCGGGAGGTGGCGGCGGATTGGTCCCGGGCACGCCGAGCGCGTCGAAGAGACCGTCGAACACCCGGAAGCGTCCGGTGTCGGTCACGCGTCCCACAACCGACGCGCGGATCTCCCAGCGCCGCGCCAGTTCGAGCACCGCGTCCACGTGTGCGGGCGCGACGATCGCCAACATGCGCTCTTGGCTCTCCGACGTCATGATCTCGACCGAGTTCATTCCGGGTTCGCGGCGCGCGACGCGAGCGATATCGACGTCCATGCCCGCGCCACTCTTGGCCGCGGTCTCGGATGCCGCACACGCAAGCCCGGCCGCGCCGAGATCCTGCACACCGACCGCCAGCTGCCGATCGAGCAATTCGAGACACGTCTCGATGAGGCGCTTTTCCTCGAACGGGTCGCCAACCTGCACCGACGGGCGCTTGCCTTCACTCCCTTCCTCGAAACCCGCCGACGCGAGCACGCTCGCGCCGCCGATGCCGTCGCGCCCTGTCGCCGAGCCGAGCAACACCGCGAGGTTGCCGGCCGCTTCGGCACGCGCGAGTACGAGGCGCGCCGTCGGCAGGATGCCGAGGCACAGTACGTTCACGAGCGGGTTGTCGCGGTAGGTGTCGTCGAACGCGACCTCACCGCCGACCGTCGGCACGCCAACCGCGTTGCCGTAGCCGCTGATACCCGACACGACTCCCTCGAACAGATAGCGCGTTTGCGGATCGTCGAGCGTGCCGAAACGCAAGGGATCCATCAGCGCGATCGGCCGCGCTCCCATCGAGAAGACGTCGCGGATGATGCCGCCCACGCCCGTCGCCGCACCTTGGTACGGCTCGACGGCGGACGGGTGGTTGTGGCTCTCGATACGCACCGCGATCGCGAGCCCGTCACCAACGTCGACGACACCGGCGCCCTCGCCGGGACCGACCAGAACCCACGGCGCGTCGGTCGGGAAACGGCCGAGATGCGAACGCGACGACTTGTACGAGCAGTGCTCGGACCACATCACCGAATACATCGCCAGCTCGAGGTGCGTGGGATCGCGACCCACCTCGGCGGTCACCGCCGCGAGCTCGTCGTCGGTCATCCCGAGCTGTCGGTGCCGCGCCTCCGCCATCTCCGAGCAGACTAGCGAGCGAACAATGCGCGAAGATGCTCTGTCCGATTTACGAGATAACCGCGAGGTCGACAATGGCGGCAAGAACGAAGAAGCGCGCGATGACAGCTGACCACAAGGTCGCGCTGGCCGAAGGAAGAAATCACGCGCGCACGGTCGGCCGGTATCTCGAAGCATTGGACGCGAATCGACCCAAGCGCGGTCGCAGGCGCACGAGCGAAAGCGTCAAGAAGCGGCTGGCGACAGTCGACGCCGAATTGAAGGAGGCCACTGGGCTCGGCCGGCTGACCCTCCTACAAGAACGTCGCAATCTCGAGGTCGAGCTCGCGAGCATGCAGTCCGGCGGTGTTGACCTCTCGGCGCTGGAGAAGGACTTCGTGAAGGTCGCCAAGACGTACGCGCAACGCAAGGGCATCACATACGGCGCATGGCGCGAGTTCGGCGTGCCGCCCGAAGTCTTGAAGAAGGCTGGTATCAGCCGCGGCGCCTGACGTACGCGGCCTGGCGGATCTCCCACGTCACGATCGCCTCGTCACCGGATGATTCGCATGCGCGGAAGTGTTCGATCAGCGCGTCGCCGCCGGGAACCCGGTCC
Organism: Actinomycetota bacterium; assembly: GCA_052390615.1. Classification (GTDB taxonomy): domain Bacteria; phylum Actinomycetota; class Acidimicrobiia; order IMCC26256; family PALSA-610; genus JBQTGT01. The sequence goes on from JBQTGT010000034.1 coordinate 40,444, forward strand.
CGCCACTGCATCGCATTGCGCCAGAACATCCCCGCGGCGCGTGCCGCCGAAACCGGATGCTCGACGACGCGATCGAGCGTGCGCGTGCAGTTGGCGGGTTCGTGATCGAGGCGCCGCCCCGCCCACAGCTCGGCGCCGGTCGCGCCAACTACGGCCGTCACCGCCTCCTCGTACCGCGCGAACCATTCGTCGTCGACGCGATACCGCACGGGCTCTTCGCACACCAGTGTGCCGCTGCCGGGGCGTAGCGCGACCGCCCAGGTGTCCATCGCCCGCTCTGGTTCGGGAAGGTGGCCGAGCGCCAAGCGCGCGAAGAGAACGTCGGCCGGTAGTAACAAGGGCTTCGTCACGTCGGCAACGACGAACGTCGCGCGCGGCACCCGCGTGCGGGCCTCCTCGAGCATGGTTGGTGACGCGTCGTAGCCGGTGATCTGCGCGAGCGGGAACGCGTCCGCGAGCAGGGCCGTCGTGTGCCCGGGTCCGCAGCCGAGGTCGAGCACGTACCGCACGAAGCTCGGCGGGAGATCGGCCAGCAACGCACGGCTCGGTGCCTCGAAGGTGGCCGCCACGAGCGCGAGTCGCTCGCGCGCGAGTTCGGAGTCGCCAAACGCGTACGGCGGCGTCACGCCGTGACGGACGCGACCGCGAGTAGCGATCGCAGCAGGACGAGACCGTCGTCGGAGCCGAGCAACACATCGGAGGCGCGCTCAGGGTGGGGCATTAACCCGACGACGTTGCGGCCTTCGCTGCAGATTCCGGCGATGTCGTCGACGCTACCGTTCGGGTTGTCAACGTAGCGCACGACAACCCTGTCGTCCGCCCGCAAGCGGGCGAGAGTGTCGGCATCGCACACGTAGTTGCCTTCGAAATGATTGATCGGCACGCGGAGCTCTTGACCGACGGCGGCCGCGTTCGTCAGTGCCGTCGTCGTGGTCTCGACGCGGATCGTGACTGTCTGACACAAGAATTTCAGCCCGACATTCTTTTGGAGCGCACCCGGGAGCAGGTGCGCCTCGCACAGCACTTGAAAGCCGTTGCAAATTCCGACGACCGGGCCCCCGGCGGCCGCGAAGTCTGCGACCGCGCCCATCACCGGCGAGAAGCGGGCGATGGCGCCGGTCCGCAAGTAGTCGCCATGGGCGAAGCCACCCGGAACGACGACTGCGTCGACGCCGCTCGTCGTTGTGTCCCCATGCCACAGCGACGTCGCTGTACTACCGAGTTGTTCGATGACCCACGCGACGTCCTGCTCACAGTTGGTACCTGGAAAGAGGACGACGCCGACGCGGGCGCTCACGTGACCGTGACCTGGTACGCCTCGATCACGGGATTGGCCAGGAGACGCTCACACATCTCCTCGACTTGGGCACGTGCGGCATCGGCATCGGGCGCGTCGACGATGAGCCGGATGGTCTTCCCGATATGGATCTCGCGAACATTCGTGTACCCAAGCGCAGGGAGTGCGCGCTCGACGGTCGCGCCCGCCGGGTCGGCGATGCCGGGCAAGTGTGTGATGTCTACCTGCGCCTCGAAAGCCGTCACGGCGCGAATCCTAATCGCCGCACTCGAGCGCTCCCTGTAGCTGCTTCAGGTTCTCACGCATCAGCGTCACGTAGTTCTCGCCGCGGTCGCGCTCTTCGTCGGTGAGGCCCTCGATCGGGTTTAGCACCGTCGTGTGCAGCCCGCTCGCTTCGCGTGCCAACGTCTCGGCGACGTCGGGTGAAACCAGCGTCTCGGTGAAGATCGTCGTGATGCCCTGCGACTCGACGAGATCGGCGAGTTCGGCTATCCGGTCGGCGCTGGGCTCTTCGTTCGGCTCGATCCCCGCGATCGGAAGCGTTGCCAGGTCGTACCGATCGGAGAACCAGCCGAACGCGTCGTGCGCCGTGACGATCGTCCGACGTTCGCACGTGGCGAGACCAGCCCGGAATTCCTCGTCGAGGGCGGTGAGTCGATCGACATAGCGTTCCGCGTTGGTGGCATAGATGCTCGCCCCGTCGGGATCGACTTTCGAGAGCGCCTCGGCTATCGGTGCCGCCGCGTCGCTCCAGAGTGCGGGGTCGAGCCACACGTGCGGATCATCCTCGGCTGCGACCGGCAGTGCCCGCAGGATCTCTACGGTCAGGCCGTCGCGTCGAGCCGCGGCTTCATCCACCGCGGGCTGAAAGTTGGCGCCGAGAACGACGAGCACGTCGGCGTCTTCGATCGCGTCGACCTGGTCGGGCGACAGCTCGAGATCGTGCGGCTCCCCGCCGCCCGGAGTGAGACCGGTGACCTCGAACCGATCGGCGCCAATTTCCTGCGACATCTCCGCGAGGGGATAGAAGCCCGCGACGACCCGGATGCGGTCATCGTCAGCGGTCGCGTCGTCGCCGCACGCGCCGGCGAGAGCGACCGCCCCCAGCGCCATCATTTTGAGAACCATTCTCAGTATAGTACCGAGCGCAAACCGGCGCCGCAAAACCCGGATAGTTCGGGGTTTGCGGCGCAGGTTCGTGCGGCGGTCAGTCGTCCGGCCGGAACCAGTCGTCGAGGCTGGCGCCGGTGATCTGCTCGTACGCTTCGCGGTAGCGGGCGCGCGTGTTCGCGATCGCCTCGGGCGCCATGGATGGCGCGGGCGGGTCGTGGTTCCAGCCGGTCGCGTCCATGAAGTCGCGCACGTACTGCTTGTCGAACGACGCGGGTGACGTACCCAGGCGGTACTCGTCGACGGGCCAGTAGCGCGAGGAATCGGGCGTCATCATCTCGTCGATCACGATGACGTCACCATCGAGCTCACCGAACTCGAACTTGGTGTCCGCGAGGATCACGCCACGGTCGTGCGCATGCGCGGCACCGAACGCGTACAGCCGCAGCGACAAGTCGCGAACCCGCTCGTAGATGTCGGGGCCGACGAGCGCGATCGCCTCGTCGGCGGTCAGCGGCAGGTCATGTCCGGACTCGACCTTGGTCGTCGGCGTGAAGAGTGGTTCGGGTAACCGCTCGGCCTCGCGCAATCCTTTGGGAACTCGGAAGCCGCCGACCGTGCCCTGCGCGCGATATTCCTGCCACCCGCCACCAAACAAGTAGCCGCGCACGACACACTCGAGTCGCACCGGCCGCGTCGCCCGCACCAACAGTGCCCGTCCGCCCACGTCTCCAGCGGTTTCGGGAAAGTCGGTCGGGTCCGCCGATATCACGTGGTTCGACACGAGCTGCTTCGTACCTTCGAACCAGAAGTACGACAGACCCGTGAGCACGCGACCCTTGTCGGGGATCTCGTCGGGCAACACGACATCGAAGACCGATATACGATCGCTCGCCACCATGAGCAAGCGGTCGTGGCCGACCTCGTACAACTCGCGCACCTTGCCCGAATACACATGTGGGAGCGCGGGAGACTTGCTCACGCTCACAGATCGCCGATCGCGTCGAGCTGATCGAAGATTCGGCCCGTATTCGCGAGCGCACGCTTTAGGTCGAAGCAGGCGTCGAGACGCGCGTCATCGAGCGCGGTCATGACCTCGGAGTCCTCGGCCAGCAACGCCCGAAACGGGCGTTCCTCCTGCCACGCGCGCATCGCGTTGCGCTGCACGATGCGGTACGCATCGTCGCGTGTTCGTCCCGCCTCGATCAGCCCCAACAGCACGGGCTGGCTGAATACCAGCCCAAACGACGCATCGATGTTGCGCAGCATCCGATCGGGGTACACGCGCAATCCTTCGACGACGGCCGTGAAAGTCGTCGTCACGTAGTACGCGAGCATCAACGAATCCGGGAGCACGATGCGCTCGACCGACGAATGGGTGATGTCGCGTTCGTGCCAGAGCGCAACGTTCTCGAGCGCTGCTTGCACATTGGCGCGTAGCACCCGGGCGAGCCCGCACAACTGCTCGCACTTGACCGGGTTCCGCTTGTGCGGCATCGCGCTCGAGCCCTTTTGCTCGCCTTCGCGGAATGGCTCCTCGGCTTCGCGCACCTCGGTGCGCTGTAGGTGGCGGATCTCGAGCGCAAACGACTCGATCGTCGCACCCAATGACGCGCACGCATACAGGACCTCCGCGTGACGATCACGCGCCAGTACCTGTGTCGCCGGGACCGGTCGGAGCCCGAGATGCTCGCATACGTACTGCTCGACGAACGGATCGACGTTCGAGAAGGTGCCTACGGCACCTGACAACTTGCCGACCGCGATCACGTCGCGCGCACGTGCGAAGCGCTCGCGATCGCGGCGCACCTGCATGACCCACAGCGCCAACTTCACGCCGAACGTGGTCGGCTCGGCGTGGATCCCGTGCGTGCGGCCCACCATCGGCGTGTCACGGAACTCGCGCGCACGGGACGCGATCGCGGCCTCGAGCCGCGCCGCGGCGGCCGCTATCTGCTCGAGCGCGCGCGTGACCTGGAGCGCGAGCGCGGTGTCGACCACGTCGCTGGACGTCAGGCCGTAGTGCACCCACGTGCCGGCCGGTGGGCCGACGGTCGCCTGCACGACGTCGACGAATGCGGCGACGTCGTGATCGGTCAGCCGTTCGCGCGCTTGGATCGCGGCGACGTCGATGCCCGCACGCGCCCGCACGGCCCGCGCGTGGTCGGACGGCACCACGCCCAGCTCCGCCCACGCATCAACGGCGAGCAGCTCGACCTCGAGCCACGCGCGAAAGCGCGCGTCGTCGGTGAAGAGGTCGGCGATCTCGGAGAGAGCGTACCGGGGGATCACGTGAGGGCTTGGGTGGCGATGTCGCGACGGTAGTGGAGACCGGGCCACGAGATCTCGGCCACGGCGCCGTACGCGCGGTCGCGGGCCGCCTGGATCGTCGGTCCGCTCGCGCTCACGGCCAGCACCCGGCCGCCGTTGGTCACGACTCGGCCCTCATCGTCACGAGCGGTCGCGGCGTGGAACACCACGACACCTTCTGCCTGACCGGCGCGGTCGAGTCCGGCGATGACGTCACCGGTGCGGGTCGGCGCGGGCGGGTAACCGTCGGCGGCCAGCACGACCGCGACGGTCGCGCCGTCGTGCATCTGGATCGGCGTCTCGATGCGCCCGGCGGCGGCTTCGTGGCAGTGCTGGTACAGATCGGACGCCAGCCGCGGCACGATCACTTGACACTCCGGATCGCCGAATCGGACGTTGTACTCGACGATCTTCGGACCTTCGTCGGTGATCATGAGTCCACAGAACAAGACGCCGCGATACTCGGCGTCGCGACGACGTAGCTCACTGAGCGTCGGGCGCACGATCTTCGCCATCACTTCGTCGACGAGGTCATCAGTCGCGAACGGCACCGGTGAGTACGCACCCATGCCGCCGGTGTTGGGTCCTCGGTCATCATCGAACGCGCGCTTGTGATCCTGCGCCGCCGCGAACGGCACCGCGTCGTTACCGTCGCACAGCACGAACAACGACAGCTCCGGTCCGGCCATCGCTTCCTCGATCACACACGTCGTACCGGCCGTGCCGAACGCGTCGCCCGAGAGGTAGGACCGGACCGCGGCGCGCGCGTCCACAAGCGAGGGCGTCACGATCACCCCTTTGCCGGCGGCGAGCCCGTCTGTCTTGACGACGTACGGCGCAGACAGCGAGTCGAGGTACGCATCGGCCTGCGCCTCCTCGCCGACCGTGAACGCGCCGTAGCGCGCGGTCGGAACGCCGGCCGCGACGAGCACGGCTTTCATCCACGCCTTGGACCCCTCCAGGCGCGCCGCCGCGGCGACTGGCCCGAACGTGAGACGCCCGCGAGAGATGACAGCGTCGGCGACACCCGCGACGGCCGGATGCTCGGGTCCGATCACGACGAGATCGGCAGCCAACTCGTCGGCAAGATCAGCAACCGCGCGCGGGTCGGTCGCGGCGATCGGCCGACACTCGCCGATCGAGTTCATCCCGGGGTTCCCCGGCGCGCACACGACTTCATCGACGAGCGGCGAGCGCGCGAGCGCCCACGCGAGCGCGTGCTCACGACCTCCCGAACCCACGACGAGGAGGCGCGCCATCGTCAGGCCGCGCGGGGGAGTACGACGGTCTGATCGCGCGACGGACCGACCGAAACGAAGCTCACGTGGACGCCGAGGAACTCCTCGATGAAGCGCACGTACTCACGCGCCTCGGTCGGGAGATCCTCCATGCGTTCCGCGGTTTCGATGTCGGTTCCCCATCCCGGAAGCGTGTGGTACACCGGCCGCACCTTGTGCAGGACGGACTGGTGATACGGCACGTGCTCATAGCGCGCGCCGTCATCGCCTTCGTAGGCGACGCACACCTTCAGCTCGGTCAGCGGTGACATCACATCGAGTTTTGTGATCGCGAGCTCAGTGCATGTATTGAGGCGCGCCGCGTGCTTGAGCATCACGAGATCGAGCCATCCGGGCCGGCGCTTCCGACCGGTGTTGGTGCCGTACTCGCGGCCCCGTTCGACCAGCAGGTCGCCGATCTCGTCCCCGTCGAACAACTCAGTCGGGAACGGGCCGGCGCCGACACGCGTGATGTACGCCTTCACGATCCCGACTATGCGCTCGATCGCGCGCGGGCCGACTCCCGCACCCGGGCCAACCCCGCCCGCGATCGGATTGCTCGACGTCACGTACGGATAGGTGCCGTGATCGAGATCGAGGAACGTCGCCTGCGCGCCCTCGAACAGCACCCATTGCTGTGCATCGAGTGCTTCGTGGATGAGATACACGGTGTCGTCGATGAGCGGCGACAAGCGCGGCACGTACGAGAGATAGCGGTCCGTGATCTCCTTGGCGTCGAGGGGCAACCGGTTGTAGACCTTGGTGAGCACGCCGTTCTTCTCGCGCAGCGCAAGCTCGAGCTTCTCGCGGAAGATCTTCGGGTCCAGCAGGTCTTGGACGCGCAGCCCGACGCGCCACGCCTTGTCGCCGTACGCGGGGCCGATGCCGCGCATCGTCGTTCCGAGCTTGTTCTTGCCGAGGAACCGCTCGGTGACGCGGTCGAGTTCCTGGTGGTACGGCATGATCAAGTGTGCGTTGCCCGACAGTCGTAGTCGGCGCGTGTCGACACCCTTACTCTCCAGCATGTCGAGTTCTTCGATAAGGACGGCAGGGTCGACGACGACGCCGTTCCCGATCACCGGCGTGACCCACGGGTACAGCACACCGCTGGGCACAAGCTGGAGTTTGAAGACCTCGCCATCGACGATGATCGTGTGGCCCGCGTTGTGGCCACCCTGGTAGCGCACGCAGAGCGAGGCTTCCTTGGCGAGATAGTCGGTGAACCGGCCTTTGCCCTCGTCGCCCCACTGCATGCCGACGATGACTACGCCCGGCACCAGGAACCCCACCCGTGAAATGTGTTCACGTAGGGGAAACTGTAGCCGACAGCCCCGCGCGGTGAGCCAAGTACGCCGCCCGGACTGCAAACGCCTGGCGCAACTCCCCCACGACTTCGTCGCGGAACTCGCGCCGGTAGGTCTCGTCGGTGAGCAAGAAGACGGTGAAGTTCAAACCCGAGAACGCCGTCAGGAAGCCGGCGACGCGCAGCAGCTCCTCGGTGACGACCAGCTCTCGGTCGCCAACGGTCAACGTCGCGAGCACGTGCACGCGCCGCGCCCAGTCCGCGGTCGTGACCTCGTCGACGAGCAGCAAGCCGAGCACAAGGAAGAACACCCCGATCAACACACTCACGATGATGATCTGCACGCCCTGGCTGAACAACGCGACCAAACCGACATTGCCCCATTCGCGGCGACCGAGCGGCGGCGCCGCTGGGTGGGCCGCGGTATCGGTCACGGTCGCGATGGGCGTGCCGTCGCAGAGCGCGACGATGTCGTCGGCATCCTCGAACCGGTTCAATTCGCTGACATCGCGCGGCAATCGCACGATCACGAAGACCACGCCGACTACGAAGAACAGACCCGCGGCCAACCAGTACGCGATGCCGTGCAGCGCGCCCGCCGTCTGCCAGACCTCGTTCGTCAGGAACAGAAACGTGACCAGCAACGCGATCATCGGCAGGGCGCGCGCCAGCAGGGAGACGATCGCTTCGAGCTGTCGCACGAGACGACCGAGGCCCCACCGTGTCATCGCCAGCAGCCCGTATGACGTCGTGAGGTAGATCACACCGAGCAACACGACGTTGGCGCTCGCGGTAACGACCGCTTGACGGAACTGACCGCCGAGCGCGAGCGGCACCAGCGCGGGGACGAGGATGAAGGCCGCGATCTCGATCGGGCCGACGCTGTCGGGGCGGGCCAGCGGTCGGCGGCTGCGATGCCGGTTCACCAGCGCCCATGCCCCGAGCAGCGCACCGAATGCCGTCGCGATCACCACCACGTCGAGCCAGATCGCGAATTCCTCATTCGGCGCGAGCACCGCAATCTCGACAAGGAACAGCAGCGTCAGCGCGGGGAGGGCGCGCGTCCAGATGTCAGCGGTGGCGCTGTACCCCTCGATGAAATGGGGCAGGCCGCGACCGATGAACCAACTCTCCGTCTCCTTGACGACATCGTCGGCCACCACGCGACCCAGTCTGTTCCGTCCGTGCGCACGACGGCGCGATAGGCGTCAACTGAGGATCTCGGCCTGGGCGGCGGCTTCGAACACGAGGCCGCCGTCGGGGGCGGCGTCGACGACGATCGTGTCGCCCTCCGAGTACGCGCCCTTCAGCAGGTCGAGCGCGATCGGGTCGGCGATCTCACGCTGGAGCACGCGCTTCAGCGGGCGCGCCCCGAAATGGGGGTCGTAGCCGATCTCGGCGATGTAGTCACGTGCCGCCTTCGTGAGCTCGAGGTCGAGGCCACGGCCGCGCAGGCGGCCGCGCAATTGGTCGACCTGGATGTCGACGATCTGCGCGATGTCCTCTTGAGAGAGCCGGTGGAAGACCACCATCTCGTCGATGCGGTTGAGGAACTCGGGCTTGAAGTGACCGTGTACGGCCGCCATGACCCGCTCCTCGCTGCCGCCGGCACCGAGGTTGGATGTCATGATCACGACGCTGTTCGTGAAATCCACTGTGCGGCCCTGGCCATCGGTCAATCGGCCGTCGTCCATGAGCGCCAACAGGACGTTGAACACGTCGGGATGAGCCTTTTCGATCTCGTCGAGCAGGATCACCGCGTAGGGGCGGCGGCGGACTGCCTCGGTGAGCTGACCGCCCTCTTCGTAGCCGACGTAACCGGGTGGCGCCCCGACGAGACGCGACACCGAGTGTTTCTCCATGTGCTCCGACATGTCGATGCGCACCATCGCCCGTTCGTCGTCGAACAAGAACTCCGCCAGTGCGCGCGCCAGCTCGGTCTTGCCGACACCCGTCGGTCCGAGGAACAGAAACGAGCCGATCGGCCGGTGCGGGTCGGACAAACCCGCTCGTGAACGGCGGATCGAATTGGCGACGGCGCGTACTGGTTCGTCCTGGCCGATGACCCGTTGGTGGAGGTGATCCTCGAGCCGCACCAACTTCGCCAGCTCGCCTTCCATCAAGCGCGAGACCGGAATTCCGGTCCACTTGGCGACGATCTCGCTGACGTCCTCCTCGTCGACTTCCTCCTTGAGCATGGCGCCGTCGCGTTGCATGTCAGCGAGTCGCACGCTCATCGCTTCGACCTCGCGTTCGAGCACCGGAATGTGTCCGTAGCGCAGTTGTGCCGCGCGCTCGAGATCACCGTCGCGCTCGGCCTGCTCGGCGTCGAGCTTCGCTTGCTCGAGGCGCATGTTGGCTTTCCGAATCGCGCCGATCGCGTCCTTCTCGGCCGACCAGTGCGCGACCATGCCGTCGCGCTCCTCGCGCAGTACTTCGCGTTCGGTTTCGAGTGCAGTCAGCCGCTGCCTCGATGCGTCATCGGGTTCCTTCGCCAGCGCGGCCCGTTCGATCTCGAGCTGGCGGATGCGCCGCTCGACCACGTCGATCTCGAACGGCATCGAATCGATCTCGATGCGCAGGCGGGACGCGGCCTCGTCGACGAGGTCGATCGCCTTGTCGGGTAGTTGGCGGCCCGTGATGTAGCGGTCGGACAGCGCCGCGGCCGCGACGAGCGCGGCGTCTTGGATACGGACGCCATGGTGGACCTCGTAGCGTTCCTTGAGCCCGCGCAGGATCGCGATCGTGTCTTCGACCGACGGCTCTCCAACGAACACGGGCTGGAACCGCCGTTCGAGCGCGGCGTCCGTCTCGATGTACTTGCGGTACTCATCGAGCGTGGTGGCCCCGATGAGTCGCAGCTCACCGCGCGCGAGCATGGGCTTGATCATGTTGCCGGCGTCGACCGCTCCCTCGGCGCCACCGGCGCCCACGATCGTGTGCAGCTCGTCGAGGAACGTGACGATCTCGCCCTCGGCGTCGGCGATCTCCTTCAACACCGCCTTGAAGCGTTCCTCGAACTCACCGCGGTACTTCGCGCCCGCGACCATGGCGCCGATGTCAAGTGCGACAAGGCGCTTGTTGCGCAATCCCTCGGGCACGTCGCCTTCGACGATGCGGCGCGCCAAACCTTCGACGATCGCGGTCTTGCCGACCCCGGGTTCGCCGATGAGGACCGGATTGTTCTTGGTGCGGCGCGACAGCACCTGGATGATGCGACGGATCTCCTCGTCGCGGCCGATGACCGGGTCGATCTTGCCTTTGCGGGCCGCCTCCGTGAGGTCGCGGCCGTACTTCTCGAGTGCCTGGTACTGGTCTTCCGGGCTGTCCGAGGTGACGCGGTGCGAACCGCGCACCTGCCTCAGCGCCTCGAGCACGTCGTCGTGACCGACGCCCAGCGAACGCACGAGGTCGCCGACACCACCGGGGACGTTCGTCATTGCCAGCAGCACGTGCTCGGTCGAGAGGAACTCGTCGTCGAGCCCGGTGCGTTCCTTGTCGGCCTCTTCGAGCAGACGGTACGCCTCGGCTGCGAGCTGCGCGTCACGTACGGTCGCCCCGGAGACGCGCGGGCGCTTCTCCAGCGCCTCGTCGACGCGGTTACGCGCCACGTTCACATCCACCCCGACACGTTCCAGTACTCCGGTGACAACACCTTCGGGCTGGTCGAGCAGCGCACGCAGGAGATGTTCCGACCCGACCTCGGTGTGGCCGGCGTCGCGCGCGCGCGCCTGCGCCGCGCCCAGCGCTTCCTGCGTCTTCTTCGTAAATCGGTTCGGGTCGAGCGGCATGTCAGGTCACGTTTCTGTGCAACTGCACCAGCGCGGCGCTACGGACGGGAACGAGCTCACGCTTGTACTCCCTGTGAACAGCTTGCACCCGTTGTTCCATTTCCGAGATCAGCGATTCGACACGCGCTTCGAGGTCCGCGATACGAGCCCGCGCCGCGTGCAGGTGCTCCTCGAGCTCGAGTACTCGATGGACGCCCGCCAGACTGATGCCTTCGTTGCTCAGTTCCTGGATTCGGCGAAGCAACTCGATGTCGCGGTCTGAGTAGCGACGACTCCGGCCGCTCGTGCGCGCCGGCTGTACCAGCCCCTTGCGCTCGTAGATCCGCAAGGTTTGTGGGTGCATTCCGGCGAGCTCGGCCGCGACCGAGATCACATACAGCGCACGCACCTCGGGATCATTCCGATCCATCATCGGTTCGCCTCCGGTTGTGCTGTTGCGCGAACAACGCGGCGCGCGGATCCTCGTCGAGCACCTTGGCGAGTGCTTCGACCGCATCGCGCTGTTCGTCGGTGAGGTGTTGGGGAACCTGCACGTCGACAGTGACGAGGAGGTCGCCGGGATCCTTGCCATTGCTGTTCGATTCGATCCCTCGCCCGCGCACCCGCAGCACCTTGCCCGAGGGCGTGCCGGGCGCGATACGCACGGTGACTTGCCCGTCGAGGGTCGGCACGCGCACGTCGGCGCCCCGCGCGGCCTCCGCGAACGTGACCGGGAGCCGCAATGTGAGGTCATGGCCGCTGCGACCGAACGCCGCGTGCGGACGCACGCGCACGACGACGTACAAGTCGCCGGGTGGTCCGCCGCGCGTTCCCGCGGCACCCCGTCCTTTGACGCGAATGCGCTGGCCGTCCTGCACGCCCGGGGGAACGCGAACCTTGACCTCGCGCGGTCGCATCTCGACACCGCGGCCCCGACACGTCGGGCATGCCTCCTTGATGATCTGCCCGCGACCGCCGCAGGCCGCACAGACGTGCGAGAACGAGAACGGGCCTTGGTCCTCGGCGACCGACCCTGTGCCCCGACACTCGCGACACGTTTCTGGGATCGTGCCGGGCGCGGCGCCGCTCCCTGCACAGGTTGCGCACGGCGCGTCGGAGCGAAACCGCACCGTGCTGGTCACGCCGTGCACGGAGTCCTCGAAGGAAAGGTGCAGCTCGGTCTCGAGGTCTTGGCCCCGCTGCGGTCCGGTCGCGGTGGGTCCGCGCCGGGTGCGGCGACCGCTGCCGCCGAAGATCCCGCCCAACAAGTCGGAGAGGCGCGAGTCGCCGCCCGCATCGAACGTGAACCCACCTGCGCCGGGGCCGAAGCCGCCGGGCCCGACGCCGGACGCGACCATGCGCCGCACCTCGTCGTACTCGGTGCGCTTCTCGGTGTCGCCGAGCACGTCGTACGCGGCCGAGATCTCCTTGAACCGCTCTTCGGCCGTGCCGTCGCCGGGGTTGGCGTCGGGATGGAACTGCTTGGCGAGCTTTTTGTACGCACGCGCGATCTCCTTGTCGGTGGCGCCCGAGGACACACCGAGCACCGCGTAGTAGTCCTTTTCGAACCACTCCCGTTGCGCTGCCATCAGGACTCTCGCGTCACCTTCACCATCGCGGGTCGCAGCACGCGACCCTTCAGCTTCCAACCCGCGCGCAGCACGTCCGCGACGACGGGATCGCCGTCGCCGTCGTCCTGCAGGACGGCGTCGTGCTCGGTGGGATCGAACGGCGCGCCCGCCGCGTCGATGCGTTCGAGCCCGGATCTCGAGAGCACGGCCGCCATTTCGGCGTACACGAGTTCGACGCCCTTGCGGACCTTCTCGAGATCCGGTGAGTCACCCGACAAGTTCTGCACGGCGAGCTCGAAGCTGTCGAGCACCGGTAGAAGCTGTTCGACAAGCCCCTCGGTTGCACGCTCGACGAGCAGCGTCTGCTCGCGCAACACGCGCTTGCGGTAGTTCTCGAAGTCGGCTTGCAGCCGGCGCGTCGTGTCGAGCAGGTCGTCGCGCTCGCGCTGCAAGGTGTCCAGGTCGACCTCGAACTGCAATTCGGCGTCGGTGACGGAGGCGTCGTCGTCCTCCGTCACCGCGTCTTTCGGATCGACCATGACGACTACGCGCTCTGCTGATCGTCGTCGACGATCTCGGCGTCGGCCACCTCGTCATCGGACGGCGGGCTCGACGCGCCGCCTGATGCGGCACCCGCGGCCGACTGTTGCGCCTGCACGTTCTGGTACAGCTGGCGCGTGAACTCCTGACTCGCGGCCAGCAGCCCTTCGTGCGCGGCCTTGACTGCGTCGATGTCAGGGCCGGCGAGCGCGTCCTTCAACTGCGTGCGCGCGCCCTCGATCTTGGCCCGTTCTTCGTCCGGCACCTTTTCGCCCTGCTCCTTCAGCAGGTTCTCGGTCTGCCACAGGAGAGAGTCGGCGAGGTTGCGCGTCTCGGCCTCCTCCCGCTTCTTGCGGTCCTCGTCCGCGTGCGCTTCAGCGTCCTTGATCATCTGGTTGATGTCGTCCTTACCGAGCGCCGTGCCGCCGGAGATCACCATCGATTGCTCCTTGCCGGTGCCGAGGTCCTTGGCGGACACATGCACGATGCCGTTGGCATCAATGTCGAACGTGACCTCGATCTGCGGCACACCGCGGGGCGCCGGGGGCAACCCGGTCAGCGTGAAGGTGCCGAGCGGCTTGTTGCGGTACGCCATGTCCGACTCACCCTGCAATACCTTGATCTCGACCGACGGCTGGTTGTCGTCCGCGGTCGTGAACGTCTCGGACTTCTTCGTCGGGATCGTGGTGTTGCGCTCGATCAGCTTGGTCATGATCTGGCCCTTGGTCTCGATGCCGAGGGACAGCGGCGTGACGTCGAGCAGCAGGATGTCCTTCACCTCGCCCTTGAGCACGCCGGCTTGGATCGAGGCGCCGATCGCAACCGCTTCGTCGGGGTTGACGCCCTTGTGGGCTTCCTTGCCCATTAGCTCCCGCACGAGGTCGGTCACGGCCGGCATACGAGTGGAGCCACCGACGAGGATGATGTGCTCGATCTCGGCCTTGTCGAGCCCGGCATCCTTGATCGCCTGTTCGAACGGACCCCGACACGCTTCCAAGAGGTCGCGCGTCATCTCTTGGAAGCGCGCGCGTGTCAGCGACAGCTCGAGGTGCAGCGGGCCGTCGGAGGTCGCGGTGATGAACGGCAGGTTGATCGTCGTGTCCTGCAAGTTCGAGAGCTCGATTTTGGCCTTCTCGGCCGCTTCCTTGAGTCGCTGGATCGCCATCTTGTCGTTCGACAGGTCGACGCCGTGCGCGTTCTTGAACTCGGACACCATCCAATCCATGACGCGCTGGTCCCAGTCATCGCCACCGAGGTGCGTGTTGCCCGACGTCGCTTTGACCTCGAACACTCCGTCGCCGATCTCGAGGACCGACACGTCGAACGTGCCGCCGCCGAGGTCGAAGACGAGGATCGTCTGGTCCTTGCCTTCCTTGTCGAGCCCGTACGCGAGCGCGGCCGCGGTCGGCTCGTTGATGATGCGCAGCACTTCGAGGCCGGCGATCTCACCGGCCTCCTTCGTGGCCTGGCGCTGCGCGTCGTCGAAGTAGGCGGGCACGGTGATGACGGCTTGCGTCACCGGTTGGCCGAGGTACTGCTCGGCGTCGCGCTTGAGCTTCATCAGCGTGCGGGCCGAGATCTCTTGCGCGGTGTACGCCTTGGCGTCGATGTCGATCTTCCAGCTGGTGCCCATGTGGCGCTTCACCGAGCGGATCGTGCGATCGGGGTTCGTGATCGCTTGTCGCTTGGCGACTTCGCCGACGAGCACCTCGGAGGTCTTCGAGAACGCGACGACCGACGGCGTGGTGCGGCTGCCCTCGGCGTTGGGGATGACGGCGGGCTCGCCGGCCTCCAGCACCGCAACGACGGAGTTAGTGGTGCCGAGGTCGATACCGACGGCCTTGGACATGGCGGGTCCTCCTGGACTGCAAGCGAACGGACGCTGCAACTGAAGCCCGGACGACTCCGGGCAAACCTGAGTGTGACTGGAGAGTATAACTTGAGTCGACCTATATCAGATTCCCGGGCGGGGCGATTTCCGCCGGGCGGATCCGGGCATGTGACGCCGCCTCGGCGAGGCGTTACATTCCGCGCCCATGGCCCGCCGTGACGCCTTCATCGACCACCTCCAGCAGGTCGCCCTCTTCAGCGCGTGCTCCCGCAAGGACCTGCAGCTCGTCGCCCGCCGGGCGGAAGGCGTGCGGGTGCCGGCGGGCAAGGTGCTCGTCACCGAGGGCGAGACCGGTCACGAGTTCTTCGTGATCATCGACGGGACGGCCAAGGTGACCCGCCAGGGCCGGCGGATCGCGACGCTGGGTCCCGGTCAGGCGTTCGGCGAGCTCGCACTCCTCGACAAGGCGCCCCGCAACGCGAGCGTGATCGCCGAGAGCGACATGGAACTGGTCGTGCTCGGCCAGCGCGAATTCGCCGGAATCACCGACGAGGTGCCGGGATTCTCCCGCAAGCTGCTCGCCGGTATGGCCAAACGCCTCCGCGAAAGCGACGCGAAATCGGTGCAGTAACTCTTGTTGCTCGTTGATTCTTTGTTGCTCGTCGGGCGGGCCGGGATGCCCGGCCCCCTTCTCCTCCGCGCTCCGGCGAGCTCGCTCTCTCCCTCCGGTCGTTCGCTCGCCGCTGCTGATGGCGCGGCGTTGACGCTTTCGCGGCTCGAAGCGGTTGTCGGGCCGCGACCCTTGTAGGTTTTCGGCGCGATGCGCTTCAAGGTTCGCCCCCACCAGCTCGTGCTCGCGATCGGCGTAGCACTCGCGCTGTTCACGATCGGGTCGGGAGTCGTGCCGCGCATCACCGAGTGGCGCAACGACTCGACGGTGCAGCGCGAGGTGTTCACGAACATCCCCGACCCCGTGTATTGGGCGTTCTACACGGCGATCCCGGCGATGCTCCTTCTCGTCGCGTGGCTCGTATCGTTGCGGGTGAGGAACTACGAGCGCGGCCAACCCGACGAGCGCCGCACGACGCGAGGGAACCTCAAACGACGCCTCGCCGACTTCCGCAGCGGCGTGTACATGCAGACATTGATGCGCGATCCCGCGGCCGGGCTCATGCACTCGTGCATCTACTTCGGCTTCATCTTCTTGTTCATCGCGACGGTGCTCCTGGAGATCGACCATCAGATGCCGGAGTCGGCGAAGTTCCTCCACGGCGACACCTACCGCGCGTACGCGTTCGGCGCCGACCTCGCGGGCGTGATCTTCCTCGTCGGGATCGTATGGGCGGCCGTTCGTCGGTACGTCGTGCGTCCCTACCGGATCCGAATCAAGTCGAAGCCCGAGGACGCGCTGATCCTCGCGACCTTCTTCGTCATCGGCGTGAGCGGCTTCATGGCCGAGGCGGCGCGCATCGCCCGCGCCGGCCGTCCCGCGTACGAGGACTGGTCATTCGTCGGCGCCCCGATCGCGGCGCTGATCGACGGCTGGGATCAAGACACGCTGCAAAACGCCCACCGGTGGATCTGGGCACTGCACGTCATCGCGTTCATCGCGTTCCTGGTCATCCTGCCGACCACGAAGCTCCGCCACATGGTGACGTCCCCCATGAACATGTACCTGCGTGATCGCGACCGCCCGAAGGGCGCGATGAAACCGATGCCGAACCTGATGGAGACCGACCTCGAACGCTTCGGCGCCGTCGCCGTCGAGGACTTCACATGGAAGCAGCTATTCGACACCGACGCGTGCACGATCTGCGGCCGCTGCACGTCCGTATGTCCCGCGCACGCGACCGGAAAACCACTGGACCCCCGCGAGATCGTGCTCAAGGTCGGTGAGGTCATGAACGCGACCGGTACGCCGCCTACCTCGCCTCCCGTCGGCGTCGACCCCGAGATCACCATCACCGCCAACAGCATGTTCGAACGCATCTCGGCCGAGGAGATATGGGCGTGCACAACCTGCAAAGCCTGTGACGAGATCTGTCCCGTCAATATCGAGATCCTCGACAAGATCCTCGACATGCGCCGCTACTTGAGCTTGATGGAAAGCAACTTCCCGACCGAGCTCGGCAACACCTACCGCTCGATGGAGAACTCCGGGAACCCGTACGGCCTGAACCAAGGTGAGCGCGGGCATTGGGCCGCGCAACTCAAAGGCATCGAGATCATCGAGCCCGGACAACCGATCGCGCACGAATATCTGTACTTCGTCGGCTGTGCCGGCAGCTTCGATGACCGCAACAAGAAAACATCTCGCGCGCTGGCCAAGCTCATGCAGCGCGCCGGGATCGACTTCGCCATCTTGGGTCCGAGCGAGTTGTGCAACGGTGACCAGGCGCGGCGCTCGGGCAACGAGTACATCTTCCAGATGCTCGCCCTGCAGAACGTCGAGACCTTCAACGGCATGGGTGTCCGCAAGATCATCACCCAGTGCCCACACTGCTTCAACGTGCTGAAAAACGAGTATCCCCAGCTCGGCGGCAACTACGAGGTGATCCATCACAGCCTGCTGCTCGACGAGCTCGTCGCCGACGGTCGCTTGACGCTGACTGGCGCGTCGCTCGAAGCGCGCGTCACCTACCACGACTCGTGCTACCTCGGTCGGCACAACGACGTGTACCTCGCGCCGCGGCGCGTCGTCGGATCGCTTGCGGGCATCGACCTCGTCGAGATGCCGCGCAACGGCACCCGCGGCATGTGCTGCGGCGCGGGCGGGGCTCGCATGTGGATGGAAGAGAACATCGGCAAGAAGGTGAACACCGAACGCGCCCAGGAAGCGATCGGTACCGGCGCGTCCCGCGTCGCGGTTGCGTGCCCGTTCTGCTACGTGATGTTCGACGACGGCGTAAAGGGTGAGGGCGCCGACGAGCAGGTCAAAGTGCAAGACATCGCCGAGATTCTCTGGGAGGCGATCGAGGGCCAGGACTCGCGTGGCGCACCCGTCGGCGGCCCGTTCGACACTGGGATCTAGATCTCTTGGGGGCTCCGCCCCCAAGAGATCTAGCAGCCGCTGCCGGGAGGCGGCGGTCCGACCGCCAGACGCAAGAACTCGAGCGCGGGCCGCATCGGTTCGACGGTCACCGACGTATCGGCGGGAAGTCGGACGGCGGCCACGACCCTGCCCCCCACGACCAGCACCGCGGCCCGCTTGCCCATCACGAGCGCGAACGGAATCGCATCGTCGCCCTCGCGACCGGTCGGCAGTTGCTCGATGACGCCGTCGTTCACGTCCTTGGACGCCGCCGTCGCGCCATCGAGCACGATCCGGACGGACTCAGGTCGACGGCCCGCAGCATCGAGCGCGCCGGCGTCGTCGAAAAAGTGGAACACGACACCGGCCGACCCCGGTTCGTGGGTGTCCACGCGGCCTTCGATCCGCCTGCACGAGTCGGATGCAAACGGGAGACGATCGTCGACTGGTGCGAGCGCGTCCTGCTCGAAACGCGCCGCCCCCGCGCCGGCATCCCAGCCCGTTTCCGCAAGCGGCGGGCCCTCGAGCTCCCATTGGTCGGACGCGGCACCGTCGACGACGGCGGCGGCGAGCTCGTTGCGGAGGTGGACCGTGTCGTTGGTGCCGGTGAACACGGGCGTGAAGTTGTCGTCGACCAGGACCTTGAACCGCCCCGCCTCGACGGGATCGGTTTCGAGGAACGCCGCCGGGTCGGACTCGCGGATGTCGTCGGCGAACCACTCCCATGTGTGGTCGAGCACGTACTCAGGTCCGGTGCGGCCCAGGTAGATCGCACCGAGCACGAAGTACTTCTGGTGGAACCGCGTCGCCGGGACGCGCCGGTACGTGGGATAGATGAACTGATTGTCATCCCACACGAGCAGCGCGTCCTCGTCGCGCGACACGAGGTCGAGCAGTGCCTGGACCGACTTGTCCGGGCCCGGTCGCGAATTCCGCCCCAGTTCGACGCCGCGGTCAATGCTCGTGAACGCACCCGTGATTTCGCTCGCGTTGACGACACGACTCGCCGTCCCCGACGACAGGTAGATCGTGAGCAAGACGGCAGCCAGCGGCGCGCCCAAGATCGCGCGCGTCGGGCGCGGTCGGTTCATCAGCACACGACCCGCGTGACCAGCCAGCGCGCCACCGATCATCGCCGTCGGCGCGGCGACCACGGCGTAGTAGTGCGTCGAGTAGCGCAACCCGACCACCATCTGGAACCAGCCCGCGAGGAACCACGCGAGCACAACTCCGTGCACGATGCGCGTGCGGCGGTCGAGCTGCGACCACATCGATACCGTGGACACGACAAAGGCGGCCAGCAGCAGGAACAGCACCGGCCGCTCCTGGTAGTACGCGTACGCGTTGTCCCACCCGCGGGCCAGTTGCTCGCCGGTACTCAGACCGATTCCAACGTTCTGATAGAGCGCGTACGTCCACCAACTCGCCCAGAATTCCTCGAAGCTGCCGCGCGCGAGATACCAGAGTGGCGCGCTCGCCACACCGACGGCCCCGGAGACGACGATGAGGTCACGGAGCCGGCGCTGCCGCGCCGGGTTCTCGACTCGATCGCGCAGCAGGAGCAGCGCGCCGATCCCGATCGCGGCCGCGTCGAACAGCGCGGGCAGGATCGTCTGCACGGCGAGGCCGAGTATGAGACCCGTGGTGAGCGCCGCGATCCATAGGCCTCGCGGCGTGCTCCACAAACGCCCCTCGAGCACGATGATCCACGCCAACGCGAGCATCGCGACGAGGATGTTTCGCGCGTAGAAAAGCCCGGCGTAGGGCGCATCGGACAGTGTGAAGTGCACGAACACCGCGGCGCCGACGGCCAGACCCACGTATCCGTTGCCGCCGGTCGCCATCGCAGTTCGCGCCGCGGCATACCCGAGGACGAGCGCGCTGATGGCGATCATCGCCGAAATCACGTACCAATGACCGTTGTAGCCGCCGATTCGGCGCGCGATGTCGTGGGCAACCTCTTCGAGAGGACCCTTCGGGTGGATTCCGTTTTCGTAGTAGCTCCCGCCGAAGCGCAGCGCGCGGTTCACAAGCATCTGCGAGAACGTCGCGTCGTTCCCGACCGCATGGGCGTGATTGCCGATGATCGTGATGCCGCCGACGAGGGCGAAGACGAATCCCGTCAGCCAGCGAATCGGGTCCTCCCACCAGACCCTCGGAGTGTCACGCATGCGCGAGCTCGGCCTCGGCCGGATCATCGGGTGCATCATCCGGCTCGTCGTCGGCGGGGACCGCCGCCGTCGGCGTCGGGCGCAGGCCATGCATGATCGTGTCGGCGCTGATGGCGACGGCGATGACAAGCATGACCGCGAGGCGGGCGAGCGCGCCGATCGAGTGCCGCTCCACCTCGGTCGCGTCGCCGAGCCAGGACAGGTAGAGCTCGATCAGCGCAAGGACGATGCCGCCGACAACGAAGACGATCACGCGGATGTCACGACGGCGCGCGGTCGCGACGGCCGCGGCCGCGGCGAGGCTCGTCGCCGCAACCACCAGCCACACCGCCAGGCTCTTGCGCGTCGTCGGCCCGCCGAGCTGCAGCGGCATCTCGCGCGGCAGATGCTGGTACGCTTGGCCGCCGTCGTACCCCTCCAGGTCCGCCTTCAGGATCCGGGGCAGATCCTTGTAGAGCAGGTCGCGGTACTCCGGAAACAGGAACACCATCGACAGCACGAGGTCGCGCCGCCCGCTGCCCTCCACCCACGCCCGATATCTCGCGAACTCGGGTGACTCGTCGCGCCAGAAACGGTCGTCGTATCCGGACTTGCCCTGCCGAGACCTGAGCGCGTCGTCGAGTGGCATGCCCCGATCCTCGAACCAGCCCGAGATGTCGGGGTTCGTGAGAACGATCAACCCAACCGTGTGGTGGAACGACAGGCGCGCGCGGTGTGTCACGTCCTCTGCGACATAGGCATGCCCGGCCGCAAGACCCACCGCGAGGACACCGAGCACCAACGTGCGGCGCACTTTCCGGTCCACGCTGCCGCGCGCGAGCAGCGCGGCCGCGAGCGCGATCGGAACGACGACCACGCCGATGGGCAACACCTCCGCGTCGCGTAGCTCCATCCCGAGGATCACCCACGCGAACGCCCACCACGCGCGCCGCACCGTCGGCGCCGCGGCGAGGCGCCACCACGCTGCCACACCGGCAAAGGCCAGGGTTATCGACAACGACTCCGTGAGCACCTGCGTGTTCCACAAGGCGTACTTCGCCTGCACGGCGACGCCGAGGATCAGCGCAATCGTCATCACGGCAATGACGCGCGACCGCAGAACTTGCCACGCGGTTGCGCACATCGCGAGGACGGCCGCGCAATACGCCACGGTCTGGCCGATGACGATCAGATGGGCGCTGCGACCGAATACCCACAAGAACAGTGGATATGCGGGTGGTCGGTACTCGAAGTAGAACGACGGCCGCAGCGGACCCTTGCCCGCGACGTACATGTAGGACTCGTCCTGGATGTCCGGGAGCCCAATCGCGTCCGGCCAACCCGCCGGGAAATGGCCGTTCCAACCCGGTCCGAGCACGCGCACCATGAAGAACGCGACGAGCGCGCCGCTACCGTAGAGAAACACGTTGCGGGGCACGAAGGGGGCCAGCCGCGGTGCCGTTGTCGTCTGGGCCTCGCCCACCACGCCCGTTCCTGTGCCTCGGCCGCCGACGGGAGCCGTCATGTTACGCGGGCCGAACGGGTCCGGTGACGCGCCTCAAGTCTCCGGGGTCCATGGCGGCGGCGAACCAGGACCGGGCGCGGGTGACGGCGGAACCGGCGGCGGCGCGCCGCCGGAAGGATTCCACGCGTCCGCGGGCGGCACCCACGTGCCGGAGGGCGGCGGGGGTGACGTCCCACCCCCGAGCATTGCCATGTCGTCGACGCGCACGACGTACGTCCCCGCCAGCATGTCGCCGACGCGTCGGTGGCCGCGCGACACCAACGCGGTGATGAGACCGACGAGGAAGCAGAACCCGTCGACCGTCCACAAGCACAACCAGCGCACGAACATCGCGCCGAAGCCGGCAATTTGGCCGTCCGGTCGCACGACGCGGAGGCCGGTAACCATCTTGCCGATGCTGGTGCCGACGAGCGACTGGAGCACAACGGCATTCCCGAACGACAGGAGCAGCTGCACGCCGATCGAGCTCGCGAAGGAGCCGGTATCGACGGTAATCACTTCGTCGCCGGACTCGATGCAGAACAAGTCAGGGTCGCGCGCTTCGATGACCTCGCAGGGCTCGCCGAGAAACGTTTCCGGCGCGGGCTCAGTCTCGATGTTCGGACTCATGAACACCGCGACAAGTAGGCCGACGGCAATGGCGTCGATGGCGAAGGCGAGGATCCGCCGACCCATCACGGCGGTGGGATCGCGCTGCATGTCGTACATCATGCGCGCATCGTCGCACAGACGACTCGAACGCGGCGGGACCTAACGATCGCGGAAGTTGAGGTAGTACCGGCTCGGCGTCGGGCCGCGCTGACCCTGATACTTGGAGCGCGCTCCCCCGCTGCCGTACGGGTGTTCGGCTGCCGTCGTCATCTGCAGGAACGAGATCTGACCGATCTTCATGCCCGGGTAGATTGCGATCGGCAGGTTCGCGACGTTCGACAGCTCGAGCGTCAGGTGACCGTCCCATCCGGCGTCGACGAACCCGGCCGTCGAGTGGATGAGCAGCCCCAGTCTCCCCAACGAGCTCTTGCCCTCGAGCCGGGCGACGATGTCGTCGGGGAGCGCGACGCGTTCGAGCGTGGAGCCGAGCACGAATTCGCCGGGATGGAGGATGAACGCGCGATCGTCGTCGACGTCGACGAGCTCGGTGAGATCCTCTTGCGGCAGCTTCGGGTCGATGAACGGCGTCGTGTGATTGCGGAACACGCGGAAGTAGCGATCGGCGCGCAGGTCCACCGACGACGGTTGCACCGCGCCGTCGAGGAGTGGATCGATGACGATCCGGTTCTCCGCGAGCGCCTTGCGAATCGACACATCCGAGAGGACCACGGGCGCGGAGCCTAACCGCCCGTGCAGCCGTTCTTGCTAGCCTCGACGGTCGTCGCGGGTGTAGTTCAGCGGCAGAACATCAGCTTCCCAAGCTGAGAACGCGGGTCCGATTCCCGTCACCCGCTCTGTTCAAAGCCCCAGGTCGGGCGCTGCGTCGTCGATCTGAGCCTCGTGCGCGTTCGTCTCCATCGCGCGTCCATCGCGCGGGCGCGTGAACAGCTCGTCGAGCCGCGCTGCGAGCCCGCGGTCGCGCTCGGCCGATGCGTGCTGGTAGCGAAGTGCCGCCCGCGGCGAGGAGTGCCCGAGCCGCGCCATCAACTCACGGGTGGTCGCTCCGGCCTGTGCAGCGAGCGTCGCGCCCGCGTGGCGCAGGTCGTGCACGGTGACGTTGTCTGCACCGACCTCTGCACGCGCCCGCTGCCGGGCGTCATAGAGAGGGTGGCCCGGCGGAGCGGCCCGCCATCGGGGTTGCAGAACACGAGGCCATCGTTGCCTTGCTCCGCGTGCAGGTCGAGATGGTCTCGCAGCACGTCGACAGTGACGGTCGGGATCGTCACGACTCGCCGCCCTGCCGCGGTCTTCGGCCCGCCGCGCAGCTGCGTGCCGTCGCGGAGCTGCACGAGTTGCTCGTCGACGCGCACCGTACCGGCGTCGAGCGCGAGGTCGCAGCGGCGCAGCGCGAGCAGCTCACCGAGGCGCAGGCCGCCCGTGGCGGCGAGCAGCACGAGGGCGCGATAGCGCGGCTCGATCGCGTCGACGAGTGCCAGGGCCGTGTCGGGTGGCACGAGCGGCCGCTCGGGCGAGCGTTCGTGCCCGGCGCCCGGGATCCTGCACGGATTGCGCGCGATGAGACCGTCGTCAACCGCGGTGTTCAGCACTGCACGCAGGAGCCGGTAGGCCTTCGCGGCTTGGATGTCGCTCACGCGCTCGCCAAGATCGTGATGCCAGATCCGCACCTGCTCCGGGGTGATGCGGCCGAGCGCAACGCGACCGAGAACCGGAGCGATCAAGCGAGTGTGCAGGTCGCCGTACAGCTCGCGGGTGCGGGGCGCGAGTCGGCGCGACGCCATCCAGCGGGTCGCGTAGTCCTCGAGCAACACCTCACCGGCTCGGGGATCGACGGCGTCGCCGCGTACCCGGTCGGCCTCCATGAGCCGCGCCCATCGCTCGCCGTCCACGCGGCGCTGGAACGTGCGGGTCAGCACGCGCTCGCCGAGACGGACGCGCACGTCGTATCGGGCGCCGCCGCGCGCGGTCTCGCGACGACGGATCGACGCCATCAGCCAGGACGGGAAATGCTCGTGCTCACGAGACGCTATCGTTCGACGAAGGCGACGAGCGCGACTGCGGGCACGCGCACCGACCGCCCGATCCGCACGACCTCGACCTCGCCGGCGGCAATCAACTCATAAAGCGTGCTCCGGCCGATCGAGAGCCGGCGCGCAGCCTCGCGTGTCGTCAGCAGCAGCGCGCCATCCGAAGCAGTTCCGTCCTCCATGCCTCCGAAAAGCGCGCCGTCGCGCCGTCGCGCGACGCGGCGCGTTCATCGCGCCGGATCAGTCCGGGTAGCGGTCGGCTCCCGCACCCCACCAAGGGAAGAACGGCGGCAGGTCAACGCGCCTCGGATTCGGCGGAACGGCCGACTCGCCATCGTCCTCGGCCCATCGTCGCCCGTACTGATCGGGAAGATCACCCCAGCCCCAGTACGGCAGCGGCTTGGTCGGCACGATTCCGAGTGCGTCGAGCGGGTCGATCCGCTGCTCGCCGACAGTACAGAGGTGATGCCACCCATCGCCGAAGTCGAACACGTACAAGAAGTCCTCGCCTGCGGCGAGCCGGCCGAGCTTCGTGCGCCGACCGTCCAGGCACCGCTCCTCGTCGAACTCGTCGTCGGGGAGCCCGATGCGCGTGTCATCGAGCAGCCGGAACTCGTACAGGTGCGCACGGTCCCAACGAGCAAACGCGTCGTCGATCGCCTCCGCGAGCTCCGCGAAGGCGTGCGTCCGAGCCGCGGCCAGGATCCTGCCCGGCCTCGGCCAGAACGACCGACCGCCACCCTCGACGAGCTCCACCCTGATCGACAACCACGTCCGCGCCACAGCCGGATCCTCGCAGCGTTCGCCAGCCTTCGCCCACCCGGCGCCCGAGCCTGCACGAGTCCCTGCACGCGGTCGCCAACCACCAACTGGTGAACACGCGCAGTTCGCACCCCCGGCGTTGCCGCGAACGCGCCGAAACGAGTCACACAGACTCGCCACTTGCGCGTAGCACAAGTGGCCGCGCCATCGCGCGGCCCGCTTCCGGTGTCGCGCAACCGCCGCGCTCGCCCCGCCCGTCGAGGTCGACTCGCGGCAGGCGCGACCGCGTCAGCGCGACTTCGAGGAGCAGACGACCGTGCAGAGGCCCGTGCTGATGTCCCGGGCCATCGGTAGCGTGTCGCACCGACGAATCGGACGTGCTCGAGGGGGAACAGTGGGACCGGAGGGTCTGAGCCAGCAGGAGCTGGAATCGCGCCTGTGGGCGGCCGCGAACAGCCTGCGCGGCCCGGTCGACCCATCGGACTTCAAGGCGTTCATCTTCCCGCTGCTCTTTTACAAGCGGATCTGCGACACCTGGAACGAGGAGCACACCGTCGCGCTGGCGCTGTACCCGGGCGACGACCAACTCGCCGCGCTCGCCGAGAACTACCGGTTCCAGATCCCAGATGGTTGCCACTGGAGCGACCTTCAGCGGGCCCCCGAGAACGTCGGCGTCGCGCTGCAGAACATCTTGGACCACATCCAAGAGGCCAACCCCGACACCCTCGCCGGCATCTTCGGCGACGTGCCGTGGGGCAACAAGGAGAAGCTTCCCGAGCATTCGCTGCTGAACCTGATCGACGCGTTCCACACGCTCGATCTGTCGCCGTCGAAGGTCGGCCACGACGTGCTCGGCAACGCGTACGAGTACCTGCTGAAACAGTTCGCCGACGAGAGCGGCAAGAAGGCCGGCGAGTTCTTCACGCCGCGCGCCGTCGTGCGCCTCTTGACCCGCATCCTCGACCCGCAACCCGGCGAGACGATCTACGACCCCGCGTGCGGATCCGGCGGCATGCTCGTCGAAGCCGTCAACGAGGTCGTCGAGTCGGGCGGCGCCGTGCACACGCTGCGTCTCTATGGCCAGGAGGTCAGCCTCACAACATCGGCGATCGCACGCATGAACCTCTACCTGCACGACATCGAGGACGCGCGGATCCTGCGCGGCGACACGCTGCGCGACCCGAAGTTCCGCGACAACCGAGGCCGCCTCGGTCGCTTCGACGTGGTGATCACCAATCCCCCCTTCAGCCTCAAGAACTGGGGCGCCGAAGTATGGACGAGCGACCCGTGGAGCCGCCCCTCCTGCGGTCTCCCACCGGCCGGCAACGGCGACTACGCGTGGGTACAGCACATGCTCGCCTCGATGAACCCCCACAGCGGACGGGTCGGCGTTGTCATGCCTCACGGCGTCTTGTTCCGCGGCGCCGCCGAGAAGGCGATACGTCAGTGCCTGATCGAACGCGATCAGCTCGACGCCGTCATCGGGCTACCGCCCAACCTCTTTTACTCGACCTCGATCCCGGCGTGTCTCCTGATCTTCCGCGCCGACAAGCCAGCCGAGCGACGCGGGCACGTGCTCTTCGTCGACGGCTCCCACCGCTTCGCCAAGGGCCGCAACCAGAACCAGATGAGGCCCGACGACATCGAGGCCATCGTCACGGCGTACCGCACCGCGACCGACACGGACGGCGACGACGGCGTCAACGTGCGCCTCGTCGAGCACGCAGAGATCAAGGAAAACGGCTGGGATCTCAACATCGGCTGCTACATCCGCGGCGCCGCGGCCGATGTCATCGACGTCGACACCGCCCTCGCCGAGCTCGCCGCCGCACAGGAGGCATTGCGAGCGGCCGAAGCCAACCTCGCCGAACGGCTCAAGGCAGCCGGCTATGCGTGAAGCCTGGTCCCACGGCGCGCTCGACGAGTTCGCGATCGTGAACCCTCGCGACGATCCGCTACCGCCCAATGCGCCTTTTGCGCCGATGGACGCGATCAAGGTGGGCGAACGATGGGTGACCTACTGGGAACACCGTGGCACACGTGGTGGTGCGCGCGCTCGGTCTGGGGACGTCCTGTTCGCACGTATCACACCATGTCTTGAGAACGGGAAGGTCGCGCAAGTCCCAGCTGAAATTGGGCGCTGCGGCGGTTCGACCGAGTTGGTAGTGCTACGTGCCGGTCCGCTTCTTGACGCTCGGTTTCTTTTCCTGATCGCCTCGTCTGTCGAGTTTCGGAGCTGCGCGCAATCCTTGATGACAGGTACGACTGGCCGACAACGCGTGAGCGCTAGCGACATCGCGTCCATCGACGTCGCGGTTCCGGCCCTCGTGGAACAGCGTCGGATCGTCGATCTCGTGGCTGCGCTCGATGAAGCCCTCGATGCGACACGGAAGACAGCGATCTCCGCGCAGGCCACACTCATGACCCACCTCGATCGGTGCCTGAACGATTGGCAAGCCACCGGCACCCAGACGCTCGGCCGACTCGTCGACATGGGCTCCGGCCCATCGTGGAAGTCCGCCGACGAATCGCCGACACCTGTCGACGGCTCCGTCCGGGTCATCGGGATCACGAATACGCCGACCTCCGGCGAGGTCGACATGACGAACGAGGTCTACGTCGCCGGGCTCTCCGGGCGTACGCGTCTGCTCGAACCTCACAGCCTGATCCTCATCCGCACGAACGGGAACCGCGGCCGCATTGGCAACGTGTACAAGGTGACGCCCGATGCCGTCGGTGCGGCCTACTCGGCGTTTCAGATCGGGCTCTTTCCGCACGATCCCGACGACTCGACGTTTCTGTACTGGTTCCTCAAGGCACCGTCAGTCCAACGATCCGTGACCGACGCCGCGAGCGGGACGACTGGACTTGGCAATATCGCGATTCGCTGGCTGCGCGACCTCGACGTGCCCTGGCCGCAGTCGGATGAGCGCGACTCCTTCGTCGCGACGGCAGAGTCGATCGCCAATGTCGTGCGCGAGACCTCGCGTCAGATGGATGCGCTGACGCGGCTCCGCTCCGCCTTGCTGTCCGACGTGCTCTCCGGCGCTCACGAGATCCCAGAGTCGTACGACGCACTTCTGGAGCGCGCGTCGTGAGTGCGTTCAACGAGGCGAACACGGTGCAGGCCGCGATCCTCGATCGTCTGTCGAAGCCGGACCTCGGTTGGCGGTTCGTCGCGCACGACGACCTGCCACGGTTCCTCGATGGCGTGATGCTCGAGCCTGAGGTGAGTTCGGCGCTCGAACGTCTCAACCCCCCGATCGCGGAGGAACCCGATCGCGTGATGGACGTGCTGCCGAAGCTGCGGGCGGTGTTGCTCTCGGTCGCGAACGACGGGCTCGTCGGCGCGAACGAGCGGATGATGGGGTGGCTGCGTGGCACGGAGACCGTGAAGTTCGTCGGCACCAACGACTATGTGCCCGTTCGCCTCATCGACTTCGACAACCCGCGCCGCAACTCGCTGATTGTCTCGTCGGAGGTGACCTATCGGGGAGCGGACGAGCGCCGCTTCGACGTGACGTTGTTCGTGAACGGGTTTCCGCTGGTGGTCGGCGAGACGAAGACACCGATCTCACGCTCGACGTCATGGCTGAACGGCGCCAAGGACGTGCACCACACCTACGAGGGCCGTACACCACAGTTCTTCGTGTCGAACGTGCTGTCGTTCGCTAGCGAGGGTAAGGAGTTCCGCTACGGGGCGATCCGCCAACCTCCCGAGGTGTGGCTGCCCTGGTCGGCCACGACGGATCCGATCGCGTTGCCGGGGATGGCGTCGGTGCTGCGGTCGGTCGAGCTGCTGTGTTCGCCGGAGATGATCCTCGACATCTTGCGCTCGTACACGCTTTTCTCGCGCCGGTCGAGTTCGTCGGGTGGGTTCACGTTGAAGGTGATCCCGCGGTACCCGCAGGTTGAAGCGGTCGACGCGATCGTGGCGCGCGTGAAGGACAAGGCTCGCCGTCAAGGGCTCGTGTGGCATCACCAGGGTTCGGGAAAGACGCTCGTGATGGCGTTCGCCGCGGCGCGGTTGCGCCAGGAGTTGGAACTCGACGCTCCCACGATCCTCGTCGTGCTCGACCGTTTGGACCTCATCGAGCAGGTCTCCTCGGAGTTCGCGTCCGTGGGGTTGCCGACGCTCAAGATCGCACAATCGAGGGAGGCGCTGGCGCAGTTGCTCCGCGAGGACGCGCGGGGCGTGATCGTCACGACGATCTTCCGGTTCGCCGGCGCGGGGCTGCTCAACGAGCGCGACAACGTTGTGGTGCTCGTCGACGAGGCGCACCGAACTCAGGAAGGTCGGCTCGGTCTCGACATGCGCGAGGCGCTACCGAACACGAAGTTCATCGGGCTCACGGGAACGCCGATCTCCAAGAAGGATCACAACACGTGGGCGACCTTCGGTGACCCCGACGACCCCGATGGCGTGTTGAACCACTACACCGTCGAACGGTCGATCGCCGACGGTGCGACCTTGCCGATCCATGTCGAGACCCGTCTTGTCGATTTTCACATCGACGCCGAAGCGCTCGACCAGGCGTTCGTCGAGCTGGCTGAGGCCGAGGGGCTCGACGAGCGTGAGCAAGGACTGCTGGCGCGGCGCGCGTCGCGGGTCGATCAGCTGATGAAGAACCCGCAGCGGATCGAGGCCGTGTGCGCCGACATCGTCGCGCACTACCGCTCCAAGGTCGCGCCGCTCGGCCTGAAGGCGCAGGTCGTCGCCTTCGATCGTGAGCTGTGCGTCGCGTACCACGACGCGATCAGTCGGCTGCTGCGCGACGGCGAGGAGGCGACGGTCGTGATGACCTGCGCCAAGGACGACCCGTCGGGGTGGCTCCAGTTCGACCGCGAGCGCGACGCCGAGGCGCGCATCAAGGATCGCTACAAAGATTCGAGCGACCCGCTGTGTCTGCTCATCGTCACCGCGAAGCTGCTCACCGGATTCGACGCGCCCATCGAGGGTGCGATGTACCTCGACAAGCCGCTGCGGGCTCACACCCTGTTCCAGGCCGTGACCCGCACCAACCGGCGCTGGACGAACCCCGCGACTGGGCAGGAGAAGCACTACGGGCTCGTGGTCGACTACGTCGGGATCGGCAACGAGCTCGCGTCCGCAGTAGCGGTACGCGACACCGGGGCCGGCAAGCCGCTCCCTTCCGACGTCGACGAGTTGGTTTCGGTGCTCGCAGAGGGGATCGGGGTTTGTCTCGGTCGGTTCGGCGGTATCGATCGAGCTGCGGGCGGCTTCGAGCAGCTCATGGCGGCCCAAGAACGTCTTGCCGACGCCGAGGAGCGTGCGCGCTTCGCCGAGGAGTTCTTGTGGTGCGAGGGCCTGTTCGAGTTCCTGTGGCCCGATACCGCGCTGCGCCCCGTCGAGGACGACTACCGATGGCTCGCCAAGATCTACAAGTCGATCACGCCGACCAACGTTGCCGACGCGCTGCTGTGGCAGCGGCTCGGTGCCAAGACTTCCGAGCTCATCGCGGAGCACATCGGTGATGTGCGCGTCGACGCGACCGGACTCGAGACCGTTGCGATCGACGCCGAGGTGTTCGAGGCCATCCGCGAACTGTTCCCCGAGATCGCGCCGCAACCTCGGGTGCCGGACGGTGGACCGACCGTCGCCGAAGTGCTGGACACGATCCACGAGCGGCTGCGCCGCAAGCTGGAAGGACCGCACGCGCACCCGGTGTACGTCAGCCTCGCCGATCGCCTCGACGACCTTCGTCGAGCGAAGATCGCCAGCGCCGAGGCTTCGGTCGAGTTCCTGAAGCTCCTACTGGAGATCGCGCGCGACTTCGTCGAGGCCGAGAAGGCCGAAGCCGCGGGCAGCCTCGACGCGATCCCGGTGCTGCCGGATCCTCGCAAAGGAGCGCTCACGCAGATCCTCGCCGAGTACGCCCCACCCGACACGCCGGTCATCATCGAGAGCGTCGTCGAGGACATCGATGCCATCGTGCGCCCCGTGAAGGGCAGCGGCTGGCAGACCAGCCAACCCGGCGACCGCGAAGTCCGCCGTCAACTCCGGGCATGCCTCAACCGGCACGGCCTCCCCGCCATCGGCGAGCTCTACGACCGCGCCTACGCCTACATCCGCGAGAACTACTGATGACGCCGGAACGCTTCGCCGAGCTCCGAGCACTGGCACGAGAGCAGCGGGCGTTCGAGGTCAAGCGTTCCGGCTCGATGACCGACTCAGCATTCCTCGCCAGAGTGATCCGTGCTGCACTCGCGATGGCGAACCGCCAAGACGGCGGCGTGATCGTCTTGGGTGTCGAGGATGGCAACCCGTTGCAGTGGACCGGCATGACCGAGGAGGACCTCGCGACCTGGTCGAACCCGGACTCCTTCGCCGACAAGCTCGCGGTGTACTCGGACCCACCGATCGCGTTTGAACTCGGCGTTCAGAAGGACACCGATGCCAACGGGTTCGTCGTGATCGAAGTTGAGGAGTTCGTCGACGTCCCCGTCATCTGCAAGAAGGACTACCCCGAGGTCCTGCAGGCTGGTCACTGCTACGTGCGCTCGCGTCGAAAGCCGGAGTCGGTACCCGTGCCAGGGCAGGCGGAAATGCGCGAGCTCCTCGATCTGGCATCTGAGAAGGCGCTGAGCCGAGTACTCGGCACCGTCGAGCGCGCGGGTGGTCGCATCGTCGGCGCGCCGACACCAGATGCGCTGTTCGACGAACAGGCCGGAGACTTCGCGTGACGACGGTGGCGGAGAAGATCGCGAACCGCGCGTACTGGGTCGTGCGAATCAGACCGGCTGAGTTCATCAACGATCGTGTCCCGTTCAAGCAACTCGAACCAATCATCTCGCGATGCGCCGTCACCATCAGAGGTTGGGACGTGCCACACGTCGACGTGCACGAGCCCATCGAGTCGCACGAGGACTTCATCGCACAGTCGTTCGACTGGGAGCACCACGTCGAGACCTGGCGCTTCTACCAGAGCGGCCAGTTCGTGATGCGCAAGGGCATGCGCCTCGCGTGGCGAGACCAGAGCAGTTGGTTCAACGACTCTCAGATCCCAGACCATGACGTTGTGGGGATCAGCGACACGGTCGGTCACTTCGCCGAGGTCTTCGAGCTCGCCGCGCGTCTCGCGGTCACTCCCGCCGGCGGCGAGGAAATGGTCATCGAGGCTTCTGCCCGCAACCTCGCAGGCCATCACCTCTACCTGGACAGCCCAGGACGAGCCTCCCTCTACGGCGACTACGTGACGCACATCGAAGACTTCGGCGGACCGGTGCGTGTGCACCGCGAGTACCTCGTTGCCAACAAGGACGAACTGCCACTCGACGCGGCCGAGGCTCTACTCAGCCGGTTCAGTGGCTTCTTGCCGAGCCGCGATGTCCTTCGAAGTCTGCGCGACGAGTTTCGATAGGTCCGAGACAGTCCTTCGCGAAGCTGGTCGCTACTCGAACGGCCGGCCGACGCCTCCCCCGTCAGTTACTTGTCTGGGTGGACGACGATGAGATCCGCGAAGCTCCCCGCTATCCGCTCGAAATGCTTGACGTTGTTCGTGACGACGGGCAGCGCCTCGTTTGAGCTAGGGCACAAGCGGCCGTCCACTCATCGTTTTGGTCGACCTGGCCACTTACTGCGGCGTGGATCCGTGCGTACCACGCTGTCACTTCGGCATCCACCGGGAGAACCACGAATCGACGAATGAACGCTTCGAGATCCGCGCGTCGACGTTCACCCCACTTCGCCTTCGCGTGCTCTGCCATCGTCCACAGTTCGCCAACCGTGGCGAAGGACAAGCACAGAACGTGACCGTCGAGCAGTGGCTTGAAGCGCTCGGCGTGACCCTTCCCAAGGAAAGCGAAGCTGGCGACATCCGTATCGACGACCAAAGGTCTGTCGGGAACGTCCTCCGGCGTCACGGCGTCATGGCGTCCAAGAAGGCAGCCGCCTCCTCGTCCGTCAAGTCCGAGACAGCGAGCGAGTCGAGGTCGTCAACAGTTTCAACTCCTTGCTCGTTCGCGAGTTCCGCGACAGTCCGATGCCTCCAGAAGTCCTCAACGTCGCCTAGCAGCTCGAACTGGTGCGAACGAATGATCCGCCGGAGCTGAACTGAGGTGACAACTCCGGTTCGGGGGTTATGAGACGTGTGACCCTCAAGCTCTCCGGGTTGCCGTAGCCAGGCATGAATGTCATCCGCCTGATCCTCGGTGAACTTCACTTCGACGCGACTCCCGGCACTCGTACGCACGTGGGCAGTTCGGTTCTCGAAGTCAGCCTCGACAAGAACTCCGATGACCCGCGCCTCGCCGGCGGCGGCCACTCGCCCATGAGCGCGGCGCGATGCCAGCTTGTCGCGCGTCTCAACCGTGAAGCGCGCGCGGCGCTGCGGCTTGGATGGACCTTCAAGGCTGAGCGCGATCGCCGAGTAGCGCACGCCGACTCCAAGCTCATCGCCAATTCGTGCAAGAGCATCCACGACCCACTCGTCCCCCTCGGGACGGTCGGGGTCCTCGACGAGCGCCAGCAGATCATCCGCTGCGAGTTCTCCAAGGTGGGCGTCTCCTACGTCGAGCGCAGCGATGTCAGCAACGCCCGGGAGCTCAACAACCGCCGAGAGGCTTCCGCGCTCGATGTCGCGAAAGATGAGCCTCGTTGCAGCCTCAACTGCGCCTCCACGCCGCCCTGTTCGAGCGCGGCGCCCCGTACGTGCTTCTGCAGCACGCCCCAGTGCCCGCTCGAAGCCGTCGAGGAGGCGGACGACGTCAGCGACCGGTATCCGGCCAGGTTCAGCGTCGTCACCCTCAAGAGTGATTCTGAGGAGCTCACCCACAAGACTCAGCGTACGCCAGGCATGCGACACGACGGGCTGGCCCCGAGTCGGTCCAGCAGCGCCTGTTCCCGCGCCTGTCCAC
Source organism: Actinomycetota bacterium (assembly GCA_052390615.1). Lineage (GTDB taxonomy): Bacteria > Actinomycetota > Acidimicrobiia > IMCC26256 > PALSA-610 > JBQTGT01. The sequence goes on from JBQTGT010000034.1 coordinate 74,434, forward strand.
CCACGCTCGAGGCGAATGCCGATCAACGCCGAGCAAGCAACGTCCTTCTCGGCGCCGCAGTCATCCGTGCACCGAGCGGCACGACGAGTTCTCGAGCGCGCGTTTCCATCGCGCGTCCATCGCGCGGCCGGGGTCGTCCGAAGTCGTCCACCGCCGTCCGCGTACTCGGCTGACCTGGGACGACGCAGTTCAGGACCCCGCCCGAATCGCTTCCCAAGCTGAGAACGCGGGTTCGATTCCCGTCACCCGCTCTCCTCAAACGCCCAGGTCGGGCGTGTGATCATCGATCTCGGCCTCGACGCGTCTACTTCCTCGCTCCTCACGAGTAGCTGCCTTGCGGCGCCGGACCAGCCTCGCCCACGACACAGCTCGACACGCGGACGGCGCGCTGGTCATTGCTACTCGCGGGCCGGCAGCACGTAGTGGGTCCCTCGACGTTCGCCGCGCTGCTCGAGACGCTTCGCTGCAACAAGGCGTGCGAGCAGTGCGCGCGCCTCGGACCTGTCAAGGCCGGTTCGTTCCCGAACTCGCGTATTGGTGAGCACACCCTCGCTCGCCAACGCCAGCACGACTTCCACAAGATCGTCATGCGACATCCGCAGCCCTGGTGGTGGCCCCAGTTCAGGGCTGATCCGGTACTCGGCCCCGCCCCGCTCGCCGTGCTGAACAAGAAAAGCCTCGTCTCGCAGCCTCTGCAACGCGAGCCTCGCTGCGACGCTGTCAACACCGAGTATCAGCCTCGACTTCGCGTTCGTCAGGGTCTCGCCCCGTGCCGCGGCCACCAACAGGAGGCGGTCTTTCGTCGCGAGGTTTCCGCGGCCCTCGAGCTCAGCGATCCAGACGCGCTCCGCCGGCGTGACGGTCGCCGCCAAGCGGAGGGTCACCGTGACCGAGGAGCCGTCGTCGACGAACTCAGGCGGCTCGAGCAGGTGTGCCGCCATCTCGTCCTGCATCACGTCGACGCCTCGTCCCGCATCCTCCGCGAGTCCGAAGCGGCGGAGCGTTGCGATCACGTTGACGTTGCGGGCGGAGCTCTGCTCGCGGATGTTGTGCACCGTCACCGGCTCGGGCAGCCCGCCCGGCGAAACGATCACGACGCGGTCAGGTCGAATTTCCACACGGACCGCGACCCCGGTCGTCTCGTACGAACGGTGCGCCACGGCGTTCGCAATTGCCTCCCGGAGCACGACCTTCGGTATCCGGGGTAGCTCATGACGGCGAAGTCCCAAGACGACAAGCTCGTGACCCACCTCGTCGATGACGAGTGCCGTCGCCCGTTCCACCTGAGCCGGCAGCGGCCCGTCGATCTCGACCCGGCGGTCGTAGTCGGGCCCTTCCCCTCGATAACGGAAGACTTCGACGAACGACTTACCGAGCACCCGTTTTGGCTCCGCGAGCAAGTAGAGCGCTCCCGCGACCGTGATCCGGTCACCGTCGGAAGTGCCTTCCAGTAGGTGGTGCTCACGCAGGCGCGCCGCCACGTTCGCCTCGTCCCACGACCACGCTGCGGCAACCCCCTGAAGTAGGTCGCCATCGGCCTCGTCCATGTCGACAGCCGTTGGCGTTGTCTCGAAGCGACGCAAGGAGCGTCGAGATACCAGGTCGGCGAGCTCGGCACCGACAAGCGGTCGGTTCGAGGCTCCTCGACGTACGAGAACGCGACCATCATGCGTCTGGCTGAAGCCCTGCACCCGTTGAGCGACCGCAATCACCGTGATCGTCCGAACACCGACAGCCAGCGACTGGATCTCGTAGCGACCAGGGTCGTGCACCTCGCTCAACAGGCCGTGGATCTCCGCCTCCCGCTCGCCGGTGAGCGGAAAGCCCTTCGGGACCCCGGCGTCGGTCACGCCCAGAAGCAGGACACCGCCGTCGTCGTTCGAGAACGCGACGAGGGTGTTCGCAACCTCCCGACGGGAGAAGCCCTCCTTGAACTCCACGTAGCGACCCTCACCGGGGAACGAGACCGCGAACTCGTCGGGCATGAGGGCCAGTGGCCTTGGCCTGGTGTCGACCGGATGGAAGAGAGGATATGGCATAGTTCTTCTCGTTGATTTTCTGGATTGTAAGTATGTCATAATGACGGCGAGCGTGACCCTCCCCACCTCGCCACGGGGCTATCCGTGGCCATGGCGCGGACGCTCGGCGTTCCTCCGACTATCCTCGTGCATACTCTCAATAGTTTATAGTAGATCCATGTCAACGGTCGCTGCCGAACAAGCCCTTGGTCGCCCAACGGACGAGCGGGGGCAGGCACTCCTCGCCCTCCAGGAAGATCAGTGGTTCGACCGCAAGAGCGCGCGCGTGTCAGCACGAGATCTCGCTGATCTGCTCATCGGATTCGCCAACGCCGAGGGCGGGCTCGTGGTGGTCGGGCTGTGGGGAGGGCGGGTCGAAGGCATCGCGGCCGCAGGCGACCGCGTCCTGCAGTGGCAACAGGCCGCTCTCGACTTCACGGCCCCCACAGTTCCGTGTCGCGCACGATTCGTCGACTGCGTCACCGAAGGAGGGGCCGGCGATCGCCTCCTCATCGTCGAGGTCGAGACGAGTGAGCAGGTTCACGCCAACCGCAAGGATGAGGTGTTCCTCCGGGCGGGCGACGAGAACCGCAAACTGACGTTCGCGCAACGACAAGAGCTTCTCTACGACAAGGGCCAATCGTCGTACGAAACCACGGTGGTGCCCGAGGTCGAGTTCGCGGATCTCGATGAGGATCTTCTCGGTTCATACGCCGACGCCGTAAATCATCCCGACGCTCAACGCCTGCTCAGCGCGCGCGGGCTCCTCACTCGCAGCGGCGATCTCACGGCTGCCGCAGTTCTCCTTTTCGCACGCGAACCCCAGCGTTGGTTCCCCGAGGCGAGCGTACGGATCCTGCGCTATAGAGGCACCGAGCGCGGGGCGGGAGCGAGGCAGCAGCTTCTGGACGACATCCGGATCGACGGCCCGATCCCGGCGCAGTTGATCTCCGGTCGGCAGACGATCTTCGACCGCATCCCGACGCGCCGCGCCCTGGCGGTCACCGGGCGGTTCGAGCAGGTCGGGCTCGTTCCACAAGATGCCTGGCTCGAAGGCCTCGTCAACGCCGTCATTCACCGCTCGTACAGCATTACGGGCGACCATGTCCGCGTCGAGATCTTCGACGACCGCGTGGAGATCGAGAGCCCCGGCAGGTTCCCCGGAATCGCCGACGCGAGGGACCCACTTCACGTAACTCGCTTCGCGCGCAATCCTCGGATCGCGCGCGTCTGCGCCGATCTCAGTTTCGGTCAGGAGCTCGGTGAGGGCATCCGCCGGATGTTCGAAGAGATGCGCATCGCTGACCTCGCGGACCCCACCTACTTCCAGACATCGGGAAGTGTGCGCCTGGCCCTCTCATCAACGCCGGTCGACCATGAACTCGAATCGCGTCTACCGTCCGGAGCCCGCGAGCTTGTTCGCCTCATCAGGGAGGCAGGACGAGTCAGTACGGGAGACCTCGTCGAGGCGACCGGACGGTCCCGGCCGGTCGTCCTTCGACAACTGCGGTCGCTCGAACACGCCGAGATCATCAGGTGGGTCGGCCACAGCCAGAAGGATCCGCGTGCGTACTGGACGCTGCGCGTTGAATGACACTTACGTAGTTCAGAGTCTGCGAGAGCCGTGTGACCGGCACTTCTCCAGCTACTCGAAACCTGCTCTCAACGCTGCCGGCGTGTGACGAGCCGACGGGTCAGGTCAGCCAAGCCGTTGACCGATGAAGCGAGGGCAGCGGTTTCTATCGCGCGTTCATCGCGCGGCCGGGGTCGTCCGAGGCCGTCCGTCGATGTCCGCGACGTCAACGGACCTGGAGTGATGCAGTTCAACGCCCCGCCCGAATCGCTTCCCAAGCTGAGAACGCGGGTCCGATTCCCGTCACCCGCTCTGTTCAAAGCCCCAGGTCGGACGTGTTGTCGTCGATCTCGGCCTCGTTCACGTTCGTCTCCATCGCGCGTCCATCGCGCGGGCGAGTGAACAGCTCGTCGAGTCGCGCTGCGAGTTCGCGGTCGCGCGCGGTCGAGGCGTGCTGGTACCGGAGTGCGGCCCGCGGCGAGGAGTGCCCGAGCCGCGCCATCAGCTCACGGGTGGTCGCTCCGGCCTGTGCAGCGAGCGTTGCGCCGGCGTGGCGGAGATCGTGCACGGTGACGTTGTCTGCACCGACCTCTGCACGCGCCCGCTGCCGGGCGTCATAGAGAGGGTGGCCCGGAGCAGCGGGCCTCCGCCGTGGTGCAAAACACGATTTTCTGTCGGCTCCGGGCTCGGCGTGGCGCTCCAGATGTACGCAGAGTGCGTTGCCGGTCAGCGCGGGACCGCGACGCTGCGGTGGTTGGCTGCCGTCTTCGGTTCGCTGCGCAGGTGCTTGCCGTCGCGGAGTTGAGGGATACATGCGGGCCGTCTGAGCGAACTGGCGTGACAAAGGCGCGTGAGCCGCGCTTCAGTCACGCCAGTTCGCCACGAGTTGCTCGAGCGCGGTCTCGGGGCGCACGAGCGGACGCTCGGGCGACCGTTCCTGACCGGCGCCGGGGATCCATCATCCCCATCTCGCCCTCCGGGGGGCGCTCGATCGAGGGCAACCGTCAAACCTGTGGCCGGGGGAGCGCGCGCTGCGGACCCTGGAGTCGTCGGGGATGAGCCGATCCGAAGCGATCCGATCATCGCTACTCGCCTCCGCCCATCGACTCCGCCAGCGCGAGGCGCTCGCCGGCGAGGCGGCAGCACTTGAGGCCAACGACAAGGACCGCGCCGAGATGCAGGCGGTCGCGACGTTGATGGAGTCGCTGCGTGCGCCGGGGTGAGGTCTACCGGTTCCGGATCCCAAAGGGCATCGGGCACGAACAGCGCAGCGAGCGGTACGGGGTGATCGTGCAGGCGGACGAGCTGCTCCCGCGTTCCGTCGTGATCGTCGCGCCCACGTCGCGCAGCGCGAAGCCCGCATCGTTCCGACCCGAGATCGAGATCGCCGGCGACACCGCGCGCGTTCTCGTCGAGCAGCTCGGCGCGGTCGACGCGCGACGGCTCGGCAGGCGGGCCGGCCACCTCGCACCCGAAGAGATGTGGAGCGTCGACGAGGCGCTCACGACCGTCCTCGGCCTGCCCTGACGCGACCGCGCAGACGACGCGCGATCTCGGTTCCATCGCGCGCCCATCGCGCTGCCGCACTCATCCGAGGGCCGTCCCCTGACGGCTACGGCAGCGCACTCACCTGGGGCGACGCAGGTCAGCTCACCGCTCGAATCGCTTCCCAAGCTGAGAACGCGGGTTCGACCTCACCCGCTCCAGCTCGAGGGAGCGACGCCTAGCCCGACGCGATCGTCGCGACGCCCCAGACCATCACGACGAATCCGATCACCATGTACATGATCGTGCGCGCGAGTGGCGCCCGGGTGAGGTCGCGGGGCTCGTCGTCGCGGCGATACGGCCGGACAGGACTCCCGGGCCGCCCGCGCGCGACGGTGCGTTCGGCCGCCTGACGTTCGTCGGTTCGGCGCCGGTACAGCGCGTATGCATTGCCAAAGAACAACGCAGCGCCGAACGCGAGCACCAGCTCGACCAGCACCTGGCCGTACAAGCTCACGCGATCGAGGCTAGTCCTCGGCTTCCGCGGCGATCACTTCGAGGTCACTCAGGAGTCCTTCGACCCGGTCGGTAGTCGGACTTCGCAGCACGAGACGCGCGCGCCGTTCGTCGGTGCCAGTGGTCGCGGTCGTTCGACTGAAAAGCGGCACACCGTCGCGCGCAAAGCAATACTGAGTCTCCGCACCGAGTTCCGCCAGATAACCACGCGCCGCGAACACGCGAAAACACTGGGTCTGCTCGCCCGCGATGCGCTGCCCGCGCTGACGTGTGACGACGTATGCGCCCGCATCGCTCACCGCAGCGCGCACGACTTCGTGCGGCGGTATCGCTTCTACTGGCTCTTGCTGCAAGCATTGCAGCCCCTCTTCGAGCACCAAGCACGTCACCGTTTCCGCGCCGTTGTCGATCGTCGCCTGTTCGGCTTCGCGCAGGACATGATACGGCTCGTGGCGGGCTTCGGTCACCACGCCGGCGAGACTGCGACCGTCGCTCATTCGCCGTGTGATTTCGTACTCGACGAGCCAGTCGCCCTCGGTGCTCGCCTCTAGTCGCTCGAGCAGCAGGGCGAACGCGGCGGCGTCGTGCCGCACGGGGATACCCGGCGACTCGCTGACCACTGCGGTCGTGCCCACGACGGCCGCCGCGAGCAGCCAACACACGAACGCGACTCGCCGGTCGACCGACACGGCTCAGGTTACTCTCGGCGAATGCGACTCCTGATCGCGCGGTGCGCAGTCGAGTACCAAGGACGGTTGGGTGCACGCTTGGCACCCGCCATCCGCCTCATCATGTGCAAGGCCGACGGTTCGATCGCGATCCACTCGGATTCGAAGGCGTACAAGCCGTTGAATTGGATGAACCCGCCGTGCGTCATCGAGGAGGCCGACGGCGTGATCACCGCCCGGACTTCGAAAGGGGAGACGCTGCGCATCGAGCTGCACGACGTCGTGCAAGACGTCGTCGTGGCCTTGGGTGTCGATCCGGGCCTGGAGAAGGACGGCGCTGAAGCCGAGCTGCAACAGCTGCTCGCGGCCCAGATCGACGTGCTCGGAACCGATCTGACCCTTATCACCCGCGAGTATCCGACCGACATCGGACCCGTGGACCTGTTGTGTTGTGACTCCGACGGCCACACGATCGTCGTCGAGGTGAAGCGCGTGGGCGAGATCGCGAGCGTCGAGCAACTGCTGCGATACCAGGAACGCCTCGACCGGGACCCGAGGTTTGCGCCGACGGCCGGCGTGCTCGTCGCCCAGGCGATAAAACCGCACGCGCGCGTCTTCGCGGAAGGCCGCGGCGTCACGTGCGTCGAGATCGACCTTGACGTGCTGCGCGGCACCGCCGACCCGAGCATGACGCTGTTCTGAGCCATGCGGGCCGCCCTGTTGCTGCGCTGTCCGGACCGGCCCGGGATCGTCGCCGCCGTCGGGAACTTCGTCGCCACGTCACATGGCAACATCGTCGAGGCCGATCAACATTCGGATCCGGCCGCGGGCCTGTTTCTGCAACGGGTCGAGTTCGACACCGACGCGTCGGTGGACGCGCTCCGGCGCGAGTTCACAACGATCGCATCACGTTTCTCGATGGATTGGGCGCTCCATGATCTCGCGACGCGCGCGCGAGTCGTCGTGCTCGTCTCGCGCCAGGGTCATTGTCTCGCCGACCTCCTCGCGCGCGCCCATTTGGAGGAACTTACCGGGGACATCGTGGCGGTGGCGTCGAACCACGTCACCCACGCCGAACTTGTTGCGCGGTTCGACGTCCCGTTCCATCACCTCCCCGAAGTGAACGATGATCGCGATGCCCAAGAGCGCGCGCTCAGCGCGCTGCTCGGGGAAGTCCAGGCCGATGTCGTCGTGCTCGCCCGCTACATGCGGGTGCTGCCCGCATGGATCACCGAGGTGTGGCGAGAACGCATGATCAACATCCACCACTCGTTTCTCCCGTCGTTCGCGGGTGCTCGCCCATACCTGCAAGCGCATGAGCGGGGTGTGAAAGTCATCGGCGCGACCGCGCACTACGTCACGACCGAGTTGGACGAAGGGCCGATCATCGCCCAGCAGGTGTTGCCCGTCTCGCATCGCGACGATCCCGCGCGCCTCGAGCGACGCGGCCGCGACCTCGAGGCGGTCGTGCTCGCCGAGGCACTCCGCTTGCATCTCGAGGGCCGAGTGATCGTGTACGGCCGCCGGACCGCCGTGTTCGATTGACCGACGTCCGCGTCACCGCAACACCACCAGAGCCACGAGACCGACCGCGACGATCACCGACGAAACGGTGCGGCGCCGACCGAGCGCTTCACCGAGCACGAGCCAGCCGAGCAGTGCACCGATCACGACCGACGACTCCCGCAACGTCGCGACGTAGCCAACCGCGGCGTGTCGGACCGCGACCAACACCAGGCCATACGCCATCGTGAGGCAGGCGCCGGTGACGAGCGAGCGCAGCCACGCGCCCCGCACACTCGCGATCAGATCGCGGCCGCGCCCGCGGGCAACTCCCGCGATCGTGAGCGTGCCGGCCGTCGCGATCACCAGTGCACATGCGTACGCGAACCCGTCGTCGGTGCGGCGTGCGCCGGCGCTGTCGATGACCGTGTACGTCCCGATGATCGCCGCCGTCAGGACCGCGTACGCCAACTCGGCGGGCGGCGCGCCGGAACGAACCAGCGAGGCGAGTCCGGCTGCGACGATGACGAGCGCCGTCCATGCGCCGAGCGACAGGTTGTCGTCGGCGGACAGCACCACCGCGCCCACGACCGCCGCAACGAGCGCGCCGCCGCCACGCGCGAGCGGATAGGCGAGCGAGAAGTCGCCGTGGTGGTACGCAGCGATCAGCGCGTGGACGTACGCGACATGCACGATGCTCGACGCCACGAGGTGCGGCCACGCGTCGTCGTCCGGGAACTCGCCCACGACCAGCACCGGGAGAAAAAGCAGCCCGCCCGCCACGAACTGGCCCCAGGCCGCGAGCTCGCGATCGTCACTGGTCTTGATGAACAGGTTCCACGTCGCGTGCAAGCCCGCGGACGCGAGCGCCAGCACGGTGGCGAACAGCACGCGGGGAGTGTGTCAGGCCGCCGGCGCCGAAGCTGACCCGTGGCCGTGGTCCGCGGGGGGAACGGACCACGGCCACATCTGGGTGGGGGTCAGGTCAACAGGGCTCGCTTCTAGTCACGAGCGAGGTTCGCGAACTTGGTGTACTGCTCCAAGAACGCGAGGCGGGTGCTGCCAGTCGGACCGTTGCGGTGTTTGGCGACGATGATCTCGGCCATACCGCGCTGGTCGGAATCGGGGTTGTAGTACTCGTCGCGGTAGATGAACAGCACCTGGTCGGCGTCTTGTTCGATGCTGTTGTGCGCGACGATGCCGTTGGCGACGAAGTTGTGCGTGCCGAGCACGGTGGCGTCGTACACCCGCTGTTTACCGTGGGGCGCGATCGCGACGATCTCGTCCCATAGCAAGTCCGAGACCGCGAGATCGGCGAGATAGGTGTCCGGCAGCGCATGCGCGATGCGACGCATGAGCGTACGGCTGACGCCCTGTTCGTAGGCGCGCTGCGAACCCTCACTGCTGAGACGCTCGATGAGGTCGTGCGCGCGCATGCCCATCACCAACAGACCCTTGCGCTCGATGTAGTCCCACACCCCTGGTGGGATCGTGTCGTCGCGCGACTCGTTCGCGTCATCGTCGCGCACCGACGCGATCTTCGTGCCCGGCACGAGGCCCGCGACCTGCATCCAGCCGTCGATCGTCAAGAACGGGTGGTTGGCGCTCGCGGTCAGGCTCCGACCCGACGCGAGCCGCAACTCGAATACATCCTTCACATCGCTGTCGAACACGTGCGTGAGGGTGCCGGGCACGACGCGCAGGTGCTCGTCGACGGTGCACACCTCGACGAATCGTGCGTCGGCCTCGTACAGCTCGCCCATCGTCGCGACCGACCCGTCTGACAGCGTGAGTTCGCTCTCGGCGACGAGGCAGCCGGACTCGCGGAGGTCGGCCAGCATCGGTCGCTTGTCTTGGCGGTACTCGAGCTGACGGTTCAGCTGCGACAAGCACACGACGGGCGTGTCGAGCTCGCGCGCCAGGATCTTGAGCCCGCGCGAGAGCTCAGACACCTCGACTTGGCGGCTCTCGACGCGGCGCGAGGACGACGTCATCAGTTGGAGGTAGTCGACAACGATAAGGCCAAGGTCACCGAAGCGCGACTTGGTACGGCGCGCCTTGGCCCGCATTTCCATCACCGTGCAGTGCGGGTTGTCGTCGATGAAGAACGGGGCTTCCGCGAGCCGCCCGACCGCCTGGTGCAACTTCGGCCATTCGTGCTCGTTCAACCGGCCCGTCGACAGCTTGCGGGAATCGATCAGCGCCTCGGCTGCCAGCAAGCGCTTCGTCAGCTCGAGGTGACCCATCTCCATCGAGAAGAACAACACCGGCTTGCGGGCGACGAGCGCGCAGTGGAGCGCCGCGCCGAGCGCGAACGATGTCTTCCCCTGACCGGGCCGGGCGGCGACAATCGACAGCGTCGACGGTTGGAGGCCGAGCAACAGATCGTCGAGATCGTGAAAGCCGGTCGGGACACCGGTGATGTCGACGTCTCGGTCGTACATCACGGCCAACTGGTCGAGGGTCTGCTCGAGCGCGGGATACAGCTGCACCAGCGAGTCCGTGACCCGACGCTCCGCGACTTCGAAGATCATGAACTCGGCGCGATCGAGTGTCTCGTCGATGTCGTCGTCGACTTCGTACGCCATCTGCTGGATGTCGCCCGCCGCTTCGATCAACCGCCTCAGCATCGCGAGTTCCGACACGATCTGGGCGTAGTGCGACGAGTTCGCCGATGCGGGGGTGGCCGCCTGTATCCGCAGCAGCGCGGCGCGGCCGCCGATCCCCTCGAGGTTCGCGCTGCGGCGTAGCTCTTCGGAAACGGTGACCGGGTCGACGGGTTCGCCGCGACTGTGCAACGAGAAGGCGGCGTCATACATGACGCCGTGGGCGGGCTTGTAGAAGTCGCGCGACTCGATGCGCGCTTCGACCGCGGCCGTCAGCGCTTCTCGCGTCAACATCATGGCGCCGAGCAACGACTCCTCGGCTTCGAGGTTGTGCGGCGGGATGCGACCCGCTTCACCCGCCCGGCGGCGAGACGGACCGCGCGGATCCCCACTCGTCAAGTCGATCGATTGGACCACTGACCCCCAGCACCTCCCCCCAGGGCCGCAGGCTCGCGCCGACAGCCTGTGGGTTGGAAGAGGAACAACCCTGTGACTTTCGTGTGGACAACGCCCGTGCGCGTCCACAGCCATGGGGATTGTGCCGGGCGGCTGCGCCACATTCGGGGACGGTCGTGCCGCGCCGACCGCTGCCGCGCCGAGTCGCCCGCTTTGTGGAAAGACTGTGGACGACGCGTCGGTCTGCGCGTCGGTCTGGGCGTCGGGCCTGGTCGGCCCGGGTCGACGGTGAGACTCGAGGATTACACCTGGGCGACGACGTCGACGGTGAGCGTGGCGGTCACGTCGGGATGCAGGCGCACCGCGACCCCTGCCGCTCCGAGTTCCTTCAGCGGGTCGTGGAGATCGATCTTGCGGCGGTCGATCTCCACGCCGAGTTGCGAGTGCGCAGCCTCGGCGACGTCGGCCGAGCCGACCGATCCGAAGAGCTTGCCCTCGGGGCCCGCGCGCGCCGTGATCGTGATCGTGCGACCCGATAATTGCGCGGCCACCGTCTCGGCTGCCTCACGGTCGCGCCGGTCGCGGGCGTCGCGGTTGCGGCGCATGGCTTCGGCCTGCTTCTGGCTCCCGGTCGACGCTGTCAACGCAAAGCCGCGCGGCACGAGGAAGTTGCGCGCGTACCCGTCGGCAACATCGATCAGGTCGCCCTTCTTCCCAAGGTTGTCGACGTCTTGTCGCAAAACGATCTTCACTCGTCGTCCTCGTTCGCGTCAGTCTCGACGTCACCACCGTCGAAGTCAGCTGCGACGACTTCGTCGAGCCCACCACCGTTCGCCTCATCGGGTTCGAGCACTGCACCACTCGTTGCTTCGGCCGGCAGCTCGCGCTCCATATCGCGATCCCCCCGATCGCGGTCACGGCCGCGGTCGCCGTCGCGGTCACGGCGGCCCTTCGAACGCTGCGTCACCTGACGCACGCTGTACGGCAACAACGCCATCTCGCGTGCCAGCTTGATCGCCTTGGCCACCGCCGCTTGTTGCTGTTGGTCGTTGCCGGTGACGCGCCGTGCCCGGATCTTGGCCCGCTCGGACATGAACCGCCGCAGCAGGTTCACGTCCTTGTAATCGATCCATTCGATGCTCTCGGTCGTGAGGATCGACGTCTTCTTCTTCATGGGCCGCCGGTCTTTGGCCGACGGCCCCTTCTTGTTGTCACTCCGTCGTTGCTGAGCCATGTGAGTCTCTTCGGATCCCTAGAACGGCTCTTCGCCGTACTCGTCGTAGCCACCGCTACCGCCGCCGCCGCTCGGCACTGCCGCCGGCTGCTGCTGCTGGGGCGGACGGCCCTGCGCATCGGGGCCGGCGCGCTCGACGCGGTGCACCTCGGCGGTGGCGAACACGAGACTCGGCCCGACCTCGTCGGCCACGATCTCGACGACCGAGCGCTTCTCTTTCTGCTCGGTTTCCCAGCTGCGCTGCTCGAGGCGGCCGGTCACGACAACCCGCATCCCCTTCTTCAGCGATGCCGACACGTTGTCGGCGAGTTGGCGCCAGCACACGATGTTGAAGAAGCTCGTACGCTCTTCCCACTCGTTCGTCTGTTGATTGCGCCACGAACGGTTGACGGCGACGCCGAACGTTGCGGTCGAGATACCGGTCGCCGTGTAGCGCATCTCGGGGTCGCGGGTCAGGTTTCCGACGACGGTGATCGAGTTGGTGTTGTTGGCCATGGTTCCTCCCTACGCCTATTCCGCGGTGGTGCTGCCGCCGACCCTCGCCGGTCCGTAGACCTTCTCGGGAATGCGGAGCACCTTGTGGCGGACAACTTCGTCTGCAAGGGAAAGCATCCGGTGCAGCTCGTCCATCGCCGCAGGCTCGGCCTTCGCTTGAAAGACCACGTAGAACCCGTCGGTCTTGCGGTTGATCTCGTAGGCGAGGCGACGCTTGCCCCACCAGTCGACATGTCCCCGCTCGGCGCCACGCGCCTCGATGAGCTGCAGCCACCGTTCGACGGTGACCCGGATCGTCTCCTCTTCCAGGTCGGCGTCGAGGATGACCATGACCTCGTACGGCCGTAATGCAGTCGGCATTCGGCGCATTACCTCCTTCGGACCGCAGCGCCCGCTGCGGGCCCCGTACGACATCCGGCGAATTCGGTACTCGCCGGCGCGCAGGGGCAGGATCTCGGTTGGTGAACCGGGAGAGGCTACCAGCACGTGATCAGTTGACCTCGACCGTCCTATCGCCGTTGACGCTACACGGAGGCTGAGACAGATGCGACCGCCGACCCGTCGAAACGCCATTGCCGACTGGGAGCTCCGTGACCAACGAACTGTCATCAAAGGCCCAAACATGGGCGCTGAACGCGGCGGGCGCCATCAGAATCCATTTCGTGCGACCGACCACCGCCACTCATGACGATTCCGAGCTCCTCCCGCCTGGTTGAACGGCGATTCATGTCCCGGGCCGAGCCGGCGGCGGCGTGGGCACACCTGACTGCCGTCGAGCGGTGGCCGTCGTGGGCGCGCCACATCAAGCGAGTGCGGCTCGACCCGCCCGGCGCGCTCACTCCGACGACGAAGGGCCGATTGCTCTTGCGACCGGGAGCGCCAACAACGTTTCGGATGACCGCGCTCGAGGTCGGCCGTTCGTGGTCGTGGCGCGGCCGGCTCCTCGGGACGACGCTCGACTACGACCACGTGATCGAAGCCGCGCCGGGCGGGACGCGCATCACCTTCACAATCGACGGCGGCGGCGCGACCGCGCGCGTCATCGGTCCGGTGTTCGCCAAGATCTACGGCCGCATCCTCGACCGCGCGATCCCGAACCTCGTCGCGGAGCTCGACTCGCTCGCGCGCTGATCGCTACGCGCCCCGCACCTCCGCGGCCGTCGCGATCGCGGCGCGGGTGGGACCTCCACCGGTCACGCTCGCGAACACCTCAACGATCCTCCGGCCGGCGCGGGACCCAGACTGATCGCTTGCTTTCCGAACGGACCCGGCAGTGCGACGAACGTCGTGCGATGGCCTCGCCATAGCAGCGGTTCACCCGCGGCGACGTCGCACGACAGTTGCTTCGACGCCGGCGCGAGGTCCGAGAAGGCTCGGAGCGGGGCCGCCACGTCCATCGAGTGCGCGTCCGCGTCAACTCGCGCAGCCCGAGAGCGAACCGCCGCCGAGCCCGCCCGCGCCTGTTTCGAGCGCGTACCGATAGCGCGTCGCGGGTCCGTACGTCGGACACGTGGCATCGGTGCCGGTCGGGCACGGCTCCATCCACGTGCGCTCCCCCACCGGCGCGCCGTCCGCGTCGTACCAGCCGACGTCCAAGGGGATGAGCACCGTCGCCATCGTGAAGCGGGCATCGGTGTCGTCGGGGTTCACGAACAGCATCCCGTAGTACGGGGCGAGATCCTGAACTCCCCGCAACCCCTGCGATCGCTCGCCCGATTGGTCGGCCACGACGACACGCAGGCAACGGTCTTCGATCGCGACGCGCGCTTCGGTGAAGCCCGCGAACTGCCCGTCGGCGATCGGCGGAGTGGCGTCGATGCCGTCGATATCGATGGGCGCGCGTGCATCGCCGACCAGACCGCGCATCGTGAGCCCGCCGATAATGCTCAACACGACGACGACGACCGTGATCGCGAGCGCGATGCCCAAGCGCGACGACATGAGAGCAACGCTACCGGGCTACTGCGCGAGCTGTGGCTCCTCGGTCGTCCCGCCGTGCAGGTCGAGCGCGTCGGCCATCTGATCCGTCATGTGGTACGTCTCCGCGCTCGACGGGAACCGCCCCGAGCGCACGTCGGTTGCGAACTCAGCGATCGCCGCGGTCGCGTCGGCTTCAAGCGTGGCGTACTCGCGGACGAACTTGGGCAGTGTGCGCTCCGACCCGCCGAAGCCGAGCAGGTCGTGCCACACGAGCACTTGACCGTCGCAGTGACGACCGGCGCCGATGCCGATGGTCGGCACCGGAATCGTCTCGGTGATCATGCGCGCGACGCCGTCGGGAACGGCTTCGAGCACGACCGCGAAGCACCCCGCGTCGGCCAGCGCAACGGCGTCGTCCACGAGCCGGCGGGCCCCGTCGAGTCGCTTCCCCTGCACCTTGAAACCGCCGAGCGCGTGGATCGACTGGGGGGTCAGACCGATGTGCCCCATCACCGGGATCTCGGCATCAAGGATTGCTTGGATCGCGTCGAGCCGCTTGCGGCCGCCTTCGAGCTTCACCGCGCCCGCGCCGGCGCGAACCAGCGCGGCCGCATTGCGGACGGTCTCGTCGCGGCTGACGTGGTAGCTGAGCCACGGCAGGTCGCCGACGACGAGCGCATGCGGCTGTGCGCGCGCCACCGCGCCGACGTGGTGCGCCATGTCCGCGGTCGAGACCTTGAGCGTGTCCTCGTAGCCGAGCACGACCATCGCCACGGTGTCGCCGACGAGGATCATGTCGACTCCAGCCGCGTCGACGGTGCGCGCGGACGGCGCGTCATACGCCGTGACCATCACGAGGGGAACGCCGCCGCCTTTGCGCGCGCTGACCATCGGCGCGGTCACCCGCGCCTGCCCTGCTGTCGGGGCCATGTCCGCACCTCCGCCGTCCAGGGCACCTTCGGCTCCCGGCGACGGGGCTCAGGGTACCGCTACCCGAGCCGGCCGACCAACGGACCGGCCGATGGGACCGCCCGGCGGGCGCCCTAGGCTGGGGCGGCCCCCATGACCCAGCGTGCGTGCGAGAACTGCGGCGTCCCCGACGACGAGCTCGTGCTCGTCCATCGCGTCTACGTGAGGCCCGAGACCTGGGACCAGCCCGCTTCCCACAGCGTCGTTCCCGACGCCGAGTTGTGGTGCGTGTCGTGCTGCTCGCAATACCCACACCAGACCGTGGACGACGAAGCGGCGAGCGACTGATGCGCGAGGTCGGTCAACTGGCGTGCATGCGCCCGTGCAACGACTGGCGGCGCCGGTAGTTCCAGCGACACTCGGTGCACACCTCGACGTCGTAACACGCGAACTCGTCGTGGCGGTCGACGAGGCGCGCGAGCTCGTCCGCGTTAGCGATGGCGCGGCCGTTGGCGTCCTTCAGCGTGTCGCCGTACACGTACATGACGAGCCGCATGTTGTCGGCGCCACAGATCGGACACTCGTCGGGCGTCTCGATTCCGATGTGCTGGGCCGCTCGGAGCAGCTCGGGGTGGGCGTCGCACACGTCGAGGTGGGCGAGGATGCCGCGGCGGTAATCCCGCAACACCGCCCGGCGGGCAAGTGCGAAATCGGTCATCCGGCGCACAGGCGCAGTGTAGGGGTGTCCCGGAGCGCGTTCGACCGGCGCCCTCTCGGCCGAGTTCCTGCTGGGTTCAGCCGGAGTCGGGTGCGGTACGTGAACTCCGGGACAACGGCGCGAGGACCGGCCATGACCGGCCGCCGACCAGGAGGTTTGCCTCGATATATCGAGTCGATATATCGTGCCCGCATGTTGGAACTGGCGGTGCTCGGCCTCCTCGCCGAGCAACCTCTGCACGGCTACGAGCTGAAGAAGCGCCTGTCCGAGACGCTCGGGCCCCTCTGGGGCATCTCGTTCGGCTCGTTGTACCCGGCGCTGCGCCGCCTGGAGCGGGCCGGCGCCATCGTCGAAACCGAGCCCACCGGCGCCGCGCCCCCCACGGGAAGCTTCGTGCCCACCGGCTCGCTGGACGGCGATCTCGCCGCGGCGCGCCTGCGCCGGCGGCCCCGGCCCGGTCGGCGCACCCGCAAGGCCTACGCGCGCACCGACTCGGGAACAACCCACTTCCTCGAGCTGCTGACCGCCGAGGACGCCGACGACGAGCGCGGCTTCGCCCTCAAGCTCTCGTTCTGTCGCTATCTCGACCGCGCGGATCGCCTCGCATTCTTGGAACGGCGGCGCGCCCAACTAACCGCCCGGCTCGCGAAGTCGCGCCGAGGACCCAGTCGCAGCATCGACCGATACACGCGGTCGCTCCTCGAGCACCGCACCCAGTCGACCCAACACGATCTCGAGTGGATCGACCAGCTGATCGCCGAGGAAGGGGCGACGCAACTGGCCGAGCGCACAGAAGGAGTGGCATCGCCATGAGGCCTCGAAAGACAGTACGCGTCGCAATAGCCGGTGTCGGCAACTGCGCGAGCAGCCTCGTGCAGGGCGTCGAGTTCTACCGCGACGCCGACCCGAACGAGCGAGTCCCCGGCTTGATGCACGTCGAGCTCGGTGGATATCACGTTGGTGATGTCGAGTTCGTCGCCGCGTTCGACGTCGACGCCGAGAAGGTCGGCCTCGACCTCGGCAAGGCGATCTTCACGGGCATCAACAACACGATCAAGTTCGCCGACGTCTCCGACCTCGGCGTTCTCGTGCAGCGCGGCCCGACGTTCGACGGCCTCGGCAAGTACTACCGCGAGGTCGTCGAAGAGTCGCCGGCGCCGCCCGTCGACGTCGCCCCGGCATTGCGGGCTGCGAAGGCCGACGTCCTCGTGTCGTACCTCCCGGTCGGCTCCGAGGACGCGCAGCGCTACTACGCGCAGGCCGCACTCGACGCCGGCGTCGGGTTCGTGAACGCGATCCCGGTGTTCATCGCCAGCGATCCCGAGTGGGCGAAGAGGTTCACCGAGGCCAAGGTGCCGATCATCGGCGACGACATCAAGAGTCAGGTCGGCGCCACGATCACCCACCGTCTCCTCGCGCGGCTGTTCGAAGACCGCGGCCTCGCAATCGACAACACGTACCAGCTGAACTTCGGCGGGAACATGGACTTCAAGAACATGCTCGAGCGCGAGCGCTTGCTGTCCAAGAAGGTGTCCAAGACGCAGTCGGTCACCAGCCAGATCGACCAGGGCATCTCCTCGGACAGCGTGCACATCGGTCCCTCCGACCACGTCCCGTGGCTCAACGACCGGAAGTGGGCGTACATCCGCCTCGAGGGCCGCAACTTCGGAGACGTGCCGTTGAACATCGAACTGAAGCTCGAGGTGTGGGACTCGCCCAACTCGGCGGGAGTGATCATCGATGCCGTGCGCTGCGCCAAGCTGGCGCTCGATCGCGGCATCGGCGGCCCGCTTCTCGGTCCGTCGGCGTACTTCATGAAGTCGCCGCTGGTGCAGTACCACGACGACGAGGCGCATCGGATGGTCGAGGAGTTCGCCAACGGCGACATCTGACGGCACAATCTCCGCCATGACCAATCGCCCGGCGGACGCCGCCGGCCCGTCGCGGCCGCAGGCCCTCTGGGTCAAGGATGGAGCCGCATGAACACGGAGGCGTGGGATCGAATCGCGGCACGGAGCGGCCGGAGTGGCGCACGCGATGTCGTCGAATACGGACCCGAGCTTCCGACGGAGTCCGAACTCCGCCTCTGCGGCGACGTACGCGCCAAGCGCGTCGTCGATGTCGGCAGCGGCAGCGGCGAGAACGCACTCGCGCTAGCCCAGCAGGGCGCGCACGTGATCGCGATCGATCGATCTGCCCGCCAGCTCGCCGCCGGGCGCCGCCGGGCGGACGCGGCCGAGGTGCGCGTCGAGTGGCACCAGAGCGATGCCGCCGACCTGGCGTTCCTCCGGGCCGACTCGATCGACCTCGCGCTGTCGACGGGCGTGCTCGCGGAGATCGAGGACATCGATCGGGTGTTTCGCCAGGTGCACCGCGTGCTGCGACCGGGCAGCGCGTTCGTCTTCTCCTATGACCACCCGATGGCGTCGGCTGTCGGTCGCGACGACGAGATGCCGGGCGGACTCCCGCTCGGACGACTCGAAGTGCGCCGGTCGTATTTCGAGCCGGGCCCGATGAAGATCGTGCGCGAGGGCGAGGACATGACGCTCTACCCGCGCTCCATCAGCGACGTTTTCGCGGCGCTGCACCGTGCGGGGTACCGCGTCGATGCGCTCCTCGAACCGGAGCCCGTTCGCTCGGCCGATCCGGGGCCGGCCATCCCGAGCACGATCGTGTGGCGGGCGCGCAAAGAAGGTTCGTAGTCCGCCGCAACCCGCGACGCGCTACTCGTCGCCGATCGTCACTACCGGTTGCCATCGGTCTCCGATGCGTTCGGCACGCCCACGACACATCATCGGCGCGGCCTGCGCACCCGTCAGCACGTACCCGACGTCCGCGCCGTTCGCGTCGGTCATGTGGACACGCGTGACGAGCACCTGCTCGACGGTGTCGGACGTGTATACCGCCGCAAACACGGCCTGAATCGCACCGACCGTGGCGGGCGTCGGAAGCGGATCGCCCGAGAGTCGCGGCGGCAGCGGTTCGCCAGACCCGGGTTCGGTTGCGAGCACGCGCACGGCGGTCGCGACGCACTCGTCACAGATCGTCGCCGTGGCGCCGCGCACGTGCCGCGCGACATCATCGAGCTCGCGGTTGCAAAATGCGCACTCCGTGTCCGGTCCGCCGGGCGCGAACCGTGGTGCGCCGAACGGCGCGGGCGCCGCCGCGCCGATCCTCGGCGAGTATCCCGAGAGTTGCTCCACGACCACCCCGCGCACGCTCGACAGCTCGGCACCGAGACTGGTGAGCACGTCGGCGGCGACACCCTCGGCTTCGGCGATCAGTCCCAACAGGATGTGCTCGGTACCGATGTAGTTGTGTCCGAGCTGGAGAGCGTGGCGCAGCGACAGCTCGAGCGCCGCCTTCGCACGCGCCGTGAACGGAATATTGTCGGGTGCCGTGTGCTCGCCGGGACCGACGACATCGAGCACCTTGGCGCGCACGCTCTCGGACGAGATGCCGAGCGAGTGCAGCGCCCGCGCCGCGACCCCGTCCCCCTCGCGGAGCAGTCCGAGGAGCAGGTGCTCAGTCCCGATGTAGTCGTGCCGCAGCGCGACGGCTTCTTGCTGTGCCAGTACCACGGCGTGTCGGGCGCGATCGGTGAACCGCTCGAACATCTGTCACGCCTCGCCTTCGATGCCGTGTTCGCGTGCCCACGCCGCCAGGCGCTCGTACGCGACTTGCGGTGCGATCGGTCCCTCGTCGAGGCGGATATCGAGGAGGAACGCTCGCGCGCGCCCGACGATCGGTCCGGGAGGGACCCCGAGAAAGTTCATGATCTCGGTGCCGTCGAGCGGGGGC
Organism: Actinomycetota bacterium; assembly: GCA_052390615.1. Lineage (GTDB taxonomy): Bacteria > Actinomycetota > Acidimicrobiia > IMCC26256 > PALSA-610 > JBQTGT01. The sequence continues at coordinate 94,276 of JBQTGT010000034.1, forward strand.
TTGATCTTCGCCAGCTCCTCCTTCTGCTCGAGTTCGTGGATGCGCGCCTCCAACTCGTCCATCCGGCGAGACAGAGCCTGCGCCTTCTTGGCGTTGCGCGTCGTGCAGTCGCAACGTGTCAACTCGTTCAGTTCCAAGAGCAGCCCGCCGGCGTCGCGGACGTAACGTCGCACCGCGCTGTCGGTCCAGCCCATGTGATATGTGTGGAATCGCAAGTGGAGGTAGACGAGCTGGGTGACGTCGTCGACGATCGCGCCCGGATAGCGCAGCGCTCGCAGCCGCTGCTTCGCCATCCGCGCGCCGACGACCTCGTGATGGTGGAACGACACGCCCTCGGCTGCGAATCCGCGCGTCGCGGGCTTGCCGACGTCGTGAAGGAGCGCCGCCAACCGCACAGTGAGATTGGGGGACGTCTTCGCGACGACCGCGATCGTGTGCTCGAGGACATCCTTGTGCCGGTGAATCGGATCCTGCTCGAGACGCATGGCATTGAGCTCGGGCAAGAACTCGTCGGCCAGGCCGGTGCGAGCGATGAGCCACAGGCCAGGCGCCGGGTCGACCGCGACGAGCAGTTTCGACAACTCGTCGCGGATGCGCTCGGCGCTGATGATGCCGAGCCGGCCGCGCATCGCGACGATCGCGTCGACGACCGCGGCATCGGGCTCGAAGTCGAGCGTGGCCGCTAAACGCGCCGCGCGCAGCATCCGCAGCGGATCGTCCCCGAACGACGCTTCGGGCGTCAGCGGGGTACGGAGCCGGCGCTGCGCGAGATCTTCGAGGCCACCGAAGGGATCCACCAACTCGGGCTCGTCGAGCGCGATTGCCATCGCGTTCACCGTGAAATCCCGACGCGACAGATCCGTCTCGATGGTGTCCGAGTACGTCACGGTCGGCTTGCGGCTCTCAGGGTGGTACACGTCCGCGCGAAAGGTCGTGATCTCGAATGCCTCGCCGTCTTTCTCACAGCCGATCGTCCCGAACCGCTGGCCCTGCAACCACACCGAGTCGGCCCAGCCGTGCACCAGGCCGGCCACGGTCTCCGGTCGGGCGTCGGTGGCAATGTCGACGTCGCCGACGCGATCGTTGCGGTCCATGAAGGCGTCCCGAACGCTGCCGCCCACCAGGTAGGCACGGTGCTTCGCGCCCCGCAACAGATCGCTCAACTGCTGCGATGCGGAGCCCGATTCGAAGAAGCGCGCCAGCCGCGGGGGGACGTTCACGGCCCCATTGTCGCGGGCCCGGCCAGGACCATTGCTACCGTGAACCCCGACATGGATGAGGGTTGGCGCTGGTTCTGGTTAGCGGCAACGGCGGCACTCGTGCTGGGCGAGCTGGCCGTCCCCGGCATGTTCTTCATGTTCTCGTTCGCAATCGGCGCCGCCATCGCGTGCATCCTCGCGTTCGCGGACGTCAGCCCGACGATCCAATGGCTCGTGTTCGGTGGCGTCGGGGGCGCGTCCCTCGCAATCCTCGTCCCCATCGGGCGGCGCATGAGCGGCGGCGAGCAGGCCGCCTCGGTGGGCGCGACTCGTTTCTCGGGTCGTCAAGGGATCGTGCTCCAGGAGATCCCCGGCAGCCCTCACGCGACCGGACTGGTGCGGGTCGAGCGTGAAGAATGGCGCGCGGAAAGCGGGGACGGAACCCCGATCAGCGCCGGCGTGACCGTCAACATCATCCGGGTCGACGGAACTCGACTCATCGTCCGCACGCCGGAGGCCTCGGAGTGACTCCACTGCTGATCGTTGTCATCGTCGTCGTCATCTTGTTCTTCGTGGCCTTGGCGATGAGCGTGCGGATCGTCCGGCCGTTCCAGCGCGGGCTGGTCGAACGCCTCGGCAAGTACCACGCGACCACCGAGCCCGGGCTACGGATGATCTTTCCAATTATCGACCGCCTCCTCCTCGTCGACATGCGCGAGCAGGTCGTCGACGTGCCGCCCCAAGAGGTCATCACCTCCGACAACGTCGTCGTCTCCGTCGACGCCGTCATCTATTACGAAGCCACCGACCCGCAGCGGCTCGCGTACAACGTCGCCAACTTCCAGCTCGCGGCTACCAAGCTCGCGCAGACCAACCTGCGCAACGTGATCGGCGACATGCAGCTCGACGACGCCCTTACTTCTCGCGACACGATCAACGCGAAGCTGCGAGACATCCTCGACGACGCCACCGACAAGTGGGGCACGAAGGTCGTGCGCGTCGAGATACAACGCATCGACCCGCCGCCCGACATTGTCCACTCGATGCACCAACAGATGCAGTCGGAGCGTACCCGCCGCGCGGTCGTGACCGAAGCCCAGGGTGTGCGGGAGGCCGCGATCACCCGCGCCGAGGGCGACAAGCAGTCGGCAATCCTCGAAGCCGAAGGCCAGCGCCAGCGCAACATCCTCGAAGCCCAGGGCCAGGCCGAAGCCATCGAACGGCTCGCCGAAGCGGAGCGGGCCCGCCAGATCGCCGTCGCCGAAGGGCAAGCCAGCGCCATCCGCAACGTGTACGGCGCGATTCACGAGGGTGACCCCACCCCCGACCTGCTGGCGATCAAGTACCTCGAAGCGCTGCAAGCGATCGCGGACGGGCAGGCCACGAAGATCTTCCTGCCCAACGAGATGGGCGGCCTGTTCGGCGCAATCGGCGGACTGGCCGAACTCCTACGCGAGCCCCGACCCGATGGTGGCGGCACCGCGATCGCCGTGGAAGCACCGCCCCAGTAATCGTGTTCGTACCGCAACGGTCGCGCAGCGACCGTTGCGGTACGAACAGGCTCAGTGCCCGGCGGCGGTTTGCTGCGCGGCGGTCGCCATCGTGTGCTGTTCGATCATGAGGCGCAGGTCGTGCGGGCTTGTCGACGCCGCGAGCGCCTCGCGCAGGTCGATCGCGCCGTCGCCGTACAGGCCGAGGAGGCTCTGGTCGAACGTCTGCATCCCGTAGAACTCGCCGTCGGCGATGATCTCTTCAATCTCGTGGGTCTCGTCGGGATTCACGATCTTGTCGAACACCCGGCCCGTCGCGACCAGCACCTCGACCGCCGGCACCCGGCCGCCGCCCCGTTTCTCCACCAGCCGCTGGCTGACGATGCCGCGCAGCGACGCCGCGACCGACATCCGCACCTGGCGCTGCTCATGGGGCGGGAAGAAGTCGATGATGCGGTTGATCGAGTCGGTGGCGCTGATCGTGTGCAACGTCGAGAACACGAGGTGACCGGTTTCGGCGGCCGCGAGTGCCGTCTTGACGGTCTCGGGGTCACGCATCTCGCCGACGAGGATCACGTCCGGGTCCTGGCGCAGTACCCGCTTCAGCGCGGCGTGGAAGTCGGCCGTGTCGGTACCAACCTCGCGCTGGTTGACGATCGAGTTCTTGTCCGCGTGCAACACTTCGATCGGATCCTCGATCGTCACGATGTGCCGGTGCATCGTCTCGTTGATGTAGTCGATCATCGACGCGAGCGTCGTCGTCTTGCCCGAGCCCGTAGGCCCCGTGACCAGCACGAGGCCGCGTGGGTGCTCCGCGAGCCGTTGCACGACTGGCGGCAACCCGAGCGCCTCGAAGCCCGGGATCTCGCTCTGGACCTGCCGCAACACGAGGCCGACCGAGCCGCGCTGACGCAACACGTTCACGCGGAAGCGGCCGAGGCCCGAAACGGAATACGCGAAATCGGCCTCGGAGGACGCGATGAACTCCTCGGCGCGCTGCTTGGGCATGATCGCGAACGCGATGCGTTCCGTTTCGACGGGCGAAACCATGCCGTGGTCGGTGCGCTCGAGCCGCCCGTCGATGCGGATGAACGGCGGTGAGCCCACCTTGATGTGCACGTCCGATGCGCCGCGTTCCACGGCGAAACGCAGGAGCTGATCGAGATCCAACACGCCGGCGTTCCTCCCCTTGACCGGTCTTCTGATCGGCACGGGGAGCGGGCTGCTGAAACCGATCAGCCGGTGAATTCGCTGGTACGGAGGTCTCGAACGGCCCCGACGACCTCTCGGCCGGGGCCGCCCGAGGTCGCCGGCTCCGGCCAGACGGGCGCCCCGACCATGGTGGAGGCGGTCGCGGCGACCGAATCTCGAAGGGCGGCGAGGTCGTAGCCCCCCTCCAGAAAACAAATCGCGCGGCCTGGCGGAGCCAGGGCGAGACTCCGGGCCGTGAGGTCGCCATAGTCCCCCGCAGCCAATCCGAGGCCCGTCAGCGGGTCGGCGCGGTGCGCGTCGTACCCGGCGGAGATCAGCACCCAGTCCGGTGCGAATCCCTCGGAAACGGGTGCGATCACCGTGTCGAACGCGTCGAGGTAGACATCGCCGGTCGCGCCCGCGGGAAGCGGCACGTTCACCGTGGCGCCCGCCCCCGCGCCCTCGCCCGTTTCGTCGAGTCGGCCAGTGCCTGGATAGAGCGGCCACTGATGCATCGAGACGTATACGACGGCCGGATCTCGATAGAACGCGTCCTGGGTGCCGTTGCCGTGGTGGGCATCCCAGTCGACGATCAGCACCCGATCGCCGGCGCGACGAAGCGCGGCCGCCGCCACCGCGACGTTGTTGACCAGGCAGAAACCCATCGCCCCGGCCGGTACCGCGTGATGGCCCGGCGGCCGGACCGCGCAGAACGCCGCGGTCGCATCGCCCTGCGCGAGACGTTCGATCGCCGCCAGCCCCGCCCCCGCGGCGAGCCGCGCCGCGTCCCACGACCCGCTCGACGCGGCCGTGTCCGCGTCGATGCGGCCGCCGCCGCGCGCGCAGAAGGCGCTCAGCTCCTCGAGGTACCGGATGTCGTGCACCGCGGCCATCTCCTCCACCGACGCGAGCCTCGGCTCGACGTGCTCGACGGCCTCGGGATCGACGGCATCGAGACCGGCGAGCACGGCGTCGAGCCGGGCGGGCCGTTCCGGGTGCCCGCGACCGGCGTCGTGGGCGCCGAAGCGCGGATCGCTGACGACCACCAGCACGTGAGCAGGCTACCGAGGCCTGCGCTCTGTACCCTTTGCAGGCGATGAAGACGCAGTCGTTTCGCGTTCGCGGCGGCGTCGTCAGGATCGCCTACGAGCTGTACCGCGGCGTTGGCTTCGCGCCATTGCCCGTCGGCTTGTGCGTGCTGAGGCGCGAACTGTGACGTCCTGGATCGGGCGCGCGTTCGCGATCGTGGCTTGCACGACAGTCTTCGGGAGCGCGCTGGGGGGGTGGCCGGCGCCGGCGCACACGCAGGACGATCGCGACACCGCGACGGGGCTCCGACTGGTTTCGCAGTCGCCGTGGGTTGCGCTGGCGGGTGACTTCACGCTGCAAGTGCAGATCCCGACCCCCGCGGAACCGATCGAGGACGTCGAACTCCGCGTGCGTCTCTACTCGGCTGTCAGCTCTGTTGCCGGATTCGAGCGCACGGTCGACGGAGACTTCGGCGCCCGACTCGATACGGACCGCGTCCCCCTCGCGTCGATCGGCCGCGACGCTCGCGGCGTGGCGGCGCTCACCTTCGGCTTGAGCGGCTCGCCCACCGCGCCGAGCCTGGCGTTGTTCCGCGCGGGCGTGTATCCGCTCGAGGTCGCACTCGTTGGCGAAGACACGCTCGAGTCCTTCGTGACGTGGATCGTCGCGGTCGACGCCGATCCGGCGCAGCGGCCGGCGCCGGTGCATGTAGCGTCCGTGTGGCCCGTCGTCACGGATCCCGCGAGTGACGTCGACGGTGGCGCCGATCCGCCGGTCGTCGCCGAGCTCACTCCGGGCGGCCGACTCGATGCGATCGCCACCCTCGTTGCCGAGGCTGGCGATCTCCCGCTCACGTTGCAGATCGGCCCCGAGACCCTCGCGGCGTGGTCGGAGCAAGCTGGCACCGATCCTGCGCTCGCGCCCGGCTTGGCACGTGTGCGCGACGCGGCAACGCGGCCAACCACGCAACTGCTGCTCGCGCCGTACGTGCCGATCGACCTCACCGCGCTCGAAGCGGCCGGGCTCGGCGACCACCTCTCGGACCAGCTCGTGCTCGGATCGGACACCCTCGAGGATCAGCTCGGCGAAACGCCCGACCCGCGGACCGTGTACGTCGATCCCGTCGACAGTGCCACACTCGTGCGCCTGCGCGGGCTGCTTGTCGACCGTGTGCTCGTCGGCGCGGACGCGGTCGCACCCGAGGCGGACGACCGGGCGCCGATCGACGAGCACCGGCCGTTCTCGCTCTCCGCCGGCACCGGCCGCGTACGCGCCGTTCCGGCGGACGATCGGCTCCGCGACCTTCTCTCCGGTTCGGCGCCCGCGCCATTGCGCGCGCAACAGCTGCTCTCCGCGCTTTCGGTGATCGCGTACTCTGGTAGCCAAGAGCCGAGCGGGGTCGTGCTCGCGATGCGTCCGCGCTGGCTCCCCGACCTCGCCACCCACCGCGCATTGTTCGCGGGATTGCGGGAGAATCCGCTCGTCGTGGCGAGCACGCTCGACGACCTCTTCGACCGGGTGCCGGCGGCGACACGCGACGACGTACCGCTCGTTCGCGAGCTAGCGCCCCACGAGCCCGCTCCCTTCCCCATGACCGGCACGCGCTACTACGCGGCCGAGCGCGCGCTCGTTTCCCTGCGCGAGACCATCGGCGCCGAAGATCCCGACATCGCGCGAGGTGAACGAGCGTTGCAGCTCGCCCCGAGCAGCGTGCACACGGCGGACGAGGCCGACACGCTGCTCGGGGTGATCGATACGACTGTGGCTGTCGTGACCGGCGGCGTGACGACGACGCGCAAGCGTGTTGTCGTTCCGTCCCGTCATTTCGATGTTCCGCTCAGCTTCCGCAATGACACGGGTCGCCCGATCACAATCCGAGTTCAGATCGACAGCTCGAAGCTCAACTTTCCCGACGGCAACTCGCAAGTCATCTCGTTGCGGGAGGGCAACAATCCCGCGGTGGAGCTCTCGGTCGAAGCACGTGCCTCGGGCACCTTCCCGATGACCATCACGCTCACATCGCCCGATCGCAACCTCCAGATCGGCGCGCCGACACGGGTCACCGTACGCTCGGCTGCGTTCAGCGGCGTCGGTGCCGCCCTAACGGTCAGCGCGCTCTGCTTCCTCTTGCTCTGGTGGGGGAACCACATCCGTCGGACGCGCCGCGCCCGACGCGCCGCGACCGCGTGAGCACGACGGACACACCCCGGCTCGTCCGCGCGAGCGCCGCGGTCGCACTCGGCACGTTGTTGTCACGCCTCACCGGGCTCGCGCGTGTCGCTGTGCTCGCGTACGCGCTCGGCCGGGCGACGCTCGCCGACGGGTACAACCTCGCCAATACGACGCCCAACATCATGTACGAACTCCTCCTCGGCGGCGTGCTGTCCGCAACGCTCGTCCCGCTGTTCGTCGACCATCTCGCGCGACGTGACGATCGGGCGACCTCGGCCATATTCACGGTGACGATGACCGCGCTCGTCGCCGTGACCGCACTCGGCATGGCCGGCGCGCCGTGGATCGCGCGCGCGTACGCCATCGACGCCACTGGCGAGACGCGCGACGCCCAAATCGAGGTCGTGACGTTCCTCGTCCGCTGCTTTTTGCCCCAAATCTGCTTCTACGGGCTCGCGACACTGGCGACCGCGGCGCTGCACGCGCGCCGGCGGTACCTCGCGGCCGCCTACACGCCGGTGCTGAACAACGTGATCGTCGTGTGTGCGTTGCTTGCGTTCACGCGCGTCGCTGATGGTCCACAGGAGGCGTGGGTCGATGTCGAACGCGTCCAGTCCGACGCCGGGCTCCTCCTCTTGCTCGGGCTCGGAACCACAGCCGGGATCGCGGTGATGGCGCTGGCGTTGCTCCCGGCTCTGGCCGCCGCCGGAGTCCGGGTGCCTCCTGTCTTCGCGTGGCGCCACGCCGCCGTGCGTCGGCTCGTGCGGTTGTCGGGCTGGACGGCGGGCTACGTCGTAGCGAACCAGCTCGCACTGCTGTTTGTGCTGGTCCTCGCCAAGACGGGTGAGGCGGGCGATGTCTCGGCGTATCAATACGCGTTCATGTTCTTCCAGCTCCCGCACGGACTGTTCGCGGTGTCGTTGATGACGACGACGACACCCGAACTGGCATACCACGCCGCGGCGGACGACCGCGGCGCGTTCGACGACCACTTCGGAACGGGACTCCGACTCCTGCTGCTCGTGATGATCCCGTCTGCCGTGCTGCTCGGCGTGCTCGCGCAGCCGGCGGTGTCGGTACTCGCCCGCGGCGGTTTCAGCGCGCACGACGCGGCGGTGACCGCTGACGTGTTGCAAGCGTTCGCGATTGGCCTCGTCCCCTTCTCGGCGTATCTCTTTACGTTGCGCGTCTTTTACGCGCACCAGGACACCCGCACGCCCTTCGTCGTGAACGCGATCGAAAACGGAGTGAACATCGCGCTGGCCCTCGCTCTGTTCCCGGCGCTCGGCGTGCGCGGGCTCGCGCTCGCCTACAGTGGCGCCTACCTCGCCGCCGCGGTCATCGCCGGACGGACCTGCTCGCGGCGATTCGGACCGCTCGCCGGACGACGGACGGTCGGGACCGGCGCGCGGGCGCTGGTCGCGGCGGGCGCGCTCGCGGCCGTCGCCGCGCCGCTCGCGGGCGCGATCGGGAGCGACGGGCCGGGCCGGGCGGCGGTCGCAACCGGGGCGGGCGCGACCGCCGGCGCGCTCGCGTACGTTGCGGTCCTCGTCGTGGCGAAGACCGAGGACCTGGCGGCACTCGCGCGAGCGGTCACGCGCCGCCGGCGCACCCCTGGTCGCGACGTGTAACCATGGGGTCGGTGCCCGAGTCACACTCGCGCCCACACCCTCGAGGAGGAGCCCATGGCTGTCCGCATCGTCACCGACAGTGCCTCGGACCTCCCGCAGGAGCTCTGCGACACGCTCGGCATCGAGGTTGTCCCGCTCACGATCCGCTTCGCCGAACAAGAGTTCGTCGACCGCAAGGAGCTGAGCATCCAGGACTTCTGGACGAAGCTCGAGCAGTCGTCGGTCTTGCCGGAGACGGCCGCGCCGTCCGTCGGCGCGTTCGAAGAGGCCTTCCGCCGGCTGGTCGACGGCGGCGCCGACGGCATCGTCTGCATCAATCTCTCGGCCAAGATGTCCGCGACGATGCAGTCCGCGCAGGTAGCGGCGAAGGCCATCGACGGTCTGTGCCCGATCGCGGTCGTCGACTCTCAGAGCGCGTCGATGGGAATCGGCAACCTCGCACTGCATGCGGCGCGGCGCGCGAGCGAGGGCGCGGACGTGGCAACGATCGTCGCCGAGGTCGAGGATCGGCGCGACCGCCAACACGTCCTTGCCGCGCTCGACACGCTCGAGTACCTCCGCAAGGGCGGCCGCATTGGAGGCGCCCAGGCGATGCTGGGCTCGATGCTGTCGATCAAACCGATCATCACCGTGCTCGATGGTGCCGTCGAGCAGGGCGGCAAGGTGCGCACGCGGTCGAAGGCGTTGCGCTTCCTCATCGACCACGTTCCGCCGGGCCGGGTCGAGATGATCAGCATCCTGCACGCGAACGCGCCGGACATCGACGAATTCGCGGAACTCCTGCGCCCGAACGTGTCGGAAGCCGAGATCGTCGTCGGGCGCATTGGCCCTGTGATCGGCGTGCACACCGGGCCGCGGCTCGTTGGCATCGCCTGGATCGAACGCGCCTGACCAGTAGCGTGTCGCGCCGGTGGGCGCGCGCGAAGACGACGGGAGCGATACACGACTCGCCGCGTCAGCGGCAGCGGGCGATCGACGCGCGCTCGACGCGTTGCTCAGCCGCCATGCCGATCGCGTACACGCGATCTGCCGTCGCATTCTCGGGAACGAGCAGGACGCGCTCGACGCTACCCAAGAAGCGCTCATCGCGATCACGCGCGGCATTCGCTCCTTCGACGGCCGGTCGCTGTTCACGACGTGGTGCTATCGCGTGACGACGAACGCCGCGCTCGACGAGGCCCGACGCCGCGCTCGACGCCCGCTGCCGGCGGAGTCGTTGCCGGAAGCGACCGCGACCGCACCGGGCACGGCCGATATGATCGCCAACCGCCTCGACGTCGACGCCGCGCTGTCGACAATTCCCGCCGAGTTCCGCGCGGCCGTCGCGTTGCGCGATTTGGGCGATCTCGACTACGCCGAGATCGCCCGCATTCTCGACATCCCCGCCGGAACCGTGCGTTCTCGCATCGCTCGGGGCCGGGCCGCTCTCGCCGACCGCCTCGGGAACCCCAGTGCCCCGCCCGACCGTCCAAGTCCTCGATCGCTATGAACGACTCGAACGAACCGCTGACGCCGGACGTCGTCGACGAGCTGCTGAGCGCCGAGCTCGACGGCGAACTCGCGGCCGCTGCTGCTGACCTCGACTTGACCGTCGAAGACGCGCGCCGTCGGCTCGTGTCGACGCCCGGCGTCGACACGCGCCGAGCGCAGCTCGGCCGCGCGCGCGCGGTACTCGCGGTCGAACCGCTGTCGGACTCGGCGCGCGCCGAAATGGTGCGGCGCGCGGCCGCGAGCGGACCGGTCGACGAGCTCGCCGCGCGGCGCGGGCGGCGGCGCCCGTGGCTCTTGAGCAGTGGCATCGCGGCCGCGGTCATGCTCGTCGTCGGGCTCGCGGTGCTCGCGGGCGGCGGCGGCAACGACGACGTCGAGACGGCGAGCGATGCTCCCGCGGGCGACAGCCCAGACGACGCGGGCGCGTCCGACGAGGAGGCGGAGGGCTTCGTCGGCGGCGACGCGGCCACCGATCGCGACGAGGACACCGAGTCGACGGCGAGCGCGGCGCGCCAGGACTTTGGCGACGTCTCCGACCCCGAGGCGCTCCGCAACAGCGCACGCGCAACGATCGGCCTGGATGCGGCGTCGCCCTCGCTGCCGAGCGAATCCCTCGAGTATTCGAACCCGGCGTTGCCGCTCGACGAGGCGTGCCTCGCGGCGCGCACCGACGGCGATCCGCTCGTGGTCCGCGGCCCCGCGCAGTACCAGGGTCAGGACGCCGAAGTGCTCGTGGTCGACCGGGCCGATTTCTACGAGATCCTCGTCGTCGCCCCCGACTGCTCGCTGCTCGCCTCGCAATTCCTGCGCCCGTAGGCGCCGCGCGCCCGCCATGTACGCTGCGCCGCCGGGGGAACGCCCTGGGGTGCACCGAATGAGCGACTGGACCACCGACGCGACTGACGCCATCGACCGGGCGGTCGCGCTCGTTCGCGATCGCACGGTGGAGCCGGCGCGCGCCGTCACCAAGGGCGTCGTCTACGGGCTGTTGGCGACGTTGCTCGTGATTCCGGCGCTGGTGCTGCTCACGATCGCGACGTTCCGCCTGCTCGTCGTCTACCTCCCCGGAGACGCATGGACGGTGTGGTGCGGGCTGGGTGGAATCTTCGTCGCCCTCGGGGGGTTCCTGTGGTCCAAGCGAAACGCGTGACGAGGACTCGATGGAACCGCGCAGTGTCGTCATCATCGGATCGGGCCCGGCCGGGCTGACCGCCGCGGTGTATACCGCGCGCGCCAATCTCGCGCCGTTGGTCATCGAAGGAATCGGTGCCGGTGGGCAACTGATGCTCACGACGGATGTCGAGAACTACCCCGGTTTCCCCGAAGGGATCATGGGCCCGGAACTGATGGCGAAGTTCCGGGAGCAGGCCGAACGCTTCGGCGCCGAGTTCGTGACCGCCGACGCGAGCCGCGTCGATCTTTCCGGCCCGCCTCACTCGGTATGGGCCGGCGATGGCGAGTACCAGGGACGGGCGATCATCATCGCGACCGGCGCGAAGGCGCGCATGCTCGGGCTCGCCTCCGAAGCGCGCCTGCTCGGTCACGGCGTCTCGACGTGCGCGACCTGTGACGGGTTCTTCTTTCGCGGCCACGAGATCGCGGTCGTCGGCGGTGGCGACTCGGCGTTGGAAGAAGCGAACTTCCTGACGCGTTTCGCCGACAAGGTCACGTTGGTGCATCGGCGCAAGGAGCTGCGGGCTTCGAAGATCATGCAGGACCGCGCGTTCGCGAACCCGAAGGTGGAGTTCCGCTGGAATAGCGTCGTCGATGACGTGCTCGGCGACGGGCGCGTGGAGGGGGTCCGTCTGCGCGACATCGAGACCGGGAGCATCGACGACGTCGCGCTCTCGGGGGTGTTCGTCGCGATCGGACACGACCCCAATACGCAGCTGTTCGCGGGGCAACTCGACCTCGACGACAACGGCTACGTCCTGACCCACGACGGAACGACGACGTCGGTGCCCGGCGTCTTCGCGTCGGGCGACGTGCAAGATCACGTGTACCGCCAAGCGATCACCGCGGCCGGCACCGGCTGCATGGCCGCCCTCGACGCCGAGCGCTACCTCGAAGCGCTCGGAGACCATGGTTGAAAGGACACTCAGTGGCTGACGGAATTCTGACACTCTCGGACGCGACGTTCGACGAGGAGATCGGCGCCGCCGAGACCGCGATCATCGTCGACTTTTGGGCGGAGTGGTGCGGACCGTGCAAGATGGTCGCGCCAGTGCTGGAAGAAATCGCCAAGGAGCACCCCACGAAGGTGCGGGTCGCGAAGCTCAACGTCGACGACAACCCGAACGTCGCGCGGCGCTACGACGTGATGAGCATCCCCACGCTGCTCGTCTTCAGTGCGGGTGAGATGCGCAAGCGGCTCGTCGGCGCCAAGGGCAAGGCCCAGCTCCTCGAGGAGCTCTCCGACTTCATCGGCTAACAAGTGTCGGTGGAACCCACCGTGCTTCGCGCCGGCGCGCACGGCGCCGCCGTCGTTGATCTGCAGGAGCGCCTGCGCGCGACGGGCTACCCGGTGGTGGCGACCGGACGGTACGACGACGCGACCAGCAATGCCGTGCTCGCGTTCCAGACCGCGCGCGGACTCCAACGCGACGGCGTATGCGGACCCGAGACGTGGGACGTCCTGGTCGAAAGCGGTTACCGCCTCGGCGACCGGCTCCTCTACCTGCGGCGACCCATGCTGCGCGGCGACGACATCGCCGACCTCCAGCGGCGGTGCAACGCGCTGGGGTTCGACGCCGGCAGCGAGGACGGCATCCTCGGACCCGAGACGGAGCGGGCGATCCGCCAGTTCCAGCGCAACGCCGGGCTGGCGACCGACGGCGTGTGCGGGCCCGCTACGATCGGCGCGCTCGACCGACTGGGCTCGCTCGCAGCCGGCTCCGTTGCGAGCGTGCGCGAGCGTGACGCGTTGCGCCGGGACGAGCGCCGCCTGCGCGACCGCGCCGTCTTCCTCGTCTCCGAGCCCGGTCTCGACGCGCTCGCGACCGAAGCGGCGCGGGGACTGCGGGCGGCGGGCGCGATCGTCGCCCACGACGATTCGGGGCAGGATCACCACACGCTCGCCGCTGAGGCAAACCGCTTTCAGGCCGACCTGTGCGTCGCGATCGGCGGCGGGCTCGGACCCGGCGCGCGCTGCGCGTATTTCGCGACCGCCCGGTTCCGCTCCGAGGGCGGCCTTTGGCTCGCGACCGCGCTGCACGGCACGCTCTCGAAGGTGCTCGACGTCGACGCACCGGTCGGGCGCTCGTACCCATTGCTCCGAGAAACTCGGATGGCGGCAGTGGTGTGCGAGCTGTATTCCCGCGACGACCCGGACGGTGCTGCGGGATTGGCGATGCGCGTCCCCGACGTCGTCACAGCGCTCACCGAGGGGATCCGCGTGGGGGCCGAGCCGCCACCGGTCTAGACGTTCTTGGCACCCTCGGTCATCACCCGGTAGATGCGCTCGAGGTCCTCGAGGGTTGCGAACTCGACTTGGACCTTGCCGCGGCTGGGGCCGGGTCCCATTGTGATCTTGACCCGGGTCTCGAGGTAGTCGCCCAGGAGCTCCTCGAGCTCCAACAACCCGGGCGGGCGCAACGCGGGCGTCTGGCGTCTCCCAGCGCCCCGGCTGGCGGGCGAGTCGGTGCGGGCGCGGATGGCCTCCTCGACTTCGCGGACCGAGAAGTCTTCCGCGACGGCCCGCTTGGCCAGCTGTTCCTGGAAGGCCCGATCGGGCGTTCCGAGCAGCGCCCGGGCGTGGCCCATGCGCAGCGAACCTTCCTTCATGTAACGCTGGATAGACGGCGGAAGTTGAAGGAGACGCAGCATGTTCGTGATGGCTGCCCGACTCTTGCCAACCCGACCGGCGACGTCGTCGTGGGTGAGGGCGAAGTCTTCGATGAGCTGCTGGTAGGCCGCGGCTTCCTCGAGCGGGTTCAGCTGCTCGCGCTGGACGTTCTCGACGATCGCCTGCTGAAGGACCGCGGCATCGTCCGCGATGCGGATGAGCGCGGGAATCGTCTGCAAGCCGACCCGCCGGGCGGCGCGCCATCGGCGCTCGCCCGCGATGAGTTCGAAGCCGTCGCCGTCCTGGCGGACGAGGACGGGCTGCAGCACTCCGACCTCGCGGATCGACTCGGCCAGCGCCGCCAGGCTCTCCTCGTCGAAGTGCTCGCGCGGCTGTTGCGGGCTCGGCCGCACCGCCGTCACCGGGATGTCCTGCAGGCCTTGCCCGGCGTCGATGACCGCGCCGGTGGGGATCAGCGCGCCGAGCCCTTTACCCAGTCCGCCGGGACGCGCCACGGCTCACCTCCTTCGCGAGTTCGCGGTAGGCGACCGCCCCCCGCGAGGTGGCGTCGAATACCGTCACCGGCTGGCCGAACGACGGTGCCTCGGAGATTCGCACCGTTCGTGGCACGACCGTGCGGTAGACCTTCGCGCCGAAGTGCGCGCGCACCTCTTGTTCCACCTGCTCAGCCAGTTTCGTGCGCGCGTCGTACATCGTGAGCACGATGCCGCGCACATCGAGGGTCGGATTGAGGTTGGACTTCACCAGCGCCACGTTCCGGAGTAACTGGCCCAGACCCTCGAGGGCGTAGTACTCGCATTGGATCGGGACAATCACGTCGTCGGACGCGGCGAGGCCGTTGACCGTGAGCAGCCCCAAGGACGGGGGGCAGTCGATCAGGGTGAAGTCGTAATCGTCGCGCACCACTTGGAGCGCCCGGCGCAGCTTCAGCTCCCGGGAGAACGCGGGTACCAGCTCGATCTCGGCGCCGGCCAGGTCGATCGTCGCCGGTACCACGAATAGGTTGCGGACGGCGGTCGGTTCGACGCAGTCCTCGACAGGCGTGTCGTTCATGACGACGTCGTAGATCGAGCCCTCGACGTTGCGGTGGGAGATCCCGAGTCCGGTCGTCGCGTTGCCCTGTGGGTCGAGGTCGACGACGAGCACGCGAAACCCGATCTCGGCGAGGGCGGCGCCGAGGTTCACGGCGGTCGTGGTCTTGCCCACGCCGCCCTTCTGGTTCGCCACCGAGATGACCCGAGGCAGCGCGCACGGCTCGGGAGCCCGTGTCATGTCGACCTCGCCGGGCGCCGCCGCCGGAGTCTTCACTACCGCGATCTCGTCAGCGGCGGCGTCGACCTCGTCGGCCGTCCCCGTCTTGTTGGTCGGCATCGGCTCCTCCCGCGATTTCACTTTTCCCCTGTCCGGGCTCGCATCCGAGGGCTCGGATTGGGGCGCTGGTGCTTCGGTCACCTTCGGTTCGGGCGTCGTGCCGAGGATGCCGAACCAGCGCCGACGGCTGCGGCGGTCCGCATCTCCTGTTGTCATCCCTGCCTCCGGGACGGCCACGACGCGCCGCGACACGATGTGACCATGGCGACGAGTCGCTCCGCTTGGAACACGGCGGGGCCGGACTGTACTACTCCGACACGCGCGCTGCACCGATGGGCTCTCGCCGTCCTGTCTCGACGTTTCACGTGGAACGTGTCACCAAAGCGGGCGTTTCGCGAGCCTCGTCGAGTTTCGCGGCGTTTCCGAGAGCGCGGGTCGCTGCTTCTCTGCGCCCATATAGGACGCGCCGCTCGCACTGGCGATGACGGCGGGGCCAAATCCCAGTACCTCGAGCCCGTCCACCGGCCAGCGCTCGCCGACCGGGCCGGGCGGCTCGCTCACGACGAGCCAACCACCGAGTCGAACGAAGCCGGCGCCGATTTCCGCCGTGACCGCGGGCGGGCCGAAGCTGCGCGCGGTGACGAGGTCGTACCGCTCGCGGTGTTCCTGCTGGTGGGCTGCGATCTCGCCCCGCTCCGCGACGACACTGACGCTCGCGCTGAGGCCGAGCGCCGCCGCGAACCGGCAAAGCGCGGTCGCCCGCCGCCCGTGCGATTCGATGAGGGTGGCGGCACTGGCGGGCCAGGCGCTCGCGAGCACCAACCCGGGCAAGCCCCCGCCGCTCCCCAGGTCCGCGAACACGACCGGCGGACCGTCAAGAAGGGACTCGGCGAGGATCGCGAAGCCGCGCGCATGCTGGAGGTGCGGGCCCACCGGACCCGGGCCCAGGAACCCGCGTGCTCGTCCCTCCTCGAGGACGGCGAGCAGCCGGGCGTCGTCCGGTGGCGTCAGCCCGGCCGGATCACGACTCGGCGCCGTGGCTCCTCGCCTTCTGAGATCGTGGACACCCCGTCGAGCTCCGCCACTGTGTCATGGACGACCTTGCGGTCGGGAGCGGTCATCGGCTCGAGAGCGCGGTCGACGCCGCTTGCCCGAACCTCGTCGGCGATCTTCGTCACGAACGCCGCCATTGCCTCGCGCCGTTGCTGGCGGTAGTCGGCGACGTCGAGGCGAAGTCGAGCGCTATGGCCGCCCGCGGCGTGTTGGACGACCGCCCGCACGATCTCCTCGAGCGCATGCAGCGTTGCGCCCTTGGGCCCGACCAGGACGCCGAGACCGGTGCCCTCGACCCGCACCTCGATGTCGTCTTCGACGATTTCGGATCCGACGGCCGCGTCGGCGCCGAAGTGCCGCATGAGCTCCTCGGTGAACCGGACGGCCGCCGCGGCTTGCTCTTCGATGGGAAGCGTCGCATCGTGGTCCACCGCGTTGTCCTCCGTCCCTTGTCCCGCACCGTTCGGGCGAGAGTTGCGCGCGCCGCCACGACTTCGCGGGCGGCGATTTCGATTTCCCGACGCGCGCGGCGCGGCGGGTGTCCCGGCCGGCTTGGGCGTCGGCTCGGTTTCGCGGTCCCGGCTCGACGCTCCACGTCCCGCCGCCCCCCGTCCCGAGGGTCGCCGTTCGGAGCGCTCCGCTCCCCGCGGTCGCCGCCGGCGCCGGTCGGCCGGCTTCTCGCGGGACAAGGGCTTCACTCGTGCGCGAATTCTCGCGTCCGTGCGTCCGAGTCCGAACAGGCCGGACCGCGGCTCGTCCAGGACTTCGTACTCGAGTTCGTCCTCCACGACGCCCAATCGGTCGAGCGCGAGGTCGACGGCCTCGGGCAGCGTGCGCGCGGTGACCTCGATCCATTCCATGTCAGCGTTTCCGCTTTCGCTTGGCCTTCGATCGCGGGTGGGGCCGAGGCGGCGTCCCGGGCCTGGCCGTGCTTGACCCGGTTCCCGGGGTGCCGGGCGTTGGCTTCGCGGGTTTGGCGCCGCCGGCGCCGGCGCCCGGCGGGTCGTCGTAGAACTTGTTGAGCACGAGCTGTTGTTGGCCGATCCGCCAGGCGCTGCTCGTGACCCAGTAGATGCCCACGCCGCTCGGGAAACCCCACGTGATGAATCCGAACAGCACCGGGAAGACCTTCGAGATGATCTGCATCTGCGCCTGCATCGCCGGGTTCGACGATCCGGTGCCGTGCTTCTTTTGGCGCACCTGTGTCTGGCGCGCTTGGTAGTAACCGAGCGCGACGACCAACGCGATGATCATGTAGTACGGGATCCGCTCTATGAACGCGTCGGCGACCTCGCCGGCTTGCGAGGGCGCGATCGAGAGATTCATCGAGAGGAATCGCAGCCCGCGCTCGGCCTTGTCGATCTGGTCGCACGCGGCCTTGGCGACGTCCGGTCCACCGCACACGTCGGTGTAGAGCCGTCCGAGCCGTCCGGTCCCGGTCGGCACGTGATCCTGCGGGTTTCGCAACACCCCGAACAGCGCGATGAAGATCGGCGACTGCGCGAGGAGCGGCAGGCACCCCGAGAGCGGGTTGATCTTGTTCTCTTGGTAAAACTTGAGAATTTCTTCGTTCTGCTTCTGGCGGTCGTCCTTGTACTGCTGCTGGATGCGCTTGATCTCAGGCGCCGCCCGCTGCATCGCGATCATCGAACGCGTCTGCTTCGCGGTGAGCGGGAACAGCACGAGCATCACCGTGCACGTGAGCAAGATGATCGCGACGCCGAGGCCCCAACTCTCGTTGGGGAAGAACGAGTAGAAGAACGCGAGCAGCCACCCGATCGCGCTGTAGAGCGGGTCGAGCATCAGCGCCCCTCGACCAAGTGGCACGGCGGCACCGGATCGGACCCGCGGCCGCCGCGAGGACGACAGCGGGTGAGCCGACGGCCGGCCAGCGCAGTCCCTCTCCATGCGCCGTGGACTGCGATCGCTTCTCGCGCGTACTCGGAGCACGACGGCACGAACCGGCACGGCGAGGGGCGCCCGGCGTGCCACGCTTGGTACAGATCGACCAGCTGCACCAGGCCACGCGCGGCCAAGGTCACGCGGGTTCTCCGTGCACGGCTGCCGCGAGCGCGCGCAGCGTCGACGTCATCTTGCTCATCGTGTACTCCGCCGCCGCGGGGGCGGCGCCAATCAGATACGCATGGCCGGGGCGCAACCCCGGCTGCCGTGCGACCGCGGCCCGGAGGCGGCGGCGCACCTGATTCCGAACGACGGCGTTGCCGACGCCGCGACCGATCGCGAACGCAACGCGCGGCGGACCCGCGGGCGCGACAGCGACGCCCGTCATGGTGAGCGCTCCCCGCCGGTGGCGGCGAGCGGCGGCGAGCGCAGCGAACGAATCACGGTCTCGGACGCGCCAGATCAGGCTGAGAGACGCTGTCGGCCCTTCGCGCGACGGCGCGCCAGCAGCGCGCGCCCGGCGCGAGTACGCATCCGGAGCCGGAAGCCGTGCTTGCGCTTGCGCTTCCGGTTGTTCGGCTGGAACGTCCTCTTCACGCATGGCCTCCTCGAAATCGCCCCACACGGGCCGAAGTTGGGGCCCCGGGGACGGGTGCGCGCCGCCGGAAAGGGCGCGCAGAATGCGGACGGGACAGTGTAGCGTCACCGCTCTCGCGTCCGGCAACCGCCCCGGGACCGCTTGTTGGCCCGTCCGCCTCGCTGCTAGCGTCCGCGACCCCGGTGGAGCGGTCGGCCCGGCCTCCGGGCACTTCCCCTCGGGGCGTGTCGTCGAATGTTCGGCGGCTCGTCCGGACCCTCGGCCGAGGAGAGTCCGGCCCAGCCGGGCTTCTCCACAGATGTGGACATGCCTGTGGACAACCGGGGGAACTGCCACATGGGCACTGCTGCAGCCGACGATCTCTGGGTCAAGGTGGCCGCCGCGGTACGGGCCCAGCTATCCGAAGCCACGTGGAACACCTGGTTCCAGGGGGTGCGCGCGCTCGACCTCCTCGAGGATGCACTGGTGCTCGGCGTCCCCAGCTCGGTCGCGGTCGAACGGATCCGCACGAGCTATCTGGGGTTGCTCGCCGACGCGTCCCAGGCGCTGACGGGTGTCCAACTCGCGGTCGAGCTCCTCGTCGACACGACGCCCCGTCGAGACGAGCCGATCGCGGTCGACGCGCTTGGCGCCGCGGTGGCGAGCCCGCCCGTCGAGGAGCGGCCGCGCGCCGCCGACGTCGCCGAACCCACTACCAATGCCCAAGCGACCGCCGCACCGAACGCCATGGCACTCAACGCCCGCTATACGTTCGATCAGTTCGTCATCGGTGCGTCCAACCGCTTCGCCCACGCAGCCGCGCTCTCCGTCGCCGAAGCACCCGCCCGCTCGTACAACCCGCTGTTCATCTATGGTCCCGCCGGCCTTGGAAAGACGCACCTCTTGCACGCGATCGGTCATCACGTTCGCGAGTTGTTCTCCTCCAAGCGCGTCCGTTACGTCTCGACTGAAACGATGATGAACGAGTTCGTCGAGGCGATGCGCGCGAAGTCGATGCCGGGATTCAAACGGCGTTACCGCGAGGTCGACGTCTTACTCGTCGACGACATCCAGTTCCTCGAGCGTACCGAGCAGCTCCAGGAAGAATTCTTCTACACGTTCAACGACTTGCACAGCCGCGGGAGCCAGATCGTGATCTCATCCGATCGGCCGCCGAAGTCGATCGCGACGATCGAAGATCGCTTGCGCAGCCGCTTCGAATGGGGACTGATCACCGATATCCAGCCGCCCGAATTCGAGACGCGGCTCGCGATCTTGCGCAAGAAGGCCGAGGCGGAACACCTCGACGGCATTCCCGACGCGGTGCTCGCGTTCATCGCAGAAAATGTCGTCGACAACGTGCGCGAGCTCGAAGGCTCGTTGATTCGCGTCGCGGCCTATTCGAGCTTGCATCGCATGCCCCTCACGGACGAAGTCGCGCGCGAAGTCCTCTCCGATCTGTTGCCGGCGACACGGCCTCGCGTGATCACACCCCTGCTCATCCTCGAAGAAACGGCCAAGATGTTCGGGTGGACGATCGAGGATCTCTGCGGCAAAAGCCGCCGGCGCCCGTTGGTGACGGCCCGCCAGATCGGCATGTACGTGTTTCGGGAGCTCACTGATTACAGCTACCCGAAGATCGCAGAAGAGTTCGGCGGTCGGGACCACACCACCGTCATGCACGCGTGCGAGAAGATCCGGGCCCAGATGGCCGAGCGACGGGTCGTGTTCGAGCAGGTCAACGACCTGATCAGTCGGATCAAGCACGGCGGCAGTGGATAAGCCTGTGGAAAGCTGGGGAAATCGCGCGCCGCGCGGGGGACGCGCAACCGGTTCATCACGCAGCGCGGCCGCACCTTGTGAGCATGGGCGGACGGCAGTGCCCAGGGCGAATGGGCCCGCCACCAGGGACGACACCAACATGTCCACAATCCACAGGCCCTACTACTACAACCATCCGAAACGACAAGTTCTGTTACACCAGTCCCTGTTGAGCCAACACCTGTCAAGGAGGCCCGAGTGAAGTTCCGGTGCGAGCGGGACACTCTCGCCGAAGCGGTGGCGACCGCCCAGCGAACGGTTGCCACCCGGAGTGGTGCGCTGCCGGTCTTGCAGGATCTGCGCATCACGGCTTCTGAGCGCGGCCTCGAACTGGTCGGCTCCGACCTCGAGATCACAAATCGCGTCCAGGTGCCGGCCGAGGTGGAAGAACCGGGTGTGGCGGTCGTGCCCAAGATGATCGGCGAGATCGTGCGCAAACTCGTCGACGGGTCGGTCGCGGTGCACGTCACCGGCGACGAGGCCGTTATCACCTCCGGTCGGTTCATGACGTCGTTGCGGCTGAAACCGGCCGAGGACTATCCGCGTCTCGCTCCCGGTGCCGGCGACGGCGTAAAGGTCGACGCGGCGGGGTTTGCCGCCGCGCTGCGCCAGGTCGTGCGGGCCGCGTCCAAGGACGACTTACGCCCGATCCTGACCGGAGTGCTCTTGACGGCGTACGGCGGCGGGCTGCGGCTTGTCGCAACCGACTCCTACCGTTTGGCCGTGCGCGACCTCAAAGGCGTCAGCATGCTTCCAGAGGGTCAACACGTCCTCGTCGCGGCAAAAGGCTTGGCGGAGGTACAGCGGCTCGCGGGCGATGGGGAGATCGAAGTCGTCCTGCGCGAACGCGACGTCGTATTTCGCACTTCGCGCGCCGAGGTAACGGCGCGCTTGATCGAGGGCGATTTCCCGAATTACGAGCAGCTCATACCGAGCGCCTATCCGAACCGGTTGACTGTCAACCGTGAGGCGTTGATCGAAGCTCTTGATCGCGTTCAAATCGTCGGTCAGAACCGCGACAACGCGGCCGTGCGCATGGCGATGAGCGCGAGTGGATTGGAGCTGTCAATGTCCGCGCAGGATGTCGGCAGCGCGCAAGAATCGCTCGACGCCAAGTTCGAGGGTGGTGAGCTCACGGTCGCGTTCAACCCGGTGTTCTTGCGTGATGGCGCCGACGCGATGGATTCAACCGAAGTTGCGCTGGAAACGATCGACCCGTTGAAGCCGGCCACGCTGCGGGCGAACGAGGGCGGGGAGTTCCTCTACCTGTTGATGCCGGTGCGTACGTCCTGAACGAGCTGAGCGCGGTCGCAGCCATCGCGAGTCGCCATGCGGCGGCGCATGTCGCGCGGCTATGGTTGGCCGACTTTCGGTGCTTCGAAGCCGCGTCGGTCACGCTACCGACCGGGCTCACGGTTATCGATGGTGCCAACGGACAGGGCAAGACGAGTCTGCTCGAAGCGATCGGATGGGTCGCGCGAGCGCGATCGTTCCGCGGTGTGGCAGACGCGCAGCTCGTCCGCGCGGGTGCAGCCGTTGCGATCGTGCGAGCGGAGATCGCTAACGGCGAACGCGTCGAACTCTTCGAGGCCGAAGTTCGCGTCAGCGGCCGGAACCGCATCCAGCAAAACCGCCAAACGGTGACCCGCTCGCGCGATCTCCATGGTTTGTTGCGCGTAACGGTGTTCGCGCCCGACGATCTCGAGTTGGTGAAGGACGGTCCTGCCACCCGGCGGTCCTACCTGGATGAGCTGCTGGTCATGGTTACCGCCCGCTACGACGCCGCGCGCACGGACTACGAACGCGTGCTCAAGCAGCGCAACGCGCTCCTCCGGCGCGGAGTGCGAGACGAGACCGACCGGTCGACGCTCGCCGTCTTCGACGAGCAGCTCGTGCAAGCCGGCGCCGAACTGATCCAAGGACGGCTTCGACTCATCGAACGCCTCCTGCCCGCCGTCGACACGGCGTACCGCGCCGTCGCGGCCGATGCCGAGGTCGTGGCTGCCCGCTATGAGGTGGACTGGAGCGACGGTGTCGCACTGGAGGAACACACTGACGACATGGAGGGACTGCTCCGGGACGCGATCGCGCGTCGGGCCCGCGCCGAGGTCGATCGCGGCGTGACGCTCGTCGGCCCCCACCGCGACGAATGGCGCCTTGAAGTCGGTGGCCTCGACGCGCGTACGCAGACGTCGCAGGGTGAGCAGCGCTCGCTCGCGCTGGCGCTGCGCCTGGCTGGACACGCGATTGTGGCGGAGCTTGTCGGCGCGGCGCCGGTCTTGTTGCTCGATGACGTGTTCAGCGAGCTCGACGCGACGCGCGCGACCGCGCTAGTGCACAACCTGCCGGTGGGTCAGACATTGATCACCACTGCGGGCCACCTGCCGGCCGACGTTGCACCACAGCAGCGACTGCATGTCGCTCGCGGGCGGATCGAGGTCGTGGTGTGAGCGAGCCGGTGTCGCTGCGCGATGCACTCGCTGTCGTCGGGCGCGAGTTCGGCCTTCCCGATTCCGACACGATGGCCTCGGTGCAAGCGGTATGGATCGAGGTGGTCGGCGCGGCCCTCGCGGCGCACGCGATCGTACGATCCGTGCGCGATGGCGTATGCACCGTGGCGGTCGATGGACCGTCTTGGGCAACCCCGTTGCGCTATCTCGAGCCCGAGGTCGTGGCGGCCGCCGGGCGCCGGCTGGGGCCTGGAATCGTGACGTCGGTTCGCGTCCAAATTGGGGGCCAAATCGAGGGCGGGTGAAGCCCCGAACGGGGGCGTGTCTCTGGTACAATGAAGCAACCCAAAAAAGCCCTCTGACCAGGTATTTCGCGCCCAACCGCGGTGGCGGGGCCAGGTTCGCAACCGTCGATGCAAAAGGATCTCCACGCGTGGCGTACGCGGCCAAGGACATCTCGATTCTCAAGGGCCTCCAGCCGGTGCGCGAACGGCCGGGCATGTACATCGGCTCGACCGGCCCGTCGGGGCTACACCACCTCGTGTACGAGGTCGTCGACAACTCCGTCGACGAGGCCCTGGCCGGCCACGCGACGCGGATCGAGGTGACGTTGATGGCCGACGGCGGCTGTCGCGTCGTCGACGATGGCCGGGGGATCCCGGTCGATCCGCATCCCGAGTATCCCGAAAAGTCCGCGGCCGAGATCGTGCTCACGATGCTCCACGCGGGCGGCAAGTTCGGTGGCGGGGGCTACAAGATTTCGGGCGGATTGCACGGCGTCGGCGTCTCGGTCGTGAACGCGCTGTCGCGCCGGTTGGAGCTGGTCGTGCGCCGCGACGGCGCGCGGTGGGAGCAGACCTTCGTCGACGGTGGTGAACCCACTGGCCCGCTGCGACGCGTCGCCGAGGCCGATTCGTCCGACACCGGGACGTCGGTCACGTTCTGGCCCGACCCCACGATCATGGAGGAGCTCGAATTCCGCGCGCAGACGCTGCTCGAGCGCTTGCGCGAGATGGCGTTCCTCAACAAGAGCCTCGAGATCGTGGTCGTGGACGAACGACCCGACCCGCCCACCGAGCAGGTATTCCAGTACGAGGGCGGCATCGTCGACTTCGTCGCACACCTGAACGCGTCGAAGGAGCCGCTGTTTCAACGCGTGATCGCCATCGGCGACGCGTATGCCGACGGCGAAGTCGAGATCGCGATGCAGTGGAACAGCGGGTACTACGAAGGCATCCATTCGTTCGCGAACAACATCGCCACGACCGAAGGCGGGATGCACGAAGAGGGCTTCAAGAAGTCGCTCACCAACGTGGTGAACCGCTACGCGCGCCAGAAGGGCCACCTCAAGGAGAAGGACGAGAACCTGCTCGGCGAGGACATCCGCGAGGGCCTGACCGCGATCATCTCGGTCAAGCTTCGGAATCCGCAGTTCGAGGGACAGACCAAGACCAAGCTCGGCAACACCGAGATTCGGTCCTTCGTCGAGCGAGTCACCAACGAGAAGCTGGCCGAATGGCTCGAGGAACATCCGGCCGAGGGCAAGACGGTCGTGCAGAAGTCGGTGCAGGCGGCGCACGCGCGCATGGCGGCCCGCCAAGCTCGAGACCTCACTCGCCGCAAGTCGTTGCTCGAGTCGGCGTCGATGCCCGGCAAGCTCGCCGACTGCTCGTCGCGTAACCCCGAAGAGGCCGAGCTGTTCATCGTCGAAGGTGATAGCGCGGGAGGCAGCGCGAAGAAGGCCCGCAACCCGGGGTTTCAAGCGATACTGCCGATCCGCGGCAAGATCCTGAACGTCGAGCGCGCCCGCATCGACAAAATGCTGCGCAACGAAGAGATCCAAACGCTGATCTCGGCCGTCGGCACCGGCATCGGCGAGGAATTCGTCCTCGACAAGTTGCGGTACCACAAGATCATCCTCATGGCCGACGCCGATGTCGACGGCTCGCACATCCGCACGCTGCTGCTGACGTTCTTCTACCGCCAGCTGCCGGAGATCGTGCGCGCGGGCTATCTGTACATCGCGCAACCGCCACTGTACGGCGCCAAGATCGGCAAGGACGAACGCGCGTACCTCAAGGACGAACCTGCGCTTCGCGAGTTCGAGGCCGCGTACGAGGGGCGCAAGATCGAGATCAGCCGGTTCAAGGGCCTCGGCGAGATGGACTGGCAGGAACTCGGCGTGACAACGATGGACCCCGCGACGCGCTCGCTGCTCCAGGTGTCGGTCGAAGATGCCGCGATCGCGGACGAGATTTTCTCGAAGCTGATGGGCGAGGACGTCGAGGCGCGCCGCAGCTTCATCCAACTGAACGCCAAAGACGTTCGCTTCCTCGACATCTAGACGCCCCGGCTTTCGTTTCGAGGTTCGCCGTGCCCGACGACACGCTTCCGCTCAGCAACATCGAGCCCATCGAGATCCAAGAGGAGATGGAGCGTTCCTTCTTGGACTACGCGATGTCGGTGATTACGGCGCGCGCGCTGCCGGACGCACGCGACGGACTGAAGCCGGTGCAGCGACGGATCTTGTACGGGATGTTCGTCGAGGGGATGCGCCCGGACCGCCAGCACCGCAAGTCCGCGAACGCCGTCGGAACGGTGATGGCGAACTACCACCCGCATGGCGACCAATCGATCTACGACACGCTCGCCCGAATGGCTCAGGACTTCTCGCTGCGCTATCCGCTGATCGACGGGCACGGGAACTTCGGTTCGCCCGATCCGGCGGACCGTCCGGCGGCGCCGCGTTACACCGAGGCCCGGCTGGCCGCGCTGGCGATGGAGTTGGTGGGCGAGATCGACGAGGACACGGTCGATTTCGACGACACCTACGACGGGCAGCACCGCGAGCCCAAGGTGTTGCCGGCGCGCTTTCCGAACCTGCTCGTGAACGGCGGCGGGGGAATCGCGGTCGGAATGGCCACGAACATCCCGCCGCACAACCTGCGTGAGGTCATCGACGGCGTCCTGCACCTGATCGACCACCCGGAGGCGACGACGGTCGACCTCATGGAGTTCGTCAAGGGTCCCGATTTCCCGACCGGTGCAACGATCCTCGGGACGGCGGGCATCCAGGAGGCGTACCGCCTCGGCCGCGGCTCGATCCGTATGCGGGCAGTTGCCGAGATCGATGAGGACGCGCGGGGCGGCCAGCGCATCGTCGTGACCGAAGTTCCGTACCAGACCTCGGTCGAGGTGATCGGCACCAAGATCGCCGAGCTCGTCAACGATCGTCGGATCGAAGGCATTCGCGACGTGCGCAACGAGTCGGCGGGGGACGTAACGCGACTCGTCATCGAGTTGAAGCGCGACGCGAACGCCCAGGTCGTCTTGAACCAGCTCTACAAGCACACACCCATGCAGTCTTCGTTCCCGGCGAACATGCTTGCGCTCGTCGACGGCGTCCCCCGTTTGCTGACGCTGGAAGCCGCGCTCAACGTATATGTCGCGCACCAGATCATCGTCGTGACTCGCCGCAGCGAGTTCCGGTTGAAGCGCGCGCGCGACCGGGGTCACATCGTCGACGGTCTCCTGAAGGCGCTCGACATGATCGACCAGATCATCACCTTGATTCGCGCGTCGGAATCGGCCGATGCGGCCCGCAGCGCGCTGCAAGCGGCGCAATTCGAGTTCACGGAAGTGCAGGCGAACCACATCCTCGATATGCAGCTGCGCCGGCTCGCCGCGCTGGAACGGCAGCGTCTCGCCGATGAGTATGCCGAGTTGCAGGCGACGATTGCGGAGCTGGAGTCGATCCTCGCCGACGACGTGAAGCTGCGCGGTGTCATCAAGAGCGAGCTGATCGCGATCCGCGACAAGTACGGCGACGAGCGGCGGAGCCAGATCGTCCTCGACCCCGGCGAGCTGCTGACACTCGATCTGATCGAGGACGAAGAGCTGGTCGTCGTGTTGTCGCACCGTGGCTACGTCAAGACGGTCGCGGTCGACCAGTTCCGTACGCAGGGCCGGGGTGGCAAGGGTGTGCGGGGTGGCAACCTCCGCGACGAGGACTACGTCGAACACCTGCTCACCACCACAGCGCATTCGTACCTGCTGTTCTTCTCGAACCGCGGCCGCGTGTACCGGCTGCGTGCGCACGAGATCCCGATGAAGGATCGCACCGCGCGTGGCACCGCACTCGTCAACCTCATCGCGCTTCAGCCCGAGGAACACATACAAGCAGTGATCGACACGCGTACGTATGAAGATGGCGCGTACTTGTTCTTTGCGACGCAGAACGGCGTCGTAAAGAAGACGCGCATGAGCGAGTACGACTCGTCACTGCGCTCCGGCCTGATCGCGATCAACCTCAACGAGGCCGACGAGCTGGTACGGGTGATCCAGACGAGTGGCGACGACGACGTGTTCATGGTGTCCCGACTGGGCATGGCGATCCGGTTTTCCGAAGCGGACGTGCGTCCGATGGGTCGCGCCACCGCGGGGGTGCGGGGTATGAAGCTGCGTTCGACCGGTGACGGGGTCGTGAGCTGCGACGTGGTGCGCGACGGCAGTGTGGTGCTGTTCGTGTCCTCGAGTGGCCACGGCAAGCGGACGCCGGTCGTCACCTTCAACCGGCAGGGGCGGGGCGGCCAGGGCGTGCGAGGGATGCGGATCAACGAGAAACGCGGACAGGTCGCGGCTGCGTTTACGGTCGTGCCGGGCGACGAGATCCTCGTTTTCTCGTCGGCGGGCAACCTCGTGCGGATGGGAGTGGACGAGATCTCCGAGCAAGGACGGGACGCGACGGGTGTGCGTGTCGCGCGTGTCGACGAGGGGGATAGCGTTGTGGCAGTCGCCCGTGTTCTCGAGACTGAGCAGGCCGATGAGAACGGCAGCGACGGGGAGGCCTAGGTGACTGCCGAAAAAGTCGGCGGGTTGGTGGGTGAGGGTGCTCGCGATTCGGGGTCGTGTTCGTCATGCTCGACGTATGGGATCGCGGCGAGGTGATGATGCTGGGCACGACTGACCGTCAGGGGAGCCTTTTGGGGGTGGATTCGTTGTTGGCTCGGCTGTTCGAGGGGGACGACGACTCGTTTTATGCGCGACTGGCCGCGCATGGTGACGAGGTGATTGCAGATGCGGACTTCGCCGGGTGTTACGCGGCCGGGAAGGGCCGGCCGTCGATTCCGCCGTCGTTGTTGATGCGGGCGGTCCTGTGTCAGATCCGCGATGACGTGTCGGATCGGGAGGCGGCCCGGCGGGCGGCGAAGGACCTGGACTGGAAGCGGGCGTTGGGGATCGAAGCCGACGAGGTCCCGTTCCATCACACGACCCTGTCGGTGTTCCGTTCCCGGTTGTTGGTCAACGACACCGACGGGGTCGTGTTGACTCGCACGATCGAGCGGGCGGTGACCGCGGGTGTGTTCGCGAAGCGGGTGTTGGCGATCGCGGACTCGACGGGGGTGATGGGTGCGGCCGCGGTGGCGGACACCTACGAGCTGTTGCGTCAGGCGATCGCCAAGCTGATCGGTGCGGCGGGTGGCGCCAAGGCGTTGCCGGCCCGGTTGCGCAAACGGGCGCGGGCATACGTGCGCGCCAAGGCCGACATCGATTGGGCCGACCGCCAGGCGCGCCGCACCGAACTCGACGCGCTCGTCACGACAGCACGGGAGCTGCTGACGATCACCACCGACGATGAGCGCTGCGCGGATGCTCGGGAGCTGTTGGGCCGGATCATCGACCAAGACATCGACGAAGCACCCGACGACGGCGCCGGCCCGCAGGTCCGTCACGGTGTCGCGGCCGATCGGGTCGTGTCGGTGGTCGATCCCGACATGCGACACGGCCGCAAGAGCCCCTCGAAGCGGGTGGACGGCTACAAGGCACACGTGCTCACCGACCACGATCACGAGTTCGTGCTCGCCGTCAGCGCGACACCAGCGAACGTGGCCGACGGACCCGAAGCCGCCGCGCTCATCACCGCCGCGAAACAAGCAGGCGTCGCCGTGCGCGAGATGCTGGGCGACACCGCCTATGGCGATGGCGACACTCGCGTCGCGGTCGAAGCCGTCGGCACGAAGGTGACCGCCAAGACCCAACCACCGGCCACAACCGGCAAGTTCCTCAAGACCGACTTCGCGATCGACCCCGAGATCCCATCCGCGCGCTGCCCAGCCGGCAACGAGACCACAACCGTGTTCCAGCAGCGTGATCACAAACGTCGTCGCGTCGTCGCGTTGCAATTCGCGCCCGAAGTCTGCGGCCCGTGTTCCCTGCGCGAGCGATGCACGACCAGCCCCCAGGGACGGCGCGTCGTATTGAACTTCCATGAGGCGCGACTCCAAGCCGCGCGCGCTGAACAGCAACGACCATCCACACGACGGAAACTCAAACGGCGAGCGCTCGTGGAACGCAAACTCGCAGAGCTCAAAATGCACGGTCTCGGCAAGGCCCGCTACCGCGGGCAACGCAAAGTGCTGCTCCAGATCCGGCTCACCGCCACCCTCGTGAACCTCAAGAAGCTCTTCAACCTCGAAATCTCGACACCGGACGCCTGCCATGCATGACCGCTCCGTCGCGTCGCCACGCGTTTCCGGCAACAAGGCCACGGTCAACCCCCGATCGATCCTGCCGAAGGCCACTTCTTCGGCAGTCACCTAG
>JBQTGT010000035.1:0-162435 GCA_052390615.1 Actinomycetota bacterium
AAATTTCCACGATCACATCCGACCACCTGCCGGTTTTGTGCGAACTCTTCCTTTGTCGGGGTGCGCCTGGCCCCCAAGGGCCTGGCGCACCGTCGTTGACAGGCAGGTGCGCGATGACCGTCGTCCACGGTCCGCTGACGAACCCGAGCGAATTCTCACCCGATCTGCCGATCGGCTCGGTGCGGAGCTGGCGCGACTTTCCCTATTGGCTCGTCGCCATCTTCGGAATCCTTACCTACATGGGCGTGCGGATCTTCACCGACGACCAGTACAAGCAGGCGTACGACCGCATCATTCCCGGGCTCCGCATCACGATCGAGACGACGATCTATGCGTTCGCGATCGCGCTCGCGATCGGGCTGATCGCGGGACTGGGCCGCATCGCGAAGAACGTCGTCATAAGAAATCTCGCGCTCACGTACATCGAGTTCGTGCGCGGCGTCCCGATCCTGGTGCTGATCTTCACAATCGCGCTCGTCATCGTGCCCAGCACCAGCGACTGGTTCGGGTTGAACAACAGCGACATCACGCCGCAGTGGCGGGCGATCATCGCGCTGGCGTTGATCTATGGCGCCTACCTGGCCGAAGTGTTTCGTGCCGGCATCGAGTCGGTGGCGAAGGGACAAACGGAGGCCGGCCGTTCCCTGGGCATGAGCAACGCCCAGACGATGCGGCGCATCGTTCTCCCGCAGGCCGTGCGCAACATGACACCGGCAATCGGCAACGATGCGATCGCGATGCTCAAAGACACCTCGCTCGTGTCCGTGCTCGCAGTACGAGATCTCACCCAGCAGGCCCGCGTCTATGCCGGGAGCTCGTTCCAATATCGGCCGTCATATGTCGTGCTGACGTTCTGTTACCTGACGATGACGATCGTCTTGTCGCTGCTGCTGTCGTGGTATCGCCGGCGCCTCGGGCTCGACGACCGTGGCTGACCCGGATGTCGAGATGATCGTGCTCGAGAACGTGCACAAGCACTACGGGCGCGTCCGCGCCGTGAACGGCGTCGACCTACGCGTCGGCGCGGGAGAGGTCGTCGTGCTGTTCGGCCCGAGCGGTTCGGGCAAGAGCACCGTCCTTCGGTGCATCAACCTGCTCGAAACGCCAACGGCCGGTCGGGTCCTGGTCGACGGCATCGAGGTCACAGCCAGGAAGACCGACCTCAACGCGGTCCGTGAAGAGGTCGGGATGGTGTTCCAGCAGTTCAACCTGTTCCAACATCTCACCGTGTTGCAGAACGTCACGATCGCGCAACGGCTGGTGCGCAAACGCGGCCGGGCCGAAGCCGAAGCGATCGCCCGCGCACAACTCGACCGCGTCGGCATCCCCGAGAAGGCCGCCGTGTACCCCCGTCACCTGTCGGGTGGTCAACAACAACGAGTCGCCATCGCGCGCGCACTCGCGATGAACCCGAAGGTAATGCTGTTCGACGAACCGACGAGCGCGCTCGACCCTGAAATGATCAACGAAGTACTCGACGTGATGCTCACACTTGCCCAAGACGGGATGACGATGGTCGTCGTCACCCACGAGATGGGGTTCGCGCGCGCGGCCGGTGACCGCGTCGTGTTCATCGACCAAGGCCGGATCATCGAACAAGGGTCGTTCGAGGACGTGTTGGAACACCCTCAACACGAGCGTACGAGGCAGTTCTTCGACAAGATCCTGCACCACTGATGGCGAAGGCTGGGATTGATTCTCGGTGCTCCCTACCGATCGGGCTGATTCAGCTCGATGAAGTTGCCGAACGGGTCGTGCAAAAACGCTTGGTGACCGGCACCCTTGATGTGCGGCACCGGGTGCACGGTGACCCCCTTTCCCTGCAACTCGACGACGGCCGTGTCGACGTCGTCGACGCGGATCGCAAAGTGCGCGCTGCGGGGCGGCGCCTCGTCGCTCTGCATCAAGTGCAGCTCCTGGCCGCCGGCGTCGAGCCAGTAGCCGGGACCGAGATCCGGTCGTTCCGCGACGGGGTCGAGTCCGAGCACGTCCACGTAGAACTCGAGCGCGGCATCGGCATCAGGAACGCAGATGGAGACGTGATGGAGCCCGATCGGTTTCATCCAGGCGGACGCTACCGGGACGGTGGAAAGCGGGGCCAGCGCGCGAGCAGCGCGTCACGCGCCGGCGCGACTACCAGGGCATGAGCGCGAGGTCGACGGCGTCGCCGGCCGACCCGCCGTGGTACTTCGCCCGGCCGAACGCCCACACCGAGCCGTCGAATCCGAGCATGTAGTACCCGGAGCCGTCGGCGAGGCCGCGCAGACGCTTCGCGGCGGGCGTGGTGGGCAGCCCTAATTGTTGCTTCAGCCCGGGCAGGCTGCCGTGGAACGGCGCCTCACCAAAGGCAAAGACGCCGCCGTCGAACCCGATCATCCAGTACCCGGTGCCCGTCCCGTTCGACGTCATCGACATCACGGGTGCGGCCAGTTTCATGCTGCCGGTCGAGCCGTAGAACGGCGCACCGAACGAGAACACGCCACCATCGCCGCCGACGAACCAATACCCGGTGCCGGCCGGCGATACGGTCATGTCGAGGACGGCCGCGTTCAGCTTCATGCCCCCTGTCGATCCGCGGAATTGTGCGTCGCCGTACGCGAACACGCCGCCGTCGCGGCCGAGCAGGAAGTAGCCCTGGCCGCTCGCAGTGCGCGCCATCGCGACGATCGGCGCGTTCAAAGCTTGACCGCCGAGACCACCGAAGTGGCCGGCGTCGCCGTACGCGTACACGGCGCCGTCCTCACCGACAACCCAGTAGCCGTTGCCCGATGGTGTCGCGGCCATGGCCACGATTGGCTTCATGCCCGCGAGCCCGGCGGGCTGGCCCAGGTGCGGCGCCGCACCGAAGGCGTGCACCTCGCCGTCGCGGTCGGCGACCCAGTAGCCCGCACCGACGGAGCCGCCGACGGCAGGCAGCGCGCGCGTTACCGAGTCGCGCGGGTCGATGAAGCCGTTGCCGTACAGGGGATCCCAACCGGCCGACCCGAGATCGTCGGCGCCGGCTTCGAGCGCGGCGCGGGCTTGCGCGGCCGTTTGCGCGGGGTTGGCGGCGATGACGAGCGCCGCGGCCGCCGAGGCGTACGGCGTCGACATCGACGTGCCGCTCATCCCCACGTAGTCCGCGGTGTTGCGCGAGTAGGTCGACGTGATGTTGACACCGGGCGCCGCGATGTCGATAAGACTGCCGTAGTTCGAAAACGATGCGCGGTTCTTGTTCGAGTCGAGCGCCGCAACTGCGATTGCATTCGCGTAACCAGCCGGATAGATGCAACCCTCACATGCGATGCCACTGTTCCCCGCGGCCGCGAGTACGAGCGCACCCTTGCCGACGGCATAGTTGACCGCGTCCTCCATGCCCTGGTAGCCGCCACCGCCAAGACTCAGGTTGATGACGCGCGCTCCATGGTCCGCGGCATAGATGATCCCCGCGGCAACATTCGAACTGGAACCGCTGCCCTGGGCGTTCAGGACCCGGACCGACATGATGCGCACGTCCGGCGCGCCGCCCGCGATCCCGACACCGTTGTTCGCGACGGCACCGATGATCCCCGCGACATGGGTGCCGTGCCCGTTCGGGTCGACGAGACCCGAGCCGCCGTCGACATAGTCGGTGCCGGAGACGACGATCGGAGCGAGGTCCTCGTGGTCGCCGCGGACGCCGGTGTCCACGACGGCCACGATGACCCCGGTGCCGCGGGTTGTGGTCCACGACGCTTCAAAGGATGCGATGTCCAGCGCGTACTGCTGACTGCGGTACGCGTCGTTGGTGCCGAGCGCGTGCACCGGCCCGTCTTCTTGGATGCTGAGGACCTCGCTCTCGGTCCGGCCGAGCATGTCGTCGGAGACCGCTTGGAGGGCGTCCTCGCCCCGCACGACCTCGAGGCCGCCGTCGGCGTCCTGCACGACGGCCCACAGGTCCTCGTTCTCGGGTTCGTCTTGCGCGCCGGCGGCGCCGCCGTTGACCACGCCGATCCCCACTGAGACGGCGACCGCCACGCTACGCGCCAGCAGTGGTCCGGTTCGCGGGTATTGAGAGGTTCTTGCGGCGCCGGCCAACAGCATGGGGTGGCAATCGGCACGCTAAGTGGCCTACTCAACCGGAAATACGCCACATAGAGTGAAGAACGGGGGCAGTGGGGCTCTCGCCGGATGACCGGCGCGCCGACCGAGCGCCGGGCGCGAGCGCGCCCGGTTCAGGCGAACCGGCCGCGGACTGCCTCGAGGCGCGCCTCGACGAGACGACAGACCGCTTCGAAGCCGTCCGGGGCGAGCCCAAGGGTGGCGCACGCGGTCGTAAACGTCGCCGCGTCGGGGTTGTCGTCGAGGCCGGCGCCGACGGTCTTGGCGAGCACGTCCGCGACGTGGACGCCACACGCAACGACGTCGGACGCCGTCGGCTCGTGGTGGCTCCCGATCCCGCGGACCAGTGCCGGCGGCAGCCCCCAGGACTGCGCGATGAGCGCGCCCAGCTCGGCATGGTCGATCCCGAGCACGTCGGCCTCGGCCTTGCGGCGGGTCAGCCCCTGCGCTTCCGCGCGTTGGAGCGCGACGAGCAGCGCCGGTTCCAAGAAGCGGGCCATCACGAGCTTGCCGACGTCGTGGAGCAGCGCGGCGGTGGCCGTCTCGGCGGGAGGTGGAACAGCCGCGTGCCGAGCGACCAGCTCGGCCGCGACCGCCGCCGCCACCGAGTGCTCCCACAGGTCGCCTTCGGCCAATCCGTACTCGGGGATCGCGTGCTGCAGCCGCCCGCGAATGTCGACCGCCAATGCGAGGGACAACACGGGTCCCGAGCCCAGGCGCACGACCGCGTCCTTCACGGTCGTGATCTCGACGCGGCTCGCACTCCACGACGAGTTGGCGGTGCGCAACAGCGTCGCCGTCAAGGCTTGGTCGAACTGCACGAGCTCGACCACGTCGGCAATCTCGGGCGTGCCGTCACACACGAGCACGGCAAGACCGGTCACGCTCGCGGGCAGCGGATCGAGGTCGGCAGCCGCGCGGGCGAGCGCGTCGAGATCGATCACGGCTGTCGCACCCGACTGTATCCGAAGACGATCGCACCGACGGCGGCGAACACCATCGTCAGCAACACGAGCGCCAGCCCCACCGACCCCCCGCCACCGCCGTCCTCCTCGTCGCCAGACTGAGCCGGGGCCACGGTCGCGGGCGAGTGATCTTTGGGCTCGGTCGTCGTGGTCGTACGGCGCGGCGCGCTCGTCGACGTCGATGTCGACGTCGTCGTCGAGGTCGCGGGTTCGACCGTGGCGATCGACGTCGTCGTGGTCGAGGACGGCGCCGTCGTGGGCGGCGAGGTTGATCCGCTCCGTCGCACTGTCACCGAGGCCGAGGCGACATTGTCGTCGTCATCGGTGTCGAGCGCGGTACTCCCCGCGAGCGCCGACACCTGCATGGTTCCGGCCGCGCCCGGTCGAATCGTGACCTCCGCGAGGGTGCTGGCGTCGGCGGCGATGTTGCCGAGCTCACAACGGGCCCGCTGTGCAGAGACGATGCACGCCTGCCCGCCCGCCGACGCACGCGTCAAGCGGTTTTGCGCACCGACGTCGACGATTACGACCGCACTCGTTGCCAGGCCCGGCCCTTCGTTGCGGACGATCACGTCACCGATGACCTCGCCGCCGACGACTGCCGGGTTCGGTGAGGCGCTGGCGCTGACCGCGACGTCCGCAACCGGCGTGACCGTGACCGCGATCGACCCGGTATCGGTCGCCGCGCCGTCAGAGAGCGTGTACGCGACAGTCATCGTCCCGACGAACGAGTCAGCCGGGTCGACGCGAACGTCGCCGCCGCTGGTGACGGACGCGGACCCACCGTCGGAGGCAGTGGCGCCGGAAACCGAGAGCGTGTCGTTCTCGACGTCACCGTTCGAGTAGTTGCCGGTGATCTGCAGCGACGCGCTGGCGAGGTTCGCGTTGTCGACGTCGGCAGTCGTCAGTCCCGCGTCGAGCACGACCGCGGCCGCGTTCTCCGTGTACGCGGCGTTGCCTCCGCTCGCGGCCGCGGTCGGCGCGTCGTTGGCCGCTGTCACGGAGACCTGGCGGGTTGCACCCACGCTCGGGGCGGCGCCGTCGTTCACAATCACGGTCACGGTCCGGTTCGACACCGCCGGGTTCTCGCTGGTGTTGGCGTACGTCGCCGCGCGCAGCGCGGTCTGGTAGTTGGCAACCGTCGTCGTCCCGTTCAACGTCATGGTCCCGCTTCCGGAGTTCCACACGCCGGTGATCCCGAGTTGGTTCGTGAATGCCAGCACGTCCTCGGCGGGGGCGTAGTTGCCCGTGATCTGCATGGTCGCGCCGGTCAGGTCGGTGTTGTCGATATCCGCGACGGTCACACCGACGTCGACCACGACCGCGGACCCGTTCTCGACGAACGCCGCGGTCCCACCCGAGGTCGCGGCACTGGGTGCGTCGTTGACGGGCACGATCGGGAGAGTTGCGGTCGACGCGGCCGAGTTGATGCTCGAGTTCGCGGCGTCAACGACAACGTAGTCGAACGAGCCCGCGGTGTCGCGGTTCGCGGTGGGCGTGAAGCGCAGGTCGACCGAACCGGCCGCGAGCGACAGCAGCGATCCGCCGGCGCCGAGCCCGATCACCGAACCGTCGCTCTGTTGCAGCGTCCCGCCAATGACGGAGATGACGCGTACCTGCGTTGGCGTCGGGCTGTCGACGTCGGCGAGTGTGCCCGGTGTGAGACGGACGTTGGCCGCGCCGGGCACGCTGTCCTCCAGCACGTTCGCTGCGCCGCCACCTGGGTCGGTGACAGTCGTTGCACCGCCCGCGCTCGGTGCGTCGTTCACGGCGGTGATCGCGATGACGCGCGATGACGCGTCGCTCGACGCGGAGGTCACGGTGAACGTCACCGTGCGCGGACCGGTCCCCGGGTTCTCGGCGCCGTTCGTATACGTGACGGTGCGCAGCGCGGTCTAGTAGTTCGCGGGTGTTGTCGAGCCGCTCAGGGTCAGCGTGCCGGTCCCCGCCACCCACACACCCGTGATACCGAGCTGGTTCGAGAACGCGAGGACGTCCTCGCCGTTGACGTAGGTACCCGACGTCACCTGCACGGTCGCGCCGGTGACGTCGTCATCGATATCGGTGACCGTGAGACCCGTGTCAACCGCGATTGCACCGGCGTTTTCCGTATAGGACAGCGCAGTGCCGGTCGTGCTGACGTCGAGCGGGTCGTCAACCGCGGTCACGTCGACCGTGCGGTCACCGAAGCCGCTCTCGGCGTTCACGTCGGTCACCACGAAGCGGACGGTGCGGGCTGTCGTCACCGGGTCGTCGCTCGTGTTCTGGTACCTCACGGTGCGCAGCGCGCTCTGGTAGTTCGCGACGGTCGTCACGCCAGTGAGCGTCAGCACGCCGCTTCCCGAGTTCCAGATGCCGCTGATACCGAGCTGGTCCGTGAACGCGAGGACGTCCTGGCCGTTTTGGTATGTGCCGCCGACGAACGACACCGACGCGCTTTGGATGTTGTCGAGGTCGGGTTCGCCGAGGGTGAGGCCTGAATCGACGGCGGTGGCGGCACCGTTCTCGGTGTACGCGAGCGCGCCGCCCGTCGTCGCGACGGTCGGCGGTGCTGCGACGCCGGCAGCGGCCATCAGGAAGTAGAGCGCGCCGGACAGTGCCAAGAACGGCGCCATGTACCGCCACGCCCGCCTCGGGCGGGCGCGCGCGGGTCCACGGCGCCCGCGCGCCCCGGCCCATCTCACCCGTTCTGATCGG
Organism: Actinomycetota bacterium; assembly: GCA_052390615.1. GTDB lineage: Bacteria > Actinomycetota > Acidimicrobiia > IMCC26256 > PALSA-610 > JBQTGT01. Next base: position 7,743 of record JBQTGT010000035.1, read on the forward strand.
CCGATCGCGCGCAGAGTCGAGCGCCCCGGAGGGTGGCGACGGGTACCCCGACGCCCAAGCGAGACGGGGCCCGAGCGGCCCTTCCGAGCGGAGGATTCAGTGGAGAAGCGAGAGAACCAGAAATGCCTGGCCCACGTGGTACGTCACCATGACGGCCACCGCCGCCGACGGGAACGGGCGGACGAACCGGTTCCAGGCGATCATCGAGTCGGAACCCGCGAACAGCACGGCCCCCGCGCCCGCCAACGCGTTCCCGGATGCGAGCGCCGACGCGACCATGATCGCGATGACCGCCATGTAGCTCGCGACCGGCACCCGCAAGGCGCGTTGGTCACGCAACGCGCGCAGGATCCGGCGGGCGAGCGGCCCGATTGCGGCCGCCACGATGACCGCGGCGCCGGCGACCGCGACCGCCGACGGCGGGTCGGTCCAGAATCCGATCACGTACGCCACGTGACCGACGAGGAACGACGCCAGGCCGGCCACGAACCGGTCGGAGGGCAGCATCAGGAACACGTCGCCCGCGAGCGAGAACACGGCCGCGGCCACGAACCAGGCGCGCCGGTCGTCGTTGCCTCCGGCGGGGTCCAGCGCCACGGCCGCGACGAGCAGTGCCGCGAGGGTCGCGGGCTTGCAGACGTACTCGACAACGGTGTGCTGGCGCGCGCGGCTCCACCAATCTGCGACCGCAAGCACGGCGGCGCCGATGAACGCGGCGGTCGCGACGATATTCACGGCGCACACGCCCCGATCTGGTCGGGGTCAACGCGCGGTGGGTCGAGGGTCACGGGTGCTCCCGGAACGAGGAGGGGGACGGCGTGCCACACTGGAGGCATGGCATTCCACCACGTCGCGCTCGCCACACGAGACCTCCACGCGACCCATCGCTTCTACAGCGAGGCGATGGGTTTCGACCTCGTCAAGATCGACGTCGTGCCCTACGAGGAGCAGGGCTGGGCCCGGCATCTGTTCTACGACACCGGCAACGGCGAGCTGCTCGCGATCTGGGATCTGCACCACGAGAACCTGCCCGACTTCGACCCTGCGATCTCGACCGCGCTCGGCCTCCCCAACTTCGTCAACCACATCGCGTTCGAGGCCGCAGATCTCGCGGACCTCGACGCGCGCAAGGACCGATGGCTCGCGAACGGTCACGACGTCGCGCGCATCGACCACGGCTGGTGTACGTCGATCTACACGAACGACCCGAGCGGCATCCTGGTGGAGTTTTGTACGACGACTCGTACCCTCGACGACGATGACCGGCGCGCCGCGCTCGCGACGCTCGCCGCGACAGACCCCGAGATCAACCGCACGGCCCCGCCGATCGAGTTCTTCGAAGCCACGGCGTACGCGACGACCTCCTGAGGCGCGCCGTAACGAGGCGCGGGAGTACGGTGCCGTGTCATGGACTTTGCACCCAGCGCCCGCTCCGATCGGTTGAAGGCGGAGCTCATCGAGTTCGACGAGGACGTCGTGCGGCCCGCGCTGCCGATCTACCGCGCGCAACGCGAGGAATCCGGCGACCCACATTTCCCGCCGCCGGTAATGGAGGAACTGAAGACCGCGGCGAAAAAGCGCGGACTGTGGAACATGTTCATGCCCGAAGGCGAGCACGGCATCGAGCTCTCGAACCTCGACTACGCGCCGCTGTGCGAGGTAATGGGCGGGTCGCCCCTGCTGTCCGAAGCGACGAACTGCTCGGCGCCCGACACCGGGAACATGGAGATCCTCGCCCAGTTCGGCACGTCCTTGCAGCAGGAACAGTGGATGCGGCCGCTGCTCGACGGCGAGATCCGCTCCTGCTTCGCGATGACCGAACCATGGGTCGCGTCCTCGGACGCGCTGAACATCTCGTCCCGCATCGAACGCGACGGCGACAGTTATGTCATCACGGGCCACAAGTGGTTCACCAGCGGCGCCCTCGACCCGCGCTGCAGGGTCGCGGTGTTCATGGGCGTCACCGACCCCGACGCCGACCCATATCACCGACAGTCGATGATTCTCGTCCCAATGGACACGCCCGGCGTGCACGTCGTGCGCGGGTTGCCGGTATTCGGTCACTCGGAGGGCGGCGGTCATGGTGAGACGGTGTGGGACAACGTGCGCGTTCCCAAGGAGAATCTGCTCGGGGAGGAGGGCAGCGGATTCGCGATCGCGCAGGCGCGGTTGGGTCCGGGACGCATCCACCATTGCATGCGCGCGATCGGGCTCGCCGAGAAGGCGCTCGAGCTGATGTGCCAACGCGCGCAGACGCGCGTCGCGTTCGGCAAGCCGCTCGCCGACCAGGGCGTCGTGCGCGAGCGGATCGCCGAGTCCCGCATGGAGATCGAACAGGCGCGGCTCCTCACGTTGAAGGCCGCCTGGATGATGGATACCGTCGGCAAGAAGAACGCACAGATGGAGATCGCCGCGATCAAGGTGATCGCGGCACGGGTCGCGACGACGGTGATCGACCGAGCCATCCAGCTGTTCGGCGGCGCGGGTGTCACCGACGACTGGCCGCTCGCCTCGATGTACGCGCACGCCCGCACGCTGCATCTCGTCGACGGCCCCGACGAGGTGCACATGCGTCAGATCGCGCGGCGCGAGCTGGGCAAGTACTCACACCTGCGGCCCGCGGGCTTCGAAGGGCGCGCGTGACCGAGGCGACCGGCCGCGGGACGGGTATCCCGGCCCGCAGTGAGCCGAGGCCCGCGCGGCCGATCGGAACAGGATGAAGGTTCGCGTCGGCTTCGGGCTCGGGAACCTCCGGCCGCTCGGCGGCGAGGCGCTCGGCGCGCTGGCCGAGGGGTTGGAGCGGCATGGCTACGACTCCCTCTGGCTGTCCGAGCGCATCAGCGGCCCCGCGCCCGATCCCGTGCTCGCGCTGACGTTCGCGGCGGCTCGGACCAAGAAGATCAAGCTCGGCACGAGCGTGTCGGTACTGCCCGGTCGCAATCCCGCGCTCGTGGCCAAGGAGTGGGCGACGCTCGACGTGCTGTCGGGCGGTCGCGCGCTCCCGGCGTTCGGACTGGGCATCGCGAACCCGATCGAGCAGCAGGCGTTCGGCGTGGCGCGCGGTGATCGCGCATCGATGTTCGACGAAGCGCTTCCGTTGCTGCGCCGCCTGTGGAGCGAGGACGTCGTCGACCACGAGGGCGCGTGGTTCCGCTACGAGGGCATGAGCGTGGTGCCGAAGCCGACGCATCCACTCGACGTCTGGCTCGGCGGGAAGGCGCCGTCGGAGCTGAAGCGTGTCGGGCGGCTTGGAGACGGCTGGCTCGCGTCGTTCGCCACGCCGGCGCAGTGCGCGGCGGGTCGAGTCGCAATCGACGCCGCGGCCGCCGCGGTTGACCGCGCGATCGATGACGACCACTTCGGGACGATGGTGTTCTATACGCACGAAGAACTCCCCGACGCGCTGCTCGGAGTGCTCGCCGGTCGGAATCCCGATGTCAATCCGCGCCATCTGGTCGCGCGCGGCTGGCCGGCGGTGCGCGCCGCGTGCGAGCGCTACGTCGACGTCGGATTCTCGAAGCTGGTGCTCGTGCCGTTCGCCGAACCGAAGGGCTGGGACGAAGAACTCGCCGCGGGCGCGGCCGAGGTGCTGTCGATCCAGAACTGACGCTCGTCCTGCGGACGGTGCTACATGAAATTGACCGGGTTCACCGGCACACCGAGCAACCGCACCTCGAAGTGCAGATGGGGACCGGTTGCGAGCCCGGTCGCACCGACCGATGCGAGCGTCGCACCGGCCTCGACCCGGTCGCCGGTGGTCACGTGCAGCGCGGACGCGTGGGCGTACAGCGTCGCGTACTGGTTTCCGTGGTCGATGATCACTGTGTTGCCGTACCCCTGGCGCGGCCCCGACCACGCGACGATGCCCGCCGCTCCGGCCCTGATCGGCGCGCCGTGGCCGGCGTTCATGTCGACACCGTTGTGCATGCGGGTATCGCCGTATACGGGGTGGACGCGCGTGCCGAAGCCGCTCCCAATCGAGCCGGGAACCGGCCGCGCCACTGAGAAGCTTGCAGCGCGGCTCTGCCCGCGCTGGCGCGTCGACAGCATCTCGGTGATTGCATTCGAGGTCGCCTGCAGGGCCGCGAGCTCGGCGGTGTAATCGTCCCTACGTTCGCGGATCTCCGCAAGGAGCGCCTGCTCGCGCGATTCTTGGCGCGCGATCTCGTCGCGCGCGGCGGCTTGATCTGCTCGTAGACCCGCGAGCTGCTCGCGTTCTCCCGCCGCCTCGGCCCGCGTGGCTTCGGCGGTGTCACGTTGCGCGGACGCCTCGGCCTCGAGGTTCTCGATCGTTTGTGTGAGGTTGGCCAAATCGACGACCTCGATGCGACGGTCGTCGGCGATGTGCACCAAATAGTGCGAGCCGACTTGCGCGTCGCGCAGGCTGTCGGCGTCGAGAACGGCGTCCAGAACCGCGACGCCGCCTTCAGTCCGGTAGAGCTCCGCGACCGCGTCTGACGCGCGCTGCTCGGAGTCGACACGGCGGAGGTTGGCCGCCTCGGCGCGAGCGTCGAGCGTGAGGGCCTTCGAGGTGAGTTGATCGACCGCCGCCCGCAGCAGCCGGATCCGACCTTCGACGTCGAGGATCTGATGGTCGAGCGCGCCGACGGCCGCGTCGAGCTCGCGGCGGCGGCCGCGGATGTCGCTGAGCTCCCGCAGCGCCGACGCTTCCTCGGCGGACGCCTCACCGATCGCGGATTCGAGCTCCTCGATCCGATGGTCGCGACTCGGGCTGGGCTCGGCGCCAGTGGCGGCGCCGGTCGGGCCCAGCGTGGGCAGCACGGCGACCACACTGCCCAGGACTGCGGCCAGGCGCCCGCGCCACGACGTCATCCCACGCATCGTAGGGAACACCTTCCACACCCTCAACACCGCGTCACAGGGACCTCACCGCCCGATCGGCAGCCCCACGGTGCGGTTGAGGAGTGCCGAAGCGTCGCTACGGTCGGCGAGATACCCATCAGATAGTGCACTCACGCACCGCAGCGGTGGGTGAGATACCCATCAGATGGTGCACTCACGCACCGCAGCGGTGGGTGAGATACCCATCAGATGGTGCAGTTGGCTACGCCTCGAGGAAGCGGCGGAGTCCGATCACAGAGCCGATGACGCCGATCGCGGCGCCGAGCGGCAACAACATCCACAGGCCGATGCCGACGGCGTCGCCCGGCGTGACGTAGAAGCCCTGCCAGAGGCTCTTCGAGTCGCCCTTGATGTTGTCCGAGAGCACGATCCGCAGTGCGTACACAAAGCCGAAGGCGAACCCCGCGCCGATGATTCCTTGCACCAACCCCTCGGCGATGAACGGGATGCGCACGAACCAATTCGACGCGCCGACGAGCTTCATCACCTCGATCTCACGGCGTCGCGCGAACGTCGCAAGGCGGATCGTGTTCATGATCAGGAACAGACTCGACGCGAGCAGCACGCCCGCCATTGCGATGAACAATCGACGCACCCAGGTCGTGACCGTCAAGATGTTGTCGACGTGTTCCTGGGCGCTGAGGACGTCGTCGACTCCGGGAACGGTTTCGTATTTGAGTTTCAGCTCCTCGGTGAGTTCGGCTTCGGTGGGCGCGACGCGAAACGAGACCGGCAGCGCTTCCGGGCTCGTGCTGTCGACGAGGGCGGGCTGATCCTGGAAGATCCGCTGGAAGACCGCGTACGCGTCTTCCTTGGTGAGGAAGTGGAACTCCCGGACGTCTTGGCCGATCGACGCGGTGAGCTGCTCGCGCACCTCCGCGATCTGCGCCTCGTTCGCGTCGACGGTCATGAAGATCTCGAGCTCTACACCGTCCTTCCAGCGGCTGGTGCCGTGGTCGACCATGCGTTGAAGCAGCAGAATCCCGCCGAAGAGAAAGAGCGAGACGAGCACCGTCATGATCCCTGCGATCGTCATCAGCAAGTTGCGCCGCAGGGAGATAAGGGTCTCCCGGCTGAAGTATGCGAGTCGCGACATCGTTAGGTTCCCACTCCGTACACGCCGCGCGCTTGATCGCGCACGAGTGATCCGTGATCGAGTTCTATGACGCGTCGGCGCATCGCGTCGACGATTCGCTCGTCGTGCGTCGCCATGACGACGGTGGTCCCGGTCTTGTTGATCCGGTCGAGCAGCCGCATGATGCCGACGGTCGTCGCGGGATCGAGGTTCCCGGTCGGCTCGTCGGCGAGCAGGATCAACGGCCGGTTGACGAAGGCCCGTGCGACCGAGACCCGCTGTTGTTCGCCGCCGGAGAGCTCGGTCGGGAAGCTGTTCGCCTTCTTGGTGAGCCCGACGAGGTCGAGGATCTGCGGTACCTGCGTCTTCACGATGTGCTTCGGTCGCCCGATGACTTCGAGCGCGAACGCGACGTTCTCGTACACGGTCTTGTTCGTGAGGAGCTTGTAGTCCTGGAAGACGCAGCCGATGTTGCGTCGCAGCTGAGGAACCTTCCACGTTCCGAGGCGCGCGATGTCGCGGCCCGCGACGTTCACTGTTCCCGAGGTCGCAACTTCGTCGCGCAGCAGCAATCGCAGGAGCGTGGACTTCCCCGAACCCGATGGGCCGACGAGGAATACGAACTCGCCCTTGCCGATCTCGAGCGAGACGCCGCGCAGTGCGACGACATCACCCTTGTACACCTTCGTCACGTTGTCGAAACGAATCATGCGTCATGGGGGGTCATGGGCGGCACCGAAACTACCAGTCCGACCCCCGACCGCCGGGTATCAGCACTCGCGTCACGCCTGGTCACCACGCCGCCGCCACTGTAGGTATGCCTCGATGAAGGTGTCGACGTCACCGTCGAGTACCGCCTGCACGTTGCCAGTTTCGTGGCGCGTACGCTCGTCTTTGACGAGTTGGTATGGCGCGAGCGTGTAGGTGCGGATCTGACTTCCGAACGCAACGTCGCGTTTGTCGCCACTCAGCGCTTCCATCTCCTTGCGGCGTTCCTGCCGCTGTCGTTCGGCAAAACGCGCCGCGAGAATCTGCATGGCCTTCGCCCGATTTTGGAGTTGCGATCGTTCGTTCTGGCACGACACGACAATCCCGGTGGGAATGTGCGTGATACGCACGGCCGAGTCGGTGACGTTCACGTGCTGGCCACCCGCACCGGAGGATCGGTACGTGTCGATCCGCAGATCGGCAACTTCGATGTCTGGTTGCTCCGTCTCTTCGAGCGCGGGAACGCAGTCGAACGACGCGAACGCGGTTTGTCGGCGCGCGTTGGCATCGAAGGGCGATATCCGGATGAGGCGATGGACACCGCGCTCCCCCGCCAACATCCCGTACGCGTAGCGGCCCTTCACGATGAATGTCGCCGATGTGATGCCGGCCTCCTGTCCCTCCTGCACTTCGTCGAGCTCGACGTCGAAATTCTTCGACTGCGCCCACCGGGTGAACATTCGCAGCAGCATCTCAGCCCAGTCCTGTGCGTCGGTGCCACCCGCGCCGGAATGGATCTCGCAGATGGCGTCGCGTTCGTCGTGCTCGCCACTGAACAGCGCGCGCAATTCGAGCTGGTCGAGCTCTTGGCGCAGGCGCGCGGCACCGGTCTCGATTTCGGATTCGAGCGACTCGTCGGACTCTTCGCGCGCCAACTCGTTGAGGGTCTCGAGGTCCGACGCGCCGCGATCAAGGCGGGCAACGAGTTCGACGTCTTCCCGCACACGGGCGAGGTAGGTGGTGACCTTGCGGCCCTTATCGGGGTCGTTCCACAAGTCGGGGTCGGCTGCTTCTTCCTCGAGCTCGGCGAGTCGGGAGCGCGCGTCGTCGATGCGCAGATACGTGTGCGCATCGCCGACGCGGCGGGAGAGCTCGGCCAGATCTTCAGAAAAGTCGCGCACGCTCGGCTGCCTACGAACGCCCGTGGCAGAGCTTGTACTTCTTACCGCTTCCGCAGAAGCATGGTTCGTTGCGTCCGGGCGTCTTCTCGACCCGCACCGGCTCTTGGGCAGCGGCCGGCGCCGCGGCACGGGGTCGGGCCGGCAGCCCGGCCGGGACTGCCTCGGGCATCGCCTCCGCGTCCGTCTCCGCACCGGCTGCGGCCGCGCGTTGCAGAGCGTCGGATCCTTGCACCGGATCCTCGGGCGCGCTGTACCGCACATTGCGCAGCTTCTCGCGCGGCTGCTCCTCGGTGACGACTTGCAAGTGGAACACATAACGGACGAAGTCGTCCTCGATCTGTCCCATCATGGCCTCGAACATGTCGAAGCCCTCGCGCTGCCACTCGGAGAGCGGGTCACGCTGACCCATCGCCCGCAGGTTGATGCCACCCTGCAGGTAGTCCATCTCGTACAGGTGTTCGCGCCAGTGCTGGTCGAGTACCGAGAGCATCACGCGTCGCTCGATGTCGCGGAGTTGTTCGGTACCGATCTGCGCTTCTTTGCCGTCGTACAAGGAAACCGCGTCGTCGAAGAGGAGCTGTTCGAGACCCTCGCGGCCGGACGCAGCCTCGGGCTGCTCCTTGGTGATGCGCGTCGGGAAGTAGGCCTGGATCGAGTTGAGCAGCTCATCGATGTCCCAGTCCTCTAGGTAGTCGCCGTCGCAGTGCAGGTCGACCTGGCGGCCGATCGCGCGTTCGATCGCTTCGAGCGCCTGGTCCTTCAGATCCTCACCGTCGAGCACTTGCTGACGCCGCTTGTAGATGACCTTGCGCTGCTCGTTCATCACTGCGTCGTACTTGAGTACGTTCTTACGGATCTCGAAGTTGCGATCCTCAACCGTTCCTTGCGCGCGCTCGACGGCCTTGCTGACCATCTTCGACTCGAGCGGTACGTCGTCAGGGAACGATGCGCCCATCACCCGCTGCATCAAGCCCGTTGCGAACAAGCGCATCAGCTCGTCTTCGAGGGACAGATAGAACCGACTCTCTCCCGGATCACCCTGGCGGCCCGACCGTCCCCGCAGCTGGTTGTCGATCCGGCGCGATTCGTGTCGCTCGGTGCCGAGCACGAACAGCCCGCCCAGCTCTCGCACCTTGTCGCCTTCGGCCTTCGCCTCCTCCTCGAACCGCGGCAGCAGCGCTTGGTAGCGCGCGTCGTATTCGGGCGTCCCGAACTCGAGCCCTTCGCGCAGGCACTCGCGGCGCGCCAGGCCTTCGGGATTACCGCCGAGCAGAATGTCGACGCCGCGACCGGCCATGTTCGTCGCGACCGTGACCGAGCCGAGCTGGCCGGCTTGGGCGACGATCTCCGCTTCGCGCTCATGCTGCTTCGCGTTCAGCACCTCGTGCGCGATGCCACGCTTTTGCAGGAGGCGCGACAGCTTCTCGGACTTCTCGACCGAAATCGTCCCGACCAGTACTGGCTGGCCGTTCTCGTGCCGCTCGGCGATGTCGTCGACCGCGGCGTCGTACTTGCCGTCCTCGCCCTTGTAGATGAGGTCGGCATTGTCGAGACGGACCATCGGCCGGTTTGTCGGAACCGACACGACCTGCAAGTCGTACGTGTGCGCGAACTCGCCGGCTTCCGTCGCAGCCGTTCCCGTCATACCGCTGAGCTTTTCGTACATGCGGAAGTAGTTCTGCAAGGTGACCGTGGCGAGCGTCTGGTTTTCTTCCTTGATCTTGACGCCTTCCTTCGCCTCGACCGCCTGATGCAGACCCTCACTCCACCGCCGGCCCTCGAGAATGCGACCGGTGAACTCATCGACGATCTTCACTTCGCCGCCGGCGACCAGGTAGTCGACGTCGTTCTTGAACAGTTCCTTGGCCTTGAGCGCCTGCTGGAGCTGGTGCACGTAGTTCTGGTGCACGTTCTCGTAGAGATTCTCGACACCGAGCGCTTGTTCGACCCGCGTTATCCCCTCTTCGGTGGGCACGACGGTGCGCTTGGCTTCCTCGACCTCGTAGTCGCGGTCACGCTGTAATCCGCGGACGATCCGCGCGAACTGGTAGTAGAGCTCGGCCGCGTCGGTTGCGCGACCCGAGATGATGAGCGGGGTACGGGCCTCGTCGATAAGGATCGAGTCGATCTCGTCGACGATCGCGAAGAAATGCGGCTTCACACCGAGCTCGCGCCCGCCGCGCTGTACCTGCTGCTCGATGCGGGTGACCATGTTGTCGCGCAGGTAGTCGAACCCAAACTCGTTGTTCGTGCCATACGTGATGTCGTGGCCGTATTGCCTGCGCTTCTCGTCCGGTGTCGCGTTGTTGGGGAACACGACGCCGACCTCGAGGCCGAGGAAGCGATGGATCCGTCCCATCCATTCGGCGTCTCTGCGGACGAGATAGTCGTTCACCGTGACCAGGTGAACGCCGCGGCCCGCGAGCGCGTTGAGGTATGACGGCAGCGTGGCCGCGAGCGTTTTGCCCTCGCCGGTCTTCATTTCCGCGACCCAGCCGAAGTGCAGGGCGGCGCCACCCATCACCTGCGCGTCGAAGTGCCGCTGCCCGAGCACCCGCCGGCCCGCCTCGCGGGTCGTCGCGAACGCCTCGGGGAGGAGCTCGTCGAGGGCGTCCACGACGAGGTCGCGCTCGTGGTCATCGTTCTTGGCGCCGGCGCGCGCGTTGGCGATTCGCTGCTTGAATTCAGCCGTTCGGGCGGCGAGCTGCTCGTCGCTCAGGCGTTCGACCTCGGGCTCCAGTGCGGAGACCAACGGGACGATCGCCTGGACCGCTTTGAGTCGCTTGCCGTCGCCGGCGTGCAAGATCTTGTTGAAGACGCCCATGCGGGGGGCGAGTCTACCGGCGGGAAAATGCGCCTCCCGGCCACCCGCTGACCGGATCTTGGTCCCTCATACCGGGTCGGGGTTCGGGCGCCGGCCGCCGGCCGCCGAGACCGATCAGATCGCGTCGACGAGCTTCTCTCGTACCGCGTACATCGCCGCTTCCATGCGCGAGCGCAGTTGAAGCTTCTCGAGGATGTTGCGGACGTGGTTCTTGACCGTGTTCTCGGCGATGACCAACTCGGTCGCGATCTCCTTGTTGGAGTGCCCCTTCGCAATGAGCCGAAGCACTTCCAGCTCGCGTTCGGTTAGATGCGGCGAACCGCCGTGTTGGTCCTCGACGCGCCGCGAAAGCGAGTTGAACTCGACGAGGAGCTTCGACGCCATCGACGGTGAAACCAAGCTGTGCCCGCGATGTACCGCCCGAACCGCCTCCGCGACTTCCTCGATCGAGACCTCCTTCAGGAGGTACGCAGTCGCACCCGCACGTACCGCGCTGAACAGATCTTCCTCGTCCTCGGAGACGGTCAGCATCACGATCTTGACGTTGCCGAGCGCGGACCGAATCCGCCGAGCGGCTTCGATACCCGATGATCCGGGCATGCGAACGTCCATCAGCACGACGTCGGGCGCGAGTTCGACCGCACGCGCCACTGCTTCAACGCCATCGGCGGCCTCCCCGACGACCTCGATGTCGTCCTCACCGCGGAGCACCAGCTCGAGACCGCGCCGGAACAGCGCGTGATCGTCCGCGATCAACACCCTGATGCACTCGCCCCCACCCGTTGTCGCCATGTGCGTTCCCCGTAGGCGCTAGCCCGAGGCCTCGATCATTCCCAGATTGCCGTCGCGGCGGCGGTACAGCACAGCCGCGCGTCCGGTCTCTGTGCTCGTGAACAAGAAGAAGTCATGGCCGAGCAGCTCCATCTGGAGCGCCGCTTCCTCAGCGGCCATGGGCTTCACGGCGAACTGCTTTGTCTTGACGATGACCGTGACTTGCTCGCCTTCGTCATCTCTATCGGCATCAAGATCGTCCACCTTTGGAACGCCGTTGCTCGATGCACCGTTCACGCGCGCCGCCTTCGAATTGTTGCGCCGGTGCACTCGCCGCTCATGCATTCGACGCATTTGCTCCGCAACCTTTTCGAGCGCGAGGTCGAGCGCGGCGTAGTGGTCGGCAGCACAAGCATGGCCCTTGACGAGGTGCTTATTGAGATGGACGAGGATCTCGCAGCTATGTGAGTCGGCGGCCTTTCGCGTGGCGTGCTCGTCATAGTCGACATCAACCCGACGGACGTCGCCCGCGTATTTAGAGATGCGCTCGAGTTTGTCGCGCGTATGCGCCCGCAAATCGGGCGGCACCTCGACGTGCTTACCGAACACGACGACGTCCATGTGGTTGGCAGTATAGGAGCGACGACTCATAGGCGGTTCCGGCGGGGTGTTCGGGCCGCGGTAGCGACTGCAACCGAGGCGGCGCCGGCCGTCAGCAGCGCACTGGCAGCCGCGGCCACGGTTGCGCCCGTCGTGGCGACGTCGTCGACGAGCAGGACGCGCAAGTGTCGTGCTGAGCCCGTCGCGCGCAGATCAGGCCCTCGTCGTCGTTCTAGCCAAGATGAACCGGTTTGCGCGCGCGTGTCGGCGCGAGCGAGCAGTGCCGCGACGGGAACGTCGAGACGGCGGGCGACACCGCGGGCAAGCGCGAAGGCATGGTCGAGGCCCTGGTCACGGCGGCGCGTGCGGCTGGCGGGCGCCCACGTCACGACGTCGATGTCGAGGCTCGGCGGACACGCCGCGGATACCGCGGCCGCGAGCCACGGAATCGCGGCACGGCCGTTGCGGTACTTCGTCCGCGCGACGAGCTCGCGGCCCGGGCCGGCGTACGCGAAGGCGGCGACCCACCAATCCACGCCAGGTGGCGGTGGAGCGGACGGCGGCGCCCGCAGCTGCGCTCGACAGCCTTCGCACAACGGCCGGGCGCGCGCGCTACACGCCGCACAGGAACTGGCAAACAGCCCGTCGAGCACCTCGTCCAGGATCGCCCGCAGCACGACCTCACTCTACGGACCAGGTGCGACACGATCGCGTGTTGCTCCTAGCGCGGCACGGTCGCGCCCCGCCGGACGTGGCTGGGAAGCGAACGGCGGTACGGCGGTCTCGCGATCCCGACCTCGGTCACGATGCCCGAGATCAGCCGCGCGGGCGTCACGTCGAACGCGGGGTTGTAGGCCGTGAACTGTTCCGGTGCGATCCGGACGGCGCCGACAGTTCGCACTTCATCGGCGTCCCGCTCCTCGATTTCGATCCCGTCGCCGTCGGGCGTCTCGAGATCGATCGTCGAGACAGGCGCGGCGACGTAGAAGGGAATCGCATGATGACGTGCGAGCACGGCGAGTGCGTACGTCCCGATCTTGTTCGCCACATCGCCGTTCGCAGCGATGCGGTCGGCGCCCACGACAACAAGATCGATCTCGCCGCGCGCCATGAGTGACGCCGGTACCGTATCCGCGACCAGCGTGGCATCGATCCCGGATCGCTCGAGTTCCCACGCGGTCAAACGTGCGCCCTGCAGCATGGGCCGCGACTCCCCCACCCAGACGTGCACACGTTTGCCTGACTCCACCGCGGCGCGCACGACGCCCAACGCGGTCCCGTAGCCGACACACGCGAGCGCGCCCGTGTTGCAGTGGGTCAGCACGTGCGCGTCGGGAGGAAGGAGCGCCGCTCCGTTGCAGCCGAGCGCTCGATTGCGGGCGACATCTTCTTCGGCGAGCTGTTCGGCGGCGGCGAGCGCGCCAGCGGTCCCATCATGGTCGTAGGAAGCGAGTGCGTGCTCGACGCCGCGGCGGAGGTTGACCGCGGTCGGTCGGCTTGCGGCCACGCGTTCGGCGGCGCGGTGAACCTCGCGACTTGTTCGCAACGTGCGCGCCGCGAGGGCGACACCGTACGCGCCGGCCGCGCCCAACGCGGGTGCGCCGCGAACGGCCATCGTGGCGATTGCCTCGCACAGCTGCTCGACGGTCGCGCAGTCGAGAAACCGCACGCGCCTCGGGAGCGCGCGCTGGTCGAGGATCCGCACGCGATCGCGATGCCACCGAATCGAACTCAGGAGCGGGTCCGCCGTCGCGTCCGCATTCGGTGTCACGTCGGCAGGTTGAGCGTGGGATTCGCGCGATCGGTCAGGGACCGCAAGCGTCGTTGCACCGCGTTGACCCAGAAGTCGGATTCGTCGTCGTGCGTCAAGACCCAGAACTGCTCATCGCGGATGGCCGCGAAGACCTTGGCCGCGACGGCATCGGGCGCCATGCCTTGCTCGAGGAACTGCTGCAGCATCGATGCGCCGCCGAGCGGGTCGGCCGCGCCGTCGGGGGGCTGCAAGTGCGTCGGCCGGTTCCGCTCGCTCTGCGCGATGCGCGTCTTGACCCATCCCGGGCACAACACGGAAACCTTCACCTGCGACGCGGAGAGCGCGAGTTCGTGGTGCAGGGTTTCGGAGATCGCAACGACGGCGTGCTTGCTCGCGTTGTACGGGCCCATGAACGGCGCCGCGACGAGCCCGGCGATCGACGCCGTATTCACAAGATGGCCGACGTCTTGTTGCATCAGGATGGGCACGAAGCTCTTCACGCCGTGGATGACGCCCCAGAGGTTGACGCCGAGGATCCATTCCCACGTCTCGAGCGGCATGTCCCAGGTGATCCCGCCGCCGCCGACGCCGGCGTTGTTGCAGGCGACGTGGATCGCGCCGAAGCGATCGACAGCCGCATCGGCCAACGCTTGGACCTGGGCCGCGTCGCTGACCTCGGTCACGACGCCTTCGATCTCGGACCCGCCCGCGCGGAGCTCCGCCACCGCTGCGTCGAGCGCGTCCTTCTCGACGTCGCCGACGACGACCTTCATCCCCTCGGCCGCGAACCGCCGGGCCAACCCGAGCCCGATCCCGCTCGCGCCGCCGGTCACGACCGCAACTCGCCCCACGAAGTCTTGCATGCCGCCCGTTCTAGTCGAGCCCGGCGGCGACGTCAGTACCGGTAGTGATCGGGCTTGTAGGGTCCCTCGACCGGCACACCGATGTAGTCGGCCTGGTCTTCGCGCAACTGCGTGAGCTTGACGCCGAGCTTGTCGAGGTGCAGGCGCGCGACCTTCTCGTCGAGGTGCTTGGGCAGCGTGTACACCTTGCGCTCGTAGAAGTCGGTGTGCGTGAACAGCTCGACTTGGGCGATCACCTGGTTCATGAAGCTGTTCGACATCACGAAGCTCGGGTGCCCGGTGGCGCAGCCGAGGTTCAGGAGCCGACCTTCGGCGAGCACGATGATCGCGCGACCGTCGGGGAAGACCCACTCGTCGACTTGCGGCTTCACGTTTGTGCGCGCGATGCCCTTCACCTTGGCGAGGCCGGCCATGTCGATCTCGGTGTCGAAGTGGCCGATGTTGCCGACGATCGCGTTGTGTTTCATGGCCGCCATGTGGTCGACGGTGATGACGTTCTTGTTGCCTGTCGTCGTCACGAAGAGGTCGGCGGTATCGACGACGTCTTCGAGCGTCGTGACTTGGTAGCCCTCCATCGCGGCCTGGAGCGCGCAGATCGGGTCGATCTCGGTCACGATCACGCGCGCACCTTGGCCGCGCAGTGACTGCGCGCAGCCCTTGCCGACGTCGCCATACCCACAGATGACCGCTACCTTGCCCGCGATCATCACGTCGGTGGCGCGGTTGATGCCATCGATGAGCGAGTGTCGGCACCCGTAGAGGTTGTCGAACTTCGACTTCGTGACCGAGTCGTTGACGTTGATCGCCGGGAACAGCAGGGTGCCGGCCTGCATCATCTGGTACAGACGGTGCACTCCGGTCGTCGTCTCCTCCGTCACGCCCTTGATACCGGCGGCGAGACGGTGCCAGAGCTGCGCGTCCTCCTCGTAGAGGCGGCGGAGCAGCCGCAGGATCACCGCGAACTCCTCGTTGTCGGCCGTCGACGGGTCGGGGACCTTCGTGTCGCGCTCGTACTCGACGCCCTTGTGCACGAGCAGCGTTGCGTCACCGCCGTCGTCCAGGATCATGTTGGGACCGTCGTGACCAGGCCACCGCAGGGCTTGCTCGGTGCACCACCAGTACTCCTCGAGCGTCTCGCCCTTCCATGCGAAGACGGGCGCGCCTTTGGGATCTTCCGGTGTGCCGCCCCGTCCGACCGCGACCGCGGCCGCGGCGTGGTCTTGGGTCGAGAAGATGTTGCAGCTGACCCAGCGCACCTCGGCGCCGAGGTCGACGAGCGTCTCGATGAGCACGGCCGTCTGGATCGTCATGTGCAGCGAGCCCATGATGCGCGCGCCGGCGAGCGGCCGTTGCGGGCCGTACTCCTGGCGACATGCCATCAGGCCCGGCATCTCGACTTCGGCCAGCTCGATCTCCTTGCGGCCCCATGCGGCCAGCGAGAGGTCAGCGACCTTGAAATCTGTCTGCGTCGTCATCGGTGCTCCTTCGTTCTTCGTGGCGCGCAGCGTTGCGCGCGACGGAACCGTTGGAGCCGGCCCGGATCACCGGGTGACAGCCCGCGCTGCGGGGCCCGACTGGGGCTTCACAATACCGGACGGGAGTGCGATTGTCTGCCCCATGACGGCAACGGCGCGAGTGGCAGCGGTGCAGGCAACGCCGGTCTTTTGCGACCGAGAGGCGACGATCGAGAGGGTCGGTCGGTGCACAAAGGAGGCGGCCGGCGGCGGCGCGCGCCTCGTCGCGTTTCCCGAGGCGTTCGTACCGACCTATCCGGACTGGGTGTGGCGGACGACACCATGGGCCGACGGCGAGTGGTACGCGCGTTGGGCCGACCAGTGCGTCGACATTCCCGGCGCCGCCTGCGACGCGCTCGGCGCGATCGCGCGCGAGCACGAGCTGTACCTCGCTGTCGGCGTCAACGAATGCGACGGCGGCACGATCTATAACACGCTGCTTTACTTTGATCCCGCGGGTGCGCTGGCCGCGACGCATCGCAAGTTGATGCCGACCGGCGGCGAGCGGCTCGCATGGGGACAGGGCGACGGCTCGACGCTCTCGGTGATCGACACGCCGTTCGGGCGAGTCGGCGGGCTGATCTGTTGGGAGAACTACATGCCGCTCGCGCGCGCGGCGATGTACGAGCAGGGTGTCGACGTGTACCTCGCGCCGACGTGGGACAACTCGGACGTGTGGGTCTCGTCCATGCGTCACATCGCGAAGGAGGGTCGCTGCTACGTGCTCGGCGTCAACTCCTGCCTGCGCGCGTCCGACGTGCCCGACACGATTCCCGGCCGCGACGACATCTACGGCGGTGACGACGACTGGATATCGCGTGGCAACACCGTCATCGTCGGTCCCGACGGTGACGTGCTCGCCGGTCCCCTCAGCGAAGTCGAGGGGATCCTGTACGCCGACGTCGACCTCGACGCGATCCGCAGGTCGCGGCGCCAGTTCGACGTGGTCGGCCACTACGCGCGCCCCGACGTGTTCCAGTTGCACGTCAACCGGGGCTCCGTTCTGTAGCGCGCACACCTCCGTGGCGCGGTCTCCGATTGTCCTTTGGGGACAGCACTCACCCGTCACAGTCCTGAATTGTCCTTTGGGGACAGCACGCACCCGTCGCCGTCGCGGGTGGCGCTATTCCGCCAGGCGCCGTTTCAATTCGAATATGGCGTCGATCGGTCCCGGATCAACGTCAGTGCGCAGCGCGAGGTAACACGACACCCAGTCGCCGACGTACATCAAGTCGAGCAACTGCGCGAGCCGGCCCTCCCCCTCGGCGTGCACACTGAGCACTTGGTGCACGGTCTCGTCGATGATCTCACGTGTGATCTCGAAGCGGCGGGCAAGCTGCGGGTGCTCGAAGCCGTGCCGAAGCTCGATCACGGTGTACAGCTGGCGGGTCACGTCCCCGTGTTGACCCCACCCGCAGATCTCGTTGTGGTCGAGCTCGGGGAATGCGTTGCAGAAGGCGGGCGCCTTGGCGTTCTCGTTGACGTCACACTTCCAGCGGTACGCAGCAACGGCGCCGAGCGCGCCACCGCCGTAGACGAGTGGGATCGTGCGGTCGATTTGGCGGGCGAGCTCGCGCGCAGAGTTCGCCGCGCCTTCGACGCTCGGCTGGCACTTGTCGCGGCGACGCGCGAGTTGCTCCTGGGCGCGTACGAGCTGGGAGTGGGCGCCCGGTGCCAGCCCGCTACGGAAGAGCGCGACCGCCAATGGTGCGACGAGCGCGCCGATTGCAGCACGCGGGAGGAGGCCGTCCGGGCAGGGAACGTGCAGCCCATGGTGGGCACGCGCGATCGCTGCCAACTCGCCACCGCGCGACACGGTGACGAGACGAGCGCCACACTTCGCGGCCTCGCGCGACATCGACACGGTCTCCTCGGAATCACCCGAGTAGGACATCGCGAACGCGAGCGTGTGCGGTCCAACGAACGCCGGCACGCGGTATTGCTTGAGCACAGTGACTGGTACCGCGAGCTCGTCGTCGAAGGCGGCCGCGATCACGTCACCGGCAATGCCCGATCCACCCATGCCGAGCACGACGATGTTGCGAAGGTCGGACGAGTCGGGCGAGCGCTCGCGCGCGAACAACACGGCAGCAGCTTCGTGCGCGGCGGCGAGCTGCTCGGGCAGGTTCCGAACGGTGTCGAGGAATCCGAGAGAATCGGTCATCGAATGCACGCCGATCTCCCACACATCGTGTGGGCCTACGACGCCTCGCCCTTGGCAACGAGGCGCTCGTGCTCGGCGTCGTCGACCGTTTCCGCCTCGTCGACGAGCATGATCGGGATGTCGTCTTGAATGCGGTAGCGCCTGCGCAAGCGCGGGTTGTAGAGCGCGTCCTCGTCCGGGAAGTACAGCAACGAACCCTTGTCCTCGGGACAGGCGAGGATCTCGAGCAACTTCGGGTCAAGAGCCATCATTCTCCGCTCTGAAGGGCCGCTCGGGCCACGGCGCCGGCGGCGCAGGATACCTGCGCCGTTGTTCCGGCGCCTCGGCCTCTGTTCTACTCGCCGCGGACCAGCGCGAGCACTTCGGCCGTGTGCGCGTCACACGCGACTGCGTTCAGCGCCTCGAGATTCAGACGCAGCAACGGCTCGGTGTTGCTCGGTCGGAGGTTGAACCACCAGTCACCGCAGTCGACGGTGAGCCCGTCGAGTCGATCCTGGCGTTCGGTCGCGTACGCGGCCGCGACCTTCTCGATCACCGCGAGTGGGTCGGCGACACGGCTGTTGATCTCGCTGCTTTGCACGTAGCGCTCGAAGGGCTTGCGCAGCTCCGACAGTGGCACCTGTGCACGGGACAGCTGCTCCAGTACGAGGAGCGTCGCGATGCAGCCCGAGTCAGCCCGCCAGTTGTCACGGAAGTAGTAGTGCGCGGAGTGCTCGCCGCCGAAGATCGCGCCCGTCTCGGCCATCACTTGCTTGATAAACGAGTGGCCGACACGCGTGCGCACGGGAGTCCCGCCCCGCTCGCGTACGATCTCGGGGACCGCCCGCGAACAGATGATATTGTGCACGATTGTCTCAGCGGGATGACGGTCCAGGATCCCGGCGGCGACGATCGCCGTGGTCGTCGACCCGCTCACGGGCTGGCCGAGGTCGTCGACCAGAAACACGCGGTCGGCGTCGCCGTCGAACGCGAGACCGACGTCCGCGCCGGCGTCGACGACTGCGCGCTGGAGGTCCTTGAGGTTCTCGACCTGGATCGGATCGGCAGGGTGGTTGGGGAACGTGCCGTCGAGCTCGCCGTACAGTAGGGCGAGAGAGAACGGCAACCCTTCGAACACCTTCGGCACGACCAGCCCGCCCATGCCGTTGGCCGTGTCGGCGACGACGCGCAGCGGGCGCAGCACACTGCTGTCGACGAATGACCGCACGTGCGCCGCGAATTCCTCGAGCAGATCAATGTGCTCGACCTTGCCCGCGACCTCTCCTCGCGATGTCACGCCGGCCACGACCATTTCCTTGATCTGCACGAGACCCGACTGCTCTCCCACCGGGGCGGCGCCCGCCTTGCATAATTTGACGCCGTTGTACTGGGCCGGATTGTGGCTCGCTGTGAACATCGCGCCCGGCGCGTTGAGGCGGCCCGAGGCGAAGTAGACAAGGTCCGTCGACGCCAGCCCGACGTCGGTGACGTCGGCTCCGGCGAGCGTCGCGCCTTCTACGAACGCGGCGACGAGCGGCGCCGACGACGGGCGCATGTCGCGGCCCACCACCACCGACGAGGCCCCGGTGAAATGCACGAACGCGTTGCCGATCCGGCGCGCGATGGCCTCATCGAACTCATCCGGGTACACGCCGCGGACGTCGTAGGCCTTGAAGATGGCGTCGAGCGACACTCTCTGATCGGCTCCTGCACCCGTGTCGGGCCGAACGGGGGTCGGCCCGAAGCCGGGTCATGGTAGCGCCGGCGACCCTCGAGCTCGGGAGGGAGATTCGGGCCCGTCGTCTCCCGGCGGTGCGTCGCCACGCATGGGTGCATCCTGGTCGTCGGGCGCATCCGCGCTCGCAGTCTCCGACGACGCGTCGTATTCGGCGGCGTAGCGGGCGGCGCCCTTCCAGCGCGCGAGGAGCACGAGGCCAACGATGCCCGAGACCGTGAGCAGCCGGCCGAGCCAGTCGACCCCTGTCAAGCCGTAGGTCAGCGTCACTTCGTTGTCAGTCGGGATCACCACCATCAAGTTCGGTGCGAGCCGCCAGGGACCGTCGGCACCGCGTACTTCCCAGTTCGGGAAGTACGAAGTCTTGACGACGACGGGAACACCGGTCCGGTCGACCTTGAACGAGATGGTGTCGGGTTCCTCCTCGATGTCGGTCACCGCGACGCGCGGAAGCCGATCCGCATCGACGGCGTCGAGGTTGGCGTAGTCGACACGCTGCCACTCGTCGGGCCCCGACTCGACCCACGGCGTGTCGAGCAACGCCGCGTCGCCCCACCAGTCGGCCGCGCTGCACTCCCACGCGAGCAGATCGGGTTCCGGGAGCCGACCCTGCACCGGCTCAGGTTGGTCAAAGCACTCCCACGACTTGCCGCCGTGCGCTTCGGCGACAACGGGCTCGGTGCGGAGGCCTTCGACCAGTGCGGAGTCGGCGACCTCGTACACCTTCCACCCGCGCGGATCCGCGCCATCGCGGTCGGGGATTTCGGAAACGAGCTCGAGGTCGTCGTGCTGCGCGGCTTTGTTCTGTGCTTCGGCAGTCCACGCCATGTAGTAGCGCACGCCGAGCATCTGCAGGTGCTGCACGCCGCGGTCGAAGTCATTCTCGAGCGTGCCGTACGGAAGGCTACGGACCGGGTTCGAGGGGTGCGCGGCCAGCTCGGCGACCGTGAGGAAGTGGAACGACGTCGTCGCCGACGACTCGAAGTAGAGGCCTTCCATCGACCCGATGCAGCCGTCGGTGAAATGCGGGATGAGTTCGAGCGCGAGCGACGTGCCGTACGTGTTGATGGGGTCACCCTCCATCGATGACGGTTCCCACAGCAGCCGCCCACATCCGAGCTGCTCGCCCATCTCGCCCAGCGCGACCATGATTCCGGAGTACTCGGGCCACGCGGTCTTTCGCTCGTAGCCGTCGTAGTTCCAACGCGCCCAGCCTTCAATCGCGATCGCGCCGTTGTCGTCGCGCGCGTCCCATGCGCGATGCAGGCCGAATCCACCCGCGATCACGACGACGAGCGTGCACGCGAGGAAGCCGGCGAGATGGCTGCGATGTTCGATGGTTTCGTCCCCGAGCGCCGACGGACGCGTCCACCCGGGCGGATCGCGGTCCCATGCCCCTCGGTAGACCACGTCGAGCGCATGGCGTCGCAACGCCGGATCGACACAATCGGAAGCGCCGTCGATCTCCTGTTGGATCGTCGGAGTCAACGCGTCGATTCGAGCGTCTCGTGCTCGCGCTTGTTCGCGCAGGCGCGCGTACGCGTCGGACAGGCGCCGGAACCGGTCGATATCCTCGCCGTCGGAGTCGGCAACGATCTGTCGGAAGGCACGGTCGACTTCGTCCTCGGTGGCGTCCTCCCGCACGCGCAACAGCGCGCACGCCTCCGCGTCGAGAATGGTTGATGGGCCGCCGCCGTTCGACGCGATCGGCGCGTCGGGAACTCCCCCGGCGAGCTCGTTCCACGCCCGCGCGCGCGCGTCGAACAGATCGCCGGCGCGTACCCATCGCAGCGCGGCCCGGCCCGCCTTCCCGGCCAGGAGCGCGAGCTCGGTTGCCCCAATCGCGGCGAGGAAGCCACCGCACAGCAACCAGAAGGGCAAGAAGCGCGTGTTCCAGATCGCAAAGTACGGCAGCCATTGCACGAACGCGATTCCGGCGACGAGCGCGGTGACGAGCAGCACGAGCGTCGACCGCCGCCGGTGCCACCCCGCCATCGCCACCGCGATGCCCATGAGCACCCACATCCACGACGGCAACCACAGCTGCTGCTCGTTCATAACGCCGGACGCGTCGGGGCCCCGGCCGATCGCCCGCACGAATCCTTCGAGCGTCCGCTCGAACGGGCCGGGTAACCAACCGAGGATCCCGGTTGCCTGCCACGTACCCTCGGGAAGCTCCTTGGCGTAACGCATGCTCTGCGTCATGTCGTGCCGCCAGACGAGCGGCAACGTCCATACGGCAGTCACGGCGAGCGCGGCCGCGCCCATCGCGCCCGCGAGCGGCCACGTGCGGCGCGGGCGTCTGGTCACGACCATCAACACCGCGACGAGCGCGACGAAGAACGCCACGACGACGTGCGACATCGCCGCCAGCGCGATCAAAAGGGGCGCGACCCAACGGCGCTTGCCGGTATCCAAAGTGACCCCGACCGCACCGAGACCGAACAGGCCCAGCGCCAGCGCGATCGTGAACGAGAACTCGCCGGCGAGCGTGCTCGCGATGTTGCCGCCGTAGATCTGCCAGTTCGAACGCGTCTGCACCAGTGTCCCGAGCGCGGCGATCGCGAACGCGGGTGGCGCCGGCCATGGGGCGCGCAGACCGCGAGCAAACGCGTACGCACTCGCCGGGAGCGCCACGACCCCCGAGACGGTCACGAGCTTGAACGCGACGTTGTAGGGCACGCCGGGGATCGCGTCGAGGATCGTGACGAGCACGGCCGGCAACGGGAAGTAGTAGTGACCGGCCGGGAAGCCCGCGTACCAGTCGGGCGCCCATCCGGAGAGGCGCAACTTGGGGAACCAGTTCTCGGCGAGGAAGTTCGGCCACCACACGTGGGCGCCCATGTCGCCGCCGTTGGTGGTCGTGTTGGTGAACAGTCGGCCCGCGTCAAGGTCCGTGAGCGGCCAGACGTTCATCCCCGGGTTGATGATCTCGAGGGCGATCCACGTCGCGACGAGCACGATGGTGGCACCGACCAGCCGTTCGCCGAGCTTGCGGGTGCGCTCGAAGTCGGCGCCGCGCAGCCCGTTCGACCGAAAGAACACGCGATCGAGCAGTCGGTCGATCAGCGGCGGTCTTGAACGAAACTCCGGGTCGAAGCCGTCGTCGGGCGCGTCAGCGCCGCCGATGGGCGCGCCGGGCGGCGCGACATCGATCGGCGGGTCTGCGAGCGGAAGTGGGGGACGCCCGTCCACGACCTACCAGCATGCCAGGCGGGGTACCCGTGCCGATCTCACCCGAGTGCACGCCGGAGAAGCCGACCGGGCGTCGGCCCGGACGCACACGCGTCAGCGGCCGGCGCGGGCGAGCTCGAGCACTTCGTCGAGACTCAGGACGCCGCCGTCCTCTTCCCAGGTGTTCGATTCACAGCGACCACACCGGTGGAACGTGACGTCGTGGCCGGCGATCCGCATCCGGATCGTGATGACCGGCCCATCGTGCGCACATCCTGTGCAACCATGCATTCCCTGCCTCCCAGTCCGTACCGCCTGACCGTTGTCGGCCCTCCCGGGCGCCGACTGAAGGCGGCAACCAGTGACATCGGCCACTGTGTGTCGCACTTTCGCCGTGCGGCGCCACACCGGCCCCACCGTCCGGCCATCGCCCGCCCCGGTCCCCGCAGTCCCCGCAGGACAGAACGCAGTCCCCGCAGGACAGAACGCGCTCGCCCGTTGGCCCGTTGTCCCCAAGGTCAGGCGTAGCGCTCGGCGAGGATGGCGATCACAGAACAGCTGTTGAAGCCCAGGTGGAAGAGGATCGCGGGCGACAGGCTGCCCGAGCGCACGACGAGGGTCGCAGTCACCGCGCCGACCGCGGCGAGCGCCGGGAGACGAACGACGGTCCCGAGCGAGAGGTCGAGCAGCACGTGGAGCACGGCGAAGATCCCGGCGCACAGGGCGATCGCCGCGCCGGTGTCGACCCGGCCGAGCAGCGCTCGCAGCAACAGCCCCCGGAAGACGAGTTCCTCGAACACCGGCGCCAGCAGCACCGCGATGACGACGAGCACTGCGACCTCGGCACCGGGAGCGTCCCGGATGTCCTCGACGACCGCTTGTTCGTCGTCGACGAGGCGGGTCAGCGGATACAACACCGCGCCCGCGACGATCAGCAGCCCTGCGCCGGCCGGCACACACCACCAGTCGCGCGCCCGTAGTTCCAGACCGCAGTCGCGCCGCAATGAACCGCTGCCCCGCCGCCGGCTGATCGCCACGAGCGCGACCGCGTACGCGCCGAATTGGCCGACCGCTGAACCCAGCGTCCCCGCCCACCCGGGGTCTTCGACGTCCTCGCCGTGGATCGCGACGCCGATCGACAACCCGACGAGGGCGACCGCCAACGCCGTGAGGAACACGGCGACGAAATGCCAAATCCGAAACGGCGACGGCGACGGCGCCGACGTCGGCCGCGGATCCGGTTCCATTGCGGGCGCAGGCTAGGCGGCGCGGGCCCGGACCGAGATCGACATGGCGCCGCCGTAGCATGGGGCCGCTGTCCGCATTGGAGCCCCGATGAGCCCTCCCGAAGACCAATGGCGTCCGCCCGAGAATCCGAACCGGCGGCCGCGCCCGGGCGGAGCCCGGCCGCCGGTCCCGCGACCGCGCTGGACGCCGTGGATCGTGCTCGCCGTGCTCGTCACGGGGTTTCTGGTATGGCGAGCGGCGCCGAGCGGTGACGGCGGCCAGGTCGAGCTCGACTATTCCGAGTTCCTGACGCTCGTCGAGGAGGACAAGGTCGCCAACATCAAGTACGAGTCGTCGAGCGGCAAGATCACGGGGGCCCTCGTCGAAGGCGAGAAGGTCGAAGGCAAAGAGGAGCTCACGACCCAGGGCCAGCCCGACGGGCTCCCCAACCGCGACATCGCCCTGTTGGAGGAGCACGACGTCGGCCGCGACTACAAGCCGCGTCCGTCCGACTGGTTCGGCACGATCCTCATCTACTTCCTGCCGCTGATCCTGATCGTCGCGTTCTTCGTCTGGATGAGCCGCCGGGCGCAGGGCCAGATGGGCGCGGTGATGAACATCGGACGCTCGCGCGCCAAGGTGTACGCGACCGACAAACCGAAGACGACGTTCGCCGACGTCGCCGGCTACAGCGCGGTCAAGCAGGAAATCAAGGAAGTGGTCGAGTTCCTCAAGACGCCGGGCAAGTTCAAGGACATCGGTGCGCGCATCCCCAAGGGCGTGTTGCTCGTCGGTCCGCCCGGTACCGGCAAGACGCTGATCGCCCGCGCCGTCGCCGGTGAAGCGGGCGTGCCGTTCGTGTCGATCACAGGTTCCGACTTCATGGAGATGTTCGTCGGTGTCGGCGCCGCACGCGTGCGCGACCTGTTCAACACTGCCCGCAAGCAGGCGCCCGCGATCATCTTCGTCGACGAGATCGACTCCATCGGCCGCAAGCGCGGCGCCGGGCTCGGCGGCGGCCACGACGAGCGCGAACAGACGCTGAATCAGATGCTCGCCGAGATGGACGGCTTCGAGGCGACCGAGGGCATCGTGATGATGGCCGCCACCAACCGGCCCGACATCCTCGACCCCGCCCTCTTGCGACCGGGCCGCTTCGACCGCCAGATTCTCGTCCCGCTCCCGACGCAAGAAGAGCGACGCGAGATCTTGGTCGTGCACTTCCGCGACAAGAAGATCGCCGACGACGTCGACGTCGACGTCATCGCACGCGGCACGCCGGGCATGAGCGGTGCCGACCTCTCCAATCTCGTCAACGAAGCGGCGCTGTTCGCAGTTCGGCGCGGCGCGACCGAGGTCCACAGCGAAGACTTCGACGCGGCGCGCGACCGCGTGCTCATGGGCTTACGGCGCGAGTCGATGGTGCTCTCCGGCGAGGAGAAGGAGATCGTCGCGTACCACGAAGGCGGCCACGCGGTGTGCGCGTACGTGCTCGAGCATGCCGACCCGCTCCACAAGGTCTCGATCCTTCCGACGGGCATGGCCCTCGGCGTCACCCAACAACTGCCGCTCGAGGAGCGACATATCTACAAGCGCGAGTACATCGCCGACTCGCTCGTCGTGCGCCTGGGGGGACGGGTCGCCGAGGAATTGGTGTTCGGCCACCAGTCGACGGGGGCCAATAACGACCTGGTCGGCAACACCGAGCTCGCCCGCAAGATGGTCCGCGAGTGGGGCATGTCGGATCGCATCGGCCCGATGGCGTGGGGCTCGCAAGGCGCTGTGTTCCTCGGCGAAGACTTGATGCACTCGCGCGACTACTCCGACGAGACCGCCCGCGTCATCGACGAGGAAGTCGAGCGCATCCTGCGCGACGAAGAAACCCGCTGCCGCAAAGTGCTCTCCGAGTATCGAGCCGGTCTCGACGCGGTCGCCGCCACACTGCTCGAGAAAGAAACGCTCGACGGCTTCGAAGTCGGCAAGCTGGTCGACGACGCGATGGGACGCAAAGTCGGCGGTCCCCGCAAGATCGTCCACGCCGACGGCACGGAGGAAGAAGCGGAGACCCCGCTCACCGACCCGTACCGCACGGTGCCACCCGGCGGGTAGCTACGCATTCCGCAGCGCGGCGACGGCAGCCCACAGATCGGCGGCGTTGAACGCGCCCTCGAACGATCCGTGTGACACGCCGTCGGCGTCGATGATCTGGGTGATCGGCGCGGCGTCGAGGCCGTAGCGCCGGTGCAGCTCCGGTTGCTCCTGGAGTTCGACCTCGACCACCGCGACATCGTCGGATTCGAGCGGCGCGATTTTCTCGTGCAGACCCTGGCAGCTCTCGCAAAGTCGGGACGACCACAGCACGACGAGCCACGGTGCATCGGGGCGGGGGAAGTCGGTGCGGTCGAGTTGCGCCGGTACGACGATGCGGCCTTGCGTCGGCGGTGCGGTCGGGCGGCGGTGCTCGAGAATGAGTGCGACGACGATCGCGATCGCGAGGATCCCCAGCGCGAGGCCGATGCGCAGTGCCACGGCCGGACGCTACGTGGTCGGTCCGCGCGACGCGCAACCGGACCAAAGTGACTTTGATGGCGTTCGGTCGGCTGTCAGCCGATCAACGGGACTTTGATGGCATTTTGTTGGGACAACGTCTCGCGTTACGGCGACGGGACGCCGGTCGCGATCGTGAAGTCGGCCGCGCCAGAGAGCGTGCGGGTCGCGAGCACGGGACCCGACGCACGTACGAACAGTGCGCCGTCACCCGCGAACGCTTCCCCGAGCGACACGATCGTCGGCGCGCCCGGGAGCACCTCGACGTTGCGGAGCCCCGGGATCCGTTCGATCGTGCCGTCGTGCAGGATCGCGATGTCGACTTCGACGCCCGCGACCGCCTGACCGACGGTGGCGAGGGCGAGATAGCCGGCCCGCTCGTCCGCAACCCGCGACCGCGCGAAGAGCCATTCTCGAGCGCCCTGCCCCACGCCCGGAACCGTCGCGACGCCGAGCGCGATCGTGTCGTCTCCGTAGCGGGTGAGCTGTTCGGCGACGATCGGCGCGTCCTGCAGCGAGTCGACTGTCACCGCGTACTGCAAGTCGGCTTCCACTGCCACGCAGTCCGCGAGTGCGCCCTCACCGCAACCACCGATCTGGACCCACGTCACGCCATCGGACGGCACAGTGGCTTCGTGCAGGATCGGCGCGGCATCGACCGGCAGCGCGGCGACCTCGACGGTCGCGGCGACGATCCCGGAGTTGACAAGCGCGATGTAGGTCGGACCGGCGGTCGAAGTCGTGGCGTGCGCGAACGTCCACGTCAGCGCGGGCTCGACGACACCGACCGAGCGCGCGACACCCGGCGTCACCAGACCGGCCGTCCCGTCGGTGAATACGTGCGTCTGCTCGGCCACGACGCGGCCGGTACGCGTCGAGACCTCGACTGCGACGCGTTGCCGCCGTCGCTGGCCGTTGTCGTCGATCGAGATCGGTAGCCTCGAGCGCCGCGGGACGTCGACGACGAGCGGGATCGGTTTGACTTCTTCGTCGGTTCGCAGCGCCACGTCCACCTTGGCATCGGTGCCGAGCGGGTTGAACAGCACGAGCCACTGCTGCACACCGCGCACGGTCGTTCCCGCGGCGAAATGCCACGTGCGTGCGGTAGTCGTCGCGCACGGGCCGATCGCCAACGAGCTCGCCGTCTCGATACCGGACTCGACGGTGAGGTCGCGCGAGAACGTCTCGACGACGACCGCGCCGGCCGGCCCCAACGACGCGCGCGCGGGATTCAGCACCGAGCGCGCGGGAACCTCGAGGGTTTGCGGTGCTGGCACGGCCGCGGGGTCGTCGGGATAGACGGTGACGACCACCCTCGTCGCGTCCGCGCCCACATTGGCGATGTGCAATACCTCGGACTCGACCGGAATACCAGTTGGCGCGCCCGCGCAATACCACGCGCTCGAGGTCGTGCCTTCGGGCGCGCGGGCGACCGCGTGCTCGACGTCCGCGCGCGTGGACACCACCTCCGGGTTGGCGTCACCAGCGACAGAGCCAAAAAGCACGAGACCGAGAATCACGAGGACGAGCGGGAGCCGGCGCGCGTTCACCGGGCCCGCCTCGGTCGGCGGGTCCGCCACCATGCAACCACGACAACGAGCCACAGCAGCGGCTGGAGGTACACGAAGAACCGCTTCGGTCCCGCGTCGAACGAGAGCTCGACGCGACCGCGCAGATCGAGCTCGAACGCGTTGGTCCAGTTGAACGCGGCCGAGCGCCGTGCCTCGTCACCGACAACGCGCGCGTTCCAGTCGTCGTGAGACGCCTCGGCCCAGAGCAGCGTCCCGGGACCAGCCGGCGCCGAACTCGACAACGGGCCCGCAACCGGCGTCGCGCCGGTGAGGTCCGCGAGCTCAGGGTCGACCGGGAACTCGCCACCAGAGGGCAACGTCGCGCGCCGCGCCGCCCACGCCGCGTTCTCGTACAAGGTGGCACCGCGCTCGACGCGCGAGACCGCGAGATCGAGTTGGTTTGCGAGCGCAGATGCCAATCGCGGATCGGGCCGCCCGCGCGGCCCAGAATCCGGTCCCGCCCGTTCGACCACCGCGACATAGCGCACCCCCGCGGGCGCCACGAGATGACCGAAGCGAACGGTGCGACCTTCGCGCGCATCCGCGATCGCGTCGGCGAGCACGCGCTCGGCTCGCTCCTCGGGCGGCACCCAGAGCGCGCGCACGTCGCCGGGCCCATCGCGTGTGAGGCCGTAGCCGACACCGTCGACGATTTTCGTGTCGGTGGGGAGCACCGAGGGGTCCCCGATCCACAGGACGCGGAAACCCCCGCGCTCCACCGTCTCGTCCATCCACGAGAAGTGCCCCGCCCAGTCGTCACGGCCGAGACGCCACCCGCCCTGCACCGTGTCGGCCGCCATGCCGACGACCGGCAGCGCCAGGCCCAGCGCGGCGGCGACCGCGACGAATTGGTGCCAGCCGAAACGGAACGTCCGCAACTCCTCGAGAAACGCGGCAACACCGAGGCCGACCGCGAGCGCGAGCCCGAGCGCGGCCGGGACGAGCACGCCTTCCGGCGACGGGACCGCCGCACCGGGGTCGAGGCGGCTCGGCACCCACGCGATCGCCAACGATGCCAGGACGAGCACCCACGCGCGCGCGGCCCACGCGAGGCGGGCGCCGGTCGCCACGGCGATCGGGAGCGCGGCGGCGACGAGCAAGCCCCACGGTGCGATACCCGATCCGGCGGCACCCGTTTGGAACCCGAGGACATCCGTCAGCCCGAGCGGCCGGCGCGGCAACAACCCGAACGTCGCGGCATCCCCGCCGAGGATCGTGACCGACCAGGGCGCACACAGAACGAAGGCGGCGGCCGTCGTCGCCGCGGCGCCGAGAACGACGCGACGGGCGAGATCGAGCCCACGGGCGACGGGGACGGCGGCGGCGAACGCGAGCGCGATCACGACTCCGAGGAGCAACGCCGGTGGCCAGAATGCGGTCGCGACGAACAACAGCAGCGTGGTCGAGATCGCCGCGTGCAGCCGAGTTGCAACATCGTTCTCCGACGCCGCGCCGCGCAACATCGCGCTCGCGACGAAGGGCGCGAGCGCGAACAGGACCAGTGGGCCCAGTTGGCCTTCACCGATCGCGTTGCGCGCGATGGGGTTGGACGCATACGCAACCGCGGCGGCCACGGCCGGGAATGACAACTCCGACAGCGGTCGCGTCAGGCGGAATGCCCCGATCGTCCCGAGCGGCAACGCGCCGGCGACGAGCAGCGTCCGCGCGAGGTCGGTGTCACCGAAGAGAGCCGACGACAGCAGTGCGATGAGACCGAACGCCGGAGGCGCGGGCGCGTTGGCGCCGAGCATCGCGTACCGCCACGGCGACAGGAACGTCGACCACAGCTCCGCGACCCCGGGCCAATCTTGCATTGTCCCGACCGCAGGGACCCGGTCGAGCACAAGCGATCGCGAGCCGAGCACAATGAGGAAGCCGATCGCGACGGCGAGCAAAGAAGGTGCGCTGCGCAGCCGCCTCCGAGCCTGCGAGGCAGCCAGGCGTGTGCGACTCGACACCTCCGCGAGACGGTCGCCGGCGTGCAGGCGGTGCATGACCAGGGAGCGCGCCCGCGCGCTGCCGCGCACCATGAGATCGCGAATGTCGCCGTCGTCGATTCGCCTTTGCCGTTGGACGATTCGACGGGCGCGCAGGATGCCTCCCGTCTGGCGCAGCGCCGAAAACCAACCGTTCAGCAGCGCGCCGCCGCGCCGCGGTCGGCGAGTGACGACATAACCGACAGCTTCGACGACGTTGAGAAAGAACGCGGCGGGGAGCACCCAGACCAGCGCGATGCCGGAGTACGACTTCATCAACACACGCACGCGCGCGCGGGTCCAGCGTTGGAGATCCTCGCCGGAAAGGCGGCCGGGCCGCTCGTCCTGCATCGTCGCTTGGCGGTGACGGACGCGCGCGTCAGGGACGACGAGCACCCGCGCGCCCGCGAGGCGCGCCCGCCAACAGAGATCGATGTCGTCGGATCCGGGGAATGTTTGCGCGTCGAACCCGCCCAATTCGTGGAACAAGTCGGCGCGTACAAGCATCGCCGCGTTCGAAACGAAGAAGACGTCGCGCACTGAGTCGTGCTGTTCTTGGTCGAGCTCGCCGTGTTCGATACCCGAGAACGGCACGCCGTAGTGGTCCACCGCCATGCCGACCTCGAGCAGCACCTCGGGTCGTTCGTACTCGACGAGCTTGGGCCCGACCACCCCTGCATTCGACCGGTACGCCTCCTCGACCATCAGCCGCACGGCGTCGGGCTCGAGCACGACGTCGTCGTGGCAGAACAACAGGAACGTCGCGCCTTCGATCGTCGCCATGGCGTCGTTCGCCGCGGCCGCGAAGCCGACGTTCTCCGGCAGTCGCCGAACGAAGGCGTGCGGCATCGCGGCAGCGATCCGTCCCGTGGGATCGTCCGGCGAGCCGTTGTCGAGCACGAGCACCGACAGCGCCGGGTACTCCTGCGCCGCGAGGCTCCCAAGCGCGTCGTCGAGCAGCGGGCCGCCGTCGCTGGTGACCAGAACCGCGACAACGGTGGGGGCGACCGGCGGCAGTTCGTCGGGTTCGTCCGCCTCGAGGCCGTCGAGGTCGAAGGGCGCCGCGGCGTCGTCGGGGGCGGGCGCTTCTGTTTCCCCCGCGTCGGATTCGGCGGCGTTGGGTGCGAGAAGCCCAGCCCCGGGGTCCGGATCCGGTGTCTCCATGGGCCGGCCGAGACTAGCCCTCCCCTTCTTGTGCGGCCGGTCACGAGTGCTTGCAACTGTTAGCATGTTCTGCTATCGTCGCGAGCAATCGTTGCCGTTCCCCGACCCGGGAAACCCGAAGGGAATCTTCTCATGGACCTCAGCAAGACCCTCACCGACGCGGGCTACATCGCCATCGGCTTGGGTGTCATGGGCGTGCAGCAGGCTCAGGCTCGCCAGAAGCAGCTCCACGCGCGCGTCGGCGACGTCGCCGAGTGCACCGTGACCCGGGTGCGCTCGCTCTCGGCCTCGCTCTCGGATCGTGTCGAGTCGCAGAGTCGCACGTTCGAGACGCGCACGCGTGAAGCCGCGGAACGGGCCGAGCAGCAGCTCAAGGCGACCGTGACCCGGGTGCACGAACTCGGCACCGAGCTCACGAGCCGGGTCGAGCCGCTCGTCGAGCAGGTGCAGGCGCGGGTCGCGGACCTGCCCGAGCGCGTCGCCCAGGCAATGGAGCCGGTAACCGCGCGGGTGCGCGAACGCTTCAGCTCCGCCGCGGCCTGATCAACCTCGACATTCGAACCATCGTCGGGGCGGCCGACAGGCCGCTCTGTTCGCGCCGGTCGGTAGATTGCGCGCCGTGCTCGCAGCGCTTGCGGGTGGCGTCGGCGCCGCCCGATTCCTCTCCGGTCTCATCCGTGCGGTCCCGCCCGCAGACGTCGTCGCGATCGTGAACACGGCCGACGACGACGAGTTCCACGGCCTGCACGTCTCGCCCGATCTCGACTCGGTGACCTACACACTCGCCGGTGCCTCGAATGCAAGCCAGGGGTGGGGGCTCGAGGGCGAGACGTACGCGACCCTCGGCGCCATCGGTCGCTACGAGCCACAGACGTGGTTCCGACTCGGCGACAGGGACCTCGCGACACACTTGTACCGCACACGCCGGCTGCGCGAGGGCGCGCCACTGTCGACTGTCACAACCGAGATCGTCCGCGCGTGGGGCCTCGGCGTGCAGTTGCTGCCGATGACTGACGACGCGGTTCGCACTCGCATCACCGTCGCCGGCGGCGACGAGCTGGCGATGCAGGAATGGTTCGTGCGCGACCGCGCGGAGCCCGCTGTCATCTCGGTCCGCTTCGACGGCGCCGCCGCGGCCGCACCCGCGCCGGGCGTGCTCACGGCCTTGCACCGCGCCGACACAATCGTCATCTGCCCGTCGAATCCGGTGATCTCGATCGCCCCGATCCTCGCCGTGCCCGGCATTCGGGAAGCACTGACTGCCCGGCGTACGCGCGTCGTCGCGATCAGCCCGATTGTCGGCGGCGCACCGGTCAAAGGGCCGGCCGACCGCTTGATGGCGCCACTCGGCATTGACGTGTCGTGTGTCGGAGTCGCGCGGGAGTATGCGGCGCTGTGCGCGACGTTGGTGATCGACGCGGTCGACGAGCAGCGGGTGGCCGAGGTCGAGGCCGCGGGTGTGCGCGCCGTCGTCGCCGACACGATGATGCGCAGCCCCGACGTCGCGGCGGCACTCGCCCGCCGGGCGCTTGCGGCCGTCGCGTGACGATCACGATCGTCCCCATCGAGGGGATCGGCGAGATCGAACCCGGCGACGAACTGGCCACGTTCGTGATCGAGGCCGCGGCCGCGCAGGGCACGCCGCTCGCCGCCGCCGACTGCGTCGTCGTCACGCAGAAGGTCGTCTCGAAGGCCGAAGGGCGGCTGGTCTCGCTCGACCCCGACGACCTCGCGGCGCGTCGGGCGCTCGTCGAGTCCGAGTCGGTGCGGATCGTCCGGCGCCGCGGCGACTTGATCATCAGCGAGACACGGCACGGTTTTGTGTGCGCGAACGCCGGCGTCGACCTATCGAACGTCGACGTCGGATCAGCCGCGCTGTTGCCGGCCGATCCTGATCGCTCCGCCAAGCACATCCGCGACGCGGTTCGGGCCCGCGCCGGTGTCGAGGTCGCGGTCGTCGTCTCCGACACGTTCGGACGGCCGTGGCGTCGAGGACTGACCGACGTCGCGATCGGCGTCAGCGGAATCGGCGCGGTCGTCGACCTGCGCGAGACACCGGACGCGCGCGGGCGGTTGTTGCACGTCACCGAAATCGCTATCGCCGACGAGATCGCCGCCGCCGCCGAACTCGTGATGGGCAAGACGGCCAATGTGCCGGTCGCGATCGTGCGCGGCCTCGACCGATCGTGGTTCCGTGAAGGTTCCTACCGCGAGCTCATCCGGCCCGCGGCCGAGGACTTGTTCCGGTGAGCGGGCGCGTGCCCGCGTTCATTCAGGCGCGCCGATCGATCCGAGCGTTCGCGCCCGGCGTCGTGGCGCGCGAGGTGCTCGACACGTTGGTCGAGTCGGCGTGCGCCGCGCCGGCGCCGCACCATTCGCGTCCGTGGCGCTTCGTCGTCGTGGACAGCGACACGGGAAAGGACACCCTGGCACGCGGCATGGGTGCGCGCTGGCGCGCCGATCTCGAACGCGATGGCGTCGCGGAGGCCCGTATCGACGAACTCGTCGCAACGTCGCACGAGAAGCTCGTGCGTGCGCCCGCGCTCGTGGTCGGCTGTCTCACGTGGGACGGACTCGACCGCTACCCCGACGTTGCCCGCCAGCGGGCCGAGTGGGGAATGGCGTTGCTGTCGCTCGGCGCGGCCGTCGAGAACCTGATGCTCGCCGCCGCTGATTGCGGGCTGGCGTCGTGCTGGGTCGCGGCGCCGATCTTTTGTCCCGAGGCGGCGCGCGATGCGCTCACGTTGCCGGGCGAGTGGCTGCCTCACGCGCTCGTACTCGTCGGGCACCCCGATCCGAGCTACGTCGGACGCACACGCCCGCCCGTCGCCCTCCCCGACCTTCGCACATTCCGCTAGCACCGCCCTCGCCCAGTCGCCACCCGTCGCCCGTCATATCTGCGCCGCGAAACCCGGATAGTTCCCGGTTTGCGGCGCAGGTATGAGCGCGCGGAGGACACGGACGAGCTCGGGACCGCCGCGCTTCACGTCCAGATGGCGCGCTTCGACGATTCGCCACCCGGCCGCGACGAGACGGTTGCGCCGCTCGGCGTCTCGCGCGAGCGACATCTCGTCGGTGTGTTCCTGCATGCTCTCGTACTCGATCGCGACCAGCCACTCGAGGAGGGAGAGATCGGGACGTGCGATGAACGCGCCCGCGGCGTCGCGAATCTCGTGTTGGGGTATCGCTCTGGGAATGTCGTTGTCACGCAAGATCTGCAGCACCGCTGTCTCCATGTCGCTCTCCGTCGGCCGCTGTTGCGGGTCCCATCGTTCGAGCACGGCGCGCAGCACGCGCACCCCGGGGCGCCCGCGGGCCGCAAAGCGTCCGAACGTCTCGTGCACACTCGCGAAGGTCACGAGTCGCCGGCGGCGCATCGAGTGGAGCACCTTCTCCACGAATGCCGGCGAGCGGTACATCGCCGCGTACTGGAGGAGCAACAACTCCGGCGCGACGACGGGAACGCCGTCGTGTAGTCGGACATCGCGAGCACCAATACGGGTCGACTCGTGCACCAACAGAGCGGGGTGCTTCGACCGGAGCCACCTCGGGCACGTGATCTCGATGACGGTGCACAGCCCGCCCGGGAGGCCGTAGAAAGCACCAGCGGTCCGGTGCGATGCAACGGCGTGTGGCGCGCCCGCGAGGCACGCGGCACGAACGCGCGCTGGCCAGGTCAGTGGAGTCCCGGGCGCGAGATACACACCTTGATACAAGGCGCGCCATTCTTGCTCCACACAGAACGCGATTTCGGCCTCCGAGAGTTCCGCGGCCCGCGCGTGTTCGATGGTGAAGACGCCGTCCCGACTTGCTGCACCGAGGTAGAGCTGCCGCTTCGACTCGATCATGGTCGGGCAGCTTGCCTGTCGGGTGAGACAAGAACGCCGCCCGGCCCATACCTGCGCCGCGAAACCCGGATAGTTCCCGGTTTGCGGCGCAGGTTCGAGGGAGGCGGCGAGGCGGGTGGGCCGGGCTAGGTGCGGGCGGAGCGCTGGCCTTTGAAGTGTTCGAGGGTGCGGGCGACGCCCTCATCGAGCGCAGTCCACGGCCGCCAGCCCAGGTGGATCTCCGCGCGCGAAGGGTCGAGCGCACTGCGCTGGAGGTCCCCCGGGCGCGGGGGTGCATACCGCGCCGGTTGCTTGAAGCCGGTGAGGCGCGCCATCACATCGAACAGCTGCTGGACCGACGTCTCCTCACCGGTACCGATGTTGAGCAACAGCCCGCCGCCTTTTTCGGTCGCGCGCACGAACGCATCCACGACATCGTCCACGTAGACGAAGTCACGCGTCTGCTTTCCGTCACCGAAAACCGTCGGCCGTTCGTGCCTGAGCAGCTTGCCCGCGAAGATGGACACCACACCCGCCTCGCCGTGCGGATCCTGACGCGGCCCGTACACGTTCGCGAGCGCGAGCGCGGTGTGCTCCAACCCGCGGATCTCCCGGTAGTAATGCAGATAGTCGCCGACCGCCTTCTTCGCGACGCCGTACGGCGACTCGGGGCGCTGCGGCTGTCCCTCGCGCACCGGCAGCTCGTCGGGCGTGCCGTACAGCGTCCCGCCGGACGCCGCGAACACAACCTTCTTCACTTCGGCGGCGACGCATCCTTCGAGGACGTTCAACGAGCCGATGATGTTCACGGTCGCGTCGAAGGCCGGGCGCTGCACGGAAACCCGTACGTCGGCTTGCGCGGCGAGGTGGAACACGACGTCGGGCCGCCGGTGCGTGATCAACTCCATGACCGCCGGCGACGAGACGTCGAGACGCTGGAACGAGAAGTTGCGGCCGGGCTGGGTGCGGGCTTCCGCCAGATTGGTCAGGGAACCGCTCGAGAGGTCGTCGATGACGTCGACCTTCCAGCCCTCGGCGAGCAGCCGATCGACCAGCGTGGAGCCGATGAACCCGGCTCCGCCGGTGACGAGGGCTTTCATCGCGTCGACACGCTACTCCTGGCCGTGCCTACACGCGCTCCCCGGTGGGGACGCGGCCGCTCGAGATGCGGGTTCCGGATGCAACGGTGATCGCGGCGCCGACGATGGTCTGCGCGCTCAGGACGACCTCGGGTTTCAAGACCGCGTCGGCGCCCACGATCGAATCGCGCACACGACTGCCGTGCGACACCCGCGCGCCTTCGTGCACCACGGAACCGTCGACGTCGGCGCCCGTTTCGACAATCACGCCCGCTCCCAACACCGACGCGTGCACGCGCGCGCCCGTCTCGATGCGCGCACCGTCTCCGAACAGGGCGGGCGCGATCACTTCCGCGCCGGGCTCGAGAACGGCCGCGCCCTGCATCCACACCCCGGGGGCCTCTTCGTACGCGCCCGGTGCGGGACGGCCCAGGCGACCCGCGAGCACATCCGCGTGCGCTTCGAGATACTTCTCGGGCGTACCGATGTCGAGCCAGTATGCGCCGCTGCTGTATCCGTACAGCAAACCCGGTTGCGCGAGCATCCGCGGGAACGTCTCGCGCTCGACCGAGACGTTCAGGCGGCGCGGGATCCGCTCGAGGAACGACGGCTCGAGCACATACGTGCCGGCGTTGATCCAATTCGTCGGCGCCTTGCCGGGCATCGGCTTCTCGACGAACCCGATCACCTGGCCGTCGGCGCGCGTCGGCACCACGCCGAACGCGCTCGGGTCCTGTACCTGCGTCAGCGAGATCGTCGCCTCGGCGTTGTTCTCGTCGTGGAAGCGGACCATCGCGCCAAGGTGCAGGTCGGTGAGCACGTCGCCGTTACACACGACGAACCGCTCGTCGATGCCGTCGGCCGCGAACCGGATCGCGCCGGCGGTGCCGAGCGGTTCGTCCTCGACCGCATAACGAATCCTGATGCTGCCGAAAACGTCGTGGTCGCCGTCACTGGGAAAATGATGGTGGAACGCGTCCGGGAGATAGCCGAGCGACAACACCACCTCGTCGACGCCATGCTCATCGAGCCACTGGAGCTGGCGTTCGAGGAAGGGCTGGTTTCCGATCGGCAGCAACGGCTTCGGCGTCGTCAGCGTCAGCGGCCTGAGTCGCGTTCCCTCACCACCGACGAGGACGACGGCCTTCACGGCGCGACGGTGGTCGCCGTCTCGGCCGCGGTCGTCGTCTCGGTCGGCGCGGCGGTGTCGCCCGGCGCCGAGGTGTCCGCCGGCAACGACGAGTCGGTTGGCACTGAGTCGACTGACCCCGTGACGGGCACGGTCGGCCCGGTCAGTTCGCGGCCCTCCTCTGCCGCAAGCGGGTCTTGCAGCTGCGCGGCCGCGGGCGGGTCGCCGATCTGTTCATCTTCGGGCAACAGCGCCAACGCGATGACGTCGCCGTCGTTGGGCTTGTAATTGCTGACGTCACCGGACTGCAGCTCACCATTGAGTTCCCAACGCACGACCGCGTCCTTCTCGCCACACTTGTCGCCGGTCTTGTGTTCGGCGCCGTCCCACAGTGTGAAGGAGTCCGCGCCCGTCTCCCAGCCGCCGTACTCCATGAACCGACCGACCGTGGCTTTCTTGCCCGATTCGGCGTTCACGAACGGGTGGATGTGGATCAGCCCGTCGCCGTGGGTGTGGACACCGGCGTTTTGCGCCGTGTTCGCAGCCGAGGTGTGGAATTTTGGCGCGTTCTCCAGCCACTGGCCGCATATGTTGACGCCGAACGCGGCGTGCCAGTGTTCACCGGTCTTGGGCGACACCGCCTCGTTGCGGCTGATGACGATCAGGAACACGCCGACGGCTACGACCAGCGCGGACAGTGCATACCAACCGCGCGAACTGCGCGACCGGCGCGCCGCGGACACGGCGGCGCGCCGCTTTGTGCGAAGGGAACGAGCCACGGGTTCGAGGCTAGTCGCTGATGCGCGCACGAACGGACGCGCCCCAGCGGCGCGCACACATGACGAGCGCGCGTATCGCGAGGAAGATCGCGGCGAAGGGCAGAAGCACTGCCTGCACCCCCGTCAGTCGGCGCTGGGCAAACCGCCACGCGGAGCGGTGGTGCTCGAGCAGCATCCGGTAGGGCCTGCGATCCGTGCTCGCGCCCTGGATGTGCCACACGACGCCACCCGGTTCGTAGGCGATCTCCCAGCCGGCGCGCCGGAGCCGCCAGCACAAGTCGACATCTTCGAAGTACATGAAGTACTCCTCGTCCCAGCCGCCGACGGCGTCGAGCGCGCTGCGACGCAGGAAGATCGCCGAACCCGACAGCCAGTCGACAACGCGCGGGCGGCTCGGGTCGGCGTCACGTTGGTGGTAGCGCGCCGTGAAGCGGTTGTCCGGTCGGAACGGCGCGAGTCCGGCGTGCAGTGCCGCGACGCGGATCGACGGCACGATGCGCGCGGATGGGTAGTCGGTGCCGTCACAATTCTTCAATCGGGGCCCGCACGCGGCGACGCGCGGTTGCGTGTCAAGGCGCGCGAGCATCGCGGCGGCGGTCCCGCGCTCGAGCGTCGTGTCCGGGTTCAGCACCGCGACGACGGGAGCGCGCGTTGCCGCGGCCCCGAGGTTGGCGGCCCGTGTGTATCCGACGTTTCCGGGCGATCGGATCACATGCACCGACGGAAACGCATGCAACAACTGGCTGATCGAGCCGTCACGCGACCCATTGTCGACGACGACCAGCTCGACTGGTCCCGCGGTGTCGTCGGCGAGCACAGACGCGACGCAGTCTGTCAGCAGCGGACCCGCCTCGTAGTTGACGACGACCGCGGCCCATCGCGCGCGAGTCACGCGCGGTGCTAGTCCCTGAACCGATACTTGACCAGCGTCCACAGCGCGGCGAAGCCGTCCTTCCAGGTGATCTTCTTGCCCTCTTCGAACTCGCGGCCGGTGTACGAGATCGGGACCTCGTAGATGCGTGCACCGCGCTTCAGCAACTTCGCGGTGATCTCGGGTTCGATGTCGAAGCGGTCGGATCGCAGATCCATTCCATCGAGCAGCGCACGGTCGATCAGCTTGTAGCAGGTCTCCATGTCGGAGAGGGTCGTGTTGTACAGCACGTTCGTCACGAGCGACAGGAATCGATTGCCGACCCAGTGGAGGAACAGCATGTTGCGGCGCTCGCCCGTAAACCTCGAGCCGTAGACCACATTCGCCCTACCGGTGAGCACTGGGTTGCACATGCGGGGCCAGTCCTGCGGGTCGTACTCGAGGTCGGCGTCCTGCACGAGCACGTAGTCGCCGGTGACGTGTTCGAGCCCGGTGCGCAGCGCCGCGC
This sequence comes from Actinomycetota bacterium, assembly GCA_052390615.1. Lineage (GTDB taxonomy): Bacteria > Actinomycetota > Acidimicrobiia > IMCC26256 > PALSA-610 > JBQTGT01. The sequence continues at coordinate 47,625 of JBQTGT010000035.1, forward strand.
CTTTCCCGCGGTTTCGGTCGTGCAGCACCACGCGTACCGTGCTGTCACCCAATTGTCGCAGCACGTCGCGCGTTCCGTCGGTACTACCGTCGTCGACGATGATAATTTCGCGCTCGACCCCGTTCGGGAGCTCGACCGCGCGCATGCGCCGCACGATCTCGGGCAGCGTGTTGCGCTCGTTGTAGACGGGCACGAGCACCGACAGCTTGTGCAGCTTCGACGGCGACGGCAGGTCACGTGCGGCCACGAGCTCGCTCCTCCAGGTACCAGGTCGCCATTCGGTGCAATCCGTCGCGCAAGCTGACGGTCGGTTCCCAGCCGAGCAGGGTACGCGCCCGCGTGATGTCCGGTCGACGCCGGGCGGGGTCGTCGATCGGCAGCGGCTCGAAGACGACGGCGGAGTGTGATCCGACGACTTCGCGGATGACGTCCGCGAGCTCGAGCATCGTGAACTCGTCGGGGTTCCCGATGTTCGTGGGTTCGACCAGCTCTGAATCGAACAGCGCGACAATGCCGCGCACCTCGTCGTCCACGTAACAAAACGAACGCGTCTGGCTACCGTCGCCGTAGATCGTGAGCGGCTTCCCTTCGACGGCTTGAACCAAGAAGTTCGACACGACGCGTCCATCGGCCGGCCGTAGGTGCGGACCGTAGGTGTTGAAGATGCGCACGATCGCGGTGTTGACGTCGCAGTGGCGGTGGTAGGTCATTGTCAACGTCTCTGCGAAGCGCTTCGCTTCGTCATACACCGACCGTGGACCGGTTGGATCGACATTCCCGCGGTAGTCCTCGGGTTGTGGATGAACGAGCGGGTCGCCGTACACCTCGCTCGTCGAGGCAAGCAGAAAGCGGGCGTCGTGCCGGCGCGCGAGATCGAGCGCGCGGCGGGTTCCGATCGCTCCGACGTCGAGCGTCTCGAGCGGCATCCGCAGGTACTCGGGCGGGCTCGCGGGACTCGCGAAATGCAACACCCCGTCGAAGTGGCCCTCAGCGGGGATCCCTTCGCACACGTCGGCGCGCATGAACGTGAAGTCGACGTGGTCATCGAGGCCGTGGAGATTCTCGCGGCGGCCCGTCGACAGATTGTCGAGCGCGACGACCTCGTCACCACGACCGAGAAAGGCACGACACAGGTGCGAGCCGAGGAAGCCGGCTCCACCTGTGATGAGGACTCTCACCTGCGGCCGATCCCCTCGTAGGCAAAGCCCCGACGGCGCATGGCCGCAGGATCGAGCAAGTTGCGCGAATCCACGATCGACGGCGAACGCATGTATGCACCGACGCGCTCGAAGTCGACCCAGCGGAACTCGTCCCACTCGGTCAAGAGCGCAATGACGTCGGCACCTTCACTGACTGCGTATACATCAGCGCAGACACTGAGCCCGGGGACGATTCCGATGGCGCGCTCACCCGCGGCCGGGTCGAACGCGCGGACTATCGCGCCCTCCTCGATGAGCCGTTTGGCAACGGCGAGGGCGGGCGAGTCTCGCAGGTCGTCGGTTTCGGCTTTGAACGTCAATCCCCAGATCGCGATCGTCGCGCGTGCAAGATCGCCGCCGGCGGCATCGCGGATCTTTGCCACTACCCGTTCGTGTTGTGCGCGGTTGACCTCGACGACGCCGCGGAGGAGCTCGAAGTCGTCGCCGCTCAAGTGCGCGGTGTGCAACAGCGCCGCAACATCCTTCGGAAAGCACGAGCCGCCATAGCCCGGGCCGGGATGCAGGAACTGAAACCCGATCCGCTGGTCGTATCCCATGCCGATCGCGACGTCGCGGATGTCCGCGTCGACCGCCTCGCACACGTTCGCGACCGCGTTGACGAACGAAATCTTGGTGGCAAGAAACGCGTTCGACGCGTACTTGATCATCTCGGCGGACGCAGGATCGGTCACGAGCACGGGCGCTTGCACCCCGCGGTACAGCTCGGACACTCGCACTGCGGCGGCGGGTTCTTCGCAGCCGATGACGATGCGGTCGGGGTGGAGAAAATCGTGCACGGCCTGGCCCTCTCGGAGGAACTCGGGGTTCGAAACGACGTTGACGTCGTCGTTCGATGCCCCCGCATCCGAGAGCACGCGCTGGACGAACCGCGTCGTTCCGACCGGCACCGTGGACTTGTTGACCACTACGGCACCGGGACGCAGCACCGGCGCGATGTCACGCGCGACCTGCTCGACGTAGGTGAGATCCGCGGCGCCGTCGTCGCCCTGCGGCGTCTGGACGCAGAGAAACACGACCTCGGCATTGGTCGCGGCGGCCGCGGCGCCGACCACAAACCGCAACCGCCGGCTTTCGATGCCGGCGGCAACCAGCGCCGGAAGCCCTTTCTCGAGGATCGGGATCTCGGCCTTGTTGAGCTGTCGTACCCGTCCCGGATCGAGATCGGCGCAGACGACGTCGTGCCCTAGGTGCGCAAGACACGCCGCGGTCGTGAGACCAACATAGCCCGCGCCCGCGACTGCAATTCGCACGGTGGCAGCTTAGGGGTGGCGCACACCAGGTTCGTGACGCACGGGACTGGTCTGTGCGGATCAGCAACCCGCGACGGGGAACGGCTGGTCCGGCGAACCGCCTGGATTCGCGGGCGCAACCGTCGTGACCAGTGCCGTCGACGGAGACTGCACCGACCGCGCGGGCGCCGCGACGTTTCCCTCCGCGAACGCGACGAGGCCAGCTGGAACCGCGAACGCTTCGCCGTCGGCACCCACCGCCGGCGCGCCAAGTTGCTGGAAGTCGGCGCCGACCACAACGAGAATCTCCGCGTCGCTCGGCGAGTCGTTCAGCTCGACGAGTTGCCCGGCGCCGCCGAGGTTCGCGAGGACGACGCGCGCCTTCTCCTCGTCGTCCGGACCGAAACGCACTTCGGTGAACTCGTAGTCGCTGTGGTCGGCGTTTCCAGGTGGTTCGACCGTCGCGAAGCCGAGATCGGCGAGACCGTCGAATACGACGCGCGCCTGCCCCGAAACGCCGGAACCGTTGCGCACCGCGACCCCGATCTCGCCCGGTGGAATGTCGGCGACGGTGTCCGCTTCGGCGACCGGCGGTTCGCCGAAGGCCCGCAGCCGGGCGAGGATCGGCGCGGCCTCTTCGTCGATCATCACCTGCGCGTCCTGACCGTCGATGAACTCGCGCCGGCTCGGGATCGTCAGCATCTCGACGACCTCGGGATCGACCTCGCGGAACGTGCGAGCGAGCGCCCTGAGGTCGGAGAGCCCGAGCTTCGGGTCTAGGCTGAGGTTGTCGATCGACTTGTTCAAGATGTTGTTGATCTTGGTCAGGTCGCGGAACCCGGCCCGTATGGCAGTCTTCGCGAGCGATCGCATGAAGTACTGCTGGCGCCGGATGCGACCGAGGTCAGCGGTGCCGTCGACGTGCCAGTCGCCACCAGCGTCTTGGGACTCGTACTGGCGTGAGCGGACGTAGTTCAACGCCATGTCACCGTCGAGGTCGCGACAGCCCGCCGTATCGATGAACAGCCCACTCTTCACGTCACGCGCCGGCGTCGGGAAGAAGATCGGGACGCTGCCGATCGCGTCCACCAGGTTGCGGAAGCCGTTGAAGTTGATCTCGATGTAGTGGTGCACCTTGACGTCGAAGTTCGACTTGATCGTGTCGACGACCCGTTGCGGTCCACCGTTGAACGCGGCGTTCAGCTTCGACTCACCGAACTCGGGGATGTCGACCCAGAGGTCACGCGGGAACGAGACGAGGAGCCCGCTCTCGGTGTCGGGATCGATGTGCGCGATCATGATCGTGTCGGAGCGCTGCCCGCCCGTCTCGTCGGCATCGCCGAAGTGCTCGGCGTCGAGGCCACCTTCGACGAACGCACGCGTGTCCGATCCGATGATCAGGAAGTTCGCGGGCTCGCCGCGCTGCTGTTCGTCGAGTTCGACATCGACGCGCGCGGCGTCGTCAAGTTTCCGATCCGCGATCCAGTAGGAGCTGCCGATGCCAATACCCGCGAACGCCGTCGAGATGACGAGCGCGAGGACGAAGCGATTGGCGAAGGCGCGCGCCGAGGAGACCGGGTTCACGATCGCACCACGGTAGTGATCGCCATGTCGATCTACGGGCACCCGACGAGCGCGCCGCCCGTCTCGGGGTCGACCGGGACCAGCGCCGTGTCGGCCAGCGACGGAACAGTGGTTGTCGTGTTCGACGTGCTCGGGGCGGTTGACGCGGCGGCGCCGGACGCGTCGTTTGCGGTTGGCGGCACGCCCGTCGCGCGCGCGGCGCGCGCGGCGCGCGTTTCGGGTGGGGCTTCCTTGACCGGCGCCGGAATCTCGTCCCAGTCGCGACCCACGATCACTTCGACGTCGACATCGGCCGGCAGGTCACGAGCTTCGGCGACGGCGAGCGTGCCGAGCGCGGTCGCCACCGTCAGGCCCTTCTGCACCGTGCCGACCGCGTAGCGCACCTCGGTCAAGGGGTAGTCGTCCCGGTCCGCGTCCTGCGCGCGTCCGACCATGGCGTACCCGTACGCGGCCAGCGCCTCGAAGACTTGCCCACCACGTCCCCCGACACCGGAGCCGTTGCGCACGATCACGCGGGTGTCGGCGGGGTCGGCGGGTGGCTCGAACCCTTCGGGGAACCCGAAGTTGCGGAGCCGGTCGAGAACTGGCGCCGCGTCGGGCTCCTTCAACACGAGATCGGCGCCATCGTCGACGATAGGAATCGTCGTCATCTCGATCGACGCGGGGTCGAGATCACGGAACGCATTGATGAGGCCGCGCATGTCGCCCACATCCAGCGCGGCATCGCGCCGTAGGCTGTCGACGACGTCGTCGAGAAGGCGGAAGGCAGTGCGCAGGTCGCCGGCGCCAATATCGAGCGCGGCGTCGGCGAGGCTGCGCATGAAGTACTGCTGACGCTTGATGCGGTTCAAGTCGGCGGTCGGGTCTTCGCGCCAGCGGTCGCGCTCGGCGTCGTAGTACTGGTAATGCCGTGAGCGGACGTACTGCAGCGCTTGGCGACCGTCGAGCTCCCAACACCCCGCCTCGGGAATGTCCAGCTGCGAGAACCGATCGCGCGCGGGCGCATTGAATTGGATATCGACGCCGCCGATCGTGTCCACGATCTCCTCGAAGCCCGCGAAGTCGACTTCGAGATAGTGGTGGATGGGAACGTCATAGTTCTCACGCAGCGTCTCGATCACAAGTGACGGCCCACCGATGGAGAACGCGGCATTGAGCTTCTGTTCGCCAAAACCAGGTATCTCGACGCGCAGATCACGCGGGAACGACACAACAAAACCCGTACGCGTCTCCGGTTCGACGTGCACGACCATGGTCGTGTCGGAGCGCGCGCCGCCGACCTCATCGGCGCTGCCGAACGCCTGCGCGTCGGCTTCGTTGTCGACGAACTCGCGGCTGTCGGATCCGATGATCAGGAAGTTCGCAGGCTCGCCTTCTTCCTGGGGCGCGAGCACACCTTCTTCGATTTCGACCGTCTCGATGTCCTGCACGCTGTCCTCGAAGCGCGAGGTGCCGAACGTGACGCCGGCGCTCGTTGCGGCGACGACGGCCACGGACGCGATCGCGAGACGACCGAAGAATGCGCGCGTCGAGGTGCCCGGAGCCACGATCGCGGGAGTGTATCGGCGGCTTCTCGAAACTATTCGACGGGCAAGCCGAGCCCGCGGGAGATCAGCAGGCGCTGAATCTCGCTCGTTCCCTCGCCGATTTCGAGCACCTTCGCGTCCCGGTAGAAGCGCGAGACCGGGGTCTCGTCGATGTACCCGTAGCCCCCGTGGATCTGTACGGCCTGGCGCGTCGCGTCGACGGCGATCTCACTCGAGTAGAGTTTCGCGAGCGCGGCCGCGTGCCGGATCGGGCGGCCCTGATCGCGCAGCCACGCCGCCTTGTATGTGAGGTTGCGCGCGTTCTCCACTGCGACCGCCATGTCGGCGCACTTGAACGCGACCGATTGGTAGCGTCCGATGGGTCCGCCGAACGCCTGACGGGTTCCCGCGTACGCGAGCGACGCGTCGAGGCACGCCTGCGCGAGCCCAACCGCGAGCGCCGCGATCGCGATGCGGCCGTCGTCGAGAATCCGCATGAATGTCTTGAAGCCTTCACCCTGCTCGCCGAGCAGATTGTCCTCCGGCACGCGGCAACCGCCGAACACCAGCTCGTGGGTGTCCGACGCGTGCCACCCCATCTTGCGATACGGCGGCATCACTTGGAATCCGGGCGTGCCCGAATCGACGACGACGTTCGAGATCTCGTTGGGCCCGGTGCGCGCCGTGATCGTCACGCACTTCGTGATCGCCGTGCCCGAGTTCGTGATGAACGTCTTCTGCCCGTCGATGACCCACTCGTGCGTCTCCTCGTCGAGGCGCGCGCGGGTACGGGTCGCGCCCGCGTCGCTGCCCGCCTCGGCCTCCGTCAGCCCGAACGCGCCCAGCACCTCGCCGGCAACCATCGGCACGAGGTACTCCTGTTTCTGGCGTTCCGTCCCGGAGTAGAAGAACGGGGCCGCGCCGAGGCTGACGCCGGCTTCGAGTGTGATCGCCATCGATGCGTCCGCGCGGGCGATCTCCTCGATCGCGATGCAGTACGTGATGTAGTCGGCACCGCTGCCGCCGTACTCAGGCGGGAACGGCAGGCCGAACAAGCCGAGCTTGCCCATCGCGAGAACGGTGTCGACCGGGAACGTGTGGTCTCGGTCCCAGTCCGCGGCATGGGGCTCGATCTCGGCCGCCGCGAACTCGCGCACGACGCCCCGGAATTGCTCTTGCTCGGCGGTGAGGTCAAAGTCCACGGTGACGACGGTACCCGGCGGGTACCGTGCCGAGCGATGGTCGATCGCGCCGACGCCGTCCCCGTGCTGGCACACCTGCCCCTCGAGGCCGGGTGTTCGGTCGTGCACGACGGCGATGCGGTCATCGTCGCGCTGACGCCGGACGTCGTGCGCACCGCGTCGGGCGCGGCCGCATTCGCGGCGCTCGACGACGCCGCGCGGGCGGGCTTTTGGGTTGTCAGCGTCGCCTACGATCTCGGCCGCTCGATCGAGCGGATCGAGCCGCGCGCCGCCGACGATCTCGGGCTGCCCGACGTCATGCTCGCCCGCTTCGACGCTCGCTTGGTCCTGCGGCCGGGACACGAACCCGAGGTCGTCGGCACCGGCCAGACGGCCGACACGCTCGCCCGCGCCGCGTGGCGCGCTCGGCGAGGTGGCGAACCGCGGTTCCGGCCGCTCCGGGGTCGTTGGACGACGTCGCTCGACCGCGCCGCGCACGCGGCCGCAGTCGAGTCCGTCCTCGAGCTGCTCCGCGCCGGCGACTGCTACCAGGTCAACGTCACCCGCCGTCTGACCAATGCGACACCAGCCGAGCCCGCCGCGCTCTTCGCGACGCTCGCGCGCGCGAATCCGGCGCCGCACGCCGCCCTCCTGACGACTCCGGATGTCGCGTTGGTGTGTTCATCTCCCGAGCTGTTCCTGCACGTCGATGACCGCGGCGTCGTCACCCGACCGATCAAGGGCACCGGCATCCACCCCGAGCGTCTCGCGGCGAGCGCCAAAGACCGCGCCGAGAACGTGATGATCGTCGACCTGGCCCGCAATGACCTCGGCCGGGTATGCGAGTACGGATCGATCTCGGTGTCCGAACTCTGCTCGGTCGAAACCCACCCGGGCCTGTACCACCTCGTCAGCACCGTCCGCGGACAACTGCGCGCGGATCTCGGTTTCGCCGACCTCGTTAGGGCGACGTTCCCACCCGCGTCGGTCACTGGCGCCCCGAAACCCCGCGTGTTGCAAGCCATCGAGGATCTGGAGCCGGTCCGGCGCGGCGCGTATTGCGGCGCCATCGGGTGGATCGACGGCGACGCGCGACGCGCCGAGCTCGCGGTCGCGATCCGGACGTTCACGATCACGGCGAGCGGAACGCATTTCGGTGTCGGTGGCGGAATCGTTGCCGACTCGCGACCCGATGCAGAGTGGGCCGAGACCGAGCTGAAGTCCGCCCGTTTGATCGGCGCCGCGTCGCAGGCGCCGGTTGGCGTGCCCACCTCGGTCACGAATCGGCGATGATCGTCTGGCTCGACGGAAACCTTGTCGCGCTCGACGACGCGCGTATTTCACCGCTCGACCACGGTTTCACCGTCGGCGACGGTGTGTTCGAGACGCTGCGCGTGTACGGCGGCGTCCCGTTTGCGTGGCGGCGCCACATCGAACGGCTGCACGCGTCTGCCGACGCGCTCGGTCTCGGTCCGCCTTCCTCCGACGCGTTGCTCGCCGCCGCGCGCGACGTGCTCGATCGCAACGATCTGCGCGAAGCCCGACTCCGCATCACGGTCACCGGCGGCCCCGCCCCGCCCGGCTCGTCACGCCGCGACGGAACGGGCCCGACCGCATTCGTCATCGCCTTCCCATTCGAACCTTCCGCCGCGACGGCCGACGTCGTCGTCGCACCGTGGACCCGCAACGAACGCGGCGCGCTCGCGGGATTGAAGACGATCTCGTACGCCGCCAACGTGCGCGCCCTCGCCTACGCCGAATCGCGTGGCGTGACCGAGGCACTGTTCGCCAATACAAACGGCAACCTGTGCGAAGCGACGGGATCCAATGTCTTCGTCGTACGCGACGGCACGGTGTGCACGCCTCCAGCCGAGTCCGGTTGCCTGCTCGGTGTCACGCGCGCGCTGCTGCTCGAGCTGTGCGACGCGCTCTCGCTGCCGGTCGAGGAGCGAGACGTGCCGATCGCGACCCTCACGGGCGCGGACGAGGCGTTCCTGTCCTCGACGACGCGCGAGGTGCAAGCGATCCGCCGCATCGACGGCACAACGCTGCCGGCCGCACCCGGGCCCGTGGCCGCCATGCTCGCGGGCGCATTCCGAGATCTGGTCGCGCGCGACCTCGATCCCTGACCGTCCGACCGTCCGACCGTCCGACCGTCCCGATTTCTCCACAAAGTCGAATTCCGGTCGCCGAGCGGCCCGCGCGCTCCACAGAGTCGATTTCGGTCGGCAGTGACGAGTCAGCGCGGGCGGAGGTGCACGACATCGCCCGCGGTCACCACGACTTCCCGTCCGTCGTCGCGGGCCACGACGAGGTGCCCGTCACCCGTGAGCCGGCGCGCGGCGCCTTCGAACGAATCGTCGGACCGCTCGACGCGCACGCGCCGCCCGAGCGTGGCCGAGCACGCGACCGCGTCGGCAAGCAGAGCGTCGAGCGCGTCGAGCCGAGTCGCGAACCGGGTGAGCCACCCATCGAGCAGCTGCTCGCGATCGACGGGACGCGTGCCGCACACATTGCACGCGGTCGCCGTCTCGGCGAGCTCGGCCGGAAACGACTCCCACCGAACATTCAGTCCCATGCCGACGACAACGGCGTCGCCCGCGCGCTCGGCGAGGATACCCGCCAGCTTGCGATCGTCGACCACGACATCGTTCGGCCACTTGAGCCGTGCGTCGGCGCCTGCGAGTTCGCGCACCGCGTCGACCGCGGCAAGGCCGGCCGCGAGCGTGAGGAGATGCGCACGCCCGGGCGGCAGGCGTGGTCGCAACAGTACCGAGACCAGCAGCGAGGCACCCGGCGGCGCGACCCATGCGCGGTCGAGGCGACCCCGACCCGCGGTCTGCGCGTCCGCAACGGCGACGATTCCATCGGCGGCTCCCGCGCGCGCCGCATCGAGGAGATAACGGTTCGTCGAGTCGATCTCGGCGAACCGGCGCACATCGTCGAACCGACTCGCCGCGCTGTCGGACACGACCCGTAGGATACGGCCCGCTCTCACTGCGCCACCGGGCTGAAGGGGCACCTTGCTGTCGAAGATCCTCATCGCGAACCGAGGCGAGATCGCGATCCGCGTCATGCGGACCTGCCGCGAACTTGGTATCACGACCGTTGCGGTCTACTCCGAGCTCGACCGCGACGCCGCCCACGTTCGCTATGCCGACGAGGCGTACGCGCTTGGTGGCCAGACGGCGGCCGAGAGCTACCTCAACACCGATGCCATCCTCGACGCGATTCACAAGTCCGGCGCCGACGGTGTCCACCCGGGCTACGGATTCTTTTCGGAGAACGCCGACTTTGCACGGGCGCTCGTCGCGGCCGGCGTCGCGTGGATCGGACCGCCACCCGAAGCGATCGAGGTAATGGGCGACAAGATCTCGTCGCGCCTCGCGGCCGCGCGCGCGGACGTCGAGTCGGTGCCCGGCACGACGACGCCGATTGCCGACGCGAGCGAGATCCTCGCGTTCGGCCAGGAGTATGGATTTCCCATCGCCGTGAAGGCCGCCTACGGCGGCGGAGGCCGCGGGATGCGGGTGGTGAATGATGCGGACGAAGCCGAAGCCGCACTCGAGTCGGCGCAGCGAGAGGCACAGAACTACTTCGGTCGCGCCGAGTGCTATATCGAGCGATACCTCACCAAGCCGCGGCACGTCGAGATCCAGGTATTCTGCGATGCGCACGGCAACGCCGTCTACGTCGGCGATCGTGATTGTTCGACGCAGCGCCGGCACCAGAAGCTGATCGAGGAGGCGCCGGCGCCCGGAATGCCCGAAGACACGCGCCGCGCAATGGGCGAGGCCGCCGTGAAGGTCGCGCTCGCCTGTGGCTACGTCAACGCGGGCACAGTCGAAATGCTGTACCAGGACGGCGAGTTCTTCTTCTTGGAGATGAACACTCGACTGCAAGTCGAACACTGCGTCACGGAGGAGGTCTCCGGCTTCGACCTCGTCGCCGAGCAAATCCGGATCGCGTCCGGAGCACCGCTCTCGTTCACACAGGAGTCCGTCTCACGACACGGGCATGCGATCGAATGCCGGATCAACGCCGAGGATCCGAACAAGAGGTTCCTGCCGTCGCCGGGAACGCTCACGCGGCTGCGGGTGCCGTCGGGTCCGGGCGTGCGCTGGGACGGCGGTTACCACGAGGGCGACACGATCTCGCAGTACTACGACAACCTTGTCGGCAAGTTGATCGTGTGGGCGCCCGACCGGGACGGCGCGATCGAGCGGATGGTGCGCGCCCTCGGCGAGTTCGAGGTCGAAGGGATACGCACGACGATTCCCGCGCACCGCGCGCTGTTGCAGACAAGTGCCTTCCGCGATGTCGTGCACTCGACGAAGTGGGTCGAAAACGAGATCGATCCGGCTTCGTTCGGCGTGACGGTCGACGCGGTGTCGACCGTCGTGCTGCCAAAGGCAGACGATACCGACGCCATGCTTGCCGAGCGCACGGTGCCGGTCGAGGTCGACGGGCGTCGCTACACCGTGAAGGTCTGGATGCCCGAACCGACGCGTGGCGGCCGGGCGACGTCCGCCGGCCGGACCCGCCCTCGTCCGAGCGCGGCGGCGGGCGGCGGTCGCGGCACCGGTGACGGCACGGTGACCGCGCCGATGCAGGGCACGATCGTCAAGGTTCTTGTCGCGGTGGGTGCCACGGTCGAGGTCGGCGAGGCCCTGCTCGTCCTCGAGGCGATGAAGATGGAGAACCACATCAACGCCGAGACGTCCGGCACCGTGCGCGAGATCCGGGTGCGACCCGGCGACGGCGTCGGAACGGGTGACATCCTCGCCGTCATCGAATAGTCGTCACGTGCCGCCGGCCGTTCCGACGAGACCGCGTGGGATACGATAACGGACACTTATGGACAATTGGCGCCCAAACGTGTCCACGGAGGTCCCCGCCCCCCGCGCCCGGCCGGCCCCGACGCGACGCATCGTCGCCGCCGCAGTCGGAATCGCAGTCATCGTCGCCGGCGTCGTCGTCGTGCAGTCCACACCGGGGATCTTCAGCGCCGACCTGCACGTCTCGCTCACCGGTGCCGACGCCGGACGGAGCGGCGAGCTGCGTACCGCCTTCACCATTCGCAACGACGGTGAGTTTTCAGCCCGGGTCGAGCGGATCATCGTGCGCTCCGACGCACTCGGCTTTGGGGACGTGACCGTGACGAAGAACGACGAGATCGTCGACCTCCCCGAAAACCTCGACGAGGACAAGCTGCTCGAGGTCGAGATCCTGTTCGAGGAGTACGACTGCGACGCGATCTCCGCGGCGGTCCGCGCGCCGAAGGTCGATGTACGCGCCCGGGCGCTGATGCCGTGGTCGGCCAAGCGCGGGTTCTCGGTGCACGCGGCGTCGCCGCCACACAGCCAGGACTCGGGAGCACCGATTCTCGAATTCACCGAGCACGACAATTGGTTAGTCGTCGCGGCCGCACCCGTGTGCGGATTCTGACGCGCGTCTAGGACGCTGCGTCGGCCAGCGACTCTGCGAGCGCAGGATGTACGAGCAGCGAGTCGACGATGTCGACGACCTTCAAGTTGTTGGTCACCGCCACTGCGACCACTGAGATCAGTTCCGCCGCGTTGCGCCCGACGATCGACCCACCGAGAACGACGCCGGTCGCCGGATCAGACAGGATCTTGACGAAACCACGCGTGTCGCCATTGATCAGCGCCTTCGGATTCGACGAGAACGGCACCTTCGTGACGCGCAACTTGCGACCCACGGCGAACGCCTCCGCCTCGGCCACGCCCACGTCGGCGATCTCCGGATCGGTGAAGATCGCGGACGCCGCCTTGTCGTAGTCGAGATGCCGGTGCGCGCGGGCGGTCAGCCCCATCACGTGTTCCGCGATCTTGCGCCCCTGCATCGCGGCGACCGAAGAAAGCGGCAAGCGGCCCGAGAGGTCGCCGGCTGAATAGATGTGCGACACATTGGTCTGGCAATGCCGGTTTCCCGGCACGAAGCCTCCGTCTGCGAGCTCGACGCCGGCTGTGTCACACCCGAGTCCGTCGCTGTTCGGGATGAAGCCGATCGTGAACACGGCGTGCGTGCCGTCGACCGCGCGGCCGTCGTCGCACGCGACGAAGACCTTGTCGTGCTCACGTCCGATCGCGGTCGCGCGCGCACCCTTGAGCAACTTGACGCCCCGTCGCAAGAACTCCTCTTCGAGCACGGCTGCGACTTCGGGATCCTTGTACGGCAGCACCTGCTGGCGCGACACGATGAGCGTCACGCGCGAACCGAGCGCGGAGTACATGTGCGTGAACTCAACGCCGGTGACACCGGATCCGATCACGACGAGGTGTTCGGGGATTTCGGACGGTGGATACGCCCGCCGGGTATCGAGGACGCGCTCACCGTCGAGCTCCGCCCATTCGGGTATCCGGGGTCGGGAGCCAGTCGACAACAAGATCGCGTCCGCCTCGAGCTGCTCAGTGCCGTCGGCGCTGTCGACGGCGACCACACGCGGACCCGCGAGGCGACCGGTACCGCGGATGATCCGCACTCCCTGCGATTCGAGAAGGCCGGTGACCCCTTCGCACAGCCTGGCTTCGATGCTCGCAATGCGCTCCCGCAGCGCGCCGACGTCGAGCTCACCGTGCGCGTCGAGCCCCATCGTCCGGGCGTGCGACAACTCGGTGAGCTCGTTGCCGGTCGCAACCATCGCCTTCGAGGGGATGCAGTCCCAGAGGTGGGCGGCGCCACCAACGATGTCCCGCTCGACGAGCGTCACGTCGGCACCGAGCGACGCCGCGACAGTTGCCGCAGTGTTGCCGGCCGGTCCACCGCCGATGATCACGAAGCGCACGGGCACGAGGCCAGGCTATTCGTACGGAAGGCGCCAGCGGGGCGACCGGATGGGCGCGGAGCGCGAAGTCGACCCATCAACAAGGGCATCACCTACCCTCACCATCCGTGCCCGAACTGCGGCAGGACGCGCTCACCGGCGCGCAGGTGATCGTCGCGCCCAATCGCGCGCAGCGGCCGAATGCCGTCGAGCGCGATGGCGCCGAGCGGCTCCTCGAGCGCTCGGAGACATGTCCGTTCTGCCCGGGCAACGAGGCGATGACGCCACCGGAGGTGGCGCGCGTCGATGCGGGGGCGTCCGACCCATCCGGATGGTCGGTTCGCGTGTTCCCCAACCTCTACCCCATCGTCGGTGGGAATATCGACGGAGTGCACGAGGTCGCGGTGTTCTCACCCGCGCACAACCGGTCGTACGGCGCGCTCGACAAGACGGCGCGACACACCGTCTGGCGAGTGCTGCGCGATCGAGCTGCGCAGCATCTGAGCACGGGCTGCGCCCACGTCGCCGTCTTCTTCAACCAAGGACAGCGGGCAGGCGCGTCGCTCGAACATCCGCACGCGCAGATCGTCGGCCTTCCGTTCGTACCGCCGCTCGTCGTCGGCATATCGGCGCGCTTCGCGAGCACAGATCTCGTCGCGCAGTCAATCGCGGATGCTCGCGAGCACGGTCTGATCGTGCGCGACGGCGCGGTCGTGACGTGGTGCCCTCTCGCGGCGCCGTCGCCCTTTCTCGTGCGGTGTGCCCTCCCCGACGGTGACGCCCGCTTCGACCAAACCGACCACGCCGACGTCGACGCGGTCGCCGATGCCGTCTTCGACACCGTCAATCGACACGCGGCCGTGCTCGGAACGGCGCCGTACAATGTCGTCGTCCACTCGGGACCGGCGCCGGGCGCGTTCCACTGGTGGGTGGACGTCGTCCCGCGTATCTCGACACTCGCCGGGTTCGAGTTCAGCACTGGGCTGTTCGTGAACATCTACGACCCCGCCATGGTCGCGACGTGGCTGCGCGAGCCCAGCTGAGGGCCCGATGAGAATCCGAGTCGGAGTGACCATCGACGCGCCGCCCTCGGCAGTCTGGGACGTGCTCGAACCGATCGAGCGCCACACCGAGTGGATGAGCGACGCGCAATCGATCACGTTCACCGGCGATCGCACGCGTGGTGTCGGTACGCGCTTCGACTGCGTCACGAAGATCGGCCCGTTCCACACGCTCGACCGCATGGTCGTCACCGAATGGGTTGCGGGACGGCGAATGGGCATCGAGCACCATGGTCTCGTTACCGGCCGGGGCCACTTCTCACTGACGCGGCGCCGCCGAACCAATGGCACCCGCTTCATCTGGACCGAGCGGCTGCGGTTCCCGTGGTGGCTGGGAGGACCCGTCGGCGCGTTCGCGGCTCGGCCAATCCTGCGTCGGATCTGGCGAGCCAACCTGGGAACCCTCAAGTACCTCGTAGAGTCCCGGACCGCATGAAGTCATCCCGCTACGCGCTCAGCGTCGCCGGCATGCAGACGCTCGGCGCCCCGATGGCACTCGACGTCGCGCGCGAAGCGGATGCGCTCGAATACTCGTCGGTGTGGGCTGCCGAAGCCAACGCGGCCGAGGCGATGTCGCTGCTCGGCGCCGTGAGTCAGGTCGCGCCCCGAGCCGGCCTCGGCACCGGCGTCGTCGCAGTGCAGCTGCGCACACCGCCTCTGCACGCCATGGCCGCGGCGACGCTACAACAGCTCGCGGGCGAGCGCGACGTGTTCCTCGGCATCGGCATCTCGTCGCCCGCAGTCGCCGGCCAGTGCCACGGCGCCAGCTATCCCGACCGGCCGATCGCGCAGGTTCGCGAGTTCGTCGCGCTGCTCCGGGAGTGCTTGACCGGCGAGACGGTGCACTTCGACGGCGACTTCTACCGGGTATCGCGGTTCCGGCTCGGGCTGCACCTCGGTGATCGCCGCCCACAGATCGTCGTTGCCGCACTCAACGAACAGATGTTGCGACTGGCGGGTGAGATCGCCGACGGTGTCTTGTTGAACTACCTCCCGGCGAGCGCGGTTCCCTGGTGTGTCGAGCACGTGCGCAAGGGCGGCGACGCCCGCGTCTACGCATACGTGCACTGCGGTGTCACCGACCGCGAGCGCTACGCAGAGGTGGCGCGCAAGGATCTTGTGAACTACGCCGTCGTGGATGCGTACGCGAGCCAGTTCGCCCGCGCCGGCTACGCCGACGACGTGACGCGATTCCGTGAGCTCTGGAAGGCGAAGGAGCGCGACCGCGCGCTGGCCGCGATCGGCGATCGTTGGGTCGACGAAGTCCAGATCATGGGCGACGCGGACCACGTCCGCGCGGCAGTGGCGGCGTACGCATCGAACGGCGTCGACGTACCAATCGTGTTCGCGCTGCCGTGGGGTGAGGACCGGCGTGCGACCATCAGCGAGACCTTGCGCGCGCTCGCCTAACACTCAGCGGCCGGTGAAGCGGGCCTTTCCGGGGCCGTGCTCGAGGAAGCTCGCGACCCCGCCGCGCGCGTCCTCCGTGTCGAAGGCCGCGACGAACGCGTCGGCCTCGTCATCCAGCGCCGTGGCAAGCGAGCGTCCGAGCCCGATGTCAATTACGCGCTTGGCGAGCCCCATCGCGACAACGGCGCCTTTCGCAAAATCGCTCGCCCACGCCTGCGCGGTGTCGAGCACCTGGTCGGCAGGCACGACCCGGTCGACGAGGCCGATCGCGTGGGCTTCGTCGGCGCGCACCTGACGTCCGCTCCAGATGAGTTCCTTGGCGCGCGCGAGACCGACGAGGCGCGGCAGTCGCTGCGTGCCGCCGGCACCCGGGATGATGCCGAGCAGGATTTCGGGTTGTCCGACCCGGGCAGTATCGGCCGCGACGCGCAGGTCACACGTCATGGCGAGTTCGAGGCCGCCGCCGAGCGCGTAGCCGCGCATCGCGGCGATGACCGGCCGCGGAATCGCCGCGACGGCGTCAAAGGCCGCGCGAAACCCCTTGGCGATGACGCGCGCGACCTCCGCGTCGCTGAACTCCTTGATATCAGCGCCGGCCGCGAACGCCTTGTCGCTCCCGCTCACGACGACGGCCTTCACCGCGTCGTCGGCGGCCAGGTTGCGCGCGGCGTCACCAATCGCCGCGAGCATGGCCTGTGACAGCGAGTTCATCGGCGGCCGGTTGAGCTGCAGGGTCGCGACGCCGTTGTCGGCCCGCTCGACGAGGACGAAATCGTCGATCATGACGCGCCGCGAAGCTCCACGGCGCAGAGACTACGCGCGGTGGAACAACACCTCGGCACCGATAGGCGCGAAGCCTCCGGCCTGCATGGTCCGCAGCGACGCCGCGTTGGCGGCGCGAGCGGGTGGGTGCTCACTCCTGGAGCAGCGCGTCAGCCGCGTCGTACGGGTCACGCGACCGCGCCGCGACCTCCTCGACGAGCGCGTCGAACGTGTCACCGCGACAGAACGTGTCGGCCCGTTCGAACAGGCGGTCGGCAACGATCGCGCGCAGCTCGGCGCCCACCCGCGCCCGGCGACGGGCCAGGAGACGGCCGTCCGCTTCGAGATGGGCGCGGTGACGCCCGACTGCGTTCCACAGCTCGTCGACGCCCTCCCCCGTCGTCGCGACGGTCGACACGATCGGCGGGCGCCACGCGAGCGTGCCCGACATCTCGAGCATTCCGTCGAGATCCCGAACCGCGTCCGGCGCGCCGGGGCGGTCGGCCTTGTTCACGACGAACACGTCGGCGACTTCCAGCAAGCCTGCCTTCGCGGCCTGGACCGCGTCGCCCCAACCAGGATTCACGACAACCACCGTCGTGTCCGCGTGACCGGCAATCTCGACCTCGACCTGGCCGACGCCCACCGTCTCGACGATGATCCAGGGTTTGCCGATCGCGTCGAGCACGCGCAGCGCCTGCGGCGTCGCGAGCGCCAGGCCGCCGAGATGACCCCGCGTCGCCATCGAGCGGATGAATACCCCCGGGTCGGTCGCGTGCGCCTGCATCCGCACGCGGTCCCCGAGGATTGCGCCGCCGCTGAAGGGACTGGTCGGGTCGACCGCGAGCACGCCGATCTCCGCGCCGGTGGCACGCACGATGCCGATGAGGCGATCAGTGAGCGTCGACTTCCCGGCACCAGGCGCGCCGGTGATCCCGATCGACCACGCGCGGCCGGTCTGCGGGTGCAGGCGAGTCACGACGGTGCGGGCGACATCGCCTCCGCCTTCGACGAGCGAGAGCAGCTTGGCGACCGCGCCGCGGTCGCCCGTCAGCGCGCGGTCGACGAGCTGGACGGGATCGGCCTTCACGAAACGCGGACGCTACCCGGGAAGGGTCGCCTACTCGTCGGCGACAACCTCGGTGACGCCGGGCACGCGGTCCATGATGATCCGCTCGACACCGGCCTTGAGGGTCATCATCGAGACGGGGCACGTCCCGCAGGCCCCGACGAGGGAAACGTGCACGACACCATCTTCGTCGACACCGTTGTAGACGATGTTGCCACCGTCGCTCTGCAGCGCGGGTCGGATCGCGTCGATCGCCTCGAGGATCCCCTCATCCATGTGTGTCGTGTCGCCAGACATGCGAGCTCCGGATCGGTGAACGGTCAAAAGGGTGAACGCCTCCAGTATGACGTCTGTTCCCTGTGGGTCGGGCACGCGGTCGGGCGGCAGGCGGGCCGCCAAGCAACAGCGGCGTCCGGGGGACACCGGACGCCGCTGCGTCGGAAACCGCAAGGGAAGCGGTCAGGGGAGTTCCGGGCGGGCCGCTGCGGGGGCGGGGGGACACGACCACAGACGGCCCGCTCGCACGTCGATCCATTCGGTGCCCGCCCGGCTCGTTGGCTCGTCGCCGACCGTGACCTCCTGGTGAGCTGTCACCACGTTTTTCCAGCCCGTGGCGCCTTCTCATACCTACAGACGTCGCCCGAGCCCTGGGAGTTGCACCGAATCCGAAAAAATCGGGCGGCGTCCGAGCCGGCGCGGGGGTCAGGCGATGCGGACGACGTCGGCGCCGAGGGTGCGCAGCGCGCGGGCGAGGTCGTGGTACCCGCGATCGACGTGCTCGCCGCCGTGCACGATCGTCTCGCCGTCGGCCACCAGGCCCGCGAGCACGAGTGCGGCGCCGGCCCGCACGTCCGACGCGCTCACCGGCGCACCCGACAGTCGCGCGACACCGCGCACGATCGCGTGCCGGCCTTCGGTACGAACGTCGGCGCCCATACGCGCCAGCTCGTCTGCGAACTGGAACCGGCCGTCGAAGATGTTCTCGGTGATGATCGCGCTGCCGTCGGCGACGGAAGTCAACGCGACCGCCAGCGGCATGAAGTCGGTGGCGAACCCGGGGTGCGGCAGTGTGGCGATATCGACTGCCCGCAGCCGACCGGCGCTCCGGGCCCATACGCCGTCGGGTGTCTGCGAGACGCGCATCCCCATTTCACAGAGCTTCATCGCGATGATCTCGATGTGTTCGAGGCGCGTCCCGACCAACTCGATCTCGCCGCCGACCATCCCGCACGCCATGAGCAGCGTTCCGGCTTCGATCCGATCGGCCATGATCTCGCTGTCGACCGCGACGAGTTCGTCAACGCCCTCGACCTCGATCGAAGACGTCCCCGCACCGATCACTTGGGCACCCATGCGGTCGAGGTACGCGGCGAGGTCGGTGACCTCCGGCTCGCGCGCCGCGTTTTCGATCACCGTCGCGCCCTTCGCGAGAACGGCCGCGCACATCAAGTTCTCGGTCGCGCCGACGCTCGGGAATTCGAGCATGACGCGGGCGCCGGCGAGCCGGGGGGCGCGCGCCACGACGAATCCGTGCTCGACGTCGATCTGGGCACCCATGGTTTCGAGACCACGAAGGTGCATGTCGACCTTGCGGCTCCCGATCAGGTCGCCGCCCGGCAGCGCCACGCGGGCATGGCCGCAGCGGGCCAGAAGCGGGCCGAGCACGTTGAACGAGGCCCGCATCCGGGTAACGAGCTCGTAGGGCGCGACCGGGTTGAGCTCGCCGCGAGCATCGATATGGACTTCGTCGTCGCGCAGCTCGATGCCGGCGCCAACCGCGCGGAGGACATCGACCATCACATCGAGGTCCGACACGTGAGGGACGTTGCGCAGGGTTGTGACTCCGGACGCCAGCAACGCGGCGGCCATCTGCTTCGTGCCGGAGTTCTTCGATGCGCCCGAGATCACGACCTGTCCGTGAAATGGGCCGCTCGGGCGAACGCGAAATCGGGTCACGACCCCTGATAGCGCGGCTCGCGCTGCTCGACGAACGCGGCAATCGCTTCGCGCATGTCTGCTGATTTCAAACACGGCGCCTGCGCTTCGGCTTCGACGACCAGGCCTGCCGCGATGGGGAGGACACCCGCGGCCGCAACCGCACGCTTCGCGCCTTGCACGGCAAGTGGCGGCTGCGCCGCGATCGCACCGGCGAGCACTTCGACTTCCTTTTCGAGGTCGTCGTCGTCGACGAGGCGTTCGCACAACCCGATGCGGTGGGCTTCCTCGGCGTCGATACGGGCGGCGGTCCAGATCAGTTCCTTCGCTTTGCCGGCGCCGACGACGCGCGGGAGCCGCTGCGTGCCGCCCAGGTCAGGAAGGATCCCGTACTTGTGCTCGAGCAGGCCGACCTGGGTGCCGCGTGCGATTACGCGGATGTCGCAGGCGAGGGCGAGCTGCAAACCGGCTCCGAACGCGTAGCCGCGGATTGCCGCGATTGTCGGGTAGCGCGCGTCCGCGAGCCAGGAGTACGCCTCTTGAGCGCGCAGGATGCCGTCGATGGTCGGGTCGTCGTGGCGCGTGCCCGCGCCCTCGCCGTCCTGAAGCGATTGGCCCCCGTCGCCGTCGGTGAACACGGATGTGTCGATACCCGACGAGAACGCGCGCCCGTTTCCGAGCACGACGAGCGCGCGGATCTCCGGGTCGTCGCGCACTGCGATTCCCAGTGCCCGCATCTCGTGCCACATCTGAACGGTGAAGCTGTTGAGTCGTTCGGGCCGATTAAGCCGCAGCCACGCGACGGGGCTATCGCGGGTGAACTCGATCGTGTCGTAACGCGCGTCGGCCATGCGACGAGGGTAGCGCCAGCCTCAGGCCCGGCGATGTTTCGATTGCGGGCCGACCGCGCAACCCAGACGGACGACCTCGACGGGGTCGTGCATCCCGTGCACGGTCACCATGCCGGCGGGTTCGCACGGTGTCCCGGGTGGCGCGAGTTCACCGAGATCCGGTGTCGCCAGGATTTCGTGCGGGCGGGCGACGTCGCTGAGACGTGACGCGAGGTTGACCGAGCCGCCCGTGTAGTCGTCGCCTTCGAGCAGAATCACGGCACCGCCCGCCATGCCCGCATGGATCTGGAGCGGGAGTGACAGCGCGTCGATCTTGTGCTCGAGGTCGCACACCGCCGCAACGAGCTGACGGGCGTCGACTGACACCAGCATGCACCCGTCGCCAAGCCATTTCGCGATCCGCACACCGAACTCGGTCGCAACGTCGCGCACCGCGTGCCGAAAGGTGGTCAGTACGCGCACGGACGCTTCGTCGCCGTGTTCGTCAGTGAACGAGGTGAAACCGGAGAGGTCCACAAACGCGAACCAACGGTCGACCCGCACGGCGCGAGTCTCGCATTCCTGCGCCGCAAACCCCGAATAGTTCGGGGTTTGCGGCGCAGGTTGTGCGGGGTTGGCGCGCCGCGCGCGCGTCGGGCCCTGATATTCGGACTCGAGCTCCCGGGCCCCGGCTCAGATGCCGAGGCGACGCGTCAGGAAGCCGTCGATGCGCGTGAGCTCGTCGGCGACCGTCGCCGCGCGTTTCCAGCCGTGCCCTTCGCCGTCGTACACGTGGAACTCGACATCGACGAGGCGGGCCGCGAGCAGCTCCGAGTGGGCGAGTCGCACCGAGCGGTCGTCGCGGCCGTGGAGGAGCAACACCGGCACGCGGATATCGGCCGCGACCGTGAGCGGTGAGCGGGCTCGATACAACTCGGCGGCATCCCGGAGCGGGCCGACGATCCGCGATAGGTAGCCCGACTCGAACCGGTGCATGGTCGCGTCGAGATCGAGAAGATCGGTCGCGGGATACAGCGCGACGACACCGCGCACGAGATCGGGATGCCGCGCGGCCACCAGCAACGCGGTTGTGCCACCCGCGCTGCCGCCCGTGACGACGACGCGGCTCCCATCGCAGCTGCCTTCCTTGATGCAGTGCCGGATCCCGGCGGCGACGTCGTCGACGTCGCGTTCGCACCACCGGCCCGCCAGCGCGTGCGTATACGCGCGCCCGTATCCGGTCGACCCCCGGGCGTTCGGCGCGAGTACGGCAAATCCGCGGTCGAGGAGCCATTGCACGCGCGGATTCCAGTCGGCGAGCGCCTGACCGGTCGGGCCGCCGTGCACAACGACCGCGAGCGGCGCGCGATCCACGTCGTTCGGCCGGTACAGCAGTCCGTGCACGGTCGCGCCGGCGGCCTTCCACGTGATCGCGCGCGGCTCGACCGGCGGCGCGGCCTCGAAGCCGCCGACCGGCCCACGCGCGACCGACCGGCGTCCCGATCCGTTCGCGGCGAGCACCACCACTTGGCCGGGC
The DNA here is from genome assembly GCA_052390615.1 of Actinomycetota bacterium. Taxonomy (GTDB): domain Bacteria; phylum Actinomycetota; class Acidimicrobiia; order IMCC26256; family PALSA-610; genus JBQTGT01. Next base: position 69,756 of record JBQTGT010000035.1, read on the forward strand.
GTCACCGCGCCCGAACGCACGCCCACAATTCCGCCCCGTCCCCAATCGAGCCCGCGGTGCCAACCCTTCGACAGCTCGCGCGCCGAGCGCGCGTCGGGTGGTGCGATGACGAGCCGTCCGAACCCATCCTCGTTGCGGCACCAGACGAGCTGCTCGCCGTCGGGTGACCACGCGAACGATCGCTGACCCGGACCCCACGCGGGTTCCGCGTGCTCGTATGACTCGCGCAACACCGGCTGCGCGTTGCCGCCATCGGGGTCGGCCGTCCACAGGCTCGCAAACCCCTCGGCATCGCTGATGAACGCGAGCCGCCGGCCGGTTGGCGCGAAGCGCGGCTGGCCCACCGCGACCGCGTCGCCGCCCGCGACGACTTTGGCGGCTCCGCTCTCGTCTCGCACTATCAGCCGCGAGGAGTCCCACGGCATGTCGGGCAGATCCCACTCGTGCCACGCCATCAACCGGCCATCGGGCGACCAGGAGGGATCCCACGCGTAGCTGGCGCGCGAGATGCGGGTCGGCCACTCGCTGCCATCGAGCGGAACTGTGGCCAGTTCGCACGTGTCGTCGCGTTCGAGCGAGAACGCGACGACCCCGCGTGACGAAACCTCCGGCGCCAGCGCCCGGCCTTCGGCCGTCAGCGTGCGCACCGTCGCGCCGTCCGCCGAGATGAGCACGAGTCGCCCGTCGCCGGCCGCGACGACGAGTTCGTCGTCACCCGCCCAGGCGTACCCGCTGCCGACTCCGGTGTCACCGGTCACGACAACTGGTGGACCGTCGCCGTCGCCGGGAGCGATCACGAGGTCGGATCGCCCGTCGAAGGACACGACCCACGCGAGCCGCGCGCCCGAGGGCGACCATCTCGGGTCCGATACCGAGGCCGAGCGGGCAACCATCGCCGTCGTGAAGCGTGCGGTCATGGTGTCGTGTCTAACTCAAGCTCGCGGCCGCGAGAACGAGGCTGCCCACGCCAACGATCGAACCGAAGGTCGAGAACAACATCGCTCGGGTCTGGGTGCTCATCGCGGCATTGACCTCGCCGCGAAACGCTGCCATCATCCGGTGCTCACTCGCTTCCATGCGCAGGGCGGTTCGCTCCTCGACGCCGGCGAGTTCGGCCCGGATGTGCGCGATATCGGCCTTCGTGGCATGGCGAAGGTCGGCGATGTCGGCCTTCGTCGCCAACTCGTCCCAGCGCATCGGCGGCAATGCTTCCATCAGAGTGTCCGCGCGCTCGGCACCGAGCAGCTCGTCGAGACGGCGGCGCAGTTCGTCTCGTGCTCGCGCATCACCGGCCAATTGTCTCCTCCTCCGCGCGGTTCCGACAAGGCGGAGGGTTACGAGGCCCACCCTCGAGGCGCTGATGTGAGGGTACGGGTGCGGTGAGACGGGTTCGAACGGTTCGCGGGGGTGGGGGAAGCACGGCGCGAGGACGGCGTCGATCTCGCGACGCGACGTCGCCAGGCGGCGCCCAGTTACATCCGCGCCACCACGCTGACGTCGAGTGCGCGCGCAGTGTGAGAGATCGCCCACCGGGTTTGCCACCGGGAGCGGTCTGCCTCCATCCTGGTTCCTTCATGCCCGCTTTCCCGCCGCCTTCCTTGCCGCGCCCCGGCGACCCGCTCCGCGTCGCGTTCTTGATCTACCGCGGCAACCCACACTGCGGCGGCCAGGGCGTCTACAGCCGCCATCTCACCCGCGAGCTCACCAATTTGGGGCACCGCGTGACGATGCTCGCGGGCCAGCCGTGGCCTTTGGCCGACGCCCCGGTGACGCTGGAAAAGGTCCCGGGCCTCGACCTGTACCGCCGCGACAACCCGTTCCGCGTGCCGTGGCCGCACGAGTTCCGGTCTTGGGTCGACGTCGAGGAGTTCGCAATCATGTGCGCGGCAGGGTTCCCGGAGCCGTACGCCTTCAGCCGACGCGTCCACCGCCAACTTCGGGATCGGCGCGACGAGTTCGACCTCGTCCACGACAACCAGTGCCTCGGCCGCGGTCTCCTCGGCTTCGTGCGCGACGGTTGGCCGTTCGTGCACACCTTGCACCACCCGATCACGGTCGATCGTGATCTCGAGCTCTCGCATGCGAGCTCGTTGCACCGGAGACTGACCCTGCGGCGCTGGTACGCGTTCTTGCGGATGCAGATGGGGGTCGCCCGCCAGCTGCCGCGACACCTCACGGTCTCGGAAAACTCGAAGAAGGACATCATCGCCCAGATGGGTGTCGCGGCCGACACGCTGCACATCGTGCCGGTCGGCGTCGACCAGCAGCAGTTCCGGCCGCTCCCCCACGTCGCACGGGTGCCGGGACGCTTGATGACGACCGCGAGCGCGGACGTCCCGCTGAAGGGCCTCTCCTATCTCATCGACGCGCTCGCCAAGATCCGCACCGAACGTGAGGACGCGCACCTCGTCGTCATCGGCCAGCCGCGTCACCGCAGTGCGGTGCCGGCCCAGCTCGAACGGCTCGGCCTCGGGGGTGCGGTCGAGTTCGTGACCGGGGTCAGTGACGAGCGAATCGTCGAGCTGTACGCCGAGGCCGAGGTCGCGGTCGTCCCGTCGCTCTACGAGGGTTTCTCGCTCCCGGCCATCGAGGCGATGGCGTGCGGTGTCCCGCTCGTCGCGACGACGGGCGGCGCGCTCCCCGAGGTGGTCGGCCGCCACGGCGAGAGCGGCCTGCTCGTCCCGACCGCCGATCCGGGGGCGCTCGCGGCGCAGATCGTCGAACTGCTCGACGACGCCGACCGGCGACAAAAGGTGGGCCTCGCCGGTCGGGCCCGTGTGCTCGACCGGTTCACATGGCGGCGCACCGCCGAAGGGACCGCCGAGCACTACTACCTCGAGCTCGAAGCGCACGCTCGGCGCCGGCGCGACGCGGGGTTGACCGCCTAGTCATGCTCACCGTCGACTTCGATCGGCTCGGGTTGGCGCGCGGTGAGCACCTCCTCGATCTCGGAGCCGGTGGCGGCCGCCACGCGTTCGCGGCGATGCGACGCGGCGCCCGAGTCACCGCGCTCGACTACTCGGCGGCCGACCTGAAAGACGCGGTCGCGATCGCCGGCGCCATGATCGTCGCCGACGAAGTGACCGACGCCGTGTGGGCGGGCGCGGTGAACGGCGACGCGCTCGACCTGCCGTTCTCGGATGAGACGTTCGACCGCGTGGTCGTGTCCGAGGTGCTCGAGCACATCTGGGATGACGAGCGCGCGCTGGTCGAGATCGTGCGTGTCCTGCGCTCGGGCGGTCGCGTCGCCGCGACGGTCCCGACCCGCTGGCCCGAGCGCGTGTCATGGGCACTGAACCGTGCGTATCACGACACGCCGGGCGGACACGTGCGCATCTACCGTCAGGGCGACCTCGAACGAAAGCTCGAGCGCGCAGGTTGTTTCCTGCGCGGCTCGCACCATGCGCACGCGTTTCATTCGCCGTACTGGTGGCTCAAGTGCGCGTACGGGCTTGAGAACACCGACGTGATGCCGGTTCGCGGTTACCACGATTTCTTGTGCTACCTCATCGAGCACGACCCCGCCTGGGCGCGCCACTTGGAACGCGCGTTGAATCCCGTGCTCGGCAAGAGCGTTGTGGTGTACGGCGAGAAGGTGCCGGCAGGAATGGCGAAGTGGAGGAAGCGGAGCCTTGCCTAGTTTCCAACTGCCCGAGGTGCGCGGTGTGTTGACGCGCCGCCAAGTCGGCGAGACGATCGAGGCGATCGTGTCAGTGCAACAGCGCGACGGCAACATCCCGTGGGTACGCGGTGGCCAGACGGATCCCTGGAACCTCGTGGAAGCCGCGATGGCGCTCGACGTCGGTCGCCACTACCGCGCGGCCGAGCGCGCGTACGCGTGGCTGAAGCGGATGCAGCGACCCGACGGCGCGTGGCACGCGTACTACCAGGGCGACTTCGTCAAGGAGCACACGCTCGACACCAACGTGTCGTGCTACGTCGCGAACGGCGTCTGGCATCACTATCTCGCCACGGGCGATACCGGTTTTCTCGAGGATATGTTCCCCGTCGTGGAGCGCGCGATCGACTTCGCGCTCGATCATCAGCATGCGACCGGCGAGATCGAGTGGGATGCCGATCCGGCCCGCGTCGAAGGCACGGGCGCGCTGCTCGCTGGTTCGTCGAGTATCTACTCGTCGTTGCGCTGCGCGATTGCGGCGGCCGAACGTCTTGGGCGCGACCGTCCCGACTGGGAGCTGTCGCTCGGCTCGCTCGCCATCGCAGTCGCACACCGCCCCGAACGCTTCCTCGACAAGGACCGCTGGGCGATGGACTGGTATTACCCCATCCTCGGGGGCGTACTGCGCGGCCATGCGGCCGAAGCGCGCGTCGCGGCGCGTTGGGACACCTTCGTCGCGCCGCGGCGCGGCGTGCGGTGCGTCGCCGACCAACCGTGGGTGACAGCGGCGGAGACGTGCGAGCTTGTGATGGCGCTCGACGCGATCGGCTTGAGCGAGCGCGCCCACGAACTGTTCTCATACGTGCAGTTCCTGCGCCACGAGGACGGCAGCTACTGGACCGGCATGAATTTCGACGGTGACCGCTTCGACCTGCGCGGCGAGTACTACACAGCCGAGCAGCCGACATGGAACAGCGCCGCGGTGGTGCTCGCGGCCAATGCGCTCGGCGGCACCGGCCCGACCGCGGGCCTGTTCCGAGGCGTTGGGTTGCCCGCCGGCCTCACCGCCGACGAGCTCATTGAAGCCGGCGCCGAGATCGAAGCCGAGCGTCGCTCGTCGCGCCCAACGAGGCGCTGAGCGCGCCGGTTCGGTTCCGCGGCTACTGGGGACGCGTCAGTACCCGCAACGAGCCGGTTGTCGAAACCGGAACGAACCCTTCGCGGACCGCCCGCTTCCACACCTCGAATGGCGCTTGGCCGCCGTCGGCGGGATCGTCGAAGACGTCATGGAACACGAGCAGGCCGCCCGGCTGCACATGGTGCGCCCAGCCTTCGTAGTCGGCGTGGGCGACGTCGAGCGCGTGGCCGCCGTCGATGAACACCAGCGCGAGCGCCGTGCGCCACACCCGCGCGACGGAAACCGAGTGCCCGACCACCGCGACGACGACGTCCTCGAGACCGGCGCGCGCGATCGTGCGACGAAAGAAGGGGAGCGTGTCCATACGCCCGGTTTCCGAGTCGACGACCTCGGCGTCATGGTGGTCCCACCCCGCTTGGTTTTCCTCGGACCCGCGGTGGTGGTCGACCGTGAACAGCATCGTGGCGTTCGCGCGCGCGGCGGCGCCGAGATATACGGCGGACTTGCCGCAGTAGGTGCCGATCTCGAGCGACGGCCCGCGACCGCCGGCGGTGAGCCCGGCCGCGTGGAGCGCGAGCCCCTCGTCGTCGGGCATGAAACCCTTCGCCGACCGGGCGACGTCGAGAAGGTGCTGGTCCATCGCGTCGAAGGCTACGGCGTCCGCGCTCCGAGCGCCGTTCGGATCGCGGCGACGAGACGACGCTGCTGGACATTCGTCGTCACTCGCCACGGTTCGAACTCGATGCCGTCGAGCCCCACGTCCGTAGTGTGCCGCACGACGCTAGATACGCGGGTCTTCGACCCACCGGCCGAACTCGTCGGCGAGCGCGCCGACCACTTCGCCGAGCGTGGCGTAGGTACCGACCGCGCCAATGAGCGCGGGCATCAGGTTCGTCGAGTCCTCGGCCGCGTCCGCGCGCACTCGAGCGAGCGCGCGCCCGACGGCGGCGTCGTCGCGCTCGTGCTTCGCCTTCTCGAGTCGGCGGCGCTGCTCCTCCTCCACCTCGGGACCGATCCGCAGGATCGGCGGCGGCGGCTCGTCGTTGCCCTCTGAGAAGGCGTTGACGCCGACGATGACGTGATCGCCGCGGTTGACCTTGCGCTCGAGCTCGTACGCTGCCTCCGCGATCTCACCCTGAAACCAGCCTTCCTCTACACCGCGGATCGCACCCTCGAACATCGACCCCTCGCCGAGCTCGTCGATGCGGGCGAAGATCTCCTCGGCGCGCCGTTCCAACTCGTCGGTGAGCGCCTCGACGAACCACGAGCCGCCGAGCGGATCCGCGACGTTGGGAACACCGGTCTCATTGGCGATGACTTGCTGGGTGCGTAACGCGATGCGCGCCGCCTTCTCGGTCGGCAACGCCAGCGTTTCGTCCATCGAGTTGGTGTGCAGGCTCTGCGTGCCGCCGAGTACACCGGCGAGCGCTTCGATGGCAGTGCGAACGATGTTCACCTCGGGCTGCTGCGCCGTGAGCGAGACTCCCGCAGTCTGCGTATGGAACCGCATCTGCGACGATCGCTCCGCGCGCGCGCCGTAGCGATCGCGCATCCAGCGCGCCCAAATGCGCCGCGCGGCACGGTATTTGGCGATCTCCTCGAAGAAGTCGATGTGGGCGTTGAAGAAGAACGACAAGCGCGGTGCGAACGCGTCGACGTCGAGTCCCGCACGCCGACCGAGCTCGACGTAGGCGAATCCGTTGGCCAGCGTGAACGCGAGCTCCTGCGCCGCCGTGGATCCCGCCTCACGGATGTGGTACCCGGAGATCGAGATCGAGTGCCACTTCGGCATCTCCGCGGTGCAAAACGAGATCGTGTCGCGCACCAGCCGCAATGACGGCCGGGGCGGGAAGATGAACTCCTTCTGCGCTTGGTACTCCTTCAGAATGTCGTTCTGCAACGTGCCGCCCAAGTGTGCGCGGGCGACACCCGCGTTCTCGGCGTTGGCGACGTACATCGCGAACACGATCGCGGCCGGACCGTTGATCGTCATCGACGTAGTGACCGAGCCCACATCGATACCCCGGTACAGGTCTTCGACGTCGGCGAGCGTGTCGACCGCGACGCCGCACTTTCCGACCTCACCGAGCGCGAGCGGATCGTCGGAGTCTCGGCCCATCAACGTCGGGAGGTCGAACGCAGTCGACAGACCATCGCTGCCGGCCGCGAGCAGCTCGAGAAAGCGCCGGTTCGTGTCGATCGCGGTGCCGAACCCCGCGAACATTCGCATCGTCCAGAGCTTTGACCGGTACATCGATGCGTACGGTCCACGGGTGTACGGGTAGTTGCCGGGGAAGTCGCCGTCGTCGGTGCCGTAGACCGGCTCCAACGGAACGCCCGACATCGTCGCGAAGTCGGCGCGCCGATGCGGCGCGTCGTCGAATGCCCGTTGCCAGTCGTCGCGACGAGTCACCGCAACAAGTCTAGAGCCCCATCATCTGTGTCACGCCGTGGTCGCGGCCAGCGGTGTAACCGCCGTCGACGGCAATGGCCTGGCCGGTCACGAACGACGCGTCGGCCGAGCACAAGAACGCGGCGACGGCCGCGATCTCGTCGGGTCGACCGAGCCGGCGCAGCTTGTGTTCCTGCGTGATCTCGGCGCGCACCGCTTCGAGTCCGGGCATCCCGAATACACCCTCGAGCAGCGGCGTTTCGATGAAGCCGGGACAGATCGCGTTCGCGCGAATGCCGCGACGGCCATAGTCAATCGCAAGGTTCTTCGTGAGCAACACGACCGCGCCCTTCGAGGCGTTGTATGCGCTCCCGCCGGCTGTGCCCTCGAGTCCCTCTACGCTGGAAATCGTCACGATGCTGCCGCGCTCGCTATCAACAGCTGGTTGCTCGAGCATGCGGGCGATCGCGTGCTTGCAAACGAGGTACGTCCCGGTGAGGTTGATGTCGAGGACGCGCTGCCACTCGCTGCGATCGAGCGTGTGGACGGGTCCGCCACCGGCGATCCCGGCCGCAGCCACGACACCGTCGATCCGGCCGTAGTCATCTACGACGCGCGCGATGATGTCACTGAGCGCGTCCTCGTCTCGCACGTCGGTGTGCGCGAACGCGACCGCGTCGGCATCGGCGGGCAGATCGAGCTCATGGTGCGGTTCGGTGATATCGATGCCGACGACGCGCGCACCGTCTCGGGCGAAACGAGCGACACACGCCTCACCGATTCCGGACGCGGCGCCGGTGACCACCACGACCTTGCCTTCGAGTCGACGCATGCCGACGTTCTACACGGCCGGACGCGTCAGGTGCCGGGCCACGCAGGGCACGGCACGGTCCCGTGTCGCGCAGGGGCGCGGAAGTTCCTACGGCACGTAGTGGGCGTCGCGCTCGGAAACCGTTTCGCGGCGCACGGCCGCGCCCGCGCCGCGATGGAACTCACCCCAGGTCTCCCCTGCGGCCAGGCTCAACAGCGTGCCGATGAGGCCAACGCCCCGGCGGATCCAGCCGACTTGTCGGACCGGGCATCCCCGAGACGCGGCCACGCGAGACGCGGCCACGCGAGACGCGGCCACGCGTAACGCGGCGGTTCCCAGGTATGGTCATTCGTCAGATTCGTTTCTCGGGAGGAGCGTCTGAGGGGCATGGAAACGCAGTCGCGTCCCGACCGCAACATCGCGATGGAGTTGATGCGCGCGACCGAGGCCGCCGCGCTGGCCGGCGGGCGGTGGATGGGACGCGGCGAAAAGAACGCGGCCGACGGTGCCGCCGTCGAAGCGATGCGGTTCGTGCTCAACGGTGTCGCGATGGACGGCATCGTGGTGATCGGCGAAGGTGAGAAGGACGAAGCGCCGATGTTGTTCAACGGCGAGCAGCTCGGTGACGGCTCGCCGCCACTGGTCGATATTGCAGTCGACCCGATCGACGGCACGACGCTGACGTCGCTGGGGCGGCCGGGTGCGATCTCGGTCATCGCACTCAGCGAGCGCGCAACGATGTTCAACCCCGGTCCGTGCGTATACATGGAGAAGATCGCGGTCGGTCCGGCCGCGGTCGATGTCATCGACCTCAACGCGCCGGTGAAGGCGAACCTCGAAGCGGTGGCCAAGGCACTCGGCGAGAAGGTACGCGACGTCACCGCTGTCATCCTCGACCGCGACCGCCACACGAATCTCATCCGTGAGTGCCGCGAGGCAGGGGCTCGCATCCGTCTGATTCCCGACGGCGACATCGCCGGTGCGATCTCAGTCGCGTGGCGCAACTCGGGAACGGACATCTTGCTCGGAATCGGCGGCACCCCCGAAGGCGTCACCGCCGCGTGCGCGCTCAAGTGCCTCGGCGGCACGATCCAAGGTCGCTTGTGGGCGCGCAACGACGACGAGCGCCGCGCGGCGCTCGACGCCGGCTATGACCTCGATCGCGTCCTCACGATCGACGACCTCGTCGCCGGGAACGACGTCTTCTTCGCAGCGACCGGAATCAGCGACGGCGAACTGCTGCGCGGGGTTCGCTATTGGGGTGACGGCGCCAGCACCCAAAGCCTTGTCATGCGGTCGAAGTCCGGGACGATCCGCATCGTGGACGCCACCCACCGCTGGACGAAGCTCATGCAGTACTCCGCGGTCAGCTACGACTGAGCCGGCGACGATCGGGGCGGGGCGGCGAATGACGCGCGCAGGCCTTTGCACGTAGACTGCACAAACCATTTTCGCTGCGGGTTGGAGGGGCCGTGGTCGTCATCGACCGGGACGAGATCGGAAGCGTTGCACCGGCGGCGGCGTCCGACGTGCCGGCACCCCCGCCGGACACCGTCGAAACCGTCCTCACGCGTCAGGTCCGCTACTTCGTCGCGATCTGCTCGTTCGCCGCCGGGATCCTGCATCTCCTGGCCATGGCCGCGCACGCCGACCACCACCCGACTGTCGGCCGCGCGTTCCTTGCCACCGCGGTGCTCCAGATCATCTGGGGCGGACTCTTGCTCGTGGAGCCCCGTCGCATCGTCATAGCCGTCGGCGCGATTGCCACCGCCGGAGCGATCACTGCGTGGGTGTTCACACGCACCAAGGGCATCTCGTGGTTCCCGGGCTTCGAGCTGCCCGAGCCGATCGAGTGGCGCGACGTCGTGACTCAGTTCTTCCAGCTCCTTGCGATCGCGGGCGCCGTGGTGCTGCTGGCGCCCGCCGGTGTACACAAACCGGCCGGCAAGCAGATCGAGTTCCTGCCCATCGCGATCATGTCGCTGCTCGCGCTGGGCACGCTCGGTGTGCTGTACGGGGCGACGCACGGCTACGTTCACCACGACCACCAGCCCGGCTCCGTCGACGAGGGCCACCCGCACTGATCATGTTTGTACCTCGGTGGTCGTCACGCGACCATCCAGGTACAAACATCAGGAGGCGCCGGCGACCTGCAAGCGGGTTTCGGCGCGCACCAGCGCGGCGCGAGCCTCCGGGTCGTCCGCGGACTGGCTGAGCTCGTGCTCCGCGCGTGTTCTCGCGGCGCGGGCGCGCTCGACATCGATGTCTTCGGCGAGCTCGGCGACGTCGGAGAGGATCGTCACCGTGTTGTTCGACACCTCGACGAAGCCGCCGCTCACTGCGAACTTCCGTTGGCTGCCGTCGGACTGCCACAACCGGACGGGATACGTGTCGAGAGCGCCGAGGAAGCGGGCATGGTCCGTCTGGAACGCAACTTCGCCCTCACCGATCGTACGCACGACAACCATTTCGGATACGCCCTCGTAGAGCACCTGCTCGGGCGACACGAGGACGACGTGCAGTGACACTGCTCAGCTCTCCTGGAGCGTCTTGGACTTCGCGAGCACGGACTCGACGCCACCGACGTTGAAGAAGGCTTGTTCCGGAACATCGTCGAGCTCGCCGCTGCACAGCGCCTCGAAACTCTCGACCGACTCCTGCACCGGCACGAAGATGCCCTTCAAACCGGTGAACACCTCACCGACAAAGAACGGCTGCGACAGAAACTTCTGGATCTTGCGGGCGCGCGCGACTGTGACGCGGTCTTCCTCCGAAAGTTCCTCGAGGCCGAGGATCGCGATGATGTCCTGCAGCTCCTTGTAGCGCTGCAGAATCTCTTGCGTGCGGCGCGCGACTGCATAGTGACGCTCGCCGACGATCTCCGGTGCCAGGATGTTCGACGTCGACGCCAGCGGGTCGACTGCCGGATAGATACCCAGCGACGCGATCTGGCGCGACAACTCCGTCGTCGCGTCGAGGTGGGTGAACGTCGTGAACGGCGCCGGGTCGGTGTAGTCGTCGGCCGGCACGTACACAGCCTGCAACGACGTGATCGAGCGGCCCTTGGTCGAGGTGATCCGCTCCTGGAGCTCGCCCATCTCGTCGGCAAGCGTCGGCTGGTAGCCGACGGCGCTCGGCATGCGCCCAAGCAGCGTCGACACCTCCGAGCCGGCCTGCACGAACCGGAAGATGTTGTCGACGAACAAGAGAACGTCTTGGTTCTGCACGTCGCGGAAGTACTCCGCCATCGTGAGCGCGCTCAGCGCGACGCGCAGCCGAACGCCCGGCGGCTCGTCCATCTGGCCGTATACGAGGGCGGCCTTCTCGATGACACCGGACTCGATCATCTCGAGCCAGAGGTCGGTGCCCTCGCGGGTGCGCTCGCCGACGCCGGCAAACACCGACACACCACCGTGCTGCGTGGCAACGCGGTTGATCATCTCCTGGATCAGCACCGTCTTGCCGACACCGGCACCGCCGAACAAACCGATCTTGCCGCCCTGCACGTACGGCTCGAGCAGATCGATGACCTTGATGCCGGTCTCGAACATCTGCGCCTTGGGCTCGAGCTGATCGAACGGCGGCGCGTCACGGTGGATCTCCCACCGATCACTGATGTTCGTCACTTCGCTTTGCTCGATGTCGAGCGGCTCGCCGATCACGTTCCACACGTGCGCGAGCGTCCCGTCGCCGACCGGAACCGTGATGCCGTGTCCGGTATTGCGCACGACTGTGCCGCGCGTGAGACCGTCGGTCGGCTTCAGACACACGGCGCGGCACCGACTTTCACCGATCTGCTGCGCGACCTCGGCCGTGACCGTGATCTTGTCGCCCTCGAGCATGATGTCCATCTCGACCGCGGTGTTGATCTCTGGCAGCGAGTCGGGTGGGAACTCGACGTCGACGACCGGCCCGTAGATCGCGACGACCCGCCCGTCTTTCAGTTCGGTCGTGGGCTCGGCAGTAGCAGTCATTCGTGCTTTCTCCCTCAAGCGGAGGTATCGACGAGATCACCTTCGTCGTGGTGGGCTTTCTTGGCGCCTTTCAATGCCTCCGCCCCGCCGACGATCTCCATGATCTCGCTTGTGATCGAGTCCTGGCGGGCGCGGTTCATGACGCGCGTCAGGCTCTTGATGAGCTCCTCCGCGTTGTCGGTCGCGGCCTTCATCGCGCGTTGGCGGGCCGCGTGTTCCGACGCGGCCGCATTCAAGAGTGCGGCATACACACGTGCTTCGGCGTATCGCGGCGCGAGGGTATCGAGGATGGCATCGGGGCCGGGTTCGAATTCGTAGTCGGACGCGACGCCCTCCGACGGCGCCACGGTGAGGTCTTCGTCGGCCAGGGGCAACAGGCTGCGGACGACGACCTCTTGTCGACCCGCGCTCACGAACCGGGTGTAGATCAACTGTACGAGGTCGAGCTCGCCCGCCTCGTAGCGGCTGAGCACCGAACCGGCGACCGCGCGGGCATCTTCGTACGTCGGGTTTTCGGAGAAGCCCGAGTGCACCGCGTCGAGCCGGAAACGTCGGAACCTGAAATAGCCCTCGGCCTTGCGGCCGACGGTGACGAGCGCATACTCACGTCCGAGGGCGGCGTGTTCGCGCAGCTCCGCCTCGGCGGCTCGGATGACCGACGAGTTGTACGCGCCGCATAGCCCGCGGTCGGCGGTGATCACGACCTGCGCGACGGTGCGGATCTGCGCGCGTTCGACGAGCATCGGATGACCTAGCCCTCCGCCGGCGAGCTGCAGGTTGCGGACCACTTCGGTGATCCCGTTCGCGTACGGCACGGCGGCTTGGACGCGCGCTTGCGCCTTGACGATGCGACTCGCCGCGATGAGCTCCATCGCGCGCGTGATCTTCTTCGTCGCCTGGACGCTGCGAATGCGCCGTCGGAGAATTCGCTCCTGCCCGCCAGCCAGATTTATGCGCTCGTTCGCTGCGGGCCGGGATACCCGGCCCGCGGGCGCTCACTCGCTGGCGAGCTCGCTCGCTGCGCTCGCTCGCCGCGCTGGTGGAGTCGGGACACGTACAAGCCCTTGCTACTCCGTCCGCAGGGTCTCTTGGCTGGTCGCGGCGCCGGCGCCCTCGCCGCCGGGTGTCGGCTGCGTCGTGCCCGCCGCTCCCGCGTGTGTGCGCCGGAACGACACCTTGAAGTCCGCGATCGCCGCCACCAGCTTTTCGCCCTCGGGCAGCGCACCAGTGTTGGCGACGTGCAGCAGCAGGTCCGTGTGCCGCGTACGCATGTACTCCAGCAGCTCGATCTCGAAGCGGCGGACGTCGGCGACGTCGATGTCGTCGACGTACCCGTTCGTGCCGGCGAAGATCGACACGACTTGATCCTCGACGGGCATGGGCGCGTGTAAGCCTTGCTTGAGCAGCTCGACCAAGCGTGCGCCGCGCTCCAGCTGCGCCTTCGATACGGCGTCGAGCTCGGAACCGAACGTCGCGAAGGCTTCCAGCTCGCGGTATTGCGCGAGGTCGAGCTTGAGCGTGCCCGATACGGCTTTCATCGCCTTGACCTGGGCGGCGCCACCGACGCGCGAGACCGAGATGCCGACGTCGACCGCCGGCCGCACGCCCGACTTGAACAGGTCGTCGACGAGATAGATCTGGCCGTCGGTGATCGAGATCACGTTGGTCGGGATGTACGCCGAGACGTCGCCGGCCTTGGTCTCGATGATGGGCAATGCCGTCAGCGATCCCGCGCCGCGCTCGTCGTTCAACTTCGCCGCCCGTTCGAGGAGCCGCGAGTGCAAGTAGAACACGTCGCCGGGGTACGCCTCGCGGCCGGGCGGGCGGCGCAGCAACAACGCGATCTGTCGGTACGACTCGGCTTGCTTCGACAGATCGTCGTACACGATCAGCGCATGCTCGCCGTTCTCCATCCAGTGCTGACCGATAGCGCAGCCCGAGTAAGGAGCGAGATACTTGAACACGGCCTCGTCGGAGGCGGGCGCGTTGACCACGACCGTGTACTCGAGCGCGCCGTGTTGACGCAGTGTCTCGACGGTCTGCGCGACCGTCGAACCCTTCTGGCCGACCGCGACGTAGATGCACTTCACGCCCTGACCCTTTTGGTTCAGGATCGTGTCGATCGCCACCGTCGTCTTCCCGGTCTTGCGGTCACCGATGATGAGCTCGCGCTGCCCGCGGCCGATCGGCGTCATCGCGTCGATCGCCTTGATGCCAGTCTGCAACGGCTCGTGTACTGGCTTGCGGCCAGTGATTCCCGGCGCCTGCACTTCGAGGCGGCGCTCGTGGTCCTGCGGGATCGGGCCCTTTCCGTCGATCGGCCGGCCCAACGCGTTCACGACACGGCCGAGCAACCCGTCACCGACGGCGATCGACAGGATGCGCCCGGTCGCGCTGACCGTCATGCCTTCCTCGACGTCGCTCGCCTCGCCGAGCACGACCGCGCCGATGGTCTCTTCTTCGAGGTTCAGGGCGAGCCCGAGCGCGCCACCTTGGAACTCGAGCAGTTCGTTGACGGCGGCATTCGGCAGCCCCGCGACGCGCGCGATACCGTCGCCGACTTCGAGCACGCGCCCAACGCGCGCCCGGTCGATCCTCGGTGTGAATCCCTCGACCTGCTTCTTGAGGGCGGCCGTGATATCGGCCGCGTTGATCGTCAGCTCTGACAACGTGTTCTCCGCTCTGGAGGGCCGCTCGGGCCCCGGCTCGCTGCTCCGCGGGGTACCCGTTTCGCGGTCGCTTGCCCCATCTAGATCGTCTCCTTGAGCTGTTCGATGCGATGTCGGATTGTGCCGTCGATGACCGTGTCACCGACGGTCGCGACGAGCCCGCCGAGCACACTCGCATCGACCACAACCCGCACCTCGATCTGCTTGCCGGTGGCCTCGCTCAACGCGCCAGCCAAACGCTGCACCGCGTCGTCGTCGAGCGGCACAGCCGAGCGAACTTCCGCAACCGCGTGCTCGCGTGTCGCGGCGGCAAGCTCGACGAGCCGGTTGACGATCGCGGGCAGATCGTGGCCGCGTCCGATACCGACGATGAACGACGCGATCGCCGTCGTCGGCGCCAGCGCCTTGCCCTCGAGCAGTTCCTCGACGATACCCATGCGCCGTTCCGCGGGCAGCGAGCGATCGGAGAGGGCCATGAGCAGCTCGTCGTTCGCTTCCACGACACGCGCGAACCGGAACAGCTCGTCTTCGACCTCGTGCAGGTGCCCCTCGACCTGCGCGATCTGCAACAGCGCGCGCGCGTAGGTCTCGACCCGGTCGGCCACTAGTTGCTGCCCACCTGCTCGATGAAGCTGTTCACGAGCTGGAGCTGCGTCTGTCGGTCGAGGTTGTGCTCGACGATCCGCTCCGCGAGCTGGATCGACAGTTCGGCGACATCGACCCGCAACTCGGCCAGCGCGCGTTCGCGCTGAATGGCGATGTCGTTCTGGGCGCGGGCGCGGATCTCGTTCGCCTCCGCCTCGGCGCGGGCAATGAGATCGCGGCGCACCTGATCGGCCGCCTGGCGCGCCTCCTCGATGATCTGCCCCGCCTCGTTGCGCGCATTGGCAACTAGCGCTTGGTACTGCGCCAGCACCGCTTCGCCCTCGGCCCGCGCCGTCTCGGCCCGTTCGAGGTCGGCGCGGATGCGGTCTTCGCGCTGCGCCATCAGGCTCTTGATGGCGGGGATGCCCTTCCACCACAAGCCGATCAGCAGCACGACGAACGCGGCCGAGCCCCAGATGATCTCGTTGGTCTCGGGCAGGATCGGGCTCGGCGCCTCCTGGCAGTCGTCGATGTCCTTGCCCTCTTCGAGAAGCTGGATGCACCTCTCGTTGGCGTGGTCGAGCTCGATTTCTTCGGCCTCGGCCCCTTCCTCGGCCGCAGGCGCATCGTCTCCGCCTTCTTGTGCCGACGCGGGCGCGGCGACACCAAGCGCCACGACGATGCTCAAGATGGCGAATCCGGCGAGCAGTTGACGCGTGCCCATCAGGTGCTCCTTCAGCCGGAGATAATGAACGAGAGCACGAAACCGAAGAGCGCGAGCGCTTCGGTGAACGCGATGCCCAGGAACATCGTGGTGCGGACGGTGCCGGCCGACTCGGGCTGGCGTGCCATCGCAGTGATGGCGTTGCCGACGACGAGGCCAATGCCGATGCCGGGGCCGATGGCGGCGCCGCCGTAGACGATGCCGCGGCCAACGGCGGTCAGACCCGCTTCCAGTTCGCCGGGGTCCTGTTCAGCGAGTAGTTGCAGCACGGACACGTGGGTCTCCTTGGGCTCAGTGCTCGGGGTGCATCGAGCTACCGATGTACACGGCAGCGAGAATCGTGAAAATGAAGGCCTGCAGGAAGCTCACCAGCACCTCAAAGGCGGTGAGGAACACCAGCAGGATGAACGAGAACGGCAGGATCACAGCCGTCGGACTCGCCGCCCACAGCGCCGCGCACAGCACACCGAATGTCACGAGGATGAGGTGACCGGCGAGCATGTTGGCGAAGAGTCGGACCATCAGGGAGAACGGCCGCACGACGAGCACTTGCGCGAACTCGATGATCGCGACGAGCGGCAGGATCGCCTTCGGCACTCCTGGGGGGATTGTCGAGTTCTTGAGGAAGGTCAGCGGACCCTGTTTGACAATGCCGACGATCATGTACATCGCCCACACGAGCAGGGCAAGGATCATTGGGATCGCCATCCGCGAGTTCGCGGGGAACTGGATCCCCGGGATGATCTCGGTGATGTTGCTAAAGAAGATGAAGAAGAACATCGTCGAAAGCACCGGAAGGAACTTCATCCCGTCGGGTCCGATTGTCTGCATGATGATCGCGTTGCGAACGAAGTCGACGCTCGACTCGGCGATCGTCTGCACACCGCTCGGCACAAGCTGCTTCTTGCGCGCGCCCAGCACGAACAGCGTCAGCGTCGCGACCGTGGCGAAGCTATAGATGAGCGCGACCTTGTTGAACCCACCCGGCCCCAACTCTGGCCACCTGATCAAGTGGGTGACTGGGGGGAATTCCAGGGCGAGCAGCGAGCTCATTGTTCTCCCGTCGTCGGAGCGGGCCGGCTCGGCCGGAGGCCGGGCGCGCCGAGCGACATGCTGACGTGCGGTGCTTCCCAGACGAGCAACGCGAGGTGCGAGCCGGCGAGGGTAAATCCGAGTGCCGGGAAGTCGATCGCATCCACATTGCGGAGCGCCAGCAGCGCGACGACGATGGTGGCGAGCCGCAACACGTAGCTGGCCAGCGCGACGATTCCGATCATCTTCGGTGAGGTGCCAACGACGCGTCCGATCGCGTACGCGGAGACGAAAAAGTTGAGGAGCACGATGCCGAGGCCGACCGCGGCGCCGAGCGCGCCGTCGGTGCCGCGCACAAGACCCGCGACGAGAACGATTGCGGGGGCGACGAGCAGCCCGCGCCGAACGATGTCGATCGCGATTTCGCGCTCTACGGCCGGGATCGCGTCCACGGCTTCCCCTCCTCCTCGCGCTCCATCGCGGCTTTGTACGTGTAGTAGATGCGCACAGCCACGCCGACGACGCCGACCGCGCCCAAGCCCATCGCGAGGAAGGGTCCTGTGTCGAGCCAGCGGTCGAGACCCCAACCGGCGAGCGCGAACAAGAGGGGCGTCACGACCATCTCGGCGGCGAGGGCATAGGCGTCCCCGAAGCCCTTCCACATCGCCTGCCGCTCGCGAAGCTCCATTGCTTCTTCGAACCTCGATCGCCGGTGAGCCGCCCCCGAACCCCCGCCGATAGCGGGCTCCGGGGGCTTGTGAATATATTCGCAATCTACGATCATCGTCATCCGGCCGTCAAACCGGAGCACTTCCCTCCCGGGTCATGCCGGGCCGGTTCCGGCCGAGCTCACGCCCGTAGGCGGCGCCGTTCTTCCAGGTCGACGACGTCGGAGGACTCGCCCGTGGGGTGCTGCGCCCGGCCGAATTCTTCTCGCACCGAGCGCACACCGGGGTGGAACCACACGTACAGGCCGAGCGCGAGCGCGGCGACCATGAAGGGCACGACGGCATTGCCCTCGTTGGTGTACACGGGCAGGAGCGCGACGCCCGAGAGGATCGCGGTCCAGGCCCACAGGATCACGACCGTGCGCCGTGGCCCGTGACCGAG
The DNA here is from genome assembly GCA_052390615.1 of Actinomycetota bacterium. Lineage (GTDB taxonomy): Bacteria > Actinomycetota > Acidimicrobiia > IMCC26256 > PALSA-610 > JBQTGT01. The sequence goes on from JBQTGT010000035.1 coordinate 87,810, forward strand.
CCGAATCAACCGGTGGTGCAAGTGACCAGCATCGGCCAGGTGCCACTGCTGTCGCGCGCGCACCCGCCGGAAGAACGAGAAGACGGTGTCGACGACAGGGACACCGAGAATCACGACCGGGATGAGCAACGGCGCGAAGAAAAAATACGTGCTCCCCGAGAACTCGAAATCCGTCCGGCCGCCGACGGTGATCGTCGGCACTGCGAGCAGCAGCCCGAGGAACAGCGCGCCCGCGTCGCCCATCATGATCCGCGCCGGGTTCCAGTTGTACGGCAGGAACCCGAAGCACACACCAACCGCGATGATCGAGACCAGCGGCGCGATGTTGGTTCCTTCGAGGAAGCCGGCTTCGAACAATTGGTCGGCGTAGAGGAACAGCGCGATGCCGGCGATCGCGACAATTCCCGCCGCCAGCCCATCGAGCCCGTCGATCAAGTTGACCGCGTTCGTCATCAACACGACCCAGAGCGCGGTGACCAGTGGCGACCAGTCGGGCGACAAGACGACCGTGTCGGTGCCGAACAGGTCGAACGGCATGCGGAAGTAGAACATCGAGACGCCGAACGCCACCAGCAGGCTCGCCGCGAACACTTGGCCCGCGAGCTTGGCGGGTGGCGACACATCGATCAGGTCGTCGAGCGCGCCGACGAGGAAGATCGCACCGGCCGCGATGACCAGCCCGAACGGCTCGGAGTTGTTCTCGAACATCTCGTGGAACTGTTCCATGCGCGAGGCGACGGCCATCGCGGCCAAGAACCCGATGAACATCGCGGCGCCGCCGAGCGTCGGCAGGGGCCGGGTGTGGACGTGGCGCGCATCGGTAGACGGGGCGCGTACGGCGCCGAGCCGGACCGCCAACCACCGCACGAGCGGCGTCGCCAGCAGCGTCGCGAACGTCGCGACCGCGAGAACGACGGCATAGCCCGCCACGACTACGCGCTCGCTCGCTGCGACCCGGGATACCCGGGCCGCGGCCGCTCGCTCGCTGGCGAGCGACCTTCGGTCGCCGCCCTGTCGGCGCGGGCGCCAAGACTGCGCACGCGGTTAGCTCTCCGGGTAGGGCGTGAACTTCGAGCAGAGGCGCGCCGACTGCTCGCGGACCTCGGCCGCGACGCCGTCGTCGTCGACCGCCCGCAACGTGCGCGCGATCATCGACGCGATCTCGGCCATCTCGTCGGGTCCCATCCCCGCGGTGGTGACCGCGGCGGTACCAAGGCGGAGTCCGCTCGTCACGAACGGCTTTTCGGGATCGTTGGGAATCGCGTTCTTGTTGGTCGTGATCCCCGCGCGGTCGAGCGCTTCTTGCGCGACCTTGCCGGTCACTCCGAACGAGCGGAGGTCGACGAGCATCAGGTGGTTGTCGGTGCCGCCGGACACGATGCGGAAGCCCTCGCTCGCGAGGGCCGTCGCGAGTGCCTGCGCGTTCACGACGATCTCGGCCACGTAGTCGCGGAACGACGGCTGTGCGGCCTCGTGGAACGCGACCGCCTTGGCCGCGACGGCGTGCATGAGGGGACCGCCTTGCAGGCCCGGGAACACGGCCTTGTCGATCGCGGGCGCGTAGACGGAACGGCACACGATCGCGCCCGCGCGCGGACCCCGCAGTGTCTTGTGGGTCGTGAAGGTCACGACATCGGCGTGCGGCACGGGCGACGGATGCACGCCGCCCGCGACCAGACCCGCAATGTGCGCGGCGTCGACAAGGAGGAGCGCGCCGACGTCATCGGCGATGACACGGAAGGCGGCAAAGTCGATCGTGCGCGGGTATGCGGTCGCGCCCGCAATGATCATCTTCGGCCGTGCTTGGCCCGCTTGCGTGGCGATCGCGTCGTAGTCGAGCACTTCGTTCTCGTCGACGCCGTACGCAACGAAGTCGTACAGGCGGCCGCTGAAGTTGACCGGTGAGCCGTGCGTGAGGTGGCCCCCCTGGTCGAGGCGCATTCCCATCACCTTGTCGCCCGGCTCGAGAAGCGCGAGGTAGGCGGCCATGTTCGCGTTGGCACCGGAGTGCGGTTGCACGTTGGCGTTCTCGGAGCCGAAGAGCGCGCACGCACGCTGGCGAGCAAGCTCCTCGACCTCGTCGACAACGTAGTTGCCGCCGTAGTACCGCTTGGCGGGATACCCCTCCGAGTACTTGTTGGTGAGGACACTCCCCTGCGCCTCGAGCACCGCGCGGGACGTGAAGTTCTCGGACGCGATGAGCTGGACCGTCGTGTTCTGGCGTTCGAGCTCGCGCCGGATGATGTCGGCAACCTGGACGTCGGTGCGCTCAAGCGGTGTGGTCATCGCGACTCCTCTTCGTGTTCGATCTCCGCCAGCTGCGCGACTCGTCGCTCGTGGCGGCCGCCGTCCTCAAAGGGTGTCTCGAGGAACACTCGCAGGATCTCCTCCGCGAGCGTCGTGCCAACGATGCGCGCCCCCATCGACAATACGTTCGCGTCGTTGTGACTGCGCGCCAGGCGTGTCGTCAACAACTCGTTACACAGCGCGGCGCGCACGCCGCGCACCTTGTTGGCGGCAATCTGCTCGCCCTGGCCGCTACCCCCGATGACAATGCCGCGCTCGGCCCGACCCTGGACAACCGCGCGGCCGACGGCGGCGCAGATCGGCGGGTAGTCGACCGGCTCCTCCGAGTCGCTGCCGTGATCGTCCACCTCGTGGCCCCACTCCTTGAGCAGGTGCGCGAAGTGCTGCTTCAGGGAGAAGCCCGCGTGGTCGGCACCGATCGCAATGCGCACCCGACGAGTGTACGGGCCGGGCCAGGAGGCGGGGCCGTCGAACGGGGCGGTCCATGGGGCCGGAGGCGGAACGGACTCGCCGGGCGGGGCGGGTATCTCGACCCGCCCGACGAGCGACCAAGAGAGATGTCCCACCCGGGCGTTACGGTGCGAAGCGTGAGTATGCCGGCCGACGAGATGCCACGTGTGACCCCAACACTGTTACGCAAGGCCGACGCCATGTGCCGCCGCCGGCTGCACCACGAGCACACGGGCGACAAGCGGCGCGCCAACAAGGCGGCCGATGGCCGCTTCGCGGTTTCGAACCGGCTGGTCAACGACGCCCGCCTCGCCCACGCCGAGATGGGCCCACCCCGCGCGGACGCGTTCGTCGAGCCGGTGGAGCTCGAGCCCGAGCAACGGCGGCTATACCAGGCCGCGGCCGTCGGCTATCTCGCGCACTTCGGCGCGCACCCCGGGCGCGCGGCCGACCTGGGCTGGCGTGTCGCACTGCCGGAAGTCGGCATCGATCTCGTCGGCGACGCCGGGCTCGCAATCGATACGCCCGACGGTGCCAAAGAGCTACGAATGCTGTCATTGAGCAGCCGCCGGCGCGCGCTGCTCGACGACGTGGACGTGAAGGTCGCGCTACTGCGCACCGCCGTGTGGGCACCCGACGACCTGCGAATCGTCGCGGTCGATCTCATCGAAGACCACTCCATAGAACTGACCCCCGACGTTGCCGCCGATCGCGCCGAGGCTCGCACGTGGCTCGCCGAGCGGGTCGAGGCGATCGGGCAGTACGCCGCTGATGGACGTGCGCGCGCCGGAGCCGACTGCAGCTGGTGTCCGTTCATTGCTGGGTGCGAGGCCCACCGATGACCCGGCTACTCGCCGATATCGTGTCTCTCACCCCGAGCTCGTACGAGAACTACACGCGGTGCCCGCGCCTGTTCTACACCGCCGATCTCCTCGGCGTTCCCGCGAGCGACTCGGGTGTATCCAACGACCAAGGCTTGCTCGTACACGACATGCTGTGGCGCGTGCACGCGACCGGGTCGTGTCACGATCTTGGGCATGTCACCGACGTCCTCACCGCGCACTCCGCCGACACCGACGCGATCCGCGCGCTCGTCGCTCGCCATGCGCAACGATGCCCGTCGGGGGGCGCCGATTCCGCCGCCCACGAACATGAGCTCGCACGGTTCCATCGTCTGCCACCGCCGATGTTCATGGCTACCGCGCGCCTCGATGCGATTTGGGTCCATGACGGCCTGCTCGATGCGCGCGACTACAAGACCGGCAGCCGGTTCTACGACCGCGTTGCCGACATCCCGGCGGCGAAGGTGCAGGCGTTCGTGCTCGGCGCCGCCGCTTCGGCCCGCGGCTTGCAACCTCGGCTGCGCTATGAGTACTTGCAGCCGGAGATCGACGAGGACCCGGAGCCGTGGGAACCCGACGACGATGACCTCGCGCTCGTCGAAGAGGAGCTGCGGGGCGCGGTCGAAGCGATGTGGGCGCGCGACGACTGGCGCGGTGTCGCCGAGCCGGACGCGTGCGGTACGTGCCGCTACCGCTCGATCTGTCGCGACAGCGCGACGCCGGCCGAGCCCACGTGGCCGGTGCTGAGCAGTTCTGCCTAGCCTCCCGGCGCCATGGTCGATCCTCGCTCCCCCGTCGTCGTCGGCGTCGGACAGGTCTCGCGACGTGTCGCGGTCGAAGACGCCAAGCCGCCGATCGAACTGTTCGAAGACGCGGCACGCGCGGCCGACGCCGACGCGGGTGGATCGCTGCTGGCACAGACCGACATCGTCGGGGTGGCCCAAATCGTGTCGTGGATGTACCCCGACGCCGGTGCGATGCTCGCGCGCCGGCTGGGCATCTCGCCGCGCGCGACGGCAGTCTCGACCATTGGTGGGAACAGCCCGCTGCTGCTGGCGAACGACTTCGCGCCGCGGATCCAGCGCAACGAGTGCGACGTCGTGCTCATCGGCGGTGCCGAGAGCATGCATACGCGTTGGCGGGCACGCCGCGAGCCACGCGTCGAGCTGACGTGGGACCGCGGTGACGACCCGCCGTGTGACTGGGTGATCGGCGACAACCGCGCTCCGTCGACCGACTACGAGATGACGCACGGCGCCGCCGCGCCGACGCTGGTCTACCCGCTGTTCGAGACCGCTCTCCGGGCCGACGCGGGCCGCACCGTCGCCGAGCACCAACAGCACACCGCCGCATTGTGGTCGGAGTTCGCGCGGGTCGCCGCCGACAACCCGCACGCGTGGTCGCGCGCGCCGTTCTCCGCCTCCGACATCGCGACCGTGTCGGCCGAAAACCGCATGATCGTGTTCCCGTACCCGAAGCGGATGTGCGCGAACATCGACGTCGACCAGGGTGCTGCGTTCATCATGTGTGCGTACGAGACGGCGCGCGCCGCGAAAATCGCCGACGACCGCATGGTGTTCCTGCACAGCGCGGCCTCCGCGCACGACCACTGGTTTATCGGAGAACGATGGTCGCTCACTGAGTCGCCCGCAATCGCGGAGGCGTACCACGATGCGATCGAGCTACTCGAGCGCACGCGCGACGTCGGACCCGACGACCTCCGGTACTTCGACTTGTACTCGTGCTTTCCGTCCGCCGTCCAAATCGCGCAGCGCGCGCTCGGATTGGTCGACGACGACCGTCCGTTAACCGTGACGGGTGGCCTCGGATTCGCGGGCGGTCCCGCGAACAACTACCCGTCGCACGCCATCGCGCGCATGGTCGAGACGTTGCGCGCCGATCCCGGCGCGGTCGGGTGCACGACGGCGCTCGGTTGGTACGTCACAAAGCATGCCGTCGCGCTCTGGTCTACGCGACCGCCCGATGACGGGTTCGCGCTGGCCATCGATACCCAATCGCGCGTCGACGTGCAGCCCCGGCGCGCTTTGGCCGGGCTGTTCGACGGCGACGCGACCATCGAGGCGACGTCGGTGCCGCTCGAACGAGACGGCACACCGTCGGGCGCCACCTGTACGTTGCTCACCGACGACGGGCGGCGACTGTTCGCGCGCGCGCCTGCGCTCGCGTCGGCGTTCACCGAAGCGGCGTGGGAAGGACGCCGCGTCGCCGTGCGTAGCGACGGCTCGACGAACACAGTGGACGGGTAGGGTCTCACCCATGGCCGCCGAGCCCGGACGCGCGACGATGCTTTGGCGAGGCGCGACGCGCCGGTGCCCTCGCTGCGGTGCGGGCAAGTTGTTCCACGCATGGTTCCGGATGGTGCCGGAGTGCCCTCGCTGCGGGCTGCGATTCGAGCGGGAGCCCGGCTACTGGGCCGGCGCGCTCGCGATCAACATGATCATCACCGGCGGGCTGTTCACGGTCGTGTTCATCCCGATGCTCATCGTCACGGTGCCCGATATCCCGGTCGGATTGATGCTGGCCGTGTGCTTACCCATCGTCGCCCTCGGTCCGATCGTCGCGTATCCGTTCTCGAAAACGTTGTGGGTTGCGATCGATCGCGCGATCTTGCAACGGCTCGACGCGAACGAACGTCCCGACGAGCAAAGCCGACGGGTCTAGCACCCGAGTTCAGGACGGTCGCAGGTCGATCGTCAGCGTGAGCACGCCATCGTCGAACTTCCACGTCGCGTCGCCAACGATCGCGAAGTCCTGGAAGTCGTGCTGGGCCTGGTCCACGAAGCGTTGGCGCTCGGCGCCGGCGACGGGCGGCAACGGCCGGTCACGAACGGCCGCGGCCCGATCACGAAACCGGGCGAGCATCGCGTCGATGTCGAGTTGGTCGTCGGGCACGGTGAATAACGCTACCCGCGCCGCCCCACGAGCACTCGCGGCCGAGCAGTTAGGTCGGAGCGCACGAACACCTCGGAAAACCCGGCGACCCGCGCCAAGTCGGTGACGGCATCGGCTTGGTGCGGCGCGATCTCGCACACCAGCGTCCCCGACGCCGTCAGCCACTCGGGCGCGGCGGCAATGATCTCGGCCAGCGCTTCCAAACCCGTCGGCCCCGCGACGAGCGCGGCACGCGGTTCATAGTCGGCGACGACCGCAGGGAGATCGGCAACTTCGGACTCCGCGACATATGGCGGATTCGAAACGATCAGCCTTACATCGCCGCGCGCCTCGACCGGCAATCCTTCGTACCACGAGCCCGATCCGAAATGGATATTGGAGATCGCGTTGCCGGCGACGTTCGCGCGCGCGACCGCGAGCGCGTCGTCGCTCGCGTCGGTGGCCCACACCTCGGCTTTCGGGAAGGCACGCGCCAACGAGATCGCGATCGCGCCGGAGCCGGTACCGAGATCCGCCAGCCGCGCGTGGTTCGCATCGACGCGTTGCGCCTCGGCAAGGGCGATCTCCACGACCCATTCGGTCTCGGGACGGGGAATGAGCACCCTCGGATCGACCATGAGATCGAAACCACGGAACGACCAGCCGCCGAGGATGTACTGAAGCGGCTCGCCGCGCCGACGGCGTTCGCACATGGCGCGGGCGCGCTCCTCCGCCTTCGTCTGCGCGTGCGTGTCGGCGATCTCGACCCACTCCGAAGCCCCGTGGCCAGACGCCTCTTCGATCAAGAATCGCGATTCGCGATCGGAGCCGAGCTGGTGTGCCATCTCGACCCGCAGCTCGCGCCACGTCGTCACGACGGCTCGCCGCCTACGAGCCGGCCAGCTGCCGGGCGCGGGCGTCGGCCGTGAGACCGTCGACGATCTCGTCGAGCTCACCGGCGAGCACGCGATCGAGTGAATACAGCGTGAGTCCGATGCGGTGGTCGGTGACGCGGTTCTCCTTGAAGTTGTAAGTGCGGATCTTTTCGGAACGTCCGCCGCCCTTCACTTGGTCTCGGCGCTGCGCGCTGAGTTCGGATTGCCGGCGCTCTTGCTCCAGTTGCAAGAGTCGTGACCGGAGGATGCGTAGTGCCTTCTCGCGGTTCTGCAGCTGGCTCTTTTCGTCCTGGCACGAGACGACAAGCCCTGTCGGCGTGTGCGTGATGCGGATCGCGGAGTCAGTCGTGTTGACCGACTGACCGCCCGGCCCCGTCGCTCGGAACGTGTCGATCTCGAGGTCGTTGGGGTCGATGTCGACGTCGACCTCTTCGGCTTCGGGCAGCACCGCGACCGTCGCCGCGCTCGTGTGGATGCGGCCCTGACTCTCGGTCGCCGGCACGCGCTGCACGCGGTGCGGTCCGCCCTCGTATCGCATCCGGCCCCACGCGGCGTCGCCCTTCACGACGAACGTAACATTGCGGTAACCGCCGTGATCCGACTGTTGTCCTTCGAGCACTTCGAGCTTGAGGCCGTTGCGCTCGGCGAAGCGCTGATACATACGGAACAGGTCGCCCGCCCAGAGGTTCGCCTCCTCGCCGCCCTCGGTGCCTTGGATCTCGACGATCACGTTACGGCCCTCGTTGGGATCGCGCGGCAGCAGCAACTCGCGGATCTCGACCTCCAGGGACGCGACTCGTTGCTCTTTCTCGTTGATCTCGGCTTTGAGGTACTCGCGCATCTCGGCGTCGTCCTCGCCCGCGAGCAGCTCGCGGGCGTCGGCCGCATCGGTGGTCGCCCGGCGCCACCGCCGGTAGGCATCGACGACCGGCTTCAGCTCGGCGTGACGGCGGCCCGCGTCCCGGGACGCGCGCCGGTCGCCGGAGGCGTAGATCCCGGAAAGTTCGGCCTCCAGCTTGTCCAGCTCGACTTCCAGCTCGTTGAGCTGCTCGAACACGCCGCCACGGTACGGCACCCGGCCGAGAAACTGCCTCAAGGCCGCCGAATGGCGCGTCGATGACTGGCTCAGGGACGGGCTAACAAGGCTGCACTGCCAAGGATGGCGGAGCATGAACGTCAGCGTTACAGGGCAAGACCCGGGCCGCACAGCCGTGCTGGTCCGAGTCGCGAGCGACGCTTCGTCGCACGGCACTCGCCCGGCTGACGCGCGCACTGACGACGGTCACGTCGGCGCCACGCAAGTGGCCCGGCAGGCCTGGTTCGATCTCAACGGAGACGGACGCATCGAAGACCTGAGCTCGCTGTACGGCGGCGACGGCACCTTCATCGTCCCGAAGAGCGTGGCCAAGAACGGCCGCGCCCAAAGCCGTCAGGTTCCCGATCCAGAGTCGTTCGGTTCGCGTGAAGGACGGGTCACGCCGGTCACGGTGGAGCACGCGCGCGGCTCCTACGCCCGCTACTCGACAACCGCAACAACGCACGCCTCCGAACCCGCAGCCGAAGTGGCGTAGGGCGTACGAGTCGCGTTTCACCCGGGATGACGTCCCGGGGTCTTGTCGCGCGCCCGGACGCCTCGATCGTCTCCGTCGTCCCGTTTTCTGGACAGAGTCGAATTGCGGTCGCAGGTCGGCGTCCGCGTCCCCAGAGTCGATTTCGTGCTCAGGTGAACAGCGCGAGCGGCTCGGCCGGGCGGCCGAGCATGGGCTCGGCATCGACACCGAGCCACCCGAGCAGCGACGCATAGTACGTGTGCAGCGGCACCGTCGGTACGAGGTTGTCGGTATCGTCCAGCGTCAGGAGCGATGGCGACTCGCCGTAGCGTCCGCCGCGCACGCCGGTGCCGAGCACGAGGTGCGCGGCCGCGGTGCCGTGGTCCGTGCCGTTTCCGTTCTCCCGTGCCCGCCGCCCGAACTCGGACGCGGTCGCGAGCACAACCCGATCGGCGACCCCAGCCTCGTCGAGCGCGGTGAGGAACGCGGCGATACCGTCGTCGAGCTGCCGCATGAGCGTGGCGTGGCGTGCAGGTTGGGCCTGGTGGGTGTCGAAGTCGCCCACCGCCTGTACGTAGACGGTGCGGGGCGCCGGGTCGGCCGATAAGAGCCGGGCCGCGAGCACGAGCGCGTCGGCGATCGACAGCGCGCGCCGCCTCGGTTCACCCCGAGCGTCGCCGAGCGTTGCCGACAGCCGCGCGCGCGCCTCGATCGTCTCGCCGATGGCGCGCTGGACGTCGCCGAGCAGGCCGTCGGTGAGCGGTGAGGCAGCCATGTGTTTCCACGCGGCGAACAATGCGTCGCGCCCGTCGATGTCGAGACGTCCGGGTTGCAAACCCGTGTCATCTGCGATCGCGGTCGAGAACGATGCAACACCGGCGAGCGCGGGCGACGGTCCGACGCCGATCGTGATGCCCGCGAGCGGATCGTCGTAACCGACGGTCGCGTCGAGGTACCGGCCGAGCCAACCGGTTGCGGTGTTGTCGACGGGGTTGCCGGTCCACCAGCGATGCTGCGACTCGAAGTGTGAAAGGTCGGGATCGCCGACGCCCTCGACGATCGCGAGGCGCCCGGCGCGGTACTCGCCCGCGAGCGTCGTGAGCGCGGGCGCAAGCCCGATCGCGCCGTCGAGGTCGATCGCATCAATCACCGCCAGTGTCGGGCGCAGGTCGTAGTAGCGCCCGTCGCCGTGCGGAACGACCATCGAGAGCGCGTCGTTGCCGCCGCTCAATTCGAGGATCACCAGTGTGCGGTCCGCCAATCCAAAGTCGATCTCGGCGGTGGCCGCCGACGACGAAGTCGTCGTCGGCACTGGTTTCGCCTTCGCCGCGAGATCAGTACCGGCGCGTGACCACGCGAACACCGAGTAGCCGCCGGCCGCGAGCGCGCCGGTGGCGCCCACCCCTCCGATGAACTTGCGTCGCGAGATGCTCATCGGAGGGCGAACTCCGGTGATCCGAGTGCGAGCAGCGTGCGCCCGCGAGCGGTGCTTGCCGCTGCGAGCGCCCCCAGTGTCGCGTCAGTCGCGTCGTACACGCCGAAGCGTGCGAGGGTCTCGTTCGCATCGACATCGACCTCGCCACCCGCGGCATCGATCAAGTCGAACGTGTGGACGAGCTGATGCGGACCGAGCAGAGCGCGGCCCCTCGCGTAGCCGGCAGGGTTCGGCGGCGCGAACGGCGAGAAGCCGAGCGACCGCAGCACCGCGGAAGTCGTCGCCACGTCGACCGAGGGCGCGCCGACGGCCTGGGCGAGGCCGACGAGCTTCTCGATCGGTGTGCGCACGATCGTGCGCACGGCGGAGTCCTCCACGAACGCCGCGTCCCGCACGATCCTCTCGACGAGCGCGAGGATCGACCAGTCGCGGCGGAATGCCGCCGCGATCCGATCTACCGATTGCTCGTCGGGCTCGACACCGACGAGCGCTCGGTACAGCTTGGCACCAATGAAGCGCGCACTCGCGGGCTGGTCGAGCAGCACGTCGATCGCACCGTTGAGGTCAAGCGCACCGGTGACACCGAGCAGCATCTTTTCGCCCGCGTCGTGGCGATTCGGCGCGAAGTACGATTCGAATGGCGATCCGAATCGTTGTGTACGTGGCCGGAACGGTTGGTTCACGACCCAGCCTGTGAACGCACGGGCCGCGGCGACAACGTCGGCCTGCGTGTAGCTCCCCCGGCCAAGCGTGTGCAGTTCCATGACCTCGCGCGCGTAGTTCTCGTTCGTGCGCTCGACCGAGTTCTGGATCCCGTCGAGGTAGACCAACATCGCTCCGTTGGTCGCGATCGCTCGCAATAGGTCTGCGAACGACCCGGTCGCCAACTGCCGGATCGTGAGATGCTGGCGCCACATCAAGTCCGGCGAACGCACCTTTTGGATACCGGTCGCGAAGTGGTCGGTCCAGAACCACACGAGTCGTTCCTCGATCAGACGCGGGCTGCCGATCATCTGCGCATACCACCAACCGACCGGCTCTGCCAGCCGCGAGTAGTCGCGCGCCGCGTCCTCGTCGGCGGGTTGGGGCATCGTCGGTGCGATCGCCGGCGTGGCCGACACGTCGAGCGCGCGGGCAATCGCGTCGTCGACGGTGTCCGTGTGACGGGCAAGGTCGGGATGCACGCCCATCGAGAGGCGCCGGAAGACATGCGCAATCCGCTCGCGCGCGGTGACCACGATGACGATTATCGGCCGGAAGCTGTCAATCGGCTGTGCGCACCGCCGATCGGGCGGTATGGCACGAAACCCGACGATCGCCGTGATCGCGCTGTGCGTGATCATCGCCGGCTGACCACTCGGGACGGGCTCAGCGGTTGTTGATCAACCCTTCGATGGCCGATGGACCTTGCGCGGCTTGCTCCGCGAAGTTGTCGAGCATCGCGTGGAACTCGTCATTCCCGAAGCGATCGGCCATCGCGCGTGGGATCGCCGGGAACGCGTAGTCCTCGCTCGGGAGCGGGGGGTGGTCATCGGCGGGCTTGCGGGCCATCACTTGCTCGATGATCGGTTCCATCCGCTGCGCCTTGTCGCGTGACGCCTTCTCGTCGCGCTCTTGGAACTCGGGGAGCACTTCCTTCCCGAAAAGCTCGAGCGATTCCATGATGTGCTCGTGGTGGTTCTTGCCCGCCTGCGAGCAGAAGATGACCTGGTCGACTCCGCATTCTTCGTAACGCCGGAGGTAGTCGCGAATCTGGTCGGGTGTGCCGACCGCGCCGCGCAGTCCGCCGACGCCCTGGTCGACGACCTTGGCGCCGAGGCGGTCCTGGTTGTCGGCGGCGGCTTGCACGGCCGCGGGGTCGTAGCCGTGTTCCGCGCGGCGGCGCTGGAACTCTTCCCACACGTCGGTGCGCGCGGGCTGATGGCGTCCGAACACGTAGAAGTGAGCGAGCGAATAGCCGAAGAAGTTGGCACCCTCGAGTCCCCGCTCCAGCGCAACGTCCTCTTCACCGTGACACATGAACGTCGTCACGCATGCGATGTTCGGGTTCACCGCGTCGCCGATCGGTACGCCTTGCGCTGCCAGCGTCTTGTGGTAGTCGTCGACCCAGTAGCGCGCCTCTTCGGGATCGACGAACGCGAAGGCGAGCGCGCCAATGCCCTGCTGCGCGGCCAGGTGGATCGTGTCGCGGCGGCTGCACGCCACCCACAAGGGCGGATGCGGCTTCTGGCGCGGCTTCGGGAGGACGTTGCGCGGCGGCATCGTCACGTACTCACCCGAGAAGCCGGTGAACGGCTCCTCGCTGAGGCAACGCACTGCGCAGCGGAGCCCCTCCTCCCACATCGCGCGCTTCTGGTCGGGGTCGATCATGAACCCGCCGAGCTCCGCTTCCGACGACGACTCGCCGGTCCCGAAGTCGACCCGGCCGTTCGACAACAGGTCGAGCATCGCGATGCGCTCCGCAACCCGAGCCGGATGGTTGAAACCGGGCGGCGTCTGCACGATGCCGTGGCCGAGTCGGATACGCGAGGTTCGCTGCGATGCGGCGGCCAGGAAGACCTCGGGTGCGCTCGAGTGTGAGTACTCCTCGAGGAAATGGTGCTCGACCTCCCACACGAAGTCGATGCCGAGTCGGTCGGCGAACTCGATCTGATCGAGCGCATCCTGGAGCAACTGGTACTCGGAGTCGTCATCCCAGGGGCGCGGGAGCTGGTGTTCGTAGAAGATGCCGAACTTCACACCGTCTCCAACGCTGCGAGCGTCTCGGGGTCACCGAGCGCAAGGAACTGTTCGATGATGTCGTCGCGGTTCCGGTTGCCTTCGAGCGCGTGCTCGACCTCACCCATCGCAGTGCGCAGGAAGTTGTCGCGATTGGCGCCGAGCGACTGTGTCATCGCGATGTCCCACAGAGTTCCGATGACTTCGGTGCCTGGCATCCTGCGCCCCGATTCGCCAATGAAGGTGCGATCGCGCATCTCGGTCAACGCGGTGCGGAGATAGTCGACGTGCGGCGTCTCGTCGGCGCTCACGTAGCGAACGAGCATCGCGGCTTCTCCGTCTCCGGCGACCAAGTCGGTGTCGGCGAGGACTTCCTCGGCCCACGCGAACGTGTGGAACGCCGAGACCTCGATGAACAACAACGACACCATGCGCCGGATCATCATCTCGAGCTGGAGGTCGAGGTCGGGGAAGCGGCGCACCGCCTCTGCGGCCTTGCGCAAGTCCTCGGCCGACGGCATGAAGCCGTCGGCGAGCGTGATTCTCATGCGCGCCAGCATCTCCTTCGTCATGTCTTCGGTCACCGGGTTCTCGAATGCGATGTCGCGTGCCGCGAACCACATCTTGTTGTGGCCGCCTTCCTCTTCCCAGCCGGCTTCGTCACGGGCGTGCGCCTCGAACAGCCCCGCGTCGAGGTGCGCGATCGCGGTGAGGTCGATGCTCTCAGCAAAGAACCGTTGCATGGCACCGGGATGAACCGCGCGGATCAAGCCGCCGAATCCTTCGACTGTGCCGATGCGCGAGAGCGCGCCAATCGTGGGCTCACGGATACCGGCGCGCAGCATGAACTTTGTCTGTGCAACATTCGGAAAGACGTCCGGCCACGTTTCGATCGGCGCGTCGAGGATCTCAGTGCCGAACTGGTCGCGGTGCGATTGCTGCCACGCCGTGATGGCAGGGACGCGGTGCTTTGTGCGCGGCGAGATATACGCGCCGTCGGCTCCGAACCCGCCGTGACAGTGCACGCCGGCCGCGACGAGCGGCTCGGCGATCGTGTCGGTGGCCAGCAGCTCGTCGGCACTCCACTTCAGTTGGAGGTTGCTCATGGCCGCAGTGTAAACGCTAGAGTTACACCTATGCCAGTCCCTCCGATCGAGCTGCGGATCCCCCAGCGTGATCCCATCCGGCGGGCGGCGATCCTCGAGGCCGCGGCGCGGGTGTTCGCCCACTCCGGCTACGCCGCCACCTCGATGGAGGACGTGGCCGCCGCGGCGGGCATCACCAAGCTGATCGTGTACCGGCACTTCTCGGCCAAGGAGACGCTGTATCGCGCCGTGCTCGAGCAGGTCTTCCACCGCCAGGCCGAGTTGTTCTTCGCCCACATGGACGCCGGCATCCAGGCCGGCGGCGCCACGCGGGCGCTGCTCGGCGTCGGGCGCGAGGCCCCCGACGGCTTCCGGCTGCTGTGGCGTCACGCGGTGCGCGAACCCGCGTTCGCCGTCTACGCGCTCGAGTTTCGCGACTATGCCGTGGGCGCGGCCCGCGGCGTCGTCGGGCCGTTGCTGGCGCCGCCGTTCGCCGAGTGGGCCGCGCAGACGCTGTTCGACCATCTCGTCGACGCCGTGCTCGACTGGCTCGACCACGGCGACCCGGCGTACGACGAGCGCTTCATCGCGATGGAAACGGCAGCCCTGCAGGCCACCGTCACCGCCTGGGCCGCCAACTGCACCAACTGATTGGTATCTCACGCACCGCTCAGGTGCGTGAGATACCCAACTGATGGTGCACTCACATACCGGCGGCGGGGGCGGGGGTGACGGCGCCGCGTGGAACGCGGACGCCGGCGCGGGACTCGACCTCCGACAGTTGCTCGGCCGTGAGCACGGCCCGCAGCGACATGATCGCGACCTCGAGTTGATCCAGGTCGGGCTCGCGTGTCGTCAGCTTTTGCAGCGCCAAGCCCGGCTTCATCAGCACGCGGACCCACGCGCGGTGCATGTTCTTGGCCGCGAGCCGGATCACCTCGTAGGACAACCCCGCGATCACAGGGATCAGCACAACCCGTGACGCAATGATCGACGCGATGTTCGGCGTCGGCACGAACGTGTAGGTGAAGATCGCGACGACCATCACCGTCAGCAAGAAGTTCGTGCCACACCGCACGTGCGCGGTCGTGAACTGGTTGGCGGACTCGGGCGTGAGCTCGACGCCGTTCTCGTACGCGGCGATCGTCTTGTGCTCCGCACCGTGGTACATGAAGACGCGCCGGATGTCGGGGACGAACGAAATCGCACCCAGATATCCGACGAACAACGCCATGCGAACGAAGCCCTCGGCGAGATGGAACGGCAGGAAGTCGAACATGTTCTCCATGCCCTTGCCCGCGAACGCGGGAAGCACGATGAACAGCGCCGAGAACAACACCATCGAGATCCCGACCGCGACGCCCATTTGGCGTTCGGAGACCTGCTCGTCTTCGGGTACCTGCCGGTTCGCCGACCAGGTCAGCGCGCGGTATCCCAGCCCGAGCGACTCGCCCAAACCCATCACACCCCGCAAGATCGGGATCCGGCGGTACTTCTCGGACCAGCCCGGGACCTCGCGGACGTCGAGGACGATCTCGCCGTCGGGGCTGCGAACCGCCACCGCCCACGTCGACTCGCCGCGCATCATGACGCCCTCGAGCACGGCCTGACCGCCCATGTAGCGGGCTTCGCCGTTCGTCGCGCCCTTTGACATCGTCGTCCCTTCGCGAGCCCGGCGTTCCTACTTCTTCTTCGTCGCCTTGGCGTATCGGCGTTGGAAGCGCTCGACCCGACCACCAGTGTCAACGAGCTTTTGCTTGCCCGTATAGAAGGGGTGGCACTCCGAGCACAGCTCCGCCCGCAAGCTCGGCACCGTGGAGCGGGTCACGAACTCATTGCCGCACGAGCAGTGGACCTTGCACTCGACGTAATCAGGGTGGGTGTCGGCTTTCATGCTGCTCCAGTGTAAATGGCGAGGTCGAGAGGCGAAACGGCGCGCCGTGCGGTGCGCGGCGAGGGTGCCGACGCCGACGCTCAGGTGCCCATGCCCCCGGGCGCCTTGGCGATCTCGGCAAGGAATTCCTGGTTGCTCTTCGTGCTCCGCAGCTTGTCGATCAGCAGCTCGAGCCCGCCCCCACCCTCGAGGGCATTGAGGACCCGGCGCAGCTTCCAGACCGACTGGAGGTCCTTGCGATCGAACAGCAGCTCCTCGTGTCGGGTACTCGACTGCTCGACGTCGATCGCGGGGTAGATGCGCCGATCGGCGACCCGTCGGTCGAGACGAAGCTCCATGTTCCCGGTGCCCTTGAACTCTTCGAAAATGTGTTCGTCCATCTTCGAGTTCGTGTCGACGAGCGCCGTCGCGATGACCGTGAGCGATCCGCCCTCCTCGACGTTGCGGGCGGCACCGAAGAACTTCTTCGGTGGGTAGAGCGCACCGGCGTCGATACCGCCGGACATGATCCGCCCCGATGCCGGTGCGGCGAGGTTGTACGCGCGCGCGAGACGCGTGATGCCGTCGAGGATGATGACGACATCCTTGCCCCCCTCGACCAGGCGCTTCGCTCGCTCGATCGTGAGTTCGGCGATGTGGCAGTGCTCATCTGAGGGACGGTCGAAGGTCGACGCGACCACATCTGCGCGCAGCACGTGCCGGCGCATGTCGGTGACCTCTTCGGGCCGCTCATCGACGAGCAGCACGATCACGTGGCACTCGGGGTTGTTGCGTTCGATCGAGTACACGATCTGCTTGATGATCGTCGTCTTGCCCGCCTTGGGCGGCGACACGATCATTCCGCGCTGGCCCTTGCCGATCGGCGAGATGAGATCGACGATGCGTCCGGTGATCTCTCCCGGTTCTCCGTCGAGCTCCAACCGAAGTCGGGAGTCCGGGAACAATGGCGTGAGGTCTTCGAACCGCACGCGGCCGCGTGCATCGTCGGGAGTAACGCCGTTGATCAAGTCGACCCGCACGAGCGCGGGGTACTTCTCGCTGCTGGCCGGCGGACGGGTCGCGCCCTTGACGTGGTCGCCCTTGCGCAGCCCGAACCTTCGGACTTGCGACGCGGAGACGTACGCGTCGCTCCGACCCGGAAGGTACCCACTCGCGCGCAGGAAGCCGTAGCCCTCGTCGCGCAGATCGAGCAGCCCGTCGATATCGATCTGTTCGCCGCTGTACTCCTCCGCGCGCGGCTCGCGCTGTCCACCACCACCGCCGCCGCCACCGCCACCGTCGGGTCGACCATCACGGTCGCGGCCGCGACGGCGCCGCCGGCGCCGGTTGTTGCCGTCGCCGCCCTCGTCCCGCCATTGCTGGGACTGCTCGCGATCGCGTGGCGCTTGGTGCTGGCGTTCGGGTGTTTCGGTCGTGGTCGTCGTCGCCTCCGAGGCGGTCGTGGTGCTGGCGCGATTGGAACCGTTCGCCGAATCGCCGGACTCGGTGCTCGAACGACGGCGGGGACGGATCAATGCCATCTCGTCGCTGACCGGCGCGTCGGTCGACGCGAGTGCTTCTTGCTCGGCCGCCAGATCGGCGAGCTCGCCGCCCCCGCCTCTGGTGGAGCGGATCTTCGTCGGCTTGGCATCGCCCTCGTTCGACGCGCCGTTGCCGGTCGTCGCGGTGACGATGGCGTCAACGAGATCGGCCTTGCGCATCCGGCTGATCGCCTTGACGCCCAGCGCCGACGCGATCTCGGAGAGCTGCTCTCGATCCTTGCCGTCGAACTGCGAACGGTCGAAGGTGTCGCTCATGGTGTGTGCTCCTCCCGCCGGAGCAGCTGACCAGCTTCGCACTGGTCAGAGAGTTCCGGCGGTGTACGGGTCAAGAAGTAGCCGACGGTCGTGGCGGGAACCGAGCGTCCGCGGCGACCGAAGGGAACCCTCGGAAGGATGCACCGGAAACGAGGTCGAACCCGATCCCATCCCCGACGGCCCCAATGATCACTGGGTGCCGGGAGGCCAAGGTCTCGAGGGAACGTCGTTACCTTACACCCTGATCGGGCCGCGACGCATTGTCATGAGCAAACGGCATTTGGCAGCCGTCGATTCCCGCCCGTCACTCGGCGAGCAGCCGAGCCATGAGCCCGTGGGCGGGCACCGGTGCGCATCCCGCCGTGGCCGGCTCCGTGTAGGTGCCGCCCGGACCCTCTCGGGTGGCGTCGTAGAAGAGGTACGGCACCGGATCGGAAGTGTGGGTCTTGATCGTGCACGGCGTCGCGTGGTCGGGAAGCAACAAGATCCGGTACGCCTCGCCCGCGGCGTCGAGCGCATCGACGATCGGACCGATCACATGGGTATCCCACCGCTCCAACGCGTCGACCTTCACATCCACGCGACCTTGATGACCGGCTTCGTCAGTCGCTTCGATGTGCAACACGAAGAGATCGCGATCCTCCAGCGAACGGAGACACGCGCGCGCCTGCGCGGTGTAGTCGTTGTCGAACCCCGCAGTCGCGGTCGGTACCTCGACGACATCGATCCCGGTGAGCACGCCCAAACCCTGCACGAGATCGACGGCCGAGGTCATGCGGCCGGACACGCCGTAGGTCGCTTCGAAGTCGGGCAGCGCGGGCTTGAAACCTTGACCCCACAACCAGATCTGCGTCGCTTCGGCCCCGACCGCACGCGCCGCATCGCGCACAACCGCGCGTGACGCGTCCATCAGCGCGCGCACCTTCGGCGCGGACGGCCCGTCGGGGAAGCGCGCGGGTTGGCCGGTGAGATCGTGGGGCGGCGTGCAATCCGCGTCGGCCCACTCTGCGGGGACGACACACAGATGCCGATACTCGACTCCAGGGTGGAAATGGACGCCGTCGCGTCCGTCGCCGAGCTCGCGGTCGAGCGCCGCGACGATCGGATGGCTCTGCGCGCTCGTGAGGTGGCCGGCCGCGAAGTCGACCATGATCGGCGGGTCGTCGTCGGAGACGGTCACCAGGTTGCAGCGATACGCAACTTCGCCGGGCGCGAGATCGACGCCCATCGCCGCCGCCTCGATCGGCGCGCGGCCCGTGTGATAGCGCGCGGGATCGAACCCGAGGATCGCCATGTTCCCGACGTCGCTGCCGGCCGGGAGCCCGGCTGGGATCACCTCGGCCCGTCCGACCTCGCCGCGCGCGGCCAGCGCGGCCAAGCGCGGGAGTCGCGCCGCCTCGAGTGGTGTGCGACCACCGAGTTCGGGAAGCGCCACATCGGCGCAGCCGTCGGGCACGAAGACCAGGTATTTCACGGTGGCCGAATCTACCGCGCAGGACGCAATAGCCTCCGCGTCGATGTTGCGCCGTTCGCTGCTTCTTCTCGTCGCGCTAGCCGTAACCTCGTCGTGTTCGGACGACGACGACGACGTCACGACGACGACCGCGCCATCAGGCACGAGCGAGGCGCCCACCACCACCGCCGCGCCGACAACCACGACGGTGCGACCTAACCTCGACGCGGTCGCGGTCACGCTGACGGAAGTCGCGAGCGGTTTGGAGAGCCCGGTCGATCTCGCGTTTCGCGCCGGTGACGACCGCCTGTACGTCGTCGAACAGGGCGGCCGGGTCCGGATCGTCGACAACGGCCAGGTCGTCGGCGACCCTGTGTTCGAAGTCGACGTCAGCACGGGGAACGAGCAAGGCCTGCTCGGTCTGACATTCTCACCCGACGGCACCAAGCTCTACGTCGACTACACCGATCCCGACGGCGACACGCACGTGGACGAGCACACGATGGCGGGCGATGTCGCCGACCTCGCAACGAAGCGCGAGTTGCTGTTCGTCGAGCAGCCGTTTCCCAACCACAACGGCGGACGGGTGATCTTCGGTCCCGACGGCATGCTCTACATCGGCCTCGGCGACGGCGGCGCGGCGGGCGACCCCTTCGACAACGGCCAGGACCTCGCCGAACTGCTGGGCAAGATCCTGCGCGTCGACCCGAACGCGACCGTCGACGCGCCGTACGGCATCCCCGGCGACAACCCGTTCGTCGGACATGCCGCCGCTCGGCCAGAGGTCTGGATGTTCGGCCTGCGGAATCCGTGGCGGTTCTCCTTCGATCTCGCAAGCGGCGACGTATGGATCGCCGACGTCGGCCAGAACGAGTGGGAAGAGATCGACTTCACCGCCGCCGTAGACGCACCCGGATCGAACTGGGGTTGGAACGCGTTCGAGGGCAACCACCTCTACGACGGCAGTGAACTCCCCGACATGCGCGGCCCGATCTTCGAGCTCGCGCACGTTGACGGAAACTGCTCGGTCACTGGCGGGTTCGTCTACCGCGGTGAGGCCATCCCCGCCCTGCGCGGTGCGTACGTGTTCGCCGACTACTGCGTCGGCGACGTGATCGGCCTCGTCCAACAAGGCGGCGCGCTCGCCGACAGCCGGGAGCTGGGCGTACACGCCGACGAGGTCACTTCGTTCGCGCAAGATCCCGCGGGCGAGATCTACGTCCTTTCCCGCCCCGGATCGATCTCCCGCATCGACCCGGCGTAATGGGTCGTCAGTGACCGCCGACCTTGGCGGCGACCGTGCGCGTGATGACGTTCGGCGTCACGTTGGTCGCGTTGGCCAAGATCTTGTTCATCGCGCCCGGCACGACAACGGCCTTGTTCCTGGCGAGCCCGTCGAGCGCGGCGCGCGCGACAACCGTTGCTTCCTGCCACGCCAGCTTCGGCACTCTCGTCGTGTCGTAGTTCCCGCGCTCTTGGAACTCGGTGCGCGTGAACCCCGGACACAACACGGTGACCGAGACGCCGGTGCCTTTGAGCTCCACGTGCAGCGCCTCGGTGAACGACTTGACGAACGCCTTGGTTGCGCCGTAGGTGGCGCCGTGCGCCGTGGGTTGGAAACCCGCGATCGACGAGACATTGAGGATGCCGCCGCGCCCGCGCGCGACCATTGTCCTGGCCGCCGCGTGCGAGAGCCGCACGAGCGCGAGGACATTGAGCTGGATCTCGCGCGTCTCGCCGTCCACGTCGAGCTCGTGGAATGCCCCGAATGTCCCGAAGCCGGCATTGTTCACGAGGACGTCCACGTCTCCCGCGCGCGCTTCGACCGTGGCGAGTTGGGCGACGTCGGTGAGGTCCGCCGGGAGCACCTCGCACGTGGCGCCGTGTTGGGCTTCGAGTTCCTTTGCGAGCGCGTCGAGTCGGGCCTTGTCGCGCGCGACCAGCAGGAGGTCGTGGCCGCGCCCGGCGAGCAACCGGGCGAATTCCGTTCCGATACCCGACGAGGCACCCGTGACGAGGGCAACGGGTCGATCCATGACAATCTCCTTCGGGCGTGACTGCGTTGCTGGCGAACTGCCTGGCGCAGAGACTACGGCGGCGGGGACGGGACGGGAATCGTCTTGACGAAGTCGCCCTTGACGACAATGCGTTCCCTCGCGCTTCCCTTCGGGTGACACGCGATCAACGTGAACGTCTTCGCCTGGCTCTGGTCGATGATCCACAGATCCGTCGGCTTGACGATGAGCGTCTCTCGCACCGCGTACACCTGGTCGCCTTCGGGCATGTGGAACACGACCTCGTCGCCCGGCGCGAGCAGATCGAGTCCGTTGAAGGGCTTGCTGTACGTCGTGCGATGTCCTGGGAACACCGCGTTGCCCCGTTGACCCGGGAGCGCGGAGCCGGGCCAGTGACCGGGCCCGTGGTTGATCACGGTCAGGGTGACACCCTCGTAGATCCCGTGGAACAGATTTATCTTGGGGATCGACATCGCGCCGATCTGGATGACCGGCACGTCCGCGTACGGATCCGCCGGCGGTGGCTCCGGCACCGGTAGCGGCGGCAGCGTGCTCGGAGTTCCGGTCGCTTTCGCGCGTCGGGCCGTCGTGTCGGGCGCTTCGAGTACCGGGTTGTCCTCGGCGGCCTCGGCGGGCTCGTCGTCGCGTGTGACGACCACGGCCGTTGTCGCGCACGCACCCGCAAGGATGGCGAGCCCGAGCCCGAGCACGATCATGCGCCGGCGCGAGAACAACCGCCGCTTCGGCGGTTGTTCGGGCTCGACCGCATCTTCGGTCACGTGGCTCCCTCGCTGCGCCATCCCCGGCTGCGCTCCGTCCGCACCATGCGTCACAGGCCCAGCTCCTCCAGGACGGCGTCGACGGTGGCGTCCACCGCGGGCCGGGTCTCGATCTGCGCGATCGCTCGGTTCGGGTCCTTCAATCCGTGTCCGGTGACGGTACACACCACAGTTTCGTCGCGCGCGACCAACCCGTTGAGGGCAGCCTTGCGTAGCCCGGCGATCGACGCGGCCGACGCCGGCTCGACGAACACGCCCTCGAGTGCCGCCAACCCCTTGTACGCCTCGAGGATCTCGTCATCGGTGACCGCGCCGATGGCGCCGCCCGACTCGTCGCGAGCCGCGACCGCGCCGTCCCAGGACGCGGGGTTCCCGATCCGGATCGCGGTGGCGATCGTTTCGGGGTAGGGCACCGGCTCTCCGATCACGAGCGGCGCCGACCCTGCGGCTTGCCACCCGAGCATGCGGGGCAGCCTCGTGGTCCCGCCGTCGTGTCGGTACTCGCGGTAGCCCTTCCAATAGGCGGCGATATTCCCTGCGTTTCCCACGGGCATGCAGTGCACGTTGGGCGCGTCGCCCAGTACGTCGCACACTTCGAACGCGGCAGTCTTTTGCCCTTCGATGCGGAACGGATTGATCGAATTCACGACCGTGACGCCGCCGCGCTCTCCGAGCGCGCGGACCAAGGCGAGCGCGGCGTCGAAGCCACCACGGATCTGGACCACCTTGGCGCCGTGTATCAGGGCCTGCGCGAGCTTGCCCAGTGCGACGTGCCCGTCCGGAATGATCACCGCGGCCAGCATTCCCGCGCGCGCGGCGTAGGCGGCGGCCGACGCCGACGTGTTGCCGGTCGACGCGCACACCACGACCTTGGCGCCTTCCTCGGCCGCCTTCGACATCGCAACCGTCATCCCGCGGTCCTTGAACGATCCCGTCGGGTTGGCCCCCTCGACCTTCAAGAACACGCGCGCTTCCACCTCGTCCGAGAGCCGTAAGGCCTCGACGAGTGGCGTATTGCCCTCGCCCAGCGTCACGACCGGCGTCTTGTCGGTGACCGGCAACCGATCGCGGTACGCATCGATGACGCCGTTCCACGCGCCGACCACGACTACTCCTCTCCTCCGACGACACGCAGCACCGAACCAATGCGTTTCACGACCTCGAGCTCGCGCACCTCCGAGATCGTCGCCGACATCGCGGACGTACGCGCGAGGTGCGTGACGAAGATGAGCCTCGCCTCGTCACCGTGGCCCTGCTGCTGCATCGATTGGATCGACACCTCGTGCGTCCCGAACGCGTTGGCAATCGCGGCCAAGACACCCGGACGATCGGCGGCGTCGAGCGACAAGTAGAACTGCGAGGAGGTCTCGTCTATCGGTCGGAACGGGACGTCGTGCAACGTCCCGATTGTCGCGCCGCGCGATCCGGAGCGCAGGTTCTTGGCGGCGTCGAGGAGGTCGCCCAGCAGGGCGCTCGCGGTGGGTCCGCCGCCGGCGCCGCGTCCGAGCAGCATCAGCTGGCCGACCGCTTCGCCTTCGATGAAGACCGCGTTGTACGAGCCGCGCACCGTTGCCAAAGGGTGGTCGGCGGGCACCATCGCCGGGTGCACGCGAACGCCGACGCGACCGTCGACCTCTTCGGCGACGGCGAGCAGTTTGACGACGTAGCCGAGCTCTCTCGCCGCCGCGATGTCGTCGCTCGTCACCGACGTGATGCCCTCGCGGTACACGTCGTCGGCGACAACCCGCGCGCCGTACGCGATGGACGCGATGATCGCGGCCTTGGCGGCGGCGTCGAATCCTTCGATGTCCGCGGTCGGGTCGGGTTCGGCGTAGCCGAGACGCTGCGCTTCCGCGAGCGCATCCGCAAACGAGGACCCCGCTTCGGTCATGCGCGTGAGGATGTAGTTCGTCGTCCCGTTGACGATTCCCATCACCCGTCGGATGCGCTCACCCGCGAGCGACTCGCGCAGGGGCCGCATCAATGGGATCCCACCCGCTACCGACGCCTCGAAGAGCAAGTCGACGCCCGCCGACTCGGCGGCTTCGAACAGTTCGGCGCCAGCGTGCGCGAGCAACTCCTTGTTGGCCGTCACGACGGGCTTGCCCGATTTGAGCGCGGTGAGGATCAAGGTGCGGGCCGGCTCGACGCCACCGATTGTTTCGACGACGACGTCGACGTCCTGATCGGTCACGACGGCCTCGCCGTCGGCGGTGATGAGTTCCGGTGGGAGCGGGATGTCGCGCGGTTTGCGCACGTCTTTAACCGCGATGTGCGTGACCTCGAGGCGCACACCGACTCGCCGGGCGGTCAGTTCGGCGTTGTCGTGCAGCAGGCGCGCCAGTGCCGACCCGACATTTCCGCACCCGAGCAAGCCGACGCGGACCGTCATGATGGCTCCCTCGCCCGGCGGTAGGTGTTCAGGGGTCGGCTCCACGCTCCGCTCCCATACGGTCGCTGCACGTTCGCCGTCGTGGCACCCCCTCGTCTGCACCGTCTCATATCGACATTCTCGCGGACCGGGGAAGGGACGCGGTCTACTCGTCGAGTCGGACGAGGTCGGCCTCGGTCTCCCGGCGGACGACCACCCGGGCGGCGCCGTCGCGAACGAACACGACCGCCGGTCGCGTGACCTTGTTGTAGTTGTTGGCCAATACCTGTCCGTACGCTCCGGTGACCGGAATCGCGAGCAGATCGCCGACGGCGACGTCGGCGGGAAGCGATGCGTCCCGGACCAGCAGGTCACCCTGCTCGCAGTGCTTCCCCGCAATCGTCGCGACGAGCGGACGGGGCGCGCGCGCTCGGCTCGGGACGAAGACTTCGTACCGCGCGCCGTAGGTGACCGGCCGCAGGTTGTCGCTCATCCCTCCGTCAACGGCCACGTAGGTACGGACGCCAGGGATCGTCTTGATCGTGCCGACGCGGTACAGGGTCAGCCCGGCCGGACCCGCAATCGAACGACCCGGCTCCGTCGCAAGCACTGGACGCGATCGCACGCCTGCATCGGCCAGCGCCTCGGCGAAGCCGTCGCGTACACGTGCCGTGTACTGGGCGATCGTCGGCGGCGCGTCCGCGCTCACGTACCGGACGCCGAGACCGCCGCCGACATTGACCTCGTCGACGGTCGTACCCGTTTCGGCTTCCACAGTCCGGACGAACCCGACCATCTTGTCGACGGTGCGCGCGAAGGAATCGAGATCGAACACTTGCGAGCCGATATGGCAGTGCAATCCCGCGAACTGCAACTGGGAGCTCTCGACGACGCGACGGATGCCGGCCAGTGCGTCGCCATTGCCGAGGCTGAACCCGAACTTGGAGTCGTCGGTACCGGTTTCGATGAAGGTGTGCGTGTGCGCTTCGACGCCCGGCGTCACTCGTACTTGCACGCGCGGCGCCGGGAGCCCAACGGTGACGAGCCGGTCGATGCGGTCGAGCTCATCGAACGAGTCGACGACGATCCGGCCAATCGCGGCGTCCAGGGCTTGGCGCAGCTCCGCCTCCGACTTGTTGTTCCCGTGCAGCGTGATCCGCGCGGGGGGAAAGCCGGCATGCAACGCCACGAAGAGCTCGCCGCCGGTCGCGACGTCGATCGCCAGGCCCTCTTCGGCGACGAGTTGGGCCATGGCGGTGCACAGGAACGCCTTGCTCGCATAGGCCACGGCGTCGCCGAACCCGGCGCGGTATTGGTGGCAGCGGCGCCGGAGCTCGGCCTCGTCGTAGACGTACAGCGGTGTCCCGAACTCGGTCGCCAGCGCATCGAGGTCCAGGCCCCCGATCTGGACCCTCCCGGCCGCGTCGACGGCGGCCGTGCCCGGCAGCAGGGAGAGGTCGAACGGGTCGCTCACGGGTCCGGATGTTTCCCTGAATTTGACAGTAACTGGCCCACAAAGAGTACAGCGCGTCCATGATCCCGTCCGTCGCATTTCACACGACGCGCGCAGACAACTATCCTTCGTGCAAAGCAGGGATGCCTACCGGCGAAATTTGGCCGGGGAGCGGGCCGGGACGTGGGGGGGCCTCGCGGATGCACCAGGGAGGGTGGAAGTGTCGCAGCGGTCGAGCTTCGGTGTCGAGGCGGCTGCGGTGCTTTCGGGTTCACTCGGGAACTCGGACCTCGAAACACGCGAGCCCCATGGCGGGACCGCGGCGAATCGCGGAGGCCGGGCGATGACAGTAGTGACGGACGACGAGATGAGCGGGGAGCCGGTGGGCGACGAGCGCTCGACCGACGAGCGCACGAACGGGGCCCGGGCGATGGGCCGCGTCACCGACGACCTCGCGGCCGGCGTCGCGACGACCGAATCGGGTATCGCGCTGATCTATCGCGCACTCGACGCGCTCGTCGAGCAGTTCGAACTCGACGACGCGGCGGTGGTGCTGGACGAACCCGGGCTCGGCCGGCAGGTCTTTTGCGCGGGACGACGCCCACTCGGCCCCGACGACGAGGAACTCCTCGTGTCACTCCCGGGTCTCTATACGCAGCCCGCGCTCGAGGATCACGGTTTCGACCGGTCGTTGATGTTGTCGCTCTGTGTCCTTGCGCTCCGACTCGACGTGCTGCGGTACGACGCGTGGCACGACCCGCTCACGGCGCTGTACGACCGGCGCAGCTTCGACCGGCTGCTCGAGATGGCGATCTCCCGCAGCAACCGATACGGCTGGCCGTTCACGCTCGTCATCCTCGACCTGGACCACTTCAAGCAGATCAACGACCTCGAGGGTCACCAAGGCGGTGACGCGTCGCTGCGCGAGCTCGGCGAACGATTCCGGCGCGCGCTGCGGTTCGGAGACAATGCAGCGCGAATCGGCGGCGACGAGTTCGCGATGATCCTGCCGAACACCGAGCCCGACCTCGTCCCGATGTTGCTCGAGCGCGTGACGAATGCTGCCGGCTTCGAGCGCGAGTGCCCGCAGTTCTCGTTCGGTTTCGCGCAATGCCCGCAGGAAGCGTCGGAGTTCGACGAGCTGGTGCGCATCGCCGACACCCGCTTGTACGAGGCCAAGGAGGCCAACCAATGAACTCGCTCGACGATCTCGAGCTCGAGCTGCGCAAGCTCCCGGGTGTGCGCGCGGCTGGGTTCGACGAGCGCGACGACGTGCTCTTCATACAGCTCCACGTCGGTGGGGAACGAAGCGAGCAGCCGGTACCGGTCTCGGCCACGCGCATCGCGGCCCGGCACTCCGACCGGCCGGTGGCGGTAGAGATCGTGCGCTGGCGCACGGCCACGACCGCGCCGGCAGCGCCAACGAATGGCGGCGCGGCCACCGTCGACCTCACGAGCGCCACCGAAGGCGCTGA
Source organism: Actinomycetota bacterium (assembly GCA_052390615.1). Lineage (GTDB taxonomy): Bacteria > Actinomycetota > Acidimicrobiia > IMCC26256 > PALSA-610 > JBQTGT01. Next base: position 115,221 of record JBQTGT010000035.1, read on the forward strand.
GGGCGGCGAGGGCGAGCTCACGAGCGAGGATGCGAACGCCAAGCGGCCGCGGCTACTCGCGGTGCTCGCGTTCCCGGACACCGACGAGCTCGAGGTACATCTGATCCTCGCGGGTCGACGCACGATCGGTCGCGCGGCCGCGTCACGCGGACTCGTCGGCGCGGTGGAAGCCACGATCGACGCCGTGCGCGGCCTCGGTGCCGCGATCGACCCTCGCGCCCGTTGGGCCCGAGCCCTCGACGACACGGGCGACGAGCGAGTGCTCGTCGCGGTCGCACTCGACCACAACGAGGAAGACGCGGTCGTGCAGTACGGCCTCGCGGCCGGCGCGAGCCCGATCGACGCGGCGGCGCGTTCGACGCTCGACGCGCTCAACCGCCGCCTGTCGCTCGTCCTGTAGGCATGTAGGCAACGCCGCCGCGACACCTCGATTGCTACGCTCGCTCCCCTTGCCCTCGTAGCTCAGGGGATAGAGCAGTGGCCTCCGGAGCCATGTGCGCAGGTTCGAATCCTGCCGAGGGCGCTCCTCCGTCTGCCGGCCGGCGCGTTCTGTCCTTCGGGGACACTCGAGGACCGTGGCGGGCGCGTTCTGTCCTTTGGGGACAGATCAGTTCGCCTTCCAGCGCGCGTTCGCGTCCGCGAACTGACGACGCGTGTCGTCGATGTCGTACGGGCGCTCGGTGCGCTCCCCCGGGCCCCACTGGCTGCGCGGCTCGTTGACGAAGTCGCCGCCGTAGACATGAATCGAACCCGTCAGGCGATCGCGCGGGTTGGTCACGCTGTGGATCGTGTCGTCGCCGAGGAGCACGACGTCACCCGTATGCAATTCCTTGCCGCCGGACTCGACGAGGAACCCGCGGTTCTCGAGATCGCGTCGGAAGAAGGCGTTGTCCTCCTGGCCCTCGTAAATCCCGATCGCCGCCCACATCTGGTGATTGTGCGGAAACAGCTCCATGCCGGGCGCCCACACGACGTGCAACACCGTCAAGTCGGGCGCGGCATGCAACAGCGCGAACGTGGCCTCTTTCGGCTGCATGGCGTCGCGAACCGCTGCGGGACCCGACATCGCGCGCGTCAGCGCCTCGCGGACCGCACGGCGCGGCTCGGCCTCGGTCAGGGCCTTCTGGCACTCGTCGATGAACTCGGCGATATCGAACACGGTTCGATTCTCGCGCTGGCGATCACGCGGCGTCGATAGCGTACAGCGATGCGGACACGGCGCGCGGCGCTGACGGAGTTTCTCCGAGCAGAACACGCGGGCGGCGTCGTGCTCCTGGTCGCAACGGCCGCCGCGCTCGCGTGGGCGAACTCGCCATGGCAGGACTCCTACGAGGACCTGTGGTCGACAACGTTGGACCTCGGACTGGAACTCGACCTCCGTCATTGGGTCGGCGACGGCCTCATGACCCTCTTCTTCTTCGTCGTCGGGCTCGAGATCAAGCGTGAGCTCGTCAGCGGCGAGTTGCGTGATCGTCGCCGGGCGGCGTTGCCCGCGATCGCAGCGCTGGGAGGCATGGCCGTGCCCGCGCTCGTGTACCTCGCGGTGGCGGGCGGTGATGCCAGCGAGGGGTGGGGCATTCCGATGGCGACCGACATCGCACTCGCGGTCGGCGTCCTCCGCCTCCTCGGGACGCGGGTTCCGCCCGGGCTGGTCGTGTTCCTGCTCGCCCTCGCGATCGTCGACGACATCGGCGCCATCGTCGCGATCGCGGCGTTCTACACGGACAGTCTCGACGCGACCGCGTTCGTCGGCGCGATCGCGATCGTCGCGGCGGCGGTCACGGTACGCGCGGTCGGCGTGCAGTGGGTGCCGATATACGTCGCGCTCGGAATCGGTGTGTGGCTGGCGCTGCACGAGAGCGGCGTGCACGCGACGATCGCGGGCGTGATCATGGGCCTCCTCGCGCCGGCGCGTCCCGATCGGGAAGGCTCGATGCCCGCGGGAGAACGCATCGAGCGCGCCCTGCACCCGTGGGTCAGCCTCGCGGTGGTGCCGCTGTTCGCGCTATCGCACGCGGGCGTGTCGCTCGGTGCCGACGCGCTCGCCGATGCCGTCGATTCACGGATCGCGTGGGGAGTCGCGGCCGGCCTCGTCCTGGGCAAGCTCGTGGGAATCTCGCTGGCGTCGTGGATCGCACTCCGGACTGGTGTCGGCGCGCGACCGGACGGGGTCACGGCGCGCGACCTCGTGGGCGCGGCCGCGTTGGCCGGGATCGGCTTCACGGTGTCGATCTTCGTCGCGGGCCTCGCGTTCGACGATGCGGGCCGTTCCCAGCGCGCGACGGTTGGCATCCTCGCGGGCTCGCTCGCGGCCGGTGTGTCGGGCGTGGTCCTGCTCGCGCGGCGCCGGGCGTCTCCGGCGCTCTAACCACAGAGCGTGGTCATCGTCCACCCTGTGTCGGACGGTGGCCGGACCGTCGGCTACAATGGGCCTGTCGAGTACGGATGCGTTTCCCTCCGAACAGGGGTTCCGGCTCGCGGGTCACCTCATCTCGCTTCTTTCCGGCTTCGCCCGGGCCAAACGGACCCGGTGCGACGTGCGTCTTGGAGCCCCGAGGACGGCCCCACGCATCACCAACCGGAACAAGGAGTCCTCCTCAAGATGGCATTCCGAGACCTCGGCCTGAGAGCCGAGCTCGTCGACGCCCTCGCCGCGCAAGGCATCGTCGAACCATTCCCCATCCAGCGGGCCACCATCGAAGACGCGCTCGCCGGACGAGACGTGTGCGGCAAGGCGAAGACCGGCTCGGGCAAGACGCTCGCGTTCGGCCTCCCGATGCTGCAACGCGTCGAGCCTGCCCGTCCTGGCCGTCCGCGCGCGCTGGTGCTGGTCCCGACGCGCGAGCTCGCCAAGCAGGTGGTCGACGTCCTGTCACCACTGGGCAAGGAAGTCGGCGTCCGCGTGCACTCGTTCTACGGTGGCACGTCGATGGAGCGTCAGATTCGCAACCTGCGGCGCAACATCGAGATCATCGTCGCCACGCCCGGCCGTTTGATCGACTTGCTCGAACGGGGCGAGCTCGAGCTCGACGAGATCGAGACCCTCGTGATCGACGAAGCCGATCGCATGGCCGACATGGGGTTCTTACCGCAGGTCGAATGGCTGTTGCGGCGCATCTCACCGGAACGGCACACCATGCTGTTCTCGGCGACGCTCGACCGCGAAGTCGACGTGCTCGTCCGGCGCTACATGCGCGACCCCGTGAAGCACGAAGTCGTGTCCGAGATCAAGTCGATCGAGGAGATGACGCACCGGTTCTTGAAGGTGCACGATCTCGACCGCGTCAAGGTACTCGCGTCCATCTCGAGCGGCGTCGACCGCACGATGGTGTTCGTGCGCACCAAGCGCGGCGCCGACCGGTTGGTGTCACAGCTCAAGCGTGAAGGCGTGAAAGCGGACGCGATCCACGGCGACTTGCGCCAGATCGCGCGCGAGAAGGCACTCAAGGACTTCCAGACGGGTGATCACGTCGTGCTCGTCGCCACCGACGTCGCCGCACGCGGCATCCATGTCGACGACGTCGACGTGGTCGTGCACTTCGACCCGCCCGAAGACCACAAGGCCTACTTGCACCGATCGGGCCGCACCGCCCGGGCCGGCCGGTCGGGAATCGTGGCGACGTTCGTGCTGTGGAACCAGGAGCTCGACGTCGAGCGACTGCAGAAGCGGCTCGGCCTGCGGATGCCGATCGTCGAGGTGTTCTCCAACGACGCGCGCCTCGCCGACCTGCACTCGCTCGACGGTCCCGAGCCGCGCCGCAAGGTCGCCAGCGCCGCGTCGTAAGCCCGGGCGTACCATCGGGGCGATGACCGAAACGTCCGACTACTCGACCTGGCTCGCCGGCGAGCTGTACAAGAGCGACGCCATGATCGAGGTACGCGCGCCGTACGACGGTGCGCTCTTGGGTCGTGTTCCCGAATGCGGCCCGGCCGAGGTCGAACGCGCCGTGACCGCAGCGCGGGCCGCGGTCGCGTCCGGCCCGCTCCCCCAGTGGCAGCGGGCGGAGATCCTCGATCGCGCCGCGCAGCTGCTGGCGGCCAGCGTCGAGTCTTTCGCGTGGCTCATCGCGGCCGAAGCGGCCAAGCCGATCAAGACCGCTCGCGTCGAGGCGCAGCGCGCCGTGTCGACCTTTCAGTTCGCCGCAGTGGCAGCCAGGACGCTCGCCGGCGATGTCGTCCCGATGGATGCCAGCGCCGCCGGCGAGGGCAGGCTCGCGTTCACCTTGCGGGTGCCAATCGGCGTCGTCGGCGGCATCAGCCCGTTCAACTTCCCGTTGAACCTCGTCGCGCACAAGGTCGCGCCGGCGATCGCGGCCGGATGTCCGATGGTGCTCAAACCCGCGAGCCAGACACCGATCTCGGCGATCCTGCTCGCGAACATGCTGATCGACGAGTGCGGACTGCCGGCCGACCAACTCCACGTTGTCACTGGCGGCGGCGGCACGGTGGGCAACGCGCTCGTCGACAGCGACGGCGTCGCGATGATCACGTTCACCGGATCGCCCGAGGTCGGCTGGGGCATCAAGGCGCGCGCGCCACGAAAGAAGGTGGGGCTCGAGCTCGGCAACAACGCGCCGCTCATCATCGAACCCAACGCCGATATCGAGACCGCTGCCAAGAAGGTCGCGGTCGCCGGTTTCAGCCACGCCGGGCAGTCGTGCATCTCGACCCAGCGGATCTACGTGCACGCCGATGTGCACGACCGGTTCCTCGACACCCTCGTCCCTCTCGTCGAGTCACTCGTCGTCGGCGACCCGCGCGATGAACACACCGATGTGTCCGCGCTGATCTCGACGAAAGAACGCGACCGCGTCGTGTCGTGGATCGACGAAGCGACGGCGGCGGACGCCAAGACGGTCACAGGCGGCACGGTCCGCGCCGACGGCGTGCTCGTCCCCACCATCCTCGACGACGTCACGCCGGAAATGAAGGTGTGCAGCCAGGAAGTCTTCGGCCCGGTCGTCGGCGTCGCGCCGTACACCCAACTCGACGATGCGCTGCGCCTGGCCAACGACACTCGCTACGGCCTCCAGGCCGCGATCTTCACGTCGTCGCTCGACGATGCGCTCCGCGCGGCGCGGATGCTCGACTTCGGCGGAGTGCTCGTGAACGAGGTGCCGACGTTCCGCGCCGATCAGCAGCCGTACGGGGGCGTGCGCGACAGCGGCAACACGCGGGAAGGTCCGCGGTACGCAGTGCGGGAGATGACCGAGGAGCGCGTCGTGATCATCTCGATGTCGGCCTAGGCACCCGCTACTCGTTCGGGCAATCAGGCCGGGGCCGGTAACCTGGAACGCCGTGACCCAAACGCCTCCCGCCGACGGACCGCTCACCCCCGAAATCGTCGAAGGCATCGGCGCGATCCCGCCCGCGGTGCCCGAAGCCGAGGGCGAGCAGGTCCAGCGGCCGACCAAGCTGATCCGGATCGCGTCGATGGTGCGGTCGCTGCTCGACGAGGCCCGCCGCGCCCCGCTCGACGACGCGGGTCGCAAGGCGTTGAAGGAGATCCACGAGCGTTCGATCAACGAGCTCGACGAGATCCTCTCCGACGACCTCCAACGCGAGCTCTCGGAGGTGTCGCTGCCCTTCAGCAGCGATACCCCTTCCGAAGGCGAGCTGCGGATCGCGCAGGCCCAGCTCGTCGGGTGGCTCGAAGGGTTGTTCCACGGCATCCAAGCGACGCTGTTCACACAACAGATGCAGGCGCAGCGTCAGTTCGAGGAGATGCGCCAACGCCGCGGGCTCGAGCTGCCCGCCGGCGATCAGCGCCCGGGGAACTACCTCTAGCCCGATGTCCGCGCCCGCGTTGTTCGACCGCGGATGGGAACCGTCGTCGTGGCGACGGTGTCCCGCCGCGCAACAGCCCGACTGGCCTGACACGGTCGCGCTCGACGCGGCGCTCGACGAGTTACGGCGCATGCCGCCACTCGTGTTCGCAGGCGAGGCGCGCACGCTCAAGGCATCGCTCGCTCGCGTCGCGGCCGGCGATGGCTTCTTGCTCCACGCCGGCGACTGCGCGGAGTCCTTCGCCGAGTTCTCGGCCGACAACATCCGCGACAAGCTGAAGGTCATCCTCCAAATGTCGGTCGTGCTGACGTACAGCACGGGTGTCCCGACGCTGAAGATCGGCCGCATCGCCGGCCAGTTCGCCAAGCCGCGCTCCGCCCCCACGGAATCGCGCGACGGGATCGACCTCCCGTCGTTCCGCGGCGACATGGTGAACGACTACGCGTTCGAAGCTGCCGCTCGGCGTCCCGACCCGCAGCGCATGGTGCGCGGCTATCACCAGGCCGCGGCCACGTTGAACTTGTTGCGGGCGTTCACGAAGGGCGGCTTCGCCGACCTCAACTCTGTGCACAAGTGGAACCTCGAGTTCGTCGGGAGCAGCGGACAGGGTCGCCGCTACGACGTCCTCGCATCGGAGATCGACCGCGCGTTGCGATTCATGGCGGCGTGCGGCATCGATCTCGAAGCCGAGGTGCAGCTGCATCAGGTCGACTTCTACACATCGCACGAGGCGCTGCTGCTCGGCTACGAGGAAGCGCTCACGCGGCGCGACAGCCTCACCGGCGACTGGTACGACTGCTCGGCCCACCTGCTGTGGATCGGCGAACGGACGCGCCAGCTCGACGGTGCGCACGTACAGTTCGCGTCCGGTGTGCACAATCCCATCGCGGTGAAGCTCGGTCCCGATGCGACACCGGAGCAGGTCATCGAGCTGTGCCGTCGCCTCGACCCCGCGCGCGATCCGGGCCGGCTGACGCTCGTGAGCCGCATGGGGGCGGAGCGCGTCGCCGAGGCCTTGCCCCCCTTGCTCCGTACGGTCGCGCGCGCGGGTCATCCCGTCGTGTGGACGTGCGACCCGATGCACGGCAACACGTTCGCGCACGACAGCGGATACAAGACCCGCCACTTCGACGCAGTGATGACCGAGGTCGAGCGGTTCTTCGAATGTTGTCGGGCGGAAAACGTGTGGCCCGGCGGCGTGCACGTCGAGCTCACCGGCGACGACGTCACCGAATGCCTCGGTGGCGCCGAGGAGATCCGGGGTGAGGACCTCGCCGGACGGTACGAAACGGTGTGCGACCCGCGTTTGAACGCGCGTCAGAGCCTCGACCTCGCGTTCCGGCTCGCCGAGCTCGTCCGCCGCTAACTCGTCCCACGCACCCTCCCGCATTGTCCCCAAAGGACAGAACGGGCCCGGAAACGGTGCGCGGTGTCCCCAAAGGACAATCGGCGCCGCGCAGTAACCCGCCGCTAACTCGTCCGCGCGCTGATCGACCACGCGGCCGATGGCAGCGCGACACCGTCGGCGCCTTCGTAGCGCTCCAACACGCCGCGCAGCGACGCGAGCGCGGCGTCGGCTGCCACGGGTTCCAACTCCTCGAGCAGTCCGCGCGCCATGCCGGTCTTCGACGCAAAGGCGAACGCGTCGTCGACGTCGGCGCCGAGCCACACGGGTTCGCGCACGTCGACGAGCGTGATGTCGGCGAAGCCGGCGTCGGTGAGCACGCGCCGAATGTGATCCTCAGTCGCAAAACCGAATGGACCCGGCGCGTTCGGCGGCGGTGACGGTAGCTCGCGACCGGCCGCGAGCGCATTGCGAAGGATCAGGAATCCGCTTCCGGGCACGAGCTGCCACGACAGGATCGACAGCCGGCCACCAGGTCGCAGTGCGCGCGCGATGTTGGCGAACGCGGTGATCGGATCGGCGAAGAACATCACACCGAAGCGACTGATCGCGACGTCGAATGGCTCGTCGTCGAACTTCGCGACCTGGGCGTCGGCATGCTCGAACGTCGCATTCGACAGGCCCGCATCGCGGGCGCGTGTCCGGGCGAGCGCGAGCATCGGCTCGGCGAGGTCGACACCGTGCGCCGACCCCGACCGCGCTGCGCGCGCAGCTTCGAGGGTCGACGCACCACAGCCGCATCCGATGTCGAGCACCCGCTCGTGGGGCGCGATCGCGGCGGCTCGGAACATCCACTGCTGGTGAGGGGTTATCCCAGCGTCGTAGCGGTCGGCACGCATGACCCAGTGCTCGGACTCGCCCGCCCACGCGTTGGCCATGTCGGCGTTCGCGCTGTCGGGTGCCATGTGGCCACCATGATCGGCGTCCGCTGCATCGTCAAGACAACGCCCGCACTCAGGTTTCCGACCCGGGACACGATTGAGACAAGAATGGCAACCGATGGTGACCCTCGTATGAGCGAGCACCCCGCGCACGTCGAAGAGCTTGGCCCGAACGCGGGTCTGGTCGAGGAGATGTACCGGGAGTACCGGGACAACCCGCAATCGGTCTCCGCGGGTTGGCGCGAGTTCTTCGAGGACTACACGCCACGCGGACAAGCAATCACGCCCGCGGCAGTCCCGACCGCGGCCGCGGCCGCGCCGGCGGCGGCAGCACCCGCGGCGGCCGAACGCGCGCCGGTTGTGCTCGACGGCGAGACCCCGCAGCCGCTGCGCGGCGCCGCGGCGCGGGTCGTCGAGAACATGGAGGCGAGCCTCGCGGTCCCGACCGCAACGTCGGTGCGGCCCGTCCCGGCCAAGCTGCTCGAGGTCAACCGACAAATACTCAACAACCATCTCAGTCGAACGCGCGGCGGGAAAGTCTCGTTCACCCACCTGATCGGCTATGCGATCGTGCGGGCGTTACGAGCGGTACCGAACATGAACTCCTCCTACGGCACGGTGAACGGCAAGCCCGCCGTGGTCCGCCACCGACACGTCAACCTCGGCCTCGCCATCGACATGAAGAAGGACGACGGGACCCGCACCCTGCTCGTGCCGAACATCAAGCAGGCCGACACGCTCGACTTCGCCGCCTTCCACACCGCGTACGAAGCGCTGATCCGAAGGGCCCGCACCAACAAGTTGACCGTCGACGACTTCGTCGGCACGACGGTGTCGATCACCAATCCCGGCACCATCGGCACCGCACACTCGGTGCCGAGGCTGATGCCGGGGCAGGGTGTCATCGTCGGTGTCGGCTCCATCGCTCACCCCATCGAATACGAGGGCGCGGACCCGCACACACTCGCCGACCTCGGTGTGAGCAAGCTCGTCACGCTCACGAGCACGTACGACCACCGTGTCATCCAGGGCGCCGAAAGCGGCGAGTTTCTCGGTCACCTGCACGACCTCTTGCTCGGCGGCAACGGCTTCTACGACGAAATCTTCGCCAGTTTCTCAGTACCGTACGAGCCCGCCCGCTGGGGTCGCGACCACAAGCCGCAGGAGGGTTCGGTCGACGCCGTCGAGAAGGCACTCGCGGTCAAGGGCCTCATCAACATGTACCGCGTCCGCGGGCACTTGATCGCGAACCTCGACCCGCTCGGATTGAAGGAAGTGCGCACGCACGAAGAGCTCGACCCCCTCACGTGGGGACTGACGATCTGGGACCTCGATCGCGAATTCCCGACCGGTGCTCTCGGAGGCAAGCGCACAATGAAGCTGCGCGACATCCTCGGTCTCTTGCGGAACGCGTATTCGCGCACGATCGGCGTCGAATACATGCACATCCAGGAGCCCGACGAGAAGGAATGGATCCAACAGCAGCTCGAAGGGCCGCAGCCCGAGCTGACACCCGAGGACAAGAACGAGATCCTCGCGTCGCTCAACGCGGCCGAAGCCCTCGAGCGGTTCTTGCACACGAAGTACTTGGGCCAGAAGCGATTCAGCCTCGAGGGTGCCGAAACGCTGATTCCGATGCTGGAGTTCCTGCTCGCTTCCGCGGCCGACGCGGGCATGGACGAAGTCGTCATGGGCATGGCACACCGCGGTCGCCTCAACGTGCTTGCCAACGTCGTCGGCAAGTCGTACGGACAGATCTTCCTCGAGTTCGAAGGCGAGCTCGATCCCAACGTGCCGCAGGGTTCGGGCGACGTGAAGTACCACGTCGGCGCGACCGGCAAGCACACCTCTCGCAGTGGCGCCACGGTGAACCTGACGCTGGCCGCCAACCCGAGCCATCTGGAAGCAGTGGACCCGGTCGTGGAGGGCATGGTCCGCGCGAAGCAGGACCGCGCCGGCGATACCACGCGCGACAAGGTGCTGTCGGTGCTCGTGCACGGCGACGCCGCGTTCGCGGGCCAAGGCGTGGTCGCAGAAACGCTGAACCTTTCGGAGCTCGACGGTTACGACGTCGGCGGCACCGTGCACATTGTCGTGAACAATCAGGTCGGCTTCACGACCGCGCCCGGGTTCGCGCGCTCGACCGTCTACGCGACCGACATCGCCAAGGCGGTGCAGGCCCCGATCTTCCACGTCAATGGCGACGACCCCGAAGCGTCGGTGCGCGTGATTCGGCTCGCGTTCGATTTCCGGCGCGCGTTCAAGAAGGACGTCGTCGTCGACATGGTTTGCTACCGGCGGTACGGGCACAACGAGGGTGACGAGCCCGCGTTCACCCAACCGCACATGTACGAGATCATCGGGCAGCGCCGCTCGGTCCGCAAGCTCTACACCGAGACGCTCGTGAACCGTGGCGACCTGACGTTGCCCGAGTGCGAGGCGGCGCTCGAGGACTTCCGCGCGCGTCTCGAGGACGCCTTCGGCGAGACGAAACACGAGCACGGCGTGCCGACCTGGCAGGAGCACGAGGATCTCCCCGCGCAGCCGTCGGTGGCGACGGGCGTGGCGCGCGAACGGCTGGACGCGATCGTGAACGCGTTGGTCACGTTCCCCGAGGGCTTCACGGCGCATCCGAAGCTCGTACGCATTCTGCAGGGTCGCACGGCGCAGTTCGAGCAGGACAAGATCGATTGGGCACTGGCCGAGAGCCTCGCGTTCGGCACACTGCTCCAGGAGGGCTCACCGGTACGACTGGCCGGTCAGGACACCCGCCGCGGCACGTTCAGCCAGCGGCACGCGACTGTCGTCGACAACGAGAACGAGGCGGAGTACACGGCGCTCGAGAATCTTCCCGACGCCCAGGCACCGTTCATGATCTACGACTCGGTGCTCTCCGAGTTCGCTGCGCTCGGCTTTGAATACGGCTACTCGGTGGCCGACCGCGACGCACTCGTGGCATGGGAAGCGCAGTTCGGCGACTTCATGAACGGCGCGCAGGTCATCATCGACCAGTTCATCGTCGCCGCCGAGGACAAGTGGGGGCAGCGCAGCGGTCTCGTGATGCTGCTGCCGCATGGCTTCGAAGGCCAGGGGCCCGAGCACTCGTCCGCGCGCGTCGAGCGATTCCTCGTGTTGTGCGCCGAGGACAACATGCGCGTCGTGTATCCGACGACGGCCGCCCAGTACTTCCACGTGTTGCGCCGCCAAGTCCACGACCCGAACCGCAAGCCGCTGATCGTGCTGACGCCGAAGCGCTATTTGCGCATGCCCGCGACGTACTCGACGGTTGCGGAGCTCACCGACGGCAGCTTCCAGCTCGTGATCCCCGACCCCACGAGTCCTGCGCCCGAGCAGGTGCGACGCCTCGTGTTCTGCACCGGCAAGTTTGCATACGAGCTGCTCGCGCGCCGTGACCAGTCGAAAGCGCCCGTCGCGATCGTGCGCCTCGAACAGCTGTATCCGTGGCCCGAGAACGAGATCGCCGAGCAGCTCGCGCGCTTCCCGAACGCGGAGGTGATCTGGGCACAGGAGGAGCCGGAGAACATGGGGGCGCGCTACTTCGTACGCGCTCGCATCGAGGAGCTCGCGGGCGGGCGCAAGGTCGGCGTCGTCGCCCGCGCCGCCAGCCCGAGCCCGGCCAGCGGCAGTGCAACGGTGCACGAAGCCGAGCAGGAGAAGCTGCTCGGCGACGCCATCGGAACCGGTACCTGAACCTTTCGGTGCGCGTCAGAGTCTCCATGGCGTGAGACGGGTCGAGCTCGTCCGCGACGCGGACGTCGACGCGTTCGCAGCCCGCTACGAAACGCGGCCTGGTCTCGACGACGTTGCGACTCCCGCATTTGGTCCTTGCCCGTAGGCGCGTATGCCTTCGTCGACGGTCTCCAGCGATGCGCGGGCGGGCAGGTACTTGAACACGACAACGGCCGCGATGAGCGGTGCGGCCGCCGCGACGAGCAGGCCCGGGCGGGCACCGGCCATGAACGCGTTCTTGGCGCCGTCGACGATCTGGCGGCGGATGTCGTCAGAGAGCTGCGGGTAGCTCGCGACTTCGAGGGCGCGCCCGACGCCGTCCTTGGCCGCTTCGACGGGCTCGCCGGTGATGCCGACGCGCGCCAACACGTCCGCGATGCGCGATCCGTAGAGCGACGACATGACGCTGCCGATGATCGCGACACCGAGCGCGCCGCCGACCTGGCGGGTCGTGTCGTTGACCGCCGACCCCACGCCGGCCTTGTGGCGCGGCAACGAACCCATGATCGACTCCGTCGCCGGCGCCATCGTGAGACCCATTCCGGTGGCCATGATCGCCATGCGCCACGCGATGTCGCCCCAGAAGGACGCGCCGTCGGCGGGCAATGTCGACATCAACGCCAGCCCGGTCGCCGCGAGCACGAGTCCGGTGCCGACGACGCGCTTCGTGCCGAACCGCTCGACGAACTTCGGACTGTTGGGCGCGACGATCAGCATCGTGACGGCCATCGGCAACAGCCGCACACCGGCTTGGAAGGCCGTGTACCCCATCAAGAACTGCATGTACTGCGTCAGCAGGAAGATCGAGCCGAACATCGCGAAGAACAGCAGCGTGATACCCGTGCTCGCGGCGGTGAACCGGGGGTTGCGGAAGAAGGCGATGTCGAGCATCGGGTTGAGCGCACGTCGCTCCCACCACGCGAAGGTGCCGAGAACGACCGCGGCGAATGCGGACAGCACAAGGATCGACGGATCGGTCCACCCGTTCTCCGGCGCCTGAATGATCGCGTACACGAGCGCGACGAGTCCGACAATCGACAAGAGCGCGCCAACTGGATCGAGCGGCGACTGCGCCGGATCACGGGACGTCGGGATCAGCACGATCCCGGCGATGAGCGCGATCGCCACGATCGGCAAGTTCACCAAGAAGATCGAGCCCCAATAGAAGTGCTCGAGCAAGAAGCCACCGCTGATCGGCCCGACCGCGGACGCGACCCCGGCGATGGCCGCCCACATGCCGATCGCGCGCCCGCGCTCCTCGGGCGGGAACACGTTGGTGATGATCGAAAGCGTCGCGGGCATGATGAACGCTCCGCCGATGCCCATGAGCGCGCGCGTCGCGATGAGTTGGTTCGCCGAATCGGCGAACGCGGACGCGAGGGAACCGAGTCCGAACGCTGCCATGCCGAACTGCAACGCGCCGCGCCGCCCGAACCGGTCGCCGAGGCTCCCCGCGGTCAACAGCAACCCCGCGAAGACGAGCGTGTACGAGTCGATCATCCACTGGAGCTGGCTGTTGCTCGCATCCAGGTCGCGCACCAGGGTCGGGATCGCGACGTTGAGGATCGAGTTGTCGACGATGATCACCAACAGGCTCAGGCACAGCACGCCGAGGATCCACCAGCGCCGGTGATACGCGCGGCTCGATCGGTCGAACGGCACGAGGCCGGCGGGAGGCGCGTCAGTCGCAGTCATGCAGTGAGGCGGTACTGGCTGCTACGACGCGGCGGCGATGGCGGCGACGCAGGCGTCGACGGCGCCGCGCGATGCGTTCGTCATCGGGAGCCGCAAGTCGGGCGTCGCGATGCGCCGCTGCGCGTGCAGCACGCCCTTCAGCACCGCCGGATTCGGCTCCGTGAAGATCGAATGCACGACCGGCAACAGCGCGGCGGCATGGGCCCGACCGTCTTCGAGCTTGCCGGTGAGCCCGCACTCGATCATCGTGACGAACCGTTCGGTACAGACGTGCGCGGCCGCGGAGATCGTGCCGGCCGCGCCCATGTTCATCAACGGGTACAGCAGGGTGTCCTCGCCGCCCAACACCGCGAACCCGGCGGGCGCGCCCGCGAGCAATCGGAGCGTGTCGGAGTCGAGCGTGGCCACGGCCTGCTTGACGCCCGCGATGTTGGGCGTGCGGGCGAGCTCGAGCATCGAGTCGGCGCCGAGCGCGCGGCCGGTACGCGCGGGGATGTTGTAGAAGACGAGCGGCACCGGGCTCGTTCGCGCGACGGCCTCGAAGTGCTCGACGATGCCGGCCTCTGAGGGCCGCACGTAGTACGGCACAACCACGAGCGCGGCCACGACGCCGGGCACGTCGGCGAGGGCCTCCGTGGCGGCGATCGTCGTACGGGTGTTGTTGGTCCCGGTACCGACGATCAGCGGCGAGTGCGACGCGGCGCACGCGCGGGCGCACGCGTCGATCACCGCGCGCCTTTCGTCCGCGTCCAACGCGGCCGACTCGCCGGTCGTGCCGAGGGCGACAATTCCGGCCGCGCCAGCGGCCAGGTACTCACGGCACAGGCGCTCGATGGCAGGAATATCGACCGTGTCAGCCGCGTCGAACGGCGTGATCAGCGGGATCCAAACGCCGCGCAGGTCGAGGTCACTCGTCATCTCGGAATTCTACCGCCGTGTACTGTCCGGCGCCGTGCCCGATGCGCTGCGCGTCGCCCTCACGCTCGCGGCCGGCGTGCTGACCGGGGTCTTGTCGGGCATGTTCGGCATCGGCGGCGCAGTGATCTCGAACCCGTCGCTGCGCGCCCTGGGCGCGTCGCCGATCGAATCGGTCGGCTCCACACTGCCCTCCATCATCCCCTCGGCCCTCAGTGGCGCCCTGCGCTACCGCAAGGCCGGCTTGCTGCGCGCGGAGGTGATCCGGTGGGTTGCCCCCGTGGGCGCCATCGCGTCGATCGGGGGGGCGTTGTGCTCGGACCTGATCCCGGGCGAGGGGCACGTGCTGACGATGAGCGTCGCGGTGTTGATGGGCTACACCGCGATGCGCACCGCCCGCCGTCCGCCGGCGGTACCTATCGCGCCGGAGGCCGATATCGAGATGGCGGTTCCGACCGCGGGCGCGCCGCACGAGGAGCCCTGGCGGCTGTTGTCGATCGGCATCGCGGCGGGCACGTTGTCGGGGTTGCTCGGCATCGGCGGTGGGCTCTTCATGGTCCCCGCGTTCAGCGGCTGGCTGCGTATCCCGATCAAGGAGACGATCGCCACATCGCTGTCGTGCGTGGCGATCATCGCCGTGCCGGGAATGGTCACCCACGCCGTTCAGGGACACATCGACTGGTCGTTCGCGATCCCGCTCGCGATCGGCGTCATCCCCGGCGCGCGCATCGGTGCCGGGTTGACGATCGGTACCGACGAACGCACACTGCGGGTGCTCGTTTCGTGGGCGCTGGGCGTGATCGGCGCGATCTACGCGGTCGAGGAATTCGTCGCGCTAATCAGTGTCTGAGACGCCGAATCGCGGTACGGGTACCCTGCCCGCCCGATGCGGCTCCTGCTCCTCGTCAACGCCACCGCATCGTCGGTCACCGCTCGCAAGCGGGTGCTGATCCGCAAACACTTGGCGAGCCGCCACGAGGTCGAAGTCGCCGAGACGTCGCGCCGCGGCCACGCAACCCGCTTGGCGCGCGCGGCCGCCAACGACGGCTTCGACGTCGTCGTGGTGCTGGCGGGTGACGGCACGCTCAACGAAGCGGCGGACGGCCTCGCGACCACGCAGACGGCGCTGGCCGCCCTGCCGGGTGGTTCCACAAACGTCTACGCGCGCACGCTCGGCATGGGGAGGGACGCGCTCGCGGCGACCACGCTGCTCCTGCGCGCACTCGAGGCGCGTTCGTTCACACGGATCGGATTGGGACGGGTCGACGGCCGGCGGTTCCTGTTCAACACCGGCATCGGGTTCGACGCCGCGGTCATCCGGCGAGTCGAACGCTACGGCGAGCTCAAGCGCCACCTGTCCCATCCGCTGCACATCGTCGCCGCGTTCGAGACGTGGTTCCGACACTACGATCACAGCAAGCCCCGGTTCGATCTCGCGCTGCCCGGCGGCGGGCGGATCGAGGACTTGTACTTCGCGGTGATTTCCAAGACGTCGCCGTACACCTTCTTGGGCCCGCGCCCGCTGCACCTCGCGCCCGAGGCGGGGGTGCACACGCCGCTCGCGTTGACCGCGTTCACGCGCCTCGATGTGCCGACGCTTCTCGGAGGCGCGGCGTCTTCGATGCGCTCGGGTGCGTTCTTGCGCCGACGGCGGGGGGTGGTGCACCGCCGCGGGCTCGACCGACTGACCGTCGAAGGCCGGGGTCCGTTTCCGTACCAAGCCGACGGCGACGACCTGGGCGACGCCGACCATCTCGAGATCGCCTACGACCCAGACGTGCTCACGATCGTGAAGCCCGATCACCAGCCCGATCAGTAGTCAGCCAAGAACAGCGAGCGCGACGTCGGGGACGTTTGTGATGAGCCCGTCGACGCCGGCATCGGCGAGCACGCGGATCTCCGCGGGGTCGTCGACCGTCCACACGGTGAGGCTGAGCCCCGCACCGTGCGCGATCGTCACCGCCGGCGCGGGCGCGCAGAGCACGCTGTCCCGGTCGGGATGCAGCCAGTTGTGACCGCGCGTGCGCGCGATCTCCGCCACCGGTGCGAGCTCCTGGCCGGCCACGAGGAACGCGGTCGTGGTGTCGGGCGCATGCGTACGCACCGCGTCGACGGCACCCAGGTCGAAGGACGAGAATACGACCTTGGCGCCCCCCGCTCGGACGAGATCGGCGGCGGCGGCGGCGACCCGATGTTCGGGGTCGGCGTCGGCCTCCCACGGGAGGCACTTCACCTCCACGTTGACGATCATGCCCTCGCATTCGTCGAGCGCCTCCGCGAGCGTCGCCAACTGCGGTGCGGCCTCGCGAATCGCGGCGAACGGCAGCGCCGCGAGCAGCCCCACGCCCGGGACCGAGGCGTCGTGATGCACGACGAGGACGCCGTCGGCGCTCACCCGCACGTCGAGCTCGACACCGTCGGCGCCGAGGTCGCGAGCGACGGCAAACGCCTCGAGCGTGTTCTCGGGCGCCCGGCGGCAGGCACCCCGGTGGGCGAGCACGAGCGGGCGGGTCGGCACGGACAGAAGGGTACGCGCCACGCGAAGCGGCAACACGTTCCATTTTCGGCCGAGAAACCCCTGGTCAGGGTCTTGCAAGGGACGAATTCCGCCGTTACCTTTCGACGCTCGCGACAGACGTGGTTCGCCGCCACACCCGGACACACGCCAGCGGTGCGGCCCAGAGGGGGACGAGGAAATAGTGGCGCTGACCTGGATTCGAACGCACGACTGGGACTCTGACGCGTGGCGCAACCGCGCCGCGTGCCGCGACACGAGTCCGGAGCTGTTCTTCCCGATCGGGACCACCGGCGTCGCGCTCGACCAGATCGATGCGGCTAAGCGGGTGTGCGGTCAATGCGCGGTGACCGCCGAGTGCCTCGAGTTCGCGCTCGCCACGAACCAGGAAGCCGGCGTGTGGGGTGGGCTCACCGAGGACGAGCGCCGCCGCCTGCGCAAGGGCATTCCGATCGAGGCCCGCGTCGGCTGAACCGGCGCCCCCCACCTCACAACTCCACGCGCGGCATCGCCACCCGCACGCGGACGCGCACGGTCGTCCCGCCGTGGCTCTCCATCTCGATCGAGCCGTCGAGCTCGCCGGTCACCAGCGCCTGCACGATCGAGAGGCCGAGCCCGCGCGACTCGTCGAGCGAGAAGTCCGGCGACAGACCGGCGCCGTTGTCGATCACCTCGACCACGAGGTGATCGTCGCCCCGAACCAGACGCACGGCGACCGATCCGTCTCGCACCCCCTCGGGAAACGCGTGGTCGACCGCGTTTTGCATGAGCTCGTTCAGCACGACGGCCAGCGGGGTCGCCACCTCGCCCGGGAGCTCGCCCGCGTCGCCGACGACCGTGAAGCGGATCCGCGAATCGAGTGAGGACACCGTCTCTTCGACCAGCCGCGCGAGCGGCCGCACGATCTCGCTGAAGTCCACGACGTCGCCCGGCTCGCGTGACATCGTCTCGTGCACGATCGCGATCGACCGGATCCGCCGTTCGGACTCCTCGAGCGCCGCCTTCGCCTCCGTCGTGCGCAACCTGCGGGCCTGCAGCCGCAGCAGCGACGCGATCGTCTGGAGGTTGTTCTTCACCCGGTGGTGGATCTCCCGGATCGTCGCGTCCTTGGATAACAACATGCGGTCCCGTCGCCGGAGGTCGGTGACGTCGCGGAGGAGCACGACCGCGCCCACCGCTGCGCCGCCCTCCAGCTGCGGAAGCACCTGGATCAGCACCGAGACCTCGCCCCGCTCGTGCTCCTCGCTCACCGGGAGGCGGATGTGCATCGCCAAGCGGGTGGCGGCGTCGTCGAAACCGACGTCGGCGAGGAGCTGGCCCTTGGCGTACGCGTGGATCCCCATCCGGTGCAACGAGCTCACTGCGTTGGGGCTGGCGAAGCGGACGCGTGTGTCGGCGTCGACCACGATCACGCCGTCACCCACCCGGGGGCCGCCTTCGACGTCGACCTCATCGACTTCGAAGGGAAACGACCCGTCCGCGATCATGTGCGCGAAGCGGTCGAATGCTTCCTCGTACGCGCGTTCGAGCTCGCCCAGCCGCCGCGAGAAGGAGATCGGCGCTTCCCGGGTGCATACCGCGATCACTCGGTCGCCGCGGCGGACCGGGATGCACTGCACGCGCAGCCGCTCCTTGGAGCCGAGCGCGGTGGTGTCACCCTCGACGAAGTCGCCGCGAGTCCAGCACCGCGTGAGCAACGGCCGTTCGACCTCGTCGACGACCCCACCGACGAGGTCCTGGGGATAGCTCGTTTGGCCCGTCACCGGCCGCACCTGCGCCAGCACGACGAAGCGGTGGCCCTGTTCGCCCGCGATGGGCGCGTGCAGCATGAGGTCGGAAAACGACAGATCGGCGAGCGGTCGCCACGTCGCGACGAGTCGTTCCAAGTGCGCGAGGTCGGCCGCGCCGAGGTCGGTACGCGTCCGCGCGAGCTCGATGACCGTGGTCACGGCGCGATGGTAGGGCCGTTGTGATCGGTGCCGAACAGATGGCGACTGATCGCGACGAGACCGTCGAGGTCGCCGATCTCGCCTTCGAGGGTCCGAACGCGCACGACGACTTCCGGGGCGCGCGTCAACTCCGACCGCAGTTCGGCTTCGCGCAGTGCGACGACCGCGAAGTTCCGGTAGGACTCGCCGATCGTGCGCAACACGCGGGCGGTGCGAGACGGGTCCATGAGCGCAGGGTGTTCGAGGTCGGCGAGGCCGGCGGCGATCGCACCCGCGTCGTCGACAAGCGCACTCGCGGCCCGAGCCCCGGCCGGCTCGAGCAAGAAATCCGGCAATGTCTTGTTGAGCACCAACGCACCCAGATGGAACCGACGGCTGAGCAGTTCCTCGCAAAAGCGTTCGGCTTCATGCAGCGGCGCAGCTTCGAGGGTCGTGACGACGGCGAATGTTGTGCGGCGATCATGGAGCAACGCCTCGACGGCTCGGGCGCGGGCGACGAACCCGTCGTACATCGATTGGAAGTTCAAGAAGAACTCGGCAATGTCCTCGAGGAACTGGCTGCCAAGGATCCGGTCGGCGACTTGATAGAACGGCCGGCTCGCGACGCTCAGTACCCGGCTGCCGCGCTTGCCGCCAACGCGGTACGGCAGGGTCAGCCAGCGCAGCAGTCGGCTGCCGAAAAAATCGGCCATGCGCGCGGGCGCGTCGAGAAAGTCGATCGCGTTGCGGGTCGGCGGCGTGTCGATCACGATGAGATCGAACTCGCCGGCCGAGTGGATCTCGTACAAGCGCTCCATCGCGATGTAGTCGTGGCTCTGCACGAACCGAGCGGTGAGGTTGTGGTACAAGCGGTTTTCGAGGATCCGGTACGCCGTCTCCTCGTCGGGCGCGTGGCGCAAGACGAGGTCGTCCCACGACTGCTTCGTGTCGAGCATCGCCGCCCAGAGTTCGCCGCGTGGTTCGACACCCGCTGCTTTCAGTACCTCGTTCGGGACCTGGATCGCGCGATTGCCGATTCCGTCGACGCCGAGCGCGGTGGCCAGTCGCTTGGCCGGATCGATCGTGAGCACGAGTGCCCTGCCGCCGTGACGACACGCCGCGCCGAGCGCGGCCGCCGCCGCGACCGACGTCTTGCCTACGCCACCCGAACCGCAGAACACCGCGATTTCCTTGGTCGCCAGGAGCGGTTCGATGGTCACAGGCCGAGCTCCTGGCCCAGCGCGTCGGCAACCATCCTCGTCACCCGTCGGCCCTGACTGCGCACGAAGAGGTACGGGATGTACAGCAGCGGGAGGTCGACGGCGGTTGCCAACGCCGCGAGGTGCGCCGCGCGTGTACGCCGAAGCGACACCGCGAGCCGGGCGCCGTCGAGCACGGCAGTCGTGCCCGGGCCCGCCTGCGACTGGAGCTGGCGAATCGGTTCCGGTTCCTGCAGCGCTTCGAACGCCTCCTCGTCGGCGCGCGTGAACAACTCGGGGAGTACGCGGTTCACGATCACAACCCCGAGCGGGACCCGCACTTCGGTGCGCAGCCGACCGACGAGCTCGATCGTCTCCGCGACCGGCATCTCCTCGGGAGTGGTGACGATGTTGACCGCCGTGAGCGCGGGGGCGGCGAGGATCTCGGCCACCCACTGCGTCTGCGTACGGACCGGTCCGACGTCGACGAGCTCCCGAATAGAGTCGGCCGCCGCGAGCTGAGCGACGATGTGGCCGGTCGGTGCCGCATCGACCACGACGAGGTCGAAGTCGGCGCGACCCTCGATCGCCTCGCGCACCTCCCAACAGATCTTCCCGACGGTCAGGATCTCCTTGACGCCCGGCGCGGCAGTGGCAACGAAGTCGAACGCGCGCGCGAGCGGTCCCAACCGTCCGAGCACGGGGACGCGCAAGTTGAGCCGCAGGTATTCCTTCAGCGCTTGCTCGGTATCCATCGTCATTGCGAGGACGCCCGGCTCGATGACGCGCGGCGTAAAACCAACCGGCCGCTGTTCGAACTGCGCGGGGATGTCACCCTTCGCGTCGACCTCGACCAGCAGGACCCGCTTGCCGACGCCCGCCGCCAACACCGCGGTGGCGGCTGCAACCGTGCTCTTGCCGACGCCACCCTTGCCCGTAAAGAACAGGAGGCGCTTGTCGAGCAAGTCGGGCCCTCGCCCGGTCATCGCACTCGACTCACTACCTGTTGCCGAAGCCGACCTGGCGCTCCCCGGCATCGCTGGCAACCTCGACGTACGCGATCTTGTCGGTCGGGATCGCGATGCGCCGACCCTTGTTGTCGTTGAGCCACAGCGCCGGCTGCCCACCCAGCGCGGCGTCCACCGCGGCCGAGACTTGCTCCACACTCTCGTCGGTCTCGATGACCAGTTCGCGAGTTGTGTAGACGACCCCGATGCGTACATCCATGCGGCGGACCCTACCTGGTTGGTCAGACGATCTTGAGCTCGGTGCGATAGATGCGCTTCGGAGCCAGCTCGACGTCGAGGCACTCGGCGATCGCGCGAAAGGCGACCGATGCCTCGTCGGTCGGATTCGCGACGACGATGGGCTCACCGGCGTCGCCGCCCGCGCGCAACTCCGGTACGAGCGGGACCCGTCCGAGCAGCGGCACTTCGAGGTCGGACGCGAGCTCGGCGCCGCCACCTTCTCCGAAGAGCGGGTACTCGGTGCCATGCTCGCAGCGGAACCACGACATGTTCTCGATCACACCGATGACGTCAAGATTCACCTTGCGCGCCATGTACGCGGCGCGCTGCGCGACCTTCTGCGCGGCGGGTTGCGGTGTGGTGACGACGATCACCTCGGCGCGCGGAAGGAACTGCGCCATCGATATGGCGATGTCGCCGGTACCAGGCGGCATATCGACGACGAGGAAGTCGGGTTCGCCCCAGTGCACGTCGGTGAGAAACTGCTCGAGCGCCTTGTGGAGCATGGGACCGCGCCATACGACGGGCTGGTCTTCACGCGCGAAGAACCCCATCGAGATGAGCGTCACGCCGTTCGCTTCGGGCGGAACGATCAGGTCATCGATAATCGTCGGGGGCCGGTCGATGCCGAGCATGCGCGGCATCGAGAACCCCCACACGTCGGCATCGACGGCCGCCACCGTGTGGCCGCGCTGCGCGAGCGCGACTGCGAGGTTGGTGGTGACCGAGGACTTGCCGACGCCCCCCTTGCCGGACGCAACCGCGAGCACGCGGGTGCGCGAATCCGTGAAGGGGTTCGTGCGGTGCTCGTGACCGCCGTGGAGGCGTTGTGTCAGCGCCTGGCGCTGCTCGTCGGTCATCACCGTGAGCTCGACGTCGACGGTCTCCACACCCGGCAGCGCCTGGACGGCGTTGGTGACGCGCGACGTGATCTCCGCCCGCAGCGGACACCCGGCAACCGTGAGCGCGACGACGACGAGGACGCGCGCACCGGCGACTTGGACATCGCGCACCATGTCGAGCTCGACGATCGAGCGGTGGAGCTCGGGGTCCTGCACCGGCTCGAGGGCGGTGAGGACGTCGTCGCGGGTAGGCATTGGGACTCCCTGGCGGACGGCGCACACGGGCGGCGGAGGATTTCCACTACGGGCGTAGGTAGAATACCGGCATGACCGCGGCCGAACTCACTCCGGACGAGTTCGCAGCCGCCGTCGCCGCCGTCACGTCGGCATTCGGCGACCCGACCCGCCGCGATGTCTACCTGTTCGTCCGGGGCAGCGCCGAAGGCGCGACCGCCGCCGAGGTCGCGGCGCAGTTTTCGCTGCATTCCAATGTCGCCCGCCACCACTTGGAGAAGCTCGCGGGCGGCGGCTACGTCGACGTCGAGTTCGCGCGTCACGAAGCGGCCGGGCGGCCGTCCAAGCGCTACCGGGCCCGCGCCCACGACACGCACCTCGCGTTCCCACCCCGCCGAGACGACCTCCTCGGCACGCTGCTCGCCCGCGCGCTCGAGAAGCTGCCGACAGCGGAGGCCGCCACACTCGCCGAGCAGGTCGGCTACGAGTACGGACTTTCGATCGCGCAGCGCATGGAGCCGGGGGAAGGACATCGATCCGTGAAAGCGGCATTGGGTACCGTCGCCGACGCGCTGACCGCGCACGGGTTCGCGGCGCACGCGGAAGCGCGGGGCACGTCACTGACGTTGGTCGCGGAGCACTGCCCGTTCGGCGAGGCGGCGAGCAAGTATCCGCACGTCTTGTGCGCGGTCGATACCGGCATGATCAAGGGCATGCTCGAGGGGCTGTACGGCGAGACGTCGCCCCGCATCGAAGAGAGCCGCCCGGGCGGGGATGCGCACTGCGTGACTCGGGTGTGATACCGGCGTGCACCGCGCCTACCTCGACCACGCGTCTTCGGCGCCGCTGCGCCCGGAGGCACTCGACGCGATGCTGCCGTTCCTGCGCGAGCAATTCGCCGATCCCGGTCGGTTGCATGCCGAAGGGCGGGTGACGCGGGTCGCGCTCGAAACGGCGCGTGAGCAAGTCGCGGCGTTCGCTGGCTGTCGCCCGCGCGAAGTCGTGTTCGCGTCCTCGGGCACCGAAGCGGTCAACTACGCGGTGTCCGGTGCGCTCAGCAAGTCGCCCGGGCATGCCGTCACGACTGCGGTCGAACACTCGTCTGTTCGGGAGGCAATCGCGCGCGCGGGCGTCGCGTGCACGGTCGTGGGCGTCGACTCGGTCGGACGCTTCGACGCCGACGGAGTGTGCGGCGCGGTACGCGACGACACGGTACTGGTCTCGGTCCAGCTCGCGAACCACGAAGTCGGGACTCTGCAGCCGGCCGCCGCGGTCGCGGCACGATTGCGCTCGCACCCGTCCTTGGTGCACGTCGACGCGTGCGCCGCGGTCGGTCATGCGCCGATTTCGTTCGCCGCGCTCGACGCCGACTTGTGTTCGCTCACGGCGCACAAGTTCGGCGGACCGAAAGGCGCGGGCGCGCTGCTCGTTCGGCGCGGCGTACGGCTTCCTTCTCTGTTGGTCGGCGGGGCCCAAGAGCGAGCGCGCCGGGCCGGCATCGAGGACGTGCCCGCGTGGGTCGGCTTCGGCGCCGCGTGCGCGGTGGTCGACGTCACGTCGGAGGCGGCCGCGCAGCGGGCGCTCGTCGCGCGCGCGGCGACCGTCATCGAAGCGGTGCCGGGCGTCGTTCGCTTCGGCGATCCCGGACCCGAAGGGGCGCTCGCCCACCTGCTGTGCCTGGGGGTCGAGGGCGTCGAAGCCGAGCCGATCCTGTTGGCGCTCGACCAACACGGCGTCGCCGTGCACTCGGGGTCGTCGTGCTCGTCGGAGACGCTCGAGCCCTCGCCGGTGTTGGCGGCGATGGGCGTGGATGCCGACCATTCGTTGCGGGTATCGGTCGGATGGTCGACCCGCGCCGAGGAGGCCGAGCGTTTCGTCGAGGTATTCCCGGGAATCGTTTCGCGCCTGAGGGGGTTACGGGGCTCGTGAGCGCAACCGTCCGTCGTTTGAACCACGCGGTGCTCTACGTGCGGGATGCCCGCGCGACAGCCGCATTCTACGCCGAGGTGTTCGGCTTCGAGGTCGTGACCGAGTTACCGGGTGGCGCCGCGGTGTTCATGCGCGCGGCCGGCACCGACAACCATCACGACCTCGGGTTGTTCTCAATTGGCGCCAACGCACGCGGCCCCGAACCCGGCCGCGTTGGTCTGTACCACCTCGCGTGGCAGGTCGAGTCGATCCGCGACCTGGTCGAGATCCGCGACCGGTTGGTGTCGGCGCACGCGTTGGTCGGCGCGAGCGACCACGGGGCGACGAAGTCGCTGTACGGCCACGACCCCGACGGCAACGAGTTCGAAGTGATGTGGATGGTGCCGCGCGCGGACTGGGGTGCCCATGAGCACGACGCGGTGGTGCTGCCGTTGGACCTGGAGCGCGAGTTGGCGCGCTACGGGTGGAGGTCCGGTTCGTAGGGCGCCTGGCGCCGGAGACCGAACGCTCGATCCGCCGGCCGTTCGTGCGGCGCCTGCAGTGCGGAGACCGCCTGCACACCATTCGTCCCGCCGCGGAGACACCATGGCCTTCGACACAATTTCGCGTTCCCTGTAATTGCAACGATCGCGCCCGACGGCTACCGAGCAACACCGAGAGGCCGCGATGCGTGCAAACGCAACGATCGGTTTCGGCGATGCGTGCAAATGCAGCGGTCGCGCGCGACGTCGGGGCTGATGCGATGGCTGCAATTGGCATGATCTAGCAAATCGCGATGCGTGCATTTGCAGGCAACGCGGAAAAGTCAACCGGGTATGTGGAGCCGCGGGCGGGTCCCCGGGGTTGACGCGATGCGGTCGACGACCGCGGCGGCTACTCGAGAACGTCGAACTCCGCAAACGGGCTCACTGGCGAGACGCGAGCAGATTCAGCGCGCTCCCCGCCTTGAACCACTCGATGTGCTCGTCGGAAAGTGTGTGCCGAGCAACGAGCTCGTCGATGCTGCCGTCGGCGTGGTGGAGCACGATCCGCACGGCCGTGCCCGGCGCGAGCGACCCGAGATCCATGACGTCGACGACATCGTCGACACGCACCTTCTCGTAGTCCGCGCCGTCAGCGAACGTCAGCGGCAACACGCCTTGCTTCTTCAGGTTCGCCTCCGCGATCCGCGCGAACGAACGGGCAAGTACCGCGCGCCCACCCATATAGCGCGGTTGCATCGCCGCGTGCTCGCGTGACGATCCTTCGCCGTAGTTCTCGTCGCCGATGGCGACCCATTCGATACCGGCGTCCTTGTATGCCTTGGCGAGGTCGGGAAGCGGGCGAGTCGTGCCGTCGCGTGCGTCGATTCCGATACCGGGCTCGACGTCCGCAAACGCGTTGATCGCGCCGCTGAACAGGTTCCCACAGATGTTCGTCAAATGACCGCGGTACTTCAACCAGGGACCCGCGGGTGAGACATGATCGGTCGTGCATTTGCCCTTCGCCTTGAGCAGCACGCGCAGCCCGCGGATGTCATCACCGTCCCACGCGGGGAACGGCGCGAGCAGCTCCAACCGTTCCGAACCAGGCGTCACGGCCACCTGCACCGTTGCCGGATCGGCCGCAGGTGCGATGAATCCCGACTCCCCCGCGTCGAACCCTCGAGCGGGCAGCTCGTCGGCCGACGGCGCGTCGAACTCCTTGGTGAAGTCGACGTCGAGCCGCCCGGTGAGCGCCATCGCGACGACCGTCTCAGGCGAGCCGATGAACGCGTTCGTGTCCTTGTTGCCGTCGTTGCGGGCCGGGAAGTTGCGGTTGAACGACGTGACGATCGTGTTCGGTCCCGACGCGACATCGTCGCGCTTCCATTGGCCGATGCACGGACCGCACGCGTTCGCCAGCACGGTCGCACCGATCGCTTCGAGGTCGGCGAGCAGCCCGTCGCGTTCGATCGTCGCCCGCACCTGCTCGGAACCGGGCGTGATCATGAGCGGCGTCTTCACCCGGTGCCCCTTCGCCGCGGCTTGCCGCGCGACGTGCGCCGCCCGGCCGATGTCCTCGTACGACGAGTTC
This sequence comes from Actinomycetota bacterium, assembly GCA_052390615.1. Taxonomy (GTDB): domain Bacteria; phylum Actinomycetota; class Acidimicrobiia; order IMCC26256; family PALSA-610; genus JBQTGT01. The sequence continues at coordinate 141,603 of JBQTGT010000035.1, forward strand.
GTGCACGAACCCACCAGCGCCGCCGAGATCTCGATCGGGTAGCCCTCCCGCGCGGCATCGGCGGCGATTTGCGAGACGGATCGATCGAGGTCCGGCGTATGCGGGCCGACGAGGTGCGGCTCCAGCACCGAGAGGTCGACCTCGATCACGCGGTCGTAGAAGCGCGATGGCGCGGCGTCGACCTCGGGGTCGTTGCGCAGCTGCTCGGCGTGATGGTCGGCGAGGTCGGCGATCGCCTCACGTCCCGTTGCTTTGAGGTAACGCGCCGACTGCTCGTCGTACGCGAACAGCGAACAGGTCGCACCGATCTCGGCGCCCATGTTGCAGATGGTTGCCTTCCCGGTGGCCGAAATCGTCGCCGCGCCGGGACCGAAGTACTCGACGATCGCGCCGGTGCCGCCCTTGACGGTGAGGATGCCGGCGACCTTGAGGATGACATCCTTCGGCGATGCCCACCCGGAGAGTGCGCCGGTGAGGCGAACGCCAATCAGCTTCGGGACGCGCGTGTTGAACGGCCAACCGGCCATCACGTCGACCGCGTCGGCGCCGCCGACGCCGATCGCGACCATGCCGAGCCCGCCGGCGTTCGGAGTGTGTGAATCGGTGCCGATCATCATCCCGCCCGGGAACGCGTACTGCTCGAGGACGACCTGGTGGATGATGCCGCTCCCCGGCTTCCAGAAGCCGATGCCGTAGCGCGAAGAGACGGTGCGCAAGAACTCGTACACTTCGTGGTTGGTGTCGAGCGCGACTTGCATGTCGGTGTCGGCACCCACACGCGCTTGGATCAGGTGGTCGCAATGGACCGTCGTCGGCGCCGCAACCGTCGGCAACTGCGCCAACATGAACTGTAGGAGTGCCATCTGCGCGGTCGCGTCCTGCATCGCGACACGATCAGGTCGGTAGTCGGCGTAGTCGACCCCGCGATCGAGTCCGACCGCCGCGGCATCGTCCGCGTGGGCGGCGAGCACCTTCTCCGCGAACGTCATCGGACGGCCGAGGCGCGCCCGCGTCGTCGCGACGCGATCGGAGTACCGCGAATACACGTCGTCGACGAGCGACACTGGTGTGGTGGGGACAGCGGACTCAGCCATGTTGCATCACTCCCGTATTCGCGTTGGTGAGCGAGAACTCGATCTCGAAGTTGGTGCGCGCCGCCGGGTAGCGGTGTTCGGAATAGAGGATCGGACACCCGTCGGCGTCGCGCGTGAGACGCCGACCCACCAAGATCGGCGCACCCGCGGCAATGTCGAGGCGTGACGCAGTACGCGCATCCGCGACATCGGCGGTGATCGTCTGGTGCACGGTCGCGAGCTCGACGCCGCGTACGGGCAGGAGGTCGTAGAACGGTGCGCGCTCCACGTCGGAACGAGAGAGATCCACACCGAACTCGGCGCGGACCCACACGGTGACGAGCGCGAACGGCTCGCCATCGGCGAGGTTTACGCGCACGACCCGCAGGACGTCGACGCCGGTGTCGATTTCGAGCGCGTCGGCGACCGTGGCCGATGCGGTGACGAATTCGAACGCGAGGATCCGACGCCCGGGGACGGCGCCGGCCGCCTCGACCGCGGCCTCGACGGTCGTGACCCGGCCCAGCGGCTGGCGCACCGGGTCGAGCGCCACGAACCAGCCCGCGCCCCGCCGACTGGTCACGAGTCCTTCGCGCCGCAGCGCGTCGAGCGCCCGGCGCACCGTGACGCGGCTCGTACCGTGGGCTCGGGCCAGCTCCGCCTCGCTCGGCAGCGCGCCACTCGGCCCGACCGTGCCGGTCGCGATCCGGGCCCGCACTGCCTCGGCGAGATCGAGATACCGCATGCTTGTATCCTACTTGTCTATCTACTACCAGACAAGTGTCAATCCCCCCAATAGCGTCAATCTCCCCAATAGCGCTGCTCGCGCCAGGGATCCCCTTCGTTGTGGTAGCCGTTGCGCTCCCAGAACCCCGGCTCGTCGTGGTCGAGGAACTCAAAGCCGCGCAACCACTTTGCCGACTTCCAGAAGTACAACGTGGGCAGGACGAGTCGCAGCGGGCCACCGTGTTCGGACGCCAGCGGCGCGCCGTCGTAGTCCCACGCGAGCAGCACGTCATCGGCGAGCAGCGGCGCCAGCGGGGTGTTCGTCGTGTATCCGAGCTCCGCGTGCTGCACGACGTGTCTCACGTTCGGTGCGACGGCGACGAGCGCCATCACGTCGCGGAACCGCACACCGGTCCAGCGCGTATCGAACTTCGACCATCTCGTGACGCAATGGATGTCGGCGACGATCTCGGCTTGCGGCAGCGCGCACAGCTCGTCCCACGTGACAATCCGTTCGGCGCGCACCGCGCCGAACAGGCGAAGCGTCCACGACGCGATGTCAACAGTCGGAACGTCGCCGACGTGCAACACCGGATAGCGCTCCGTGTAGTACTGCCCCGGCGGCAGCCGATCGGCGCTGTAGCCCCTGGCCGCCAGCGACGCGCGATTGCGCTCGAAGAAACTCACTGTCTCACCGCGCCTTCCACGCGTCGTCGCCCGCCGTTTTCGCAGTGACCGCGCGCGGCAACCGACCCGACGCGAGATCGTCGAGGGTCACCTTTTCGAGCACGCCGCGCAGGCTCGCCCGCAACGCGACCCACACTTCGGGCAGGTGCTCGGCCGCGCCGCTGTAATGCAGCTCCTGGGGCGCCACGCCCTGCACCGCCGCCAGCGGACCCTCGACCGCGCGCAGCACGTCGGCAATGGTGACGTCCTTGGCCGGCCGCGCGAGCTGGTAGCCGCCGTCGGCGCCCCGTCGGGTGCGCACGATTCCCGCCCGCCGCAGCTCGGTGAGGATGTTTTCGAGAAAGTTCTGCGGGATCTGCTGGGCGCGAGCGATCTGCTCCCCCTTCAAGGGCGCGCCCGCGCCCTCGGCCGCCGCCAGCTCGGCGGCCGCCCGCACCGCGTAGTCGGCCTTGGCGGTGATCCGCATCGCCCCGGAGTCTCGCGGATATTGGCATACCTCATATTCTCGATTGATTTGATCGACAATATTGACTATGGTGAACCGGATGCGCCGGCTCCTCCTGTTCGCCCTCGTCGGGCTGATCGCCCAGCTCGTCGACGGTGCCCTCGGCATGGCCTACGGCGTCACGGCGAGCTCGCTCCTGTTGACCAGCGGCACGTCGGCCGCAGTCGCCTCCGCGAGCGTGCACCTGGCCGAAGTCGCGACGACAATCGTCTCCGGTATCTCGCACTGGCGCTTCGGCAACGTGCACTGGCGGACGGTCCGGTGGATTGCGCTGCCCGGTGCCGTGGGCGCCTACGTCGGCGCGTCGGTGCTCAGCGACCTCGACGGCGCGGCCGCCAAGCCGTGGATCGCGGCGCTGCTCCTCGCGCTCGGCTGCTACGTCTTCGTGCGGTTCGCCTTCGGACTCAATCGCGCCGCCCTCGCCGAGCACCACGTCAAAGGGCGCGTCCTGGCGCCGATCGGTGCCGCCGGCGGCTTCGTCGACGCGATCGGCGGCGGCGGTTGGGGGCCGGTGACGACCCCCGCACTCCTGACCGTCGGCCGCATGGAACCGCGTCGCGCCGTCGGCTCCGCATCCGCGTCCGAATTCCTGGTGTCGGTCGCGGCCAGTATCGGTTTTCTGACGAACCTCGGCGGCGAGGCGATCAACTGGCGCATAACTGCCGGTCTGATGCTCGGAGGCGTCATCGTCGCGCCGTTCGCGGCGTGGATGGCCCGTCGTCTTGCCGCACCCGTCCTCGGCACCCTCGTCGGCTCCCTGATCATCGCGACCAATCTCCGGACGCTGCTGCTCGTCAACGAGGTCCCCGGTACGGCGCGCGCCTTGGCGCTTCTCGCGGTCACGGCTCTCGGCGTGTTGACAACGCTGCGGGTGGCGCGCGCGTCGGTGATCAGCGGTCCCGTTCTTGCACCTGCACCGACTCCATGACATCGCCGACCTTCGTCGCTTGCGCGACGTCGATGCCGTCGACGACGTGGCCGAACAGGTTGTAGTTCGGAGTGAGCTTGCGCCGGCAGTCGTCGATGCAGATAAAGAACTGCGAACCGTTGGTATCCGGGCCCGAGTTCGCCATCGCGACCGCGCCGACGGAGTACTCGTCCTTCACGGGTTCGTCGGCGAACTTGTAGCCGGGCCCGCCCGTTCCCGTGCCCTGCGGGCAGCCGCCCTGGATCACGAAATCGGGCACGACCCGGTGGAACGTCAGACCGTCGTAGTACCCGTCGCGCGCCAATCCGACGAAGTTGTTCACCGTCTTGGGCGCGAGCTGCGGGTCGAGATCCATCATGATCGTGCCGCGGTCGGTGGTGATCGTGGTGCGGTAGATCTTGGACGGATCGGTCTGGGCTTCGGGCATCTTCGCCACTACGGGCCTCCGGTTGGGGTGGTCGATGACTGTTCGATTGCTCGGGCCAGCGCTTCGTTCACGGTTCGCCGCATTGGGTGCTCGGCGGGCGCGTTCGCCAAGAACAGCTGGAAGTCGGCGACGGCGGCGGCGGGATCACCGATGACGTTCAAATTCACGAGCGCGCGAAACGCATAGGCGTCAGCGTAGGTGCGGTCGAGCACGACCGCGCGATCCAGGAACTCGAACGCGGCCGCGACCAGCGCGTCCCGCTCGGGTCCCGCGGCGACTTGCTGCGCGGCGAGGCCGTTGATCCAACCGACATACGCCGCCGGTTCGGGGGCGGCCTGGTCGATCCGGCGGGCGGCGTCGTAATAGCGCAACGCCTCCGGAAGATCGTTCCCGAGCTGCGCGCGTGCATACGCAATCTGCGCGTCGTAGTCGTCAGGGCGCGATTCGGCGGCGGCCCGGAGTCCGTCGAGCGAGTCGCGTTGCTCGGTGTTGCCGGTGATCGTGGCGCCGGGTTCGCGGGTGCCGACCGCGCGCATGAGTGCGAACGCGGCGACGACCGCGAACACGAGCACGCCGCTGACTGTCGCCGCGCGCACCCACCGCGGCGCCGTCGACCCGACCCGCAACGGGGGGTCGACCCCATTGCGCAGTGATCGAATCACCGACGCCGCGCGGGCGGTGTAGTCGTCGTGGAGGGACTCGTATGTCGCGTCGTCGACATTTCCAGCCGCGTACTCGGCCTCGAGGTCGTCGAGTGATCGCAGCAGGAATTCTCGCTCGGCGTCGAGCGTGCTCATTGCGCCTCCCGCCGCTCCCGCGCGACCAACACCTCGTCATCGGCGGTCGCAGCGAGGCGGGGTTCGCGACTCCAACGGCGGAGCGCGGCGCCGATCCCGGCGGCGCCGATGACAACCGCGACGACCGGAAGGCCCCACGCCACGAGCGCGATGCCGTCGTCGTCGGGCTTGAGCTTGATGTCGGGCCCGTAGACCGAGACGTATGCGTCGATGATCTCGGCGTCGGACTGCCCGGCGCGCATCCGGTCACGGATGTCGGCGCGCATCGCGCGTGCTTCGGGAGCGTTACTCTCGGCCAGTGACTCGCCGACGCACACCGGGCACGCGAGTTCGCGCTCGAGCCGGCGCGCTCGCGCTTCGATCGAATCCGAGGGTTGCGACCGCGCGACGAGCACGACGAGCGCGACGGCCACGACCGCGAGCAATGCGACCCACGGCAACCAGCGCCGCGTCACAGCAGTCCTCGCGCCGCGCGCAGCATGAGCTCGAGATCCTCGACCGACGCTTCCGAGAACTGCTCGCCGCCCACGCGACCGTCGGGTCCGATCACGAACGTCTCCGGCTGGCCGGTCGTGCCGTAGGCAAGCGCGGCCTTGCTCCCGGGATCGAACGCGATCGTCCAGCCGATATTCTCCGCTGCGACGTAGTCGCGCACCGCGCCCTCGGTGTCGTCGCGGACGATGCCGATCATCACGAAGTCGGACTCGGCGCGATGCCGCTCGTAAAACGCTGCCAGCGCGGGCGCTTCCGCGATGCACGGGATACACCACGTGTTCCAGAAGTTGACGACGACAGTCTTGTCGTGGAGGTCCGCCAACGACAGAGAGGCGCCGTCGAGTGTCTGCACCGTAAACGGGGGTGCTGCGACATCGCGGCCTGCGAACCGGCCTTTCTCCACGTTGGGGTCGGCGCCGCTGGTGTTCAGGGCGAGCACGACGCCCAGCGCCACGATCGCGGCCCCCACCGCCGACGCGATCGCTCGTACGCGCGTCATGCGCGCACCTCGGCCAGTTCGGGCGCGCCGTCGACCAACACCGGCGCGGGAACGGCGGCCCGTCGGCGCGCGGGGAGCAGCGCGAGGATCGCGCCGGATGCCATCAGCGCGCCGCCGACCCACAGCCACAGCACCATCGGGTTGACCTGGACTCCGAGCGTGACCGCGCCGCTCGAGCTCGGAGACGAGACGAGCGTCAGATACAGGTCGCGGAACAGTCCGGTCCGCACGGATGGCGTCCCGATACCGGCGCCGAAGTTCGGGTAGGACGAGATCGCGGGCGCGTACACGCCGAGGTTGTCGCCGTCGCGCTCGACCCGCACGCGTGCCTTGACCGTCGACTTCTGCTCCGACACCTCGCGTTCGGACCCGAGGTAGGTGACGGTGAAATCGCGCACGGTCGCCGACTCGCCGACGCCGAGAGTGACCTCGCGCTTCGTGACGTATCCCGACGACGACGCCAGCGCGACCGCGACCAGCACCACACCGACGTGAACGAGCAGACCGCCGTACAGGCGCGGGTTCGACCGAACCATCCGTGCCGACGCACGTGGCGGCGACTCCGCGTGGGCCTGGCGGCGGGCCCGCACGCCGACCGCGACCGAGCGCCCGATGCTGGTCAGCGCGAACGCGGCGAGCGCGAACGCGACGACCTGCGCCACGCCGGTCGCGCCGAGCAGGAGCGCGACGACGAGCGTCGCCGAGCCGGTCCACGCCGGAACGAGCAGGCGCTGTCGCAGCACCTCGCCGCTCGCCGCCCGCCAGGGCAGCAGCGGTCCGATCGCCATGAGGAACAACAGCGCGATGCCGATCGGCGCGCCCATGCGCTCGAAGTACGGCTCGCCGACCGAAAGCTGGTCGTCGCGCAGCGCTTCGACGAGGAGCGGAAACACCGTGCCCGTGAGGACGACGAGCGCGAACCCCGCAAAGAGCAGGTTATTGAGGAGGAACGCCGCCTCGCGCGAGAACGGTGAGTCCACACGACCGGGCGCGCGCAGTTGGTCGCCCCGCCACGCGACGAGCGCGACGCTCCCGAGCGTGATCACACCGAGGAAGGACAATAACCATGGTCCGATGTCGGATTGGGTGAACGCGTGCACGGACGTGACGACGCCCGAGCGCGTGAGGAACGTGCCGAGGATCGTCAAGCCGAAGGTGGCCAGCACGAGCGACAGGTTCCAAACGCGCAACATCGCGCGCCGTTCTTGCACCATGACCGAGTGGATGAATGCCGTGCCGGTGAGCCAGGGCAGCAGCGACGCGTTCTCGACCGGGTCCCAGCCCCAGTAGCCGCCCCAGCCGAGCACTTCGTAGCTCCACCACGCGCCGAGGAAAATGCCCACCGTGAGAAACCCCCACGCGACGAGCGTGGTGCGGCGCACATCCGCCAACCACCCTTCCCCGAAACGACCGGTCACCAGCGCCGCCGCCGCGAACGCGAACGGTATCGTGAAGCCGACGTAGCCGAGATAGAGCATCGGCGGGTGGAACGCGACGAGCGGGTGGTTCTGCAGCAACGGATTCGGGCCGCGGCCGTCGAGTGGCACGGCGCCGCTGACTTCCGCGAACGGGTTGGCGGGTCCGAGCACCAACGCGAAGAAGAACAGGGCGATGCCGAGACCGACGATGGTCGCCCACGCGACGAGTGGATCCGTTGCCCGCGCCCGGAACCGCCACGTCGTTACCGTGAGGTAACCCATCAACGCGAGCACCCACAACACGATCGAGCCTTCGAGTGACGCCCACGCGGCGGTGAACGTGTAGAGACCGGGCGTCGCGCGCGCCACGTTGTTCGCGACGTACTGAATCGAGAAGTCGTGGTCGAAGAGCGCGTATTCCATGACCACGAACGCCCCGACGGCGGCAACGAGGGCGACGAGGACGTAGCGGCGGCCGGCGACCAGCAGCACCGGACGATCGAGCCGCAACCCGGCGCCGATCGTCACGATGCCGAGCACGCACGCGGCCGCGCCGAGCGCGATCGCAAGGGATCCGAGCGTTGCGGTCACGACGCGGGGCACTCTTGCGCGCGTTCGCTGCCGCCGTCGCGCGGCGGCTCGTACTCGTTGCCGTGGCGGATCAGGAGCCGATCGGCCGCGAACGTCGTGCCGGACCAGCGGCCTTCGACGACGACCGGCGCGCACTCTTCGAACAGCTCGGGCGGGGCGCCGTCATAGGTGACGGCGGCGGTAACACCGCCCTCGGTCACGACGAAGGCGACGTCGTTCCCGCGTGCTTCGATGCTGCCGGCCACGACGGTGCCGCCCATGCGAAACCGGCGATCGCCCTTCTCCTCGCGTTCGGCGACGGCTTCGGAGACCGGATCGAGGTATACGACGTTTTGCGCCATCAACCGCACCATCCAGAGCACCGCGACGAGGCAGACGGCAGCGGCCGCGACGTAGCGGCCCTTACGCATCGATCTCGTCCCGCCGCGCCGGCTCGGCGCGGCGAAGTCGGTACCACAGCGACGCGGCGTACCCGCCGACCGCGACCGCGGTGATCACGTACCCGGCCACGACATACCCCCAGTTCCCGCTCATCCGACCGGGCTTTCCCGCTCATGGCGCTCCGCGCCGGGCCGCTCGGGCCACGGCTCGCTGCGGGGCGGGATACCCGCCTCGCGGGCACTCGCCTCCGGTACCGCCGTCTCATCGCGGATCCGCTCGGCGATCGCGAGCTCGAGCAAGTGCTCCTCGCGTCCCTCTTCGAGTTCGGCGAGCCGCAGGCGCGACTGCACGAGCGCCGCATAGAGCAGCGTGAACGCGAGCACGCTCCATACGAGCGTGAACGGCATCCAGAATCCGTGCATGTCGACGTCGAGGTCCGGGTCGAGCACGGTCGCGTCCTGGTGCAGCGTTTCCCACCACGTGACCGAGAAGTGCACGATCGGGACGTTGCCGAACGCGATGAGCGCGGCGACCGCGCTGCGCGTGCCGCGCTCGGCCGCGGTCGCTCCGGTGCGCCGCAATGCCAGGTATCCGAGATAGAGGAAGAACAAGATGGCAGTCGTGGTGACGCGGGCGTCCCATTCCCACCAGGTGCCCCAGATCGGCCGGCCCCACAACGATCCGAGCACCAACGTGAGACCGGCGAACAGCACACCGATCTCGGCCGAGGCCCCCGCGAGGAGGTCCCACGCGGTCGAGCGGGTGCGCGGCCAGAGCCACAGCACCGACGCGACCGCGGTCACGAAGAACGCCAAGTACGCGAGCCACGCCGTCGGCACGTGCACGTACATCAGGCGTTGCGCATCGCCCTGGCGGGCATCGGCGGGCGCCACGGCGAGCGCGAGGACTCCGAGCACCGCGACCGCGAGCACGCTGAGCGCCGCCAAGACCTTGTGACTCGTAGTCAACTCGAGCCTTCCTCCAGCAGTGGTCCGAACGCGCACATGCCGGCGGTGACCGCCAGCACCGCGAAGATGGCGAGCAACTGCACCCACGGCCAGCCGTCGGCGGGCACGTCGTCGAGCGCGGCTTCGAACGCACGCGTGCCCCCGAGCATGACCGGCGCCACGGCCGGCAAGACCAGCAATGGCACCAGCGTCTCGCGCACGCGCAGCCCCGACACGAGCACGCCGTAGACCGTCCCGGTGGCCGCGAGACCGATGGTTGCCACCAGCGCCGCGACGACGAGCAGCAACACATTCCGAAGCTCGACGTCGTACAGAAACACCACGCCCGCGCCGAGCACAATCTCGAGCGCGACGAGTTGGGCCGCGATCGCCACGGCCTTGCCGAGAAAGATCGCGGTGCCGTCGAGGCCCGAGAGTCGCAGCCCGGCGCGCGCGCCGTTCGCCTCCTCGATCGCGAACGAACGCGTCACCGCGAGCAGCGACGCGAGCAGGAGCGCGGTCCAGAACAATCCCGGCGCGACGCGCGGCAACAACCCTCGATCGGGATCGAGGGCGAACGCGAACAGGATCAGGACGATGCCGCCGAACGGCAGGATTTGGTGCAACGCGACGCGCGACCGCAGCTCGATCCTCATGTCCTTGCCTGCGACGAGCATCACGTCGCGCACAAGGCTCACGTCAGCACCCGCTCCGCCACCGGTTGGCGCTCGCGCACGCGTCCGGCGACGATCTCTACCTCGCGCGTCGCGTACCGGCGGGCGACGTCGACCTCGTGCGACGCGACCAACACGGTGCGACCTTCGGCCGGCGCGGCGGCAAGGACCGCATCGACAACCGCGCGGCCGTCTTCGTCGAGTCCACCGTGCGGCTCGTCGAGCAGCAACAAACGTGGGTCACGTGCGAGCGCGATCGCGAACGACAGCCGCCGCCGCTGTCCCTGCGACAGGTGACCGTGCGCGATGTCGGCGACGCGATCCAAACCGAGCCGCGCGAGCACATCGCCCGCGACCTCATTGCCATGTCCGCTCGCCCGCGCCGCGAACCGCAGGTTCTCGGCGACCGTCAGGTCGTCGTAGCAAAACGTCTCGTGGCCGACGAGGGCGACCTGGCGGCGAATCGAGCGGCGATCGCGCGCGAGGTCGACGTCGAACACGAACGCACTCCCCGACCGCAACGCCAAGAGCCCCGCGCACAGCCGCAGCAGGGTCGTCTTCCCCGCGCCGTTCGCGCCGGCGAGGAGCACGACCTCGCCCGCGCGCACTTCGAGGTCGGCGCCCGCGAGCGCCGGAAACCGACCCAGCAGGCAGACCGCCGACCGGAGGTGGACAACAGGCCCAACGCGCAACGACAAAACCCTTCGCGACGGGGAGCGGTACGCGCGGAGTCTACGGACGAGCCCCGTTGACCAGCGAACCGTCACCGCGCGTGAGGCGTCCGCACACACCGGTATCCTCGACCCGTGCTCCACTTGCTCAGGGGCTTCGGGCGCGTCATGGTGACGCTCGGACTCCTGATCCTCTTGTTCGTCGCGTACCAGCTCTGGGGAACGGGGATCTGGACCGCGCGCGCCCAGGACGACCTCGAGAGCGACTTCGAACGGGCGCAGGCGGCCTACGACGCGACGGCACCGACGACTGGGCCCGGAACGGCGCCACCGGACACGACGCCCGACCCGCCACCGCTCCCGCCGCTCATCGAGGGCGAGACCATCGGCGGCATCAACATCCCCGCGATCAACCATTCGTGGTGGTTCGTCGAAGGGACGAGTCGCGCCGACTTGAAGAAAGGCCCGGGCCACTACATCGGCACGCCGCTTCCGGGGCAGCTCGGCAATGCCGCCATTGCCGGCCACCGCACTACCTACGGCGCACCGTTCAACCGGCTCGACGAACTCGAGATCGGCGACGAGATCATCGTCACGACGGTCGTCGGCGAGTGGAAGTACCGGGTGCGCGAGACCCCGTTCGCAGTGAAGCCGAGCGACACGTACGTCGTTGCACCGACCTACACCGCCGAACTCACGCTCACGACGTGCCATCCGAAGAACTCTGCGCGTGAACGCCTCATCGTGAAGGCCGACCTCGTGGTCGATGAATCGTCGCCCGCAATCGCGGCCGACGCGCTGGTGGGCGGCGAACCGCCTCCCGCCGCCCCCGAAGGCGACGTGCTCGACGACGCGTTCGCCGGGGACCGCACCGCGCACACGGGCGCGTACGGCTGGGGCGCGATCGCGATGCTCGTGGGGCTCGCGTGGTGGTGGGCCTTCCGCCGCTGGCGGCACCCGCTCACCTGGGCCGCGGGCGTGATGCCCTTCCTCGTGGTGCTGTTCGGCTTCTACTACTTCCTCGAGCGCGCGCTACCCCCCGAGCTGCCAACTCCGTGACTTCGTTCGCCGACGTGCGGGTTCAGCGGCCGCGGAACTCGGGATTGCGCCTCTCCGCGAACGCGGCCATGCCCTCGCGCAGGTCTTCGCTTGCGAACGCGCGCTCTTCGAGTTTCATGACCTCCTCGCGCGACCGCTTGCCGAGCCACGCGGCTTCCTCGATCAGGTTCAACGATCGCTTGTGGCCCTGAATGGTGAACGGCGCCGATGCTGCGATCTCGCCCGCGAGGCGTAGCCCTTCGCCGCGCGCGTCGTCGACGACGCGTTGCACGAGACCGAGCCGCAGCGCTTCCTCGGCGTCGACCGTGCGTCCCGCGAGCAGGAAGTCGCGTGCCGCGCCCTGACCGACGAGGTTCGCGAGGCGCCAGATGTTGCGGGCGCTGAGGTGGATTCCGAGCCGACCACCGGGAATTCCGAGCCGCGCGCCCAACGCCGCGATGCGCAGGTCACAGGCCACCGCCAGCTGCATCCCCGCGCCGATCGCGGGCCCATTGATCGCGGCAATCACCGGCGCCGGATAGGCGGTGATCGCGTTCAACACCTTCTCGAACGCGGGTCGAAACGTGTCGGTGGGAGCGTCAGCCGCGGGCTCGAAGCGCGTTACGAGGTCGGCGCCGGAACAGAACGCCGACCCGGCACCCGTGACGACAACCGCGCGTAGATCGGGCGCGCGTACAAAGTGCGAGCGCAGCTCGTCGCACAGCTCGCCGTTCAGCGCGTTCCGCCGGTCCTGACGGTCGATCGTGGCCAGGCCGACGAGGCCGCGTACCTCGAAGTGGATCACGGCTACGACTCGTCGATGATCGCGATCAGGTCGCCCTCTTGGACGGTCTGCTCGGGTGCGACGTGAAGCTCGCGCACGACGCCGGGGACTTCCGTAACCACCGGGATCTCCATCTTCATCGACTCCAAGATGCAGATCTCGTCTCCCTCCGCGACCATCTGGCCCTCGTCGACGACGACCCGCCAAACGTTCGCGGTGATCTCCGCTCGGATCTCGGCCATGGGGCGTGATCGTAACGCGCGCTAGACGGGCAGCACGCCGTGCTTGCGCGGCGGGCGGTCGACGCGCTTGTTGGCATTGATCCGAAGCCCACGCGCGATTGCCGCGCGTGTCTCGGCCGGATCGATGATGTCATCGAGCTGGGCGTGGCCGGCCGCTAGGTACGGGTCGATGTTGTTTCGAATGCGCTCCGCCAGCTCGAGGCGCTTCTGCGTGCGCTCGTCGTCGTCCTCGATGGCTTCAAGCGTCTTACGGTGGATGATGTTGACGATGCCATCTGGGCCCATCACCGCGATCTCCGCCGACGGCCACGCCACGATGTAGTCGGCCTCGTACGCGAGGCCGTTCATGACGAAGTAACCCGCGCCGTAGCTCTTGCGGACCACGACCGAGATCTTCGGCACGGTCGCCTCAGACACCGCGAACAACATCTTGGCGCCGTGGCGGATGATGCCCTGCTTCTCGACCGCACTCCCGACAATGAAGCCGGGCACGTCGTGCAAGAAGACGAGTGGAACATTGAACGCATCGCACAGCCACACGAAGCGCGCGGCCTTGTCGGCGGCATTCACGTCGAGCGCGCCGCCGAGCACCATCGGCTGGTTGGCGACAACGCCCACGGGCCGCCCACCGAAGCGCGCGAAACCGGTCAGCAGGTTCTTGGCCCACTCCGGCTTCATCCAGAACACGTGGTTGTCGTCGACAACGGCGGCGACGACTCTGCGCATGTCGTACGCGCGGCGGGGTGCGGTCGGGACGATGTCGTACAGCTCCTCGACCCGACGGTCCACCGGATCGTCGGTCGGCTGAATCGGCGGTCGCGCACCGTTGTGTTGCGGGAAGAACGACAGGTACTCGCGCACGATGCGCAAGCACTCCTCGTCGTCGGCGACCTCGAGATCCGCGCACCCCGACACCTTGGTATGGACGGCGGAGCCGCCCATCTCCTCCTCGGTGACGTCCTCGCCCACGGCCGCCTTCACGAGGTGGCGCCCACCGAGCGCCATCGACGACGTCCCTTTGACCATCGGCACGAAGTCGGCCAGCGCGGGGATGTACGCCGTGCCGGCCGCACAATGCCCGAGCATCGCCGCGACCATCGGCACGACGCCACTCATCGCGACCTGTTCTCGGAACAGCGCGCCCGCACCCGCGAACGTCGAGCCGCTGCCGCCCTGGACCCGCGCGCCCGCGGAGTCGAGCAGCCAGACGAACGGAATTCGCTGCCGGAGCGCGAGCTCGCGCATCCGCCCCACCTTCGTCTCCCCGACCGCGCCCATCGATCCCGCCATGACCGTGAAGTCGTACGCCGCGACGGCAACCTGGCGACCGTGGATCTCGCCGATGCCGGTCAGGACGCCGTCGGCGGCGAGAAAACGATCGCCGAGGCCGCGGTCCATGTGGTCGGCGAGCATCCCGTACTCGACCCACGTGCCCGCGTCGAGCAGGCGATCGAGACGATCGCGCACGAGCAGCTTGCCGAGCGAGCGCTGTCGCTCGACGAACTGCGGACCGCCCATGCCGAGCGCCTTGTCCCGCCGCACCTTCAACTCGCCGACGAGCGGCCCCCACTCGTGCACATCGCCGCCACCGCTGCTCGTCATCTCACTCCCCCGCCGCATCGAGCGCCCGAACTGGCGTCGCTGATATACCGCCCACGTTGTTGTGTGACGCCGGTTCGAGTGGGCACCGTCACCGCCCCTTCCACTGCGGCGCCCGCTTCTCCGCGAACGCCCGCACTCCTTCGGCCGCGTCCTCGGTCTGGGTCGTGACCGTGAGCATGCCCTGGAGATAGTCGAGCGCGGCGTCGGCATCCATCTCGAGCACGCGGTAGAACGCCGTGCGGCCCCAGCTCATGATGAGCGGGCTCTTCGCCGCGAGATCGGCCGCCAGCGCGTCGACCGTGGCATCGAGCAGAGACGCCGGTACGACGCGTTGCACGAAGCCCAGGCGGTGCCCCTCCTGAGCGTTGACGCGCCGGCCGGTCATCATCAGGTCGAGCGCGGTCTTGGGGGCCATGCTGCGCAGCAGCGGCACCGTGATCATGTAGGGCCACAGGCCAACGTTGATCTCCGGCGTCCCGAACGTGGCATCGTCGGCCGCGACGATCACGTCGCACGCGCAGGCAAGGCCAAACCCGCCCGCCAGCGCATAGCCCTGGACCCGAGCGATGATCGGCTTGCCGAGCGACCACATGTCGCGAAAGAGCTCGGCGAGAAGGCCCCGCCCCTGGTGCGCGGCGGCGGCGCCACCACCACCGCCATTGTCGGCAATTCCACCCAGGTCCGCGCCCGCGCAGAACGCCTTGTCGCCCGCACCGGCAAGCACCACCACGCGGATGTCGTCATCCTCGGCGACTTGTTGTATCGCGTGACGCAGCCCCTGCAGCACGCCGAACGACATGGCGTTGCGCCGCTCGGGCCGGTTGATCGTCACCCGGGCGATATGGCCGTTGGTATCGACCAGCACCTCACTCATGCGGCTTCGCCCTGCGGCCGTCGATCACACGATTGCGTCCGCGGTACAACCCGGCCTTCGGTCTGCGCCTGGCTACTCATCGGCCTCGGATCGTAGGCCGGTGCGCAGACAACCGTCTGCGGGCGGGTATTTTGGTCGACACCATGCTGGTGTTGGCCCTCGCCGTTGCGATTGCGTTGCTGCTGCCGCTGCCCACAGCGGGCTCCTACACCCGGCTGGTGATGACCGGCTGGAAGTGGGGCGGGCTCCTGTTCGCGGGGTTGGCGATCCAACTGTTCCTCGAGTACTTCACGATCCCGCAGTCGCGCTGGCACGACGTCGGTTTCGGGCTGCTCGTCGCGTCGTACGTCCTCATCCTCGGGTTCTGCGCCGGAAACGCCCTGCTGAAGGGCATGACGGTCGTGCTGATCGGCGTGTTCTGCAATGCGCTGGTGATTACCGTCAACCAAGGCATGCCCGTCGATGTGCCGGCCGATTGGGAGCACGAAGCGTGGGTCGAGCTCACCATCAAGCATCATCCACAGGAGGATGACGACACGCTCATGTTCCTCGCGGACATCATCGTGTTACGCGCCCCGTTCGACAGCGTGATCAGCTTCGGCGACCTCATCCTGGCGGTCGGGCTGTGCGACGTGACGTATCACGCGAGTCGCCGTGTCCGCCGCCAGTCGAAAGTCGACCGGCGGCCACCGAAGCCACGTCGCTTCTCGCGGCGTAGGACACCGAACCCGGTAATCGATCTCCGCGCGTGGACGGAGCCGAGCCCCGCGCTGGAAACGACGTCAGGGCGTTAGCAACCGCAATCGCTCAGCGCGCCGCGGCGCCGTGGCCGCGTACGGTTCGTTCGAGCGCGTTGAGCACTCGGTCTTCGTAGACATAGCCGGGTGCCGATCGCAGCGTCTCGATCGCGACGTCAGCGGGCGTGCCGTCGATCACCGTGAGATCGTCGTACTCGCTCGCGAGGCGCAACACCTGGACCTCCAACCGCCGGCGCGGGTCGTCGCTGTCGCCCGCGACGATCTCACCGGCGGCCGCGAGGGGTCGGATCTCGCGCAACATCCCACCGGTCACGGCCGCGACCTCGCCCGGCGCGGGCACACCCGCGACCTCGGGATCGTCGAGGGTGACCTGGCCGAGGTGGTGTAGCAGGGCTGCCATCTCGAGGTCATTGAGATCGGCCGGCGCGAACCCGAGGTGACCACCCATCGACACGACCAGGCGCGCGACCCGCTGCGCGTGACCGGCCGGCACGATGCCCCCCATTTCGGGTGCCATGGCCAGCGACTCGATGGTCTGACGGTACGCGAGCGTGGCCGAATCGAGACGCTCGAACGCGTACCACGCGGCGAGCAGCGGCGTCGCGAACAGCAGCGGCCCCCAAATACCGACATCGCCCTCACCGTCGACGCCGCGGTACCCGATCGCCATCAGCATCCCGGACGACGCGACCGCCAACCACGCGAGCCGGCCTCGCGTCGAGAACGACCGCCCGAGCCGCAGCGCCGTGCGCATCGTCACGTCCGCGAGCACTTGCGCGAACGCGGCGGCGCCAAGCGCGCCCAACACCGCTACCACCGTCTCCTCGTGGTCGACCAACTCGCGCACGGCGTGATACGCGCCGAGCGTCACGCCCGCGACGACGACGCGTGTGAGCAGGATTTCGACTCGCCAGAGGCCGCCGTGCTGCGTTGGCCGGACGAACATGGACACGAGCTCGGCTGCGAGTACCGCGAAGATGAACTCGTCGCCACCAAAGCTCGAGGCGAGGACGAGCATGACGGCATACGAGAGCGGGACCGCGCTCGCGTCCTCGAGTCGGAGGACGAGCAGCTCGCCCATGACAATTCCCGCCGCGAGCAGCGCGAGGTCGTCCGACGTGCTGTTCGCGTCGATGAGGTGCGCGAGGACCGCGGCGACAATGCCGAAGGCCAGGATGATCCCGGCCCGTGCCCGCCGGCTCACCGGAACTCAGGCCTCGGCCGGCAGCAGATCCCCGAGGCCCGCGGAGCCCAAGCCCGCAGCGGGCGCGTCGAGAAATTCGGCCTGTTTCTCGTAGCCCGCACCGTGCTTCTCACCCCGCGCCTCGACCGCTGTGATGAGAGCTTCGACACATGCGGGGTGGAACTGGATACCCGCCTTGTCCCGAAGCTCCGCAAACGCGACCTCCTGGGGGAGAGCCTTGCGGTAGGACCGGGTCGACGTCATGGCGTCGTACGCGTCGGCGATCATCACCATGTACGGCTCGATCGGATGGTCGAGGTCGTCGGGATCGAAGGTCGTGCTGTCGCTATGGCTGGCGGCCGCGATCGGACGTAGGAAGTCGATGTGGCTCAGCATCTGGACCGAGACCTTCTCGTGGATGCGGATCCGCGCAAACTCCGATTCGGTCAGGCGCCCGGGCTTGTTCAACAGGTGGTTCGGCACGACGAGCTTGCCGATGTCGTGCATCAGCGCCGCGAACCGCAGGCGTTCCATGCGCGCGGGCCCGAAGTTCATTTGCTCGCCCATGTACTGCGCGTAGTTCGCAACGCGCTCTGCATGCCCAGCGGTGTAGCGGTCCTTCACCTCCAATGCGCGGATCAACATATGCACGGTCTCGTCGTGCGATTCCTTGACGCGCAGATACGACGCAAACATCTCGCGCGCGATGAGGATCGGCACGACGATGAGCAGCATCACGCCGGCGCCGAGGCTCACATACAGGAGTCCGACGAAAAAGCCGAGCAGCGTAAACGGCACCTGCTGGAGCCAGCTCGGCGTCATCTCGGTGACGACTTCGCCGAAGCCGGCGCGACCCGTGACGTGAGAGCCGCCGCCGAAAATGACGGCGTTGGCCAAGAGGTAGACGGCAGTCGCCCCCATGGCCGCGAGTGCCATGTTCGGAAAATGCGACCCGGCCCGGTTGGCGAACGCCTCATACGTCGCGCCCGCGGCCAGGATCGCCAAGCCGCCTGTTGCGGCGTTCAGCGCCACCAGATCCCAGCGCCGAGCTCGGATGATCGGGAGTTCCACGCCGCTCGTCACACCGACGAGCAGCATCGCGAGGAGGTCGCCGCGGGGGTAGAACGCGACGATTGCTGCCGTGCCGATGAGCGGCGCCGTCGAAACCGCGACTCGTTCGGTGACTGGAATCGCGCGAGCTTCGCTATAGAGCATGAGGGCGGCGAAGAGCAGGAGGCCGCCCGGCCGGTGGATCCCCCGCGTGAGGGCGAGCGCGACCGCGAGCGCCACGGTGGGGACCAGCATCCCCACGGCGAGGCCCCGAAGGGTCAGTCTCACGCTCACGTCGTATGTTCTCGGCACAAATTGTCCTGCGGGAGAGAGACGGCAAGGCCGCGGACTCGACCTTTTAGCGCCACTTGTTGGCCGCTCCGGCGAGGAGCAATGACATCAACGTCGTCGCGAGGACGGCGAAACGGGCCGAAACCTTCTTCACAGGGAATTCCCCCTAGCAAGCACCTTCCGTCGCGACCGCTATGGGCGACGCGGTAACCGCTCCGCTACGGGATGTGAAGCACAGAAGCCGGGCCCGAGGCCTTGCCGTCTGTCTCCGAGAACTGTCTGGCCTTTGGCGCCCCCCGCTGATCGGCGGCTCCGAGGGAGCCGGATGACCTGCAACCAGGAGTTTCGTGGTTCAGCTTGCCAAGTTCAAGACTTGCGACCTGATGCTCGAATCGGACCAGTCCGTCCGAGCTCCTCTGAATGCGCACAGATCACGCAATGTGGGAGGTAGTGCAACAGTTATGCGACGAATGTCCGGATTGTTCGCATGGGCCGCGAACCGCGAGAAGGCGCGTCTGATGGCAATAGGTGAGCGGAGAGCACGCCTCTTGGACTCTGATGGCACTTGGTGCGGGGCCTCGTGGCACCCGCCCGAGCGCGGCGGCAGAACGTCATCGGACCGGGCCGTGGTCGTCGCCGGTGCCGCCGCCGCACGATCGAAAGGGCGGCGGACCGAAACGGATCACGGACCGCCGCTCCCTCCGGGGGCACTGCCGGCAACGAAGCGGCCAACCGCACGCGCAGGCACGCCGGTAACGACCGACGGCCCCGACAGCCTTGCTCCGTCCGCTGTGTGTGCGCCCCACGTTCGCCCCTCCCCCGCCAAATCCCGAGAGGTACGAGCACGATCGCCGTCGAATCTCGCAACTTTCTGGCCGAGACTTTCGATCGCGCGGTGCTGTTGAGGGTGCTGACGTTGCAGTTGACTCGTGTGGTGCGGCACGGACTGTCATTCGACGGCGGGGCGCGAGACAATCTCCGACGTGGGGACGGCAGCGCTCGTGCAGCGCGCGCGGGCGGGCGACAAGGACGCGTTCGCCCAGATGTACGGCGACTTCGCGGACGGCATCTACGACTTCTGCTGCTCGCTGCTGCGTGACCCGGAGGAAGCCGCGGACGCAATGCACGACACCTTCGTGCTCGCGGCCCAGCACATCCGCCAGCTGCGGGATCCCGACCGACTCAAGGCGTGGCTGTTCGCCATCGCCCGGCACGTGGCGTTGCGCCGGGTCGACCAACGCCGGCGCGTCACTCCCGTCGACGTGCCGCCGGAGGTCGTCCTCGACGACGACCCGATCAGGGGGATCTCGGCGAGCGAGGCGTCCGCGCTGGTGTGGGCGGCCGCCGCCGGTCTGAACCCGCGCGACCAGGCCGTGCTGACGCTCAACGCGCGCCACGGGTTCGAGGGCGCGGAGCTGGCGGCGGCGATCGGTCTCCACCACGCCAATCCGTATTCGTTGTTGCATCGGGCCAAGGCCCAACTCGAACGCGCGGTCGGCGTGCTGCTCATCGCGCGGTCGGGGCGGGGCGCGTGCGCGCCGCTCTCGGAGCTGCTTGGCGACTGGGACGGCACGCTCACGCCCCTACTACGGAAGCGCATCAACCGCCACGTCGACGAGTGCGCAACCTGCCAGCGCACACGCTCCGGGGCCACACCGCGCGCACTGCTGGGGACGCTGCCCGTGTTCGCGGCGCGTCGCGCCGATGCGCTCTCAGTCGACGAGGTGCTCGCGACCGCACACCGTCGACCCGCGTCGACCGAGCGCTGGCGCCGCGACGGCTTCCCGCCGGGCCGCGAGCGCGCCCGGCGGCGCCGACCAGTCGTGCTCGTGATCGCCGCCGGACTCGGCATCGCGATCGTCTTGAGTGTCGCGACACTCGCCGGCGGCGACGGCGGGACGGGAACGACTCGGGTCGATCCGGGCCCCCCCCCCCCCCCCCGCCCCCCCCGGGCCCCCCCCCCCCCCCCCCCCCCCCCCCCCCCCCCCCGCCCCCCCACACCAAACCCCCCCCCCCCCCCCCGCCCGACGAACCGCCGCCCACCCACCCCAACGCCCCCCACACCCCGCTCACCCTTCACGGGCACCCTCTCTCGCGTCCGGCCTCTCTTCCGACGCTGCGGGCGTTGGTGTCGCCGGCGACCAGGTTGGTGGCAGCCGAGGAGAAGGCCACGAACCGGCCGTCGGCGCTGA
>JBQTGT010000036.1:0-19892 GCA_052390615.1 Actinomycetota bacterium
AAGGCCGCGTAACCATGTCAAGAAGACCGTCGGAAAGCCGTGTGCGGGAAAACCGCACGCACGGTTTGAAAGGGGGATGGGGAAACAGACCCGCTATGCGGGCACTGCGCCCCTGACTACCAATGCGAGGGATCATCGGAGCCGCGGGCTACGTGCCGTACCACCGGCTCGACCGAGCCGACATCGCCAAGACATTCGGCAGCGGCGGCGGCAAAGGGACACGGGCGGTTGCGTCCTACGACGAGGACACCACGACGATGGGCGTCGAAGCGGCACGCCCGCTCCTGCGCGCGGGTGCCCACCCGGCCGCGCTGTGGTTCGCGACGTCCGAGCCCGCATACCTCGACAAGAACAACGCATCGACCATCCACGCCGCGCTGCGGCTCGATTCGGCGGTGCCGGCGTTCGATTTCGGAGGCGCGTTGCGTTCCGGTGTCGGCGCGTTGCGCGCCGCGCTCGACGGCAACGGCGCGGTCATGGTCGTGACTGCGGATCGGCGGGACGGTCTGCCGACGAGCACGGATGAATCGCAGGGCGGCGACGGCGCGGCCGCGGTACTCGTCGGCGACGACGGCGACGACGGCGACGACGGCGCCGTGATCGCCGAGTACCTCGCGGGCGCGAGTGCCAGCGAGGAGTTCCTCGAACGGTGGCGCGTGCCCGGCTCGGCGCGATCGCGTCAGTGGGAGGAGCGGTTCGGCGAGATCAAATACGGCCCGCTCGTGGATGCGGCATGGAACGCGGCGGGCAAGGCGGCCGAGCTCACTGCCGATCGCATCGATCGCGTCGTCGTCACCGGGATGCACGCGCGTGCGGTCCGGAGCGTCAGCGGCCGCCTCGGTGTGGCCAAGGAGGCGATCGCCGACAACCGCGCCGCGACCGTCGGCAACACCGGCACCGCGCATCCGCTGCTCCTGTTCGCAGACGTACTCGATTCGGCGGTTCCGAATCAGGTCGTTGCGCTGGTCGTCCTCGCCGACGGCGCCGACGTGTTGTTGTTCAGGACGACCGACGCGATCGCGGCGTACTCGCCGGCGCGCCCGGTCGCCGCGCAGATCGACACCGGCGGACCGGTGCCGTACGGCAAGTTTCTGTCGTGGCGCGATGTGGTGCGGATCGAACCGCCGCGCCGCCCCGAACCCGACCGCATCTCCGCCTCGGTGTCCGGACGCACCGAGGAATGGAAATACGCGTTCGTCGGCTCGCGCGACCGCGGCAGCGGCGAGCTGCACCTGCCGCCGGCACGGGTCTCGCGAGTGGGCAACGCCGTCGACGACATGGAGGCCGCGCCGATGGCCGACGTCCAGGGCACGATCGCGCTGCTCACCGTCGACCGCATCGCGTACTCGCCGAGCCCGCCGACGACATTCGCCGTGGTCGACTGGGACGGTGGGGGTCGCCTGCCGGTCGAGCTCACCGACGTTGGTCCGGGTGGCGTCGCGATGGGGGGCCGGGTCGAAATGACGTTCCGGCGCCTCTTCACGTCCGACGACATCCACAATTACTTCTGGAAGGCCCGGCCGGTCCGGTAGGGGAGATCACGCATGGCTTCGCACGGCATACGAGACCGCGTTGCGATCGTCGGCATGGGGTGCACACCGTTCGGTGAGCACTGGCACAAGAGCACCGACGACCTGCTGATCGACGCCGCGCAGGAAGCGTTCGCGTCGGCGAGAGTCACCAAGGACGATGTCGACGCGTACTGGCTCGGCACCGCGATGTCGGGCATGAGCGGCATGGTCGTGGCCCGACCGCTACAGCTACACGACAAACCCGTGACCCACGTCGAGAACTTCTGCGCGACCGGATCCGAAGCACTGCGCAACGCCGCGTACGCAGTAGCGAGTGGCGCCTACGACACCGCGATGGCGATCGGCGTCGAGAAGGTGAAGGACAGCGGTTACCAAGGTCTCGTTGGCGCGGCCAAGACGCCGACCGACGGCACGGGCCGTACGCTCACGGCGGCCGCCATGTTCGCGATGTGTGCGCCGGCCTACGGGAAGAAGTACGGCCTCGACGACGAGCAGATACGCGAAGTGCTGGCGCGCATCGCGTGGAAGAACCACTACAACGGCGCCCGCAACCCGCGTGCGCAGTTCAAGCGCGAAGTATCCATGGAGACCATCTGCGGTGCGCCGCTGATGGCCGGCGGGCTCGGTGTGTACGACTGTTCGGGCGTCGCCGACGGTGCGGCCGCGGCGATCATCTGCCGGGCCGAGGACGCGCAACGGTACACGAACACGCCGGTGTACGTGAAGGGCCTTGCGCTGGTCGCGGGGAATTGCAGCGGGAATGCCGATCCTGCGTACGACTACACGACGTTCCCCGAGATCGCGGCGACCGGCCGTGACGCGTACGCACAAGCCGGGATTACGAACCCGCGCGAGCAGCTCGCGATGGCTGAGGTCCACGACTGCTTCACGCCCGCGGAGCTCCTGATCTACGAGGACCTCGGGTTCGCCGAGCGCGGCACCGCATGGAAAGAGGTCCTCGACGGGACATTCGATCTGCGTGGGGCACTGCCGGTTAACCCGGACGGCGGGCTCAAGAGCTTCGGCCACCCGGTCGGCGCGTCGGGACTGCGGATGATGTTCGAGGCGTGGTTGCAGCTGCGCGGCGACGTTCCCGACGAACGCCGGATCGCCCATGCCGACCGGGGTCTCGCGCTGACGCACAATCTCGGCGGCTACCCCGGGGAGATGGTGTCGTTCGTGTCGATCCTCGGCAACGCCCTCGGCTAGGACGGTGTTGAACAAATAGCCCTGTGGTGCTCGCGATTGTGTTCTGAGTTCTTCAGAATTGGGGTATGCAGGGCAGGAGCGATCCGAATCGGGAGTTGTTGGACGCGGCGGCGTTGTGCCGACAGTTGGTCCCGGAGGGCAGTGTCGAGGCGTTCTTGGCTGATCATCGCCGGGACTTGTTCCCCGACGAGATGTTCGCGGACTTGTTCCCGTCGG
Organism: Actinomycetota bacterium; assembly: GCA_052390615.1. Classification (GTDB taxonomy): domain Bacteria; phylum Actinomycetota; class Acidimicrobiia; order IMCC26256; family PALSA-610; genus JBQTGT01. The sequence continues at coordinate 2,958 of JBQTGT010000036.1, forward strand.
GGCGGGGTCGCCCGTCGGTGCCGGCGGATGTGATCGCGACAGTGATGGTGTTGCAGTCGTTGGAGGGCCTGTCCGATCGTGACGCGGCGAGAGCGTTGCGCGATCGGATCTCGTGGAAGGTCGCAGCCGGACTGGCGTTGGACGATGGCGCCTTCGACTATTCGGTGCTCACGTATTGGCGGGCACGGTTGCGTGGCAGCGAACAGCGGGAGCGGATCTTCGATGCGGTGCGCGCGGTGGTCACCGAGACCGGCGTGCTCAAGGGAAAGACGCGTCGGGCGTTGGATTCCACGTTGTTGGATGATGCGGTCGCGACCCAAGACACCGTGACCCAGTTGATCTCGGCGATCCGTCGGGCACGGCGGGTGATCCCGACCGCGGCGTCGGTGAAGGTGGTCGCACACGACTATGACCATGCAGCCAAGCCGACGATCGCGTGGGATGACCCGATCGCCAAAGACGCGTTCGTCAGCGGGTTGGTGAACGACGCGTTGGCGATCCTCGCCGCTCTCGACGGTGTCGTACTCGTCGGCGACGAAGCCGCCGCGGTCGGGTTGCTCGCGTTGGTCGCAGGCCAAGACGTCGAACCCGGCGACCGTGACGGGACGTGGCGGATCGCGCGACGTGTCGCACCCGACCGGGTGATCTCGACGGTCGATCCCGACACTCGGCACATGCACAAGAGCCGCAGCGAATACCGCGACGGTTACAAGGCACACGTCGCCGTCGAACCCGAGACCGGGTTGATCACCGCGGCGGCGATCACGCCCGCGAACGCCGGGGATGGCCCCACCGGGGTCACGCTGCTTGCCGGCTAGGAGCCCGGCCTGCAAGTGCTTGCCGACTCCGCCTACGGCGGCGGCGACACGCGAGCCGCGTTACGCGCCGCGCAACACGACCAGGCGATCAAAGCGATCCCGTTGCGAGGCGGCAAGCCCGGCGGTTTCGACCGCGACGACTTCGCCGTCGATCATGACGCGCGCACCGTGACATGCCCGAACGGCGTGACGGTCACGATCGCACCGAAAGGCAACGCGACCTTCGGAGCACAGTGCCGCCGCTGTCCAGTGCGCGAGCGCTGCACGACCGCCAAGGACGGCCGCTCGTTTCACATCACCGAGCACGACGCCGAACTCGTCCAAGCGCGCCGTGCCTGGCGCAACGGCGACTTCGCCGCCGACTACCGGCAATGGCGACCGATGGTCGAACGATCCATCTCCTGGCTCGTCGCACGCGGCCATCGCCGCGTCCGTTATCGCGGCGTCGAACGCAACCAGCTCGGCCTTACACTGCGCGTCGCAGCGATCAACCTACGCCGACTCGTGAACCTCGGCCTCACCCGCGACGGTCCAACCTGGACGCTCACGACATAACGGGCCCGGGAACTGACAAAGAGGCACCACAACACGGCATACGCCACCAGGGTGACCGGCTCAGCCTCTCACGCCGGTTCTTCGGTCGGTCATGAACCCAGGCCCAACCAAACGTTACGACCCCAAACGCTTCCGCGGAAGCGCCTTGTTCAACACCGTCCTAGCCGCGAGATGGCGACCGGATCGGTCGCCATCTCGCTGGCGGCACCTTCGCGGGCGAGGTATACGAAGTGCTGCTGCGCGACGAGACGCGCGGACTCGGGCGCGTCGCCGTCACCCTGCGGCGGGGCCTGACCGCCGCCTTCCAGATCAGGGCAAAAATCGGGCCGGTTTCTCACATCCCGACGAGCCCTCGGCACCGAAGAACTGCACGAAAGTGGTTCGGGGTGCCGAGGGCTCCCCGTGAGACACAAAGGGCTGGTCATGTCACTCGTTCGATTCCTTCCTGCTTGGTTCCACGGGGTCGCCGACTACGCGGTTGGCGCCCTCCTGATCGTCGTCTCCCTCGCGGTTGGCGGCTCCGGTGCCGCCGTCGCCACCGGTGTGGTCGTCGGTGCCGTCGTGCTCGCGGTGAGCATGCTGACGAAGTACCCCCTCGGCGTGAAGAAGGTGCTGCCGTTCACGGTGCACTCGGCCGGCGACTACCTCGCCGCCACGCTGCTCCTGGTCGCGCCGAGCGTGCTGTCGTTCAGCGACTCCGACGGCGGCCTCTCCGCGTTCTACGTCGTGATCGGGATCGCGGTCGCCGTGGTCAGCTTGATCACCAACTACCAGTACAGCGACAAGCGCGACTGGAGCTCCTCCACCACTCCCGTCGCGGCCTGACCGGTTCTCCCCGGCCGGTCCTCGAGACCCCGGCTCCGGCCGGGGTCTCGCCGCACCACGCACCCTCCCGCTTTGTCCCCAAAGGACAGAACGGGCCCGGAAACGGTGCGCGGTGTCCCCAAAGGACAATCGGCGCCGCGCAGCAGTAACCCGACTGAGGGACTTCGGTCTCAAGGGCCCCACGGCCGCGCGCCGACGTCTGAGGCGGGATGCGATACGGAATCCGTCGCGAAGCCGCGCCTGTGGGCGATCCGGACGCCCTGCTCGCCCGCTACCGGCCCGCGCCCGATCGCGCCGCCCGGGTCGTCCTGCACCCGCACCTCACGGTCGTGCCCTGCCGGGCGGAGGACTTCGACGGGCTGTGCGAGACGTTCGCGCTCGACGTCGCGGCTCGCGTGTTCACGGCGCCAGACGTCCGCGCCGCGATCGATGCCGCCGACCGAGCCGAGCGTGCGGCTGAATACGACGCGCTGATCGACGCGATCGCGAGCGCGACCGGCCAGCACCAGTCGGCGACGAACGCGGCGGACATCGCCGAGCGCACGCTCCAGGAGGCGCGTGTGCGGTTGGACCACGTCGCCGTGCAACGGGCGCACGCGGACGAGGCGTTCATGGCCGCGCGCGAGCGGCTTCTCCGTCTCGAAGGCCTTGACCGCGCACCGCGAACCGGCGGTGACCCCGCCGCCGAGGCCGAAGCGATCCGCGCCCAAATCGCCGCGGTCCAGCGCTCGTTGGACGACGCGACCTCGACGCGGGGGGCGGCGGTGTCAGTTGCCGAGCGCGAGGCGGAAGCCGCCCGCCGAGACACCTCGGCTGCGACCCGACGGCTTCAGGTCGCGTTGGAGCGGGCCGAGCCCGCGGCCCGGCTCGATGACGCCCGCGCCGTGCTCGTCCGCCTCCGAGACCGGCGGGCGCTGCTCGACGACGACGACGTCGCGTCCGAGGCGTTCATGGCCTTTCGGCGGCTCGCCGAGGCGCCCGAGCCGGTCCTGGTGCTCGTCGAGCCGTTCGGGGAGCCGCCCGCCGACCTGTTCGAGGCCGCGGAATCGCTGGTCGCGCTGAAGCGGATCGTTCTCGTGACCGACAACACCCAGGTACTGCGGCGGGCTCGGGAGCTCGATCCCGAACTCGGTGCGGTGCGCACGCCGCTGGTGACTGCCGCGATCGCGCGGGTGGCCGCCCATGGATCGGACTGGAACTCCAGGTGACACGGAAGTTGACCATCCGCTCGAAGCTGGCGGCCGCCTTGGCCGTCCCGTTGCTCGCGGTGGCCGCGCTCGTCGCGCGTCAGGTGGCTGACTCCCAGGACACCACCGAGGGCACGCCGACGATCCTCATCGGCGCGGGTGTCGGCGTTCTCGCGCTGACATTGCTGCTGTTCTGGCTCGCGAATCGGATGATCACGCAACCGCTCCGCACGTTCGCCGACGAGGCGCAGGCGATGGCGACCGAGCGATTGCCGGAGGCGGTCGACGCCGTGCGCTCGAGCCCGGCCGACATGGAGTTCTCGGCGCCGCGACTCGAGCCGATCGTCATGCGCGGTGGCACGGAACTCACGGCTGCTGTCGACGCGCTGAACGCAGTGCAAGCGAGCGCGCTCGGACTCGCGGTCGAGCAGGCGGTGTTGCGCCGCAATGTCTCGGACTCGTTCGTCAACCTCGGTCGGCGCAACCAGAACTTGCTCGCGCGCCAAATCGATCTGATCTCGAAGCTCGAAGCCGACGAAACCGACGCCGACACACTCGAAGCCCTGTTCCAGCTCGACCACCTCGCCACCCGCATGCGTCGGAACGCGGAGTCACTCCTCGTGCTCGCCGGCCAGGAACCGCCGCGTCTGTGGAACAAGCCGGTCGGTATCGGCGACGTCGTGCGGGCAGCGATGGGCGAGGTCGAGCACTACGCGCGCGTGCGCCTGCATCCATCGTCGGACGACACGACGATCGCGGGCGCGGCCGTGACCGACGTCAGCCACCTGCTCGCCGAGCTGCTCGAGAATGCCCTGACGTTCTCACCACCGGACTCGACGGTCGACCTGTACGCACGCCACGGCGACGACGGCTATCTCGTGACGATCACCGACGACGGGATCGGCATGCCGACCGAGGACATGGAGCGCGCGAACGCGCGACTGCGAACGTCCGAAGTGTTTGCGATCGCGCCGTCGCGCTACTTGGGTCACTACGTGGTCGCGAATCTCGCCGCCCGGCACGACATCCGTGTCCAGCTCTCGCCGTCACCGTCGGGTGGCGTGCTGGCGACGGTCGTCCTGTCGCCGTCGGTGCTCGCTTCCGGAGCGCCGGTTGCGACGCGGCGCGCGGCGGCCGCGTTCGTACCAGTGCGCGAGACGGCGCTCGACGCGGTCGTCTCGCCCGAGCCGATCGTGATACCGGACCCGGAGCCGCTCGTGCGGTCCGAACCGGAACCCCTACCGGAACCCGCAGCGGTCGCACCGGCACCCGGGCCCGATCCCGAACCGGTTCCGGCGCCGCCGGTCGCGCCGGCAACGGTGCCGACGATGGGCGCGCGCGGTGCGTTCGCGGCGCTGTTGTTCGAGCGCCCGAGCGCGTCCGAACCGCATGACGAGGCGCCGACTGATGTCCTGCCCGAGCCCGAGCCCGAGCCCGAGCCCGCGGCCGCCGCCGTTGCCGAGCCCGCGCCCGAACCCGTCGAAGGTATCGACCAGGACGCGCTCGCGGCGACGTTGTCGGGCGCCGCGCCGATCCAAGACGATCTCCTGCCGCGCTACGAGGCGCTGGCGCCGCCTCGCCGCAACGGGCGCCGCGGACGCAAGGCCGGGCCGCGCGTCGCGGAGGTTCCCGCGCAGGTCATGCGCATCGCCGCCGCCGCGCCGCCGCTTCCGCCGGCACCGGTCGCCGAGGCACCGGTCGAGCCCGGCGCTCCCGGCCCCGCGGCCGCGCCAGGAGAAGCGCCGACCTACGCGGTACGCGCGTTCGGCGATATCGCGGCGGCGCCGTCGGCGCCGTCGTTGCCGCGTCGAGCGGACGCGACAACGACACGGGCGCCGGTTCCCGAGCCGGTTGCCGCGCCCGATGAAGATGCCCCGGCGGAATCGGCCGCCGAGATGTCGCGGAACTACGCGTTGTTCGCCGCGTTCCGTGCTGCAACCGACCTTGGCCGCGCTGACGCCGGCCACGGAGGAGGATCGTGAACGTCGAACAACATGAGTTGAGCGCGCAGGCGCGCAACTTCAACTGGCTACTGTCGAGTTTCGTCGAGGGCGCGAGCGGCGTCACGAACGCGGTCGCCGTCAGTTCCGATGGGCTGCTCATGGCGATGTCCAGCTCTCTCGATCGGGCGACGGCCGAACAGCTGTCGGCGATCATTGCCGGGCTCGCGAGCCTCGGACAGAGCACCGCGCGCTGCTTTGGGATGGGTGGGCTCGATCAGGTGATCATCGCCCTGCGCGGCGGCTACCTCTTCGTGTCGTCCGTATCGGACGGCAGCTGTCTTGGCGTGCTCGCCGATTCGACGTGCGACATCGGCAGCGTCGGATACCAAATTGGTTTGCTCGTCGAGCGGGCCGGGTCGGTGCTGACGCCGGCGCTCGTCGCCGAGCTGAAGGAGCACATTCTGTCATGAGCCTGTCATGAGCCTGTCATGAGCGACCTCGTACGGCCCTTCGTGATGACCGGCGGGCGCACGCGCGCGTCGGAGACGCTGCGGGTCGAGACGATGGTGCAAACCGCGATCGAAGACGCGGGTGACGCGGTATTCGAAGGGGGGCGGATCCTCGAGCTGTGCCGCGAGCCGCACTCCGTCGCCGAGGTCGCCGCGAAACTGCCCGTGCCGCTGGGCGTGGCGCGCATCCTGATCGGCGATCTCGTCGCCGATCAGCGTCTCGTCGTGTTCCAGAACGATCCGGTCGACATCGAGTTGTCGGTCCTGGCAAGGATGATCGAGCGTGTCGAGTCCCTCTGAGCCGACGCAGTCCCCAACGCAGCGGCGCTTGGCGTCGGTCAAGCTCGTCGTCGCGGGCGGGTTCGGCGTAGGCAAGACTACGTTCGTCGGCGCGGTCTCCGAGATCACGCCGCTCACGACCGAAGCGGCGATGACGACTGAATCGATCGGCGTCGACGACACGTCGAGGGTTGCCGAGAAGACGACGACGACGGTCGCAATGGACTTCGGTCGCATCACGGTCGACGACGAACTCGTCATGTATCTGTTCGGCACGCCGGGTCAGGAGCGGTTCGGGTTCATGTGGGACGACCTGTGCGAAGGCGCCCTCGGTGCGATAGTGCTCGCCGACACTCGCCGCTTGGAGGATTGCTTCGCCGCGGTCGACTACTTCGAGAACCGCGGTATTCCGTTCGTCGTCGGGGTCAATCACTTCGCCGGCGGCTATCACTACCCGATCCCCGACGTGCGCGACGCGCTCGGCCTCTCCGATCTCATTCCCGTGCTCGAGACCGATGCGCGTGAACGCGAGTCGGTGAAGATGGTTATACTCGCGTTGCTGCGGCACTTGTACGCGCGCGCGACGCAGCCGGCAACGGCCGCCGCCGGGACCTGACCGCTGACGCGGCCGCGCCTACGCTGCCGGGATGGCTCCGCGCCCGCCGCCACTCGATCGCGTCCGCAGGATCTGCCTCGCGTACCCCCAGGCGAGCGAGAAACTCAGCCACGGGTCGCCGACCTTTTTTGCGGGCAAGAAGGTGTTCGTCATGTTCCTCGACGACCATCACGGCGACGGCCGCCTCGCACTGTGGCTGGCGGCACCGCCTGGCGTGCAGGGCGAGCTCGTCGACCAGGAGCCGGAGCGGTTTTTCGTGCCGCCGTACGTGGGCGGGCGCGGGTGGCTCGGCGTCCGTCTCGACCGCGCGCCCGACTGGGACGAGATCGCGCAGATCGTCGAAGACGCCTACCGACTGATCGCGCCCAAGAAGGCGGTCGCCGAGCTCGACGCCCGCTGAGGGACCGATGTGCGCGATCTCATAGAGTCCGCGGGTCGGATCGGCGCCTTTGCGCTGATCGCACTCGCGTTCGGGCTCGGCTTCGGTGAGAGTGCGGTCGGACTCGACTTCATCGTTCCCGGCGAAGTCGGGATGGTGTTCATGGGCGCAGCCGCGCGCGAAGGCGACGTCACGCTCGTCGCGGTCATCCTGGTCGGTGCGTTCGGCGCGATCGCGGGCGACTGCACCGGATTCTTCCTCGGCCGCCGCTATGGCGGCGTCGTCGTGCACCGGTGGTCGTGGGTGGCAAAGCGGCTCGAGCCGTCGATCGCGCGCGCCGACGAGTACTTCGCGAAGCGGGGGGGATGGGCCGTCTTCGGTGCGCGCTGGGTGGGAGCGCTGCGCGCGCTCGTGCCGGTGGTCGCGGGAACGGCGGCCATGCCGTTCCGACGCTTCATCGTGTGGGAGGTACCCGCGTCGCTGTTGTGGACGGCCACGGTCGTGTGCGTCGGCTACTACGCGGGGGATGACATCGCCGAGGTCGTCGACCGGATTGGCCTGTGGACGTCACTGGCGATTGTCGGGCTGCTCGTCGTCGGCGTCACGCTGCGCAGGCGGCTCCGTCCACGGTAGTGGTATACTGCCCACTATGGCGTTCGTGATTGCTCGTGCCGACGGCCGATTCGAGATCCGCGAGTCGCGAGCAACCGACCGTGGCCCCCGGGCCCGCACGCTCGTCTCGTTCGACGTGCTCACCGAGGACGTGCTCGACGTCGCAGTCGAGCGGGCCCGTGCGCTCATCGATCGGCCGGCCGTGCGCGCGAAAGCGGTCGCGCTGGGGGCGCCGTACGCGCGCGACCGCGCGGCGGCAACGATGCGCAAGTTGATCGGGCAGCTCCGTCGCGGCGATCGTCCGCCCGCTGCGCTCGTGTCACTGCTGCGCGCCGAGCTTCCCCGCGCACCGCGATCGTGGCCCGACAGCCTCGACGGTGCCGCGGAGTGGATCGGCAGATCAGACGTCGCGCGCGGCGACGCCTTGCGCGATCTGCTGGCACTGGCCAGCGCGGTGCCGCACCGTCGCCGTAAAGACACGCTGGAGTTTCCGCCGATCCATACGCGCAGCACGCGATGAGACTCGATGAGAAGGTCGTCGAGCTCGCCCGGGTATTCCGCGGCGGCAGCATTCCGCACGCGTTCGGAGGCGCACTGGCTCTCGCGTACTATGCGGAGCCGCGAGCGACGGTTGACATCGACGTCAACATCTTCCTCAGCCCCGACGACGTGGATCGTGTTTCCGCCGTGCTGGCTCCTCTCGGCGTGCAGACGTCCGCCGTGCAGCGCCGCCTCATTCGTGGCGACGGGCAGCTCCGGCTCCGGTGGGAATCGACGCCGGTGGATCTCTTCTTCGCAACAGACGGGTTTCATTTCAATGCCCAAGCTCGTGCGAGAACCGTTCCGTTCGGCGAGGAGCTGATCTCGATCCTCGCGGCCGAGGACCTGATGGTCTGCAAGGCCGTGTTCGATCGCCGCAAAGACTGGATCGACATCGAGCAGATGCTCCTGCTCAGGGCGGGTGACCTCGACGTCGACGACGTGCGACGCTGGGTCGTCGCGATCGTGGGCGACGACGACCAACGCGTCGAGCATTTCGATCTGGCGGTCTCGACGGCGCTCGGCTGAGTGCGCCAGACTGGCGACCCCGCTCCAGGAGGCGCATCCATGGCCAAGGTCACACCCGTACCCGACGGCTACCACACCCTCACGCCGTCGCTGATCATCAGCGGCGCCGCCGACGCGATCGACTTCTACAAGGACGTGTTCGGCGCGACGGAGCGCATGCGCTTCGACGGGCCCGACGGCACGATCGCCCACGCCGAGATTCAGATCGGCGACTCGGTCGTGATGGTGTCCGACGAGTACAAGGACATGGGCTACGCGTCGCCGCAGTCCGTCGGGGGCACGCCGGTGCTCCTCCACCTCTACGTCGCTGACGTCGACGCGACCGTTGCGCGCGCCGCCGCGCGCGGCGCCAAGATCCACGATCCCGTGTCGGACAAGTTCTACGGCGACCGTTCCGGCGTGATCATCGACCCGTGGGGCCACATCTGGTCGATCGGCACCCACATCGAAGACGTCCCGCCCGACGAGATGGCGCGTCGCGCCGCCGAGCTGGGCCAACAGTAGGCGCGTCTACCCGCCGTTGGCGGCGGCGACGTAGGCGCGACATGGCGTGCCGCGCAGCGCACCGCACGCGGGGAGCGGGCCGCCGGCCGTTTGACCGGTGAGCACGGGCAGCACCAACGCGGATGGTGTCGCCTCCGAGGACGTGATTGTGTTCTCCGTTGAACCGTCTTCGGCGGTGTCGAAGAGCCAGCGCGGGCGATCGCCGCCCGGAGCTTGGATCGTGAGGCGAATGCGCGAACCGGCCCGGAACGCATACGCGACCGGGTAGATCGGTACGCGCACGAGCGTCGATTCGCCCGGCACGAGGTTGTCGCGGTCGCCGGGCGCGAACGTCGGGATCGCCTCGAGCGAGTTCGAGCGGTCGTCGAGCGCGCGGTACGACGCGCGCAGCACGCCGAACTGCACGTAGTTCTCCTGACCGTCGGGACGCACCTCCGACAGCGTGACTTGGATGTCGGTGTCGGGTGCGGTCGACGTGAGCCGGAGGTCCGCGCTCGCGGGCCCCGCGATCACGACATCGTCGGTCAACGGCGCGCTGACGTAGCCCAGCCCCTTGCCGTCGGCGACCGGCTGCCACTCGTACGGTGGCTGGGCGTGCCACGGGTCGCCGTCGGGCAGGCTCGACTCGTTCCGGGCGCTCGCGTCGGACGTGTACTGCTCCACGTTCGGGATCGCCGGTGCGCCCTGGACGAGCGCGCCGTTGACATCGAAGAAGTACGACGTCGCCTCGACACCCGCCGGCGGCCAGCTGTCGCCCTCGATCGTCCAGACCGGCTCGAGCGCGCCGGGCCCGGCCGGCCCGCCGCCGATGTCCATCACGACGCGGACACGCGGGTCGGTGCGGAACTCCGCGCGCGCCGCTTCGAGATCAATGTCGCGGCCCGCGAAGCGCGTCTGGCTGATCGCGACCGCGGGCGCGTTGGCGATCTGTTGGTAGAGCGCGCCGCCGAGGTCGAGCACCGCCTGGGGGACCACGGGCACTTCGTCGGCGACGAACAGGCCGAGGAACTCGGCCCAGCGCGTGATCGATCCCGGGCCGAGCGGGTCGACGTGGGTGCCGTTCATCAGCGTGATCCACGCGTCGTCGTTGTCGTCGAGCAGGCCGGCGACGACTTGTGGGCCGAGGCCGATGATCTGTTCGTCCTGGAACGCGGACGCCGCGAACACCGGCACTTCGATCTGCGCCGCCCATCGGCCGGGCTCCCGGCGGTCGTACAGGTCGGGGGTGCGGGCGGGGTTCTCGTTCAGGATCGTGAAGACGTCGCGCGCCTGGCCGTGCAGCCTTTGGTTGGCGATGCAGTGCTCGTCGCCTTGCGCGACGAGCTCCCTCGCCCACGGCTGGCCGCCTTCGGGCGCGGGCTTGGCTTCCTCGGTCCGGTCTTCGAGCCAGGATTGCGCGAAGCCGCGGTTGTAGATGCCACCCGGCGATCCGACCGTGGCATACAGGTCGTCGGTCACCGACAATGGCGTGACCGCGGCGAGGTGCGGCGGGCGAGTGCCGGCGGTGAACAGCTGCGTCAGACCCGAGAACGACAGGCCGACCATGCCGACCGTGTTGCCTTGCACCCAGTCCTGGGCGGCGACGACTTCGACCGCGTCGTAGCCGTCATAGATGGTCGGGTAGTCGAACAGGTCGAAGGCGCCGCCCGAACATCCGGTGCCGCGCATCTGCACGCTGACGACGGCGTAGCCGATCGCGGGCGCAACGAGGGAGCCGACCGCGGTCGAGGTCGACGGCACCAGCGGGTCGGCCGGCAGGCTGGGGTTGCCGAGCCGGGCGACCACGTCGTCGAGCAAATTCTTCGGCGCGGCGATCTGATACCCCGAATACTCGATGACGGTCGGGAACGGCGCGTCGGCCATCGACTGGCCCGTCGGCATGCGAACCGTCATCGCGATCTCGACGCCGTCGCGCACGCGCACGTAGTTCAAGCCTTCGACGAGCGTCTGGTCGTAGAGCGACTCGTCGGGCGCGACCTCACCCAACACTGCGAACATCTCCGTGCCCGCGACGACGTCGCCGTCGACGTGGCGCACCGTGTACCCGTCACCGGGCGCGGCGTCGTAGAACACGACGCTGCCGAGATCGTCGGCGGTGCCGGTGGCGACGACATGATCCTCACGGTCGACGAGCGCCAGCTCGGCGCCCGGGTCGGCGTCGAGCACGTATGCGCCGCGCACGCTGCCGGCCGCGGTGAAGGTCGCCGGCTCGGTGATGGTCGCGATGGGGTCGGCGACGTCCCCCGCTCCGGCGGGGGGCGTGGCGTCGTCATCGTCGCCCGAGCACGCCGTCGCAAGCAGCGTGAGCGCGGCGAGCGTTGCCAGTGATCTGCGCATCGCGCCGCAACCTACCTTGCTTACGGGGCGGCGAGCGGCTCCCGACCGCCGATCGTCCCGACGGGCGCGTACGGTCGGAACCGGATGAACGCCGACTCCTTGTGGAAGGTCTTCGCGTTCTGGGCGCGGATCGCCTCGAGGTGCGCGACCCCAGTTCGCCCGTACGCGAAGTCTTGCATCTCCTTCGCCGAGCGCCATAGCGAGAAGGTGGACACGAACCGCGGCGGGCGGGCGAGCGCGGTCGATGCGAGTACCGCGGGATCCTTCGATGCGAGCCCCGCGGCCGGCGCGTTGGTCCGTAGGAACTTCGGTACGCGCGGGAACAGCACGCGGCCGAACGTGATGACCGCGACCGGTTCGTCGTCGGCGACCGGTTGTTCGCCGAAGTCGTTCAACTCGGGAAAGCCCGACCACGCGCCCGAGATGCGCAACGGCTCGAGGCGAACGTGAAAGCCGCCGCGCAGCTTCTCGGCGCGCGGATGCGTCTCGAGAAAACGGTCGAGTGCGGCGTTGTCGTCCCACGCGCACACCATCCCGATGCGACCGAACTGCGGGGAGGGCAAGACCTTGTCGTTGAGTGGCGCGCCCACGCCGCACTCGGCGTAGCGCAACCCGGGGACGTTCCTGGGTGGGCGCAGTAACGCCGGTGCCTTACGTACGCCGACGTCGGCCAGATGGAAGGACGCGATCACTTTGCTCCACCTCCCCGCGAGGAACTGACCAGGGTGTACTACGGCGTCGCGCTCGTCCTCGCATCGCAGCCGCGGCGCCGCGCTCTAGCATCGCCCCGTGAGCGCACGCGCGACTCGTCCGCTCGTCGTCGCGCGGGCGGTGCGGGCCTTCGCTGACGGCTTCGCGAGCGTGTTGCTCGCCCGGTACCTGACGCACCTCGGTTTCAGTGGTTTCGAGACCGGCGTGATCGTGACCGCGACGCTGCTGGGGTCGGCGGCGTTGACACTGCTCGCGGGTCTGCGCTTCGCGCGTCGAGGTGTGCGCGGCGTGTTGGTCGGTTCGTGTGCGCTGATGGCGGTGACCGGTGTTGGGTTCGCGTCGGTCACGCAGTTCGTGCCGCTCGTGATCGTGGGGTTCATCGGGACGCTGAACCCGTCGGGCGGTGACGTCAGCCTGTTCTTGCCGACGGAGCAGGCCGTGCTCGCCGACTTGACTGGCGAAGCGGAACGGCCACACCGGTTCGCCGTCTACAACCTGGCAGCCGCGCTCGCGGCCGCGGCGGGTGCGCTCGCTTCGGCACTCCCCGAACAGATCGCGCGCGCGAACGACTGGCAGGTCGTCACCGTCGAGCGCTACTCGTTCTTGTTGTACGTCGTCACGGCGGTGGTGTGCGTCGTCGTGTACCGGGGGCTGCGCACGTCGGTGGCGATCAGCGCGCCGCGGCGCGGGTTGCACAAATCGCGAGCGATCATTGTGCGGCTCTCGGCGTTGTTCTCCCTCGACGCGGCGGGCGGCGGCTTCGTCGTCAACTCGATCCTCGTGCTGTATCTCGATGTCCGTTTCGATCTCTCGCCGGCGGCGACCGGTGCGACCCTTGCGACGGCCGCGGTGCTGAGCGCGTTCTCGCAGCTCGTCTCCGCGCGGCTCAGTGCCCGCATCGGGCTCGTGCGCACAATGGTCTTCACGCACCTGCCCGCGAACGGTCTCTTGATTCTCGCCGGCATCGTTCCCGATGCGTCGCTCGCGATCGCGTTGCTGTTGGCGCGAGCGTCGCTCTCGCAGATGGACGTGCCCGTGCGCCAAGCGCTCGTCATGCGCCTGGTCGAACCGGACGAGCGGGCCGCCGCCGCGAGCGTGACCAATGTTCCCCGCAGCCTCGCCACCGCGTGCACGCCCGCGCTCGCCGGCGCGCTCCTCGACGCGTCGACGTTCGGGTGGCCGCTCATCCTGGGCGGCGCGCTGAAAGCGGTCTACGACGTGCTGTTGCTCGCGCAGCCGCTCGATCGCACCTGACCGGACGAATCGGGCGCACTTTGAACCGGTGCTCTCGCCCGCTACGATGGCTCGTCAACCGACGCGGGGTGGAGCAGTCTGGTAGCTCGTCGGGCTCATAACCCGAAGGTCGCAGGTTCAAATCCTGCCCCCGCTACTCATGAGCGCAGGTCAGAGCCGGTCCTTCAGGACCGGCTCTGCGCCGTTTCTGGGACTTCTCTCACCTCGGGCCGGAATCGCGTCACCGGCCTTCTACCGAAGAACCCGAAGTACACGGCGCGTCGCAACGGCGCGTGAGCGGCTTCGTGCCATGCGGTCCCGTCTGCTCCCGTCGTATGTCGTTCCGTCTCGCGTCGCAGGCCCGCTACGCGCGCATCCCTCGATCGCGCTCGGATTGTCGTGGGGTACGGAACCCGAAGAGGCGTACGACACGTTGGCTCCACCGGCGCCAACGGCGCCGCAGCACCACGGCAGCTCCCTGCCCGTCGAGGACCTCGCGGCGCGTGTTGGATGCACCGACGTGGAGCGTATTGACCTGATCTCGGGTTCGAGCAGGGTTCACCGGTCCCCGACGGGCCAGTCAACTGCGAAGCGGGCGCGGTCGGTTTGCGTAAGGACGCGACGGGCCGCGGATGCCGACCGTGCGCTCGCAATGGATCAGGCGTTCTGTGGTATCCGAGTCATAGGCGAACAGGGGTCGGCGTCACGAACTCGCTCGATGCTGCCGAATCGGTCGCTTCAGCCCGCGGCGGCGCGGTCGCGACCCTCGAAGGATGCAGGCCCAACGCAACGACACTCAGTCGATTGCAAGACTCCGAGCGATCTCCTCGACCAGCACGTGGTTGTCCGGTTCGTCCTTCGCGATCGCGGAGAAGAGGTAGGCGTCGTCGCCCTTCTTCGCGGTGACGAACGCCCCGACGGCTGGCCCCGTGTCACCGTCGTCGAATCTCCGGTCGAATCGTGCCGTGACGAGCAGTGCGCCGTCGGCACCTGGAATCGTGAGCCGTACTGCGGCACCGTCCTGATCGAAGTCGGGAATCTGCAGCAGCAGCTGCGCCCCATACAAAGCTTCCAGGTCCTCAAGGGATCGCGCGATGTGATCGACCGTCAGTGACGCGTGACCCGAACCGTCAGCCGCCTCGATCGCAAAATCGAGTTGGAACTCGGCAAGCGCGTCGTCGTCGAGGGCCTTCCAGCCCTCCGGCGACCGAAAAGTCGCGTTGCCCGCGTCCCACTCCGTCGGCAGCGCCGATACCGCTGTCGGGTCCTCGGTTGTCACGGTCGGCCGGTCGTTGTCGTCGTCGCCGGAACACGACAGGAGTCCCCCCACGAGGAGAACAGACACAACGACCGAAGGAAGCCTGCGCAACGTCGCGGACCTTTCACTTGGGTTCGAGCCGCGCGATCTCTATGTCGGCGGTGATGCCGAGCTCGACGGCGGGGTTGGGGACGGAGAGTCCGAAACCGTAGTGCTGTGAGTCGGCGGCGAAGGTTTGGCTGGTCTGGTTGACGCCGGCCTCCGTCGTGGCACGGCTGATGAGATCGAGAGCGTCGCCCGCGTGCATGATCCCGCCGGGCGTGAACGCGAAGTCGCGGACCAGTTCCGCGGCCTGCAGGCCGTTCGCGCTGTCGAGGTCGAATGTGGTCACGCGCATTGTCGCGTCGTCGCGGCTTCGGTCGTGACGACCGCCGTCACCGACGACAAGGTGCCGTCACCGCTGTATAGCGCGGTGACGTCGATCGCGCCCTGCTCGTAGAGGCCGCGGATCCCTGTGGACTGCGCGCCGTTCGAAATGCCGGGCCGCGGGCAGTTCGGCGGTAATGCCACCACTGCTCATGGCGTCGATGTGAGAGTTCGCCTGGCCTCGATCGATGCCACCCGGCGCGAACGCGGTTCACTTGATCGCGAGACTTCTCGCGATCGCTTCGACGAGCTCCTCATTGCCTGGCTGGTCTTTCGCGGTCGCAGCAAAGAAGAAGGCGTTATGACCCTTCTTCGCGGTGACGAACGCGGCGACGGCCGGGCCCGAGTCGCTGGTGTCGAATCTCCGGTCGAATCGCGCGATCATCAGCAGTGCGCCGTCAGCACGCGGAATGGTGACAGGCAACACAGCGCCGTCCTGATCGAAGTTTCGGCCCGAAACCAGCAGGCGTGCCCTGTACTCCGCCTCGAGCTCCTCGAGCGGTCTCGGAGTTTCATCGACCGTCAGTGATGCAAGAGCCGCTCCGTCACTCGCTTCGATCGCAAAATCGACTGGGTCTTCGGTGAGAGTTTCGGCGTCGATTGCATGCCACCCGGCAGGCGTACGGAGGGTCGCGTCGCCCGCGTCCCACTCCATCGGGAGAGTAGAGGAACCGTCGGGCGTCTCGTTGGTCACGCTTGGGCTTTCAGCGTTGTCGTCATCGCCTGAACACGACACGGTGAGCCCCACGAGGAGAAGTGACACGACGACCTCAGTAGGCCTGCGCAACGTCGCGGTCCTTTCATTGGGGTTCGAGACGTGCGATCTCTATCTCGGCCGTGACACCGAGCTCGACCGCGGGGTTGGGGAAGGAGAGTCCGAAACCGTACTGCTCCGAGTCGAGCGCGAAGGTCTGGCTGGTCTGGTTGACGCCGGCCTCGGTCGTATCGGCGGCGATCAGGTCGAGCGCCTGAGGGGTCAGGAGGATGCCACCCGGGGCGAACGCGAAGTCGCGGACGAGTTCCGCGGCCCGGACACCGTTGGGATTGTCGAGGTCGAAGGTGGTCACGCGCATCGTGGCCTCGTCGCGGCTTTCGGTCGTGACGACCGCCGTCACCGACGACAGGTCGCCGGCACTGTCATATAGCGCGGTCACGTCGATCGCGCCCTGCTCGTTGAGGCCGCGGATCCCTGTGGACTGCGCGCCGGTCGAAATGCCGGCCTCTGCGACCGCCGAGCCGCGAACGACCGTCCGGAAGCCGAGTTGCCCGTCGGGTCCGTTGACAGGGCCCGTTGCACCACCGGTGGCCGCGGACAGTTCGGCTGTAATCCCACCACTGCCCATGGCGCCGATGTGAAGGTTCGCCTGGCCCTTGATCGATGCCGCCGCGGCGGTGAAGGTCATGACTGGTGCGGGGATGTCGAATTCGGCGATGTCTTCGATCATGCGGCGGAGCGCGGCGAGGTTGGGGACGCCGGGGATCGAGTCGAGGGTGTCGCTGAGCCAGCCGCCGATGTCGTCGAGGAATGAGGGGGTGATGGTGTCGAGGAGTTCGTCGATGCCGTTGGCGTCGAGCAGGGTGGGTTCGAGTCCGGCGGCTCGGAGGGTGAGGCGGGCGACGAGCATGCGTGCGGTGTGTTCGTCGTCGACGAGGTAGGACTGTTCGCCTTCGAGAC
>JBQTGT010000037.1:0-90192 GCA_052390615.1 Actinomycetota bacterium
CATCGCCGCACCTTCCCGACCCGCTGACAGGAACGCGACGACTGCACCTGCAACGGTGCCGACGAAGGTGGACCCCGGGAGGTGGTCCCATCACTGGCGCTGGGGTGGTCCCATCACTGGCGCTCAGATGGTCCCATGCCGCTGGCGTAACTCACGCCAAGGTGGTCCCATGCGGCTGGCGGGCGACACCTGTGTCGCCTCGCCTCCCAGCGGCGTCAGCCGCCGAAGGTGTCAGGCATCTGCTCGGCGATGACTTGTGCGAGGTACGCCGCCGTCGCCGGCATGTGCTGCGCGGCCGTCCGCAACAACGAATACTGCGACGGATCGCTCGCCGCCTGCGCATCGATAGCGTCGAACAACGAAGCCGCATGCACACCCAACGCCTCGGCAACCGTGTCCGCATCCAACGACGGGTTCGCCCCCGCCAGGAACGCCGCGAAGTCCTGCGCGTACCCACCCAGATCATCGCGCGCCGCCTGCTTCCCGGCTTCATCGCCCGCCGCAGCCGCCGTCGTGTAGTTCACGAAGAAATCGATGTGCGAACGCCACAGGCCGAGGAACGACTCCCCCGCCTCCGCGCCGTACACCGACGTAATCGCATCACCCAACGCCACCGAGTTCTCATCCAGCGCCGCCGCCGGATCCGCCAGCTCGCCACCCGCCAACGCCGTCCCCGTCGCAATACCCGCCAAGTACACATGCTCCTGCAACAGGCTGGTCAGCGTCGCCCGGAGTTCGGACGCGGGAGAATTCGGGCCGGTGGCCTCGGCGGTGTTGCCGTCGGTCTCGTCGGTCACCACCGTCGTGTCGGTGGTCGGGTCGGATGCGTCGTCATCGTCGTCACCGCCGCAGGCGGCGAGACCCAGCCCGAGGGTCGTGACGACGGCGAGCGCTGGGAGGCCGCGCGCGCGCCCGGATCGAGGAGTGCGAACCATGAGTGAAGTCTCCTTGGTGTCGGTCAGACGGCCGTCGGCCGCCGCTACCCCGTTCTACGGAGCCGACCCGCACGACAGATGACGACGCCCTGACTACGCGCCGACGCCGATTTCGACGGGCAGCCCGCGAGTGACACCAGTGATCTCGAGGACCGCGAATACGGGGCGCCGTACGCGGACGACCTGCAGCGCAATACCCCTGAGTTCGGCGTCCCGCGCGCCGTCGAGGATGCAGTGCACCCCGCTGGAGTCGAGATAGTGGACCCCGGCCAGGTCGACGACGATCTCGGCGCGAGCGAGAACCAGCGCGCTCGCCAGCGCTTCGCGCAGCCGTGGAGCCGAATCGAGATCGACCTCGCCGGCCGCCACAACGACGGCATCATCACCGTGGGCATGGATCTGGACCGAGAACGTCGGTCCGTCGGTCGCGTTCACGGCAGCTCCTGCAGCGCCACGTACCCCCACCCCGTCGGCATCGTAGCGGCCCGGGTCAGCCCTCGTAACGGGCGACCATCGCGGTGACCGTTTCGGCAACCCGCGTTCGCAACTCCACGGGTTCGAGGACTTCGACCTCGGCACCGAGGCGCATCAGCTCGATGAACGCGTCGTCGAGGCTTTCGAACGAGAGGGCGCAGCGCAGTGTTCCGTCATCGAGCGGTTCCTGTTCGCGAAACGACCGACCCGCGTATCGCGTCATCCACAGCAGCTCGCGGTGCCCGGTTTCGGTTGCTCGCACGACGACATCGACGGGTGCGAGCTGCGACTCGAACTCGCTGACAGCGTTCTGCCAAAAGGTCGGGAGGTCGAAGTCGGAGGGGCGCGTGAAAGTCGCGTCGAGCACCGTCACGTCCTGCACGCGCGAGACGCGGTAGGTGCGCATCTCGTTGTCGCGCCGCGCGACGAGATACCAGGTACCCGCCTTGCATACGAGCCCGAACGGATCGAGGTGGCGGGTCGCCGCGTCCGATCCACCGGGATGCTTGTAGCGGATCTTCACTTGCCGGTCTTCCCACACCGCGGTGGCGAGGTCGGCGAGGAGCGGTTCGTTGCGGCCGACCCGGAACCACGTCGGCACATCGAGGTGAAATCGCTGACGCGCGCCCGCGGCGCGCTCGGCGAGGTCGGGCGGGAGCGCCGCGAGGAGCTTCAGGTTGGCGGCACCAAGAACGGTCCCGAGCCCGAGCTCGCCCACCGGGCCGGGCACGCCCGCCGCGAACAGCGCTTCGGCCTCCTTCGTGGTGAGGCCCGTCAGGCGGGTGCGGTAGCCGTCGATCAGCGAGCAGCCGCCGTTGCGCCCGGGCTCGGTGTACACCGGCACGCCGGCCATGCTGAGCGCTTCGAGGTCGCGATAGATCGTCCGGATCGACACCTCGAGCTCCTCGGCCAACTCCTCGGCGGTCATCCGGCCGCGGTGCTGCAACAGCAGCAGGAGAGAGACCAGTCGGCTCGCGCGCACAGATCGAAGATATCGAACATCCCTGACAGGGGTTGTCAGTGTTGCGGCGTACGGTGAAGAACCACAGAGGTGTATGTAGGGAGGGGCTCGCCGTGATGCCGATGCATCTGGATCTCGCTTTCGAGATGGCCAGGATCAAGGCGGCGGCGGCGGCGGCCCGCGCCACCGAACACCAACTGGCAACAAGCGAGCCACCGGCTCGCACCGACGCCGCTCGGGTGTTGCGACTGCGGGCCTTGTTCCGTCACTTCGACGGCGCGGGAAAGGAGCCGGCGTGGCCCTACGCGTGAGCACGCTTTGTGTCGATGCCGCCGATCCGGTCGCCCTCGCCCACTGGTGGGCGGCGCTGCTCGGCTGGGATGTCACCGACGAAGAGGACGACGAGGTGGGCATCGAACCACCGGCGGGAAGCCCCGAGCGCGGGGTGAGCCCCGAGCTGCTCTTCGTCCGCGTGCCCGACGCCAAGGTGGTCAAGAACCGACTCCACCTCGATCTGCGGCCGGCCGATCGCGACGCCGAGGTCGCGCGCGCCGAGGCGCTCGGCGCGACGCGTGTCGACATCGGTCAGGGCGAACAGACGTGGGTCGTGCTCGCCGATCCCGAGGGCAACGAGTTCTGCATCCTGCGAGCGTTACGCCCGGAGGAGTAGCGACGCGACGCTGCGTATCAAGCCTTCGTCGCGCTGAACGTTCCGTTCGCCGCGGGGCTGGCGTCCTCGAACCCGACCTGGTAGTCGCCTTCGAACGCGGTGCCCGTCAACTGTGCCTGGGCCGAGAACGTCGCGACGCGATCGCCGGGCACGTCGGGCGCCTCGATCGTGACGCTGCCATCGGCGGCCGCGGTGATCGTGAGGTCGCCGAATGTCGCCGACGTCGTCGTCACCGGCGCCTCGAGATTGCCGATGTCGATACTGATCGCCAACGACTCCTCGGCCGGGTCCGAGCCGCCGAAGACGTTGCCGCCGAGGTCGAGATCGGCGCTCACCGTGCCCGCGGCTTCGTCGACCGTCAGCGTGAGGTCGAGTGATCCCGTGGATCCGAATGTCGTGTTGGTCCACGTACCGGAATAGTCACCGGAGATGCTGCGCAACAGCTCGAGCATCGGATCGGCTTCGCCCTCCGACGGCTCGGTCACATCGCTGGGCGTGGTCGTTGCGTCGCTCGCCTCGGTGTCGTCCGTCGCGACCGTTGTAGTCGTGTCTTCGTCGGTCGTTTCGGCGTCGTCGTCATCGCCACTACACCCGCCGAGTACCAATGCCGCGATCGCGACCACGCCGAGAACCCTGCCGATCCGCTTCATTTCCCACCCCCTGGTTGGCGCGACGGATGTTACGACGAGCGCGAACGCGAATCGCGGATCACGAGCCGCAGATCGGTCGTGACGAGCGGCGCATCGAGGTGCCGGGCGAGCACGACCTGCAACCCGTCGGCCACGGTGACGTTGTGGCGGAGCGCCCACGCCTCGGCCACCAGCGGTAACACCTGCACGCGTCGCACAGAAGAAGCGAGGAGATCATCAAGCGCGATGGCCGCTCGGGCCGGCGCAATGGCTCCGGCGATCTCGAGACGCCGCAGCGCGGCTGCGGCCTCCGCGAAGTACAGCGCGCGAGGCGTCGAGCGCGCTTTCCCAAGGCATGCAGACCGACGACGACCGAGCCCGCCAGCTCCTCACGATCCCGCAGGCCGCGGCGCGCCTCGGCGTCGGGCGCAGCACCGTTTACGAGCTGACCGTCCTCGGCGAGCTCGAGGTGGTGCACATCGGCCGCTGCGCACGCATCCCTGCCGCTGCGCTCGATGACTTCGTGCGACGCCTGCGGTATCGCGCTGTGACCAAACGGTGACCACTTGGCCGACGCGTCCGCGGACGCGCTCCCTCGACATTCGCGTTTCCGCTGGTACCTTGCGTGGGCCCGGCTGGGATCGAACCAGCGACCGAGGGATTATGAGTCCCCTGCTCTGACCACTGAGCTACGGGCCCGGAGTGTGCGAGTGGTCATTCTGGCCGACGCGGCTCCAGGCGCCGGTGACGATCGCGGTCGCACCAACGACCGCGAGCAGCGGGCCGAGCCCCAAGTCACGCCAGCCGGCGAGGCGGGCGAAGACCAGGACCGTCAGCGCGACCACGGCCGCGGCGGCCGCCGTGACGGCGCGCGTCGCCCGGCTGCGCGCGTCGGTCAGCCCCACAGCGATCCACGTCGCTGCGCCGAGCGCGGGTACGAGATACCACAACACCGTGAGATTGGCCGATGTGGTGCCCGGAAGGTCACGACCAACCGTCACGAGCGTGTCGACGAGATCGTGGCCCCGCAGCCGGCTTCCGGCACCGCGCCGCACCCAGTGCACGAACGCGGACGCGACGAGCGCGGCCCCGCCGACGAGGCACAGCGCGTCCGCGACGCGGCTGCGCGCGCTCGTCACGGTCCCGACGACGCCGAACCACTCTCCGACGAGCCGACCTCGACGGCGGTGGTCGGGGTGATGCCGTCGGGCGGATGGTCGAGCGGCGCTGCGGGCTCGACGTGACACGCCGCGCTCCCGTCGGAAGCAGTTCCGCACGACGCGCTCTCGGAAGTGTCCGACAACGGAGTCGTGCACTCGGCGGAACCGTCTTCGAGGAGCGCACAGTTCTGCGCGCCGTGGTCGGCACAGTATTCCGCCGGGTCGGTCGTGCACTCGCCCGGCGGGTCGAGCACGTAGGCCGGCGCGTGCTGCGCGTCGTAGACGCTGAACTCGTAGTCACCGCGGAAGTATGGCAACAGCACCAGCCGGTACGTCCCGTCGGCGGGGAGCGCGAACTCCTCGCCGTAGAACATGCCGTAGGAGGTATCGAGGTTCTCACCGTCGGGCCCGTACAGCTCCGCCAAGGTACCCAAGCCGAAGGACTCGTCGTTTGGTGTGTCCTGCGTGAATGCACCCACGATCTCCTGGCCGCCTCGACCCTCGAACGTGTACACATACGCGCGGTACCCACCCGCCGCGGTTCCGCGCACCGGTTCGCCGAGCGTGATGGAATCCTCGACCGGCAGCGCTTCGTACATGCCGAACAGTGTGTAGATCGCTCGCTCGTCGGCATTGGCAACGATGTAGTCGACAACGTCGAGTGCAGTACCGACCGGGCTCAGGAACCAGCGCTCGCCCCGGCGCACAGCCGTAAAACGCAGATACGCGTCGTCGGGACGTTCGACATAGCCGCCGAGGCCGATCAGTACCGAAGGAAAGACGTCCGATGACGGGCACGTCAGGTACGGCACAACCTCATTGCTGTTGTCGCCGTAGTAGTCGGTCTGGTCGATCGAGAGGCAGCCGTCGTCGATCGACCAGTTGCCGCCATCTTCGGTCGTTCCGGCCGCGTGCACCGTGATCGTGGCCGTATCGCCGTCGACGTCGGCGGTCGCGTCGAAGGAGTCGACCGTGAAGTTGGGCGACTCGGTATCCGCGAGGCCTTCGGTCAGCGCGACGCGGTAGTCGTACAACGGCAGCTCGTTCGGTGGTGCAAGCTCCCACAACCGGTTCCAGTCGCCGTGCGAGTACGCGGTCAGCGCGTCGCGCGCGGCGGCCTGCGGCGAGTCGGCGCCCAGTGCCGACGCGGCGACGCCCGATCCGTAGTCGGCCACGGGTAGATCGTTGAGGATCCGAACGTACTCGAGCGCGGTGTACGCGGGGCTGATGTACCACCCACCGTCGTGTTGGATGGTGACGACGAACGGTTCGACGCCATCGGCGGTAAGTTCGGAGAGCCGAAGGGCGTTTTCCCCCGGCGCGTCGTCGCCCAAGGCGCGTTGCATCAGGTGGGTCAAACTCGACCGCTCGATTGTTGCGTCCACCTCGCCGCCCGTGATCGTAACCTTGGCGTACCCGGGCGCGAGCTCTTCGGTCCGCAGCCCAAGATCCGCGACGCTGAGGTCGATCCCGGCGAGCGGCGCGGCCACGTCGCTGACCAACTCGAGCTGTTCGGCGCGCCGGGTGATCCTGTCGACGGTGTTGCGCAGTGACCGCACTTCGTCGGGCACGAGGACGTCCACCGCGGCGAGCGGATCCTCGTGCTCGATTGCGTCGGCGAGCTGACGCACCGCGCCTTCGGGCGAGTCGGCGCCACCGCCAGCGAGCAGCGACGCGATTCCCATCGTGGTTACGCCGAGCAGCGCGGCCAGACCACCGGCGCTGACCGCAGTGCGCCACGGTCGACGCGTCCGCCGAGCGGCGACCTCTTCCATCATCACGACCGGCGGCTCGTCGATCGGATCGGAGGCGACCACGGCCAGATCGCCGAACGCGCCGATGACGCCCGCGCCGTTTCCGTCGCCGCGCTCGGCGGCGCGGGCATCGTTCATGGCGTCACCGAGCACGGCGTCGACACCGCGACGCGTGCCCCGATTGGCGAGCCCCTCGAAACGATCGTTCAGTTCACTCACCGTTCGACTCCACGCTCAGCTCCGTCCGGAGGCGGCGACGGGCCCGC
Source organism: Actinomycetota bacterium (assembly GCA_052390615.1). Taxonomy (GTDB): domain Bacteria; phylum Actinomycetota; class Acidimicrobiia; order IMCC26256; family PALSA-610; genus JBQTGT01. The sequence goes on from JBQTGT010000037.1 coordinate 6,850, forward strand.
ATCAACGCGACGCGAGCGGCCGTCGGCGACATCTGCACCGTCTCGGCCGCGTCGGCAATCGGCCAGCCTTCGACTTCTACGAGATACATCAGGGCGCGCACCCGACCGTCGAGCTTGAGGAGCTCCTCGAGCTCGTGGGGGTACGCGTCAGTGTGTGCGGTCGGGGCTTGGAGGCGCGCGCTGAGGTCGGCGCCGCGGCGCGCCCGCCGGCGTTCGTCGGTGGCGAGGTTGACGATCGCCCTCCGCAAATACGGCCCGAGATCGTCGATGTCAGCCCTCCGGCGGGCCAGCACCTTGGCGAAGACCTCCTGGACCAGGTCGTCAGGTTCGACGTCCCACCGCCCGACGACACCCGCGAACCGCCGCAGCGGTCCATACAGCGCCCGGAGCTCCGCCAGCCCCCCGGGACTCCAGCGTTCCTCGATCCCCATGGGTCCCGCCTCGTCGACCATTGCTGCCATCATGACCAACGACGTCCGGGGTCACGTCGATGTGACGCGGACGCCGACATTTGTTCGCAGTGGGCGGGCGCTCCGGGGGAGAGGCTCGAACTCTCAACCTAGCGGTTAACAGCCGCTTGCTCTGCCGATTGAGCTACCCCGGAAAGAAGCAGCGAGGATACCAGGGGCCACAAGGAGGAAGATGCGGTTCCGAGCAGGACTGGTGTGCGGGTTCGCGGCGGGTTACTTCCTCGGCGCGCGCGCCGGACGAGAACGCTACGAGTTGTTGCGGTCGAAGCTGCGCGCGCTCGTCGACCTCGCGATCGAACGCGTGAAGCGACCGTCGGACTATGACTCTTCGAGATAGTCGCGCAGGCGCTGCGAACGCGTCGGGTGCCGCAACTTTGCCAGCGTCTTCGACTCGATCTGGCGGATCCGCTCTCGCGTCACGCCGAACTCCTTGCCGACTTCCTCGAGCGTGCGAATCTGTCCGTCCTCGAGACCGAACCGCAAGCGCACAACCGCTCGCTCACGATCGTTCAGTTCCTGGAGCGCTTCCTCAATAGCCTCGGTCAACAGTGCGCGTGCCGCCGCGGTTGCCGGCGCGATCACGTTGGGATCCTCGACGAAGTCGCCGAGCAAGCTGTCGTCTTCCTCGCCGACGGGCGTCTCGAGTGAAACCGGCTCCTGCGCGATGCGCTGGATCTCGCGCACTTTGTCGGACGTCAGGTCAACTTTGATCGCGATTTCTTCGACGGTCGGCTCGCGGCCGAGTTCCTGGAGCATCTGGCGCTGCACGCGCAACACCTTGTTCATGGTCTCGACCATGTGCACCGGGATCCGAATCGTGCGCGCCTGATCGGCGATCGCGCGCGTGATCGCCTGTCGTATCCACCATGTCGCGTACGTCGAGAACTTGAAGCCCTTGGTGTAGTCGAACTTCTCGACGGCGCGAATGAGGCCGAGGTTGCCCTCTTGGATCAAATCGAGAAGCGCCATCCCCCGACCGACGTAGCGCTTCGCGATCGACACGACCAGGCGCAGGTTCGCTTCCGTGAGCTGGCGTCGGGCCAGCTCACCGTCGCGCTGCACGGCCTGCAGGCTGGCTCGCTGGTTCTCGCCGAGTGTCGCGCCTTCTTCGTCGAGCTTCTCACTGTTGGCGAGCCCGGCCTCGATGCGTTTGGCCAGCGTGACCTCTTGCTCCGCGGTGAGCAGCGGGACCTTGCCGATCTCCTTGAGATACATGCGAACAGGGTCGAACGAGCCGCCTTCGCTGTGGGGGGTGGGCCGCGGCGCGGCCGGTGCGAACGGGCTCGCGGCGTCGGTCTCCTCGAACGCGAGACGCGACGCGCCCACCGTGCCCGGGCGGTTGGCCGGCGCCGGGCGGTGTTCGCGACGCCGCGACGACTGTCCCTGTTCGGCGCCGCTCGTGCCGGCGCGCCGTTGGTCTTCGAGCTGGAGCTCCTCGGCAATCTCGTCGAGCACCTTCACGCCGCGCGCTTCGAACATCGCGTATAGATCACGCAGCTCGTCGGTGTCGGGTTCCAGGTCGGGGAACGCGGCGAAGATCTCTCCGGTCGTGATGAAGCCGCGTACGCGCACTTGATCGAGAACGGTCTCAACGCCGGCGTCGTCGGATGCGTCCGTCGCGCTCGGACTCGCGTCAGGCGACGCGTCAGGCGTCTGGGGGTCCTGATCGTTCGGCTGTTCGGTCTCCGCCATCGGTGATCCACCCTACCAATTGCTCGGCGATCGATTCGCCCGCCAACCAACGCTCGTCTGTGCGCTCGCGCACAAGCGCGTCGAGCAACGCCTTCACCGCGGCGGAGCGTTCGTCGGCTGTTCTCAGCATCGACGCGAGCAGCCGTAGACTTGACGCTTCCACGAGATTCACTACAACCCGCGCGACGATCTCTTCGGGCGCGTTCGTCCCGCTTGGCTCTTCGACCGCGAGGCGCTTGAGCAGCGCCGCGGCTTCGGGTGGTGCGTGCGCCAAGCATTCGTGCCACGGCAACGTGGTCAACGCTTCGAACGCGCTGCGCGCGACGGGATCGGCGAAGAGGGCAACATCGAGGCGACCACTCATGAGGTCTGGTGCGAGGACTGCCCATCGCAACGCGTCGAGCTCGCGTCGATCGACCGGTCGCAACTGCGGCGCGGATGGTGTCGCCGACTGCGATGCGCTCTGTATGTGCGGTCGCGCGTGGGCGCGCGCGACGGTGTCACGCAACCGGTCAGGCGTGATGTCGAGATGGCCGGCCAGCTTCATCACGTACTGGTCGCGGACGAGATCACTCGGATGCTCCGCAACCAGTGTCGCGGCCCGTTCCGCCGCGTGGGCGCGGCCTTCGAGCGAACTCAAGTCGGCGCCCGCGAGAAGCCGATCGATGCGGAATTCCAGGAACGGCGTGGCCGCCTTGACCGCGGAGACGAGCGCCTCGGGGTCGTCGCGCCAGACGTCGGCTGGGTCGCGGCCCTCCGGCAGGTCGGCGACTTGGAACTGGACCTCGTAGCGCTGCTCCCACTGGTAGCAGCGCTCGGCCGCGGCCTGTCCCGCGGCGTCGGCGTCGTACGCCAGCGTCACCTTGCGAGCGAGGTTCTTGAGCGTGAGGAAGTGTTCGTCGGCGAGCGCCGTCCCGCAGGTCGCGACCGCGACGGGAACCCCGGCGAGCGCGAACGCCATCACGTCGGTGTACCCCTCACAAATCACCACCTCACCGCGCGCGACGATCTCGCCCTTCGCCCAATGCAGCCCGTACAGCAGCCGCGACTTTTGGTAGAGCGGCGTCTCCGGTGAGTTCTTGTATTTCGAGCCGGTTCCCTCGAGGAGGCGACCCCCGAACCCAACTGGCTCCCCGCGGGCATCCCAGATCGGAAACATCAAACGACCGCGGAACTGATCTTGGAGCTTCTGCGCGCGATTGACGAAGGACAACCCCGCGTCGACACAATCTTGGCGCGCGAACTTCTTGTTTTGGAGATGCACGCTCAGCATGTCGTATCCGTCGGGCGAGAACCCGAGCGAGAACCTGCGCGCGTGGTCACCGTCGAAGCCGCGGGAGCGGAGATACCGTCGAGCGTTGCCGGCATCGTCGGACTCGAGCAAGCGGTGGTGGTAGAAGTCGATCGCGGCGCCGACCGCGTCGTGCAGCCGCTGCTTGCGCTTGCGCTCGGCCGAAAAGTTCGCATCGTCGTAGCGGAGCGTGACCCCGGCGCGCGCGGCCAAGCGTTCGACTGCTTCCACGAAGTCGAGGTGCTCGACCTCGCGCACGAACGTGATCGCGTCACCGCTCTTCTGACAACCGAAGCAAAAATAGACGCCCATTTCCGGGTTAACCGAGAAAGACGGCGACTTCTCGGTGTGGAACGGGCACAGCCCTTGGAACCGACGCCCGACCCGCTTCAAGCCGACGTGTTCGCCGACGAGCGCGACGATGTCGGTAACCTCTCGGACTCGCGCCACGTCGTCGTCGACGATGCCCATCGTGGCCAGACTACGGGTCGCTCACACGCCGCGCGGGAGCGCGTCGATGCGCCAGCCCAGTAGCTCGACGCCGAGCGCGAGCGCGTACCGGTCGGTCATGCCGCTCACGTAGTGCACTGCGGCCGCGGCCGCCTCGGGCGAGCTGGGAACGACCGACGAATCGTCGGGCAACCTTCCGGGCGCGTCGGCGAAGAACTCCACGAGGCCGCGCAGCAATGCGACGACTCGTGCAGCCTGGCTGGCCGCCGCGGCTCGCAAGTAGATGCGCTCGAAGTTGAACGCCCGGAACTGGGCGAGAGCGTTCGCGGCGGGGTCGGCCATCCCGACGCGGCCGGTGCGGTCGATCGCGTCGAGCACCGCATCCACGAACCCGCCGACCTGTTGGGAACGCCGTCGGCCGACGATGTCGGAAACGGCGTTCGGGAGGTCCTCCGCAGTCAGGATCCCGGCGCGCACCGCGTCTTCGAAGTCGTGGCACACGTACGCGATGCGATCGGCCCACGCGACGACCTCACCTTCGGGCGTCGCGGGCGGCGGCCGCCGCCACGAGTGGTTTCGGACGCCGTCGAGCGTCTCCGCGCAGAGGTTCAGCGGCGCCAGCGTGACATCGGCGCCGTAGACCGCGTGGTCGTAGCCGCCGGGCAAGTACGGCGAGAACGCGTCCTCCGACGCATGGCCGGCGGGACCATGCCCGCAATCGTGCGCGAGCGCGATGACCTCCGTCAGCGGGACGCACAGCCCGACCGTCCGCGCGATGCCGGTCGCGACCTGCGCCACCTCGACGGCGTGGGTGAGCCGGGTCCGCAGGTGATCGTCCTCGGGCGCGACGAACACCTGACACTTCCCCGCGAGCCGGCGCCACGGGCGCGAGTGCTTGACCCTGTCGAGATCCCGCTCGAAACAGAGCCGGTGCGGATCCGGGTCCTCGGCAACGGCACGGTTGCCCGCGCCGAGCGGTCGGGTTGCGCCCGGCGCCAGCAGCACGTCGAGCTCGGCCTCACGGTATTCGCGCGGCCGTGGCCGGCCACCTACATACGCGCCCGCATGAGCGGTCTGAATGGTCACCGGATCGACAACGTGGGTCACACGGCGAGGGTACCGACCGCCTGAGACAGAAATCCGGATGCGCCCCGCGGCGCCGTTGTCTACGGTTGCGCAGCCGACGAAAGGAGGTGCCCATGGCTCATCGACTCCAAGTCGAAATCGATCTCGATAACGCGGATCGCCCGGACGTGGACATCTCGTCCGGCGCGCTCCTCAGTTCCTGAACTTCTCGTTCCCGGAGGAGTTTCGATGTATGCGTTGTTGATTGCCGAAATCGCGCGCGCTCGGGCGGAGGAGCGCATGTGCGGGTATCCCAACCCGGTCCTCTTCCGGCGGTTCGAGTCGCGTCGACGAACACGGAGACGCGACCGACGACGGCACCGCGACGCGCGCGCGTTTGGGACCACCGAGTCATTGACCGAACTGGGCCCGCAGAAGTCGCTTTCCGGTCAATGATCGGGAAGCGGCCGACTCATGCGCTCGAGCCGGGGCCGCCCTTACCCAAGGCGGCATGCGCCGCGGCGAGTCGGGCGATCGGCACTCGGTACGGCGAGCACGAGACGTAGTCGAGGCCGACCTCGTGACAGAACGCCACCGACGCGGGATCGCCGCCGTGTTCGCCGCAGATACCGAGCTTGAGGTTCGCGCGTCCTTCCCGGCCGCGCTCGACGCCCATACGCACGAGCTGACCGACACCCTCGACGTCGAGCGTCTCGAACGGGTTCGCGACAAGAAGCTTGTACTGCAAGTACTCGCTCATGAACCGGCCCTCGATGTCATCGCGGCTGAACCCGAACGCCATCTGCGTGAGGTCGTTGGTACCGAACGAGAAGAACTCGGCGACCTCCGCGATCTCCTTGGCGCACAACGCCGCGCGTGGCGTCTCGACCATCGTGCCGACCAGGTAGTCGACCTGCACGCCGCTCTCGCGCATCACGGCCGTCGCTTCCTCGCGCACCCACGTCTCGATCAGCTTCAGCTCGGGTTCGCTCACGATGAGCGGAATCATGATCTCGACGATCGGATTCCCGCCCACCTTCTTGCGATCACACGCGGCCTGCACCAACGCGCGCGCCTGCATCCGGTACAGACCGGGCTTGATGATGCCGAGCCGACAGCCGCGCGTGCCCAGCATGGGATTCGACTCCCGCCAGACCGCGGCCGCGTGGAGCAGCTTGCGTTCGACATCGGTCAGCGTGCCGAGCGCGTCCTTGACGATGAGCTCCTCGTGGTCGGGCAGGAACTCGTGCAGCGGCGGATCTAGCAGTCGCACCGTCACGGGCAAGCCGTCCATCGCCGCGAGGATGCCGACGAAGTCTTCCTCTTGTTGGGCGCGCAGCTCTTCGAGCGCAACCGCCTCATCATCGGGCGTCTCGGCGAGAATCATTCGCTGCACGATCGGGAGCCGGTCGCCGAGGAACATGTGCTCGGTGCGACACAGGCCGATGCCTTCCGCGCCGAACTCGCGCGCTTTCGCGGCATCCTCAGGCAGGTCCGCGTTCGTGCGCACCTTCATCGTTCGGAACTGGTCGGCCCAACCGAGGATCGTCGAGAAGTGCCCGGACGGTTCGGGCGTGATCACCGGCACCTCGCCGAGCGCGATCTCACCCGTACTGCCCGAGATCGAGATGACATCGCCTTCACGGACGACCGTCGCGCCCACTGCGAACTGCTTCGCCTTCAGGTCGATCTTGAGCGCGTCGGCGCCGCAGATCGCCGGCTTCCCCATACCGCGCGCCACGACAGCCGCGTGCGACACCAACCCTCCGCGTGACGTCAGGATCCCCTCGGCCGCGATCATCCCGTGCAGGTCGTCGGGTGACGTCTCCGGACGAACGAGGATCACGCGCTCCCCCGCCTCGGAGCGCGCCTCGGCATCGTCCGCGGTGAAGTACACCTTGCCGACCGCGGCACCGGGCGACGCGTTCAAACCCTTTGCGAGCGCCTCGAACTTCGCTTTCGGGTCGAACTGCGGGTGGAGCAGCTGATCGAGCTGCGCCGGCTTCACTCGCTGCACCGCCTCGGCCCGGTCGATCATCCCATCTTGTTGCATTTCGACGGCCATGCGCAGCGCGGCCGCGGCCGTGCGCTTGCCAATACGGGTCTGCAGGATGAAAAGGCGACCCTGTTCGATCGTGAACTCGATGTCGCACATGTCGCGGTAGTGCGACTCGAGCTGGTTCATGACCTCGCCGAGCTGCCGGTGCGGCTCCGGGAAGGTGCCACCCATCGCGTCGAGCGGCTCGGTGATGCGGATACCGGCGACCACGTCTTCGCCCTGGGCGTTGGTGAGGAAGTCGCCGTACGGCACGTTCTCGCCGGTGGACGGGTTGCGCGTGAACGCGACGCCCGTTCCGGAATCGTCACCCTTGTTGCCGAACACCATCGTCTGAACGTTGACTGCGGTGCCAAGATCATCGGCAATGCCTTCGAGCTTGCGGTAGTCGCGCGCCCGACGACCGTTCCACGACCGGAACACCGCCTCGATCGCGAAGCGCAATTGCTCCGTCGGCTCGGACGGAAACTCGACGTCCGCTTCTTTCTTGACGATCCCCTTGAACGTCTCCACCAGACCGGCGAGGTCATCCGCCGACAGCGCCGTCTCCACCGACAGACCGCGCGCTTCCACCAGGTCGTGCAGCGCGTCCTCGAACAGGTCGCCCGGCACGTCGAGGACGATCTTGCCGAACATCTGCACGAACCGCCGGTACGAATCGTACGCGAACCGCTCGTTGCTCGTTTGCTTCGCGAGCCCCTTCACCGACCGGTCGTTCAGCCCGAGGTTCAAGACCGTGTCCATCATCCCCGGCATCGAGAACGCGGCCCCCGACCGTACCGAGACGAGCAGCGGATCGTCCGCGTCACCGAGCTGCTTCGCCATCTTGGTTTCGAGCGCGGCACGCGCGGCGGCGACCTCATCCATCAGTCCGGCCGGAAGCGTGTCGCCGCCGGCCATGTACGCCTTGCACGCGTCGGTGCTGATCGTGAATCCGGGCGGGACCGGCAGCCCCAACCGAGTCATTTCCGCGAGGTTGGCGCCCTTGCCGCCGAGCAAGAACTTCTGTTCTTTTCCGCCCTCTTCGAAGGCGTACACGAACTTCTCGGGCTTCGCCATATCAAGAATCTACTTTCACGGCTTCATGCCTCGACAACGATGGTCTTGGCGGCGCGGTCGTGCATGCCCTGCTGGTTGGGGTTGCGCATCCAGCCCATGACCGCCACGAGCACGAGCGCGCCGGCCAGCTCGCGGAGCAGGAGGTACAAGACGTTGGTGGCGAGCACGAGCAAGCCGTAGCGCTTGATCGCGCCTCGCCATCCGAGTGGCGAGCCGTCCTGGCGGATCACGCGGATGCCCTGCAACTTCTTCCCGAGCGTCTGGCCCGTGAACGCGCTCGGGACGACGAGATAGAGGGAGCTCACGACGAAGAACCCCTCGATCATCAGGAGTTGGAGTCCCTGCGTGTCGGCGAGCGCGTCGAGGGCGCACTCGTCGAGGCGGTCGCGCACCGTCGGGGGATCGTCGCCCTCATCGGTCTCGACCTGCGTGTCGTAGCCACCGGCATCGCAGCGCTCGAGCAGTGCCGCGGCCGGCTCTTCCGTGGCCTCGAGCTGCGCAGCTGCGTCTTCTTCCGTCAACTGTGCCGTTTCGAGTCGTTCCTCGGCCGCGGCCCGGTCTTCGGCGTCGACGAGCGCCGCCTCGGCATCCTCGCGCTCGTTCTCGGCGTCGTCGACGTCGTCTTCGCGCGCGTCGAGGAGGTCGATGCGGTCTTGCAGCGCGTCGAGGAGATCGGCCTGTTCGGGATGGCGATCCTCGACGACGACCGGGAGGAGCACGTTCAAACCGACGAAGAACAGCAGGATCATGAACAAGTCGATCGCCATCGCGGTGACGCGCTTGCGCGGCGCGGGGAACCGCGCCCCGGCGGGCAGCACGATCGTCGGCTGCGGGGGCGGGGCGTTGCGGTCGGGTGGCTCAAACATGCGGCGCCGGCGCGGCGGCGCGCCCTCGACGTCAGGCGTGTCGGAGTCGGACACGTCGAGCCCACCGTCTTCCGCGGCCTGGGTCCGCTGCTCGTCGTAGCGACCGCGCTGGTACGGGTCGGAGAGGACGTTCCACGCCTTGTTCACCCGCGCGACGGCAGGCTTGTCGCCCTTGCCTTCGAGCGCCGCCTTCCTGTCCCGGTACGCAGTGCGGATGTCGTCGGTCGCGGCGTCCGCGTCGACGCCGAGCAGCGAGTAGTAGTCGTCCATCGAGATGCTTTCTAGGGGGAGAGTCGGGCGCGCACCCGATCGACGAGGCCGTCGATCGAGACTCGCTCCTGATCCATCGTGTCGCGATCGCGCACGGTGACCGCCCGGTCGTCGAGCGTGTCGAAGTCGATCGTGACGCACAACGGCGTCCCGACCTCGTCCTGGCGGCGATACCGGCGGCCGATTGCGCCGGCATCGTCGAAGTCGACCTGGAAGTGCGGGCGCAGCGTGTCGGCGAGCGCGCGTGCCGTCGGGCTGAGTTTGTCGTTGCGGCTGAGTGGGAGCACTGCGACGTCGATCGGCGCCAGCCGAGGGTCGAATCGCAACACCGTGCGCTTCTCGCCGCGCACTTCTTCCTCGTCGTACGCGGCCAACAAGAACGCGAGTGTCGCCCGGTCGGCGCCGGCCGCGGGCTCGATGACGTGCGGAACGTAGTGCCGTTCCTGGTCTTGGTCGAAGTAGGTGAGCTCCTCGCCGGAGAACTTCGCGTGCTGCGTGAGGTCGTAGTCGGCGCGGTTGGCGATGCCTTCGAGCTCGCCCCATCCCCACGGGTACAGGAACTCGACGTCGGAGGTGCCGGCTGAATAGTGCGACAACTCCTCGGGATCATGGGGTCGGATGCGCAGCGCGTCCTCCGCGATCCCGAGATCGACATACCACTGATAGCGCTGCTGCACCCAATATTCGAACCACTTCGCACTATCTTCGGGCGGCACGAAGTACTCCATCTCCATCTGCTCGAACTCGCGTGTCCGGTACGTGAAGTTGCCTGGCGTGATCTCGTTGCGGAACGACTTTCCGATCTGCGCGATCCCGAACGGCGGCTTTTTGCGCGCGGTCGTCTGCACGTTCTTGTAGTTGACGAAGATCCCCTGCGCGGTTTCGGGCCGGAGGTACGCGACCGACGCATCGTCCTCGACGGGTCCGACGAACGTCTTGAACATCAGGTTGAAGTTGCGCGCTTCGGTGAAGCTGTCCTTGGCGCCGCAGTTCGGGCACGCGCCAGATTCCGGGAGGTGGTCGGCGCGAAAACGTTCGTTGCATTTGCGGCAGTCGACCAGCGGGTCGGTGAATGTCGCGAGGTGGCCGCTCGCTTCCCACACCTTCGGTGCCATGAGGATCGCCGCGTCGAGTCCGACGATGTCGTCGCGCAGCTGCACCATCGTCCGCCACCAGGCTTCCTTGATGTTGCGCTTGAGCAACACGCCGAGCGGCCCGTAGTCCCAGCTGGAGCGGAACCCGCCGTAGATGTCGGACGAGGGAAAGATCAGCCCGCGCCGCTTCGCCAGGTTGACGACGCGATCCATCAGCTTGGGGTCGGGCGAGGGCACGGCTGAGCAGGCTACTTCCGGTCCCTTTCGGCCTACGAAAGCGGACATTCTGCGAGATTGTGCACAAGTTGGGCCCACGACTGGTCGAGGAACTTCACGGGGCAGCAGCAGGCGGAAGGACACACCGTGGCAACAGCCGCGCGCGCGAGACGGGCCTCGCAGCCGTCGACGCGGACGCGCGCCGAGGCGCTCGCCTCCTTCAACGACGCGCTGGCTGACCTGCTGGCCGAATCCGATGACGACACCGTCGACGCGCGCGCGCCGTTCGCGCCAGAGCAGTCCGAGGCGCCGCTCCTGGAGATCCCGCCGGTTACGAGGTGGGCGGGGCCAGCGCCCGTGGAAACGTGTCCCGACGGGGCGCCGAACGCAGGTGCTGCGCACCCGCAGCTGCCACTCATTGGCGAAACGCTGGTCGAGCGGGGTCTCGTAACCGAACGAGACATCGCATCGGCAGTTGAGCTCCAACGGGCGACTCACCGACGCATCGGGCAGACCCTCGTGGAGATGGGAGTGCTGTCGAGCGTCGCGCTCACCGAGGTGATCGCGGAGCGCGTCGGCTTCCCGTTCGTCGACTTGTCGTCGCAGCAGATCGATCAGAAGCTCGCGACGCTCATACCTGATCACCTCGCCCGCAATCACGGCGCGATTCCGATTGGTCGCCAAGGAAAATGCCTCGTCGTCGCGATGGCGGATCCCGAAGATGTGTTCGCCCTTGACGATCTCCGGGTTGTGACGGGCCATTCGGTCCGTGCGGTAATGGCCGACCGCATGCAGCTCAAAGACGTCATCGAACGAACGTGGAACCGCCAGGATGTGGAGAACCAGTTCGACGAAGCCGGCGAAGTCGAAGACGAGAACCCGGCGAGTGCTCAGTCGGACGTCGAGAACGCGCCGATCGTGCGGCTGGTCAACGCGTTGCTCCTGGAAGCTGTCAACGAATCGGCATCCGACATTCACGTCGAGCCCCTGTCGGACGGGATCCGCATTCGTATGCGGGTTGATGGGGTGCTCCGCGATGCTTCCGAGACGCCGACGTCCGTGCTGCGACCCCTGGTCAGTCGGATCAAGGTGCTCGGCGGGATCGACATCACGCGTCGGCGCGTGCCCCACGACGGACGCTTCTCGACCACTATCGACGGACGAGAGATCGACGTACGAGTCGCGACCCTTCCAACCGCGCACGGCGAGGCCGTTGTGTTGCGACTCCTCGACCGCGTCCGAACCGTGCTGGAACTTCCGACATTGGGATTGAGCGGCTTGGACCTGGTCCGCTACGAGGAGGCGATCCGTTCGCCGCAAGGTTCCGTGATCGTGAGCGGCCCAACCGGATCGGGCAAGACATCGACCTTGTACGCAACGCTCGCCGCGCTCAACGCGCCGGACCGCTCGATCGTGTCGGTCGAGGACCCAATCGAATACCGCCTCGACGGCATCAAGCAGATCCAGGTCGACATCCGCGCCGGAGTGACGTTCCCGTCGGCGTTGCGATCCATCCTGCGCGCCGACCCGGACGTGGTGTTCGTCGGTGAGATCCGCGACTCCGAAACCGCCAAGATCGCCTCGGAGGCCGCCATCACCGGACACCTCGTGTTGTCCACCATTCACACCCTGCGCGCCGCGGCAGTACCGATGCGGCTGATCGAGATGGGCGTCGAGCCCTACCTCGTCGTCTCGTCGCTCAGCTGCGTCGTCGCGCAACGCCTCGTCAGAAAGCTGTGCGAACGCTGCGCTGTTCTCACGGATGTTGACGAACGGAACCTCATTCAGCTCGGCTGTCCCGAAGCGCTCCTGGAGAACGCGACGATGCGCCGAGCCGTCGGCTGTCCGACTTGCCGGACGACGGGCTACCGGGGCCGCGGCGCCTTGTACGAGGTGATGGAGTTCAGCGAGGAGATCGCGCGCTTGGTCTTGACCGGAGCCTCGCGCCACGAGATCGAGGCGAGCGCGATCGCCGGCGGCATGGAATCGCTGCGGATAGCCGCACTCCGTCGTGTCGTGTCGGGGCAGCTCTCGATCGACGAAATGCTCCGCGTCGTCGCTCGCTAGCTTCAGCGCGACTCAGAGCAGCGCCGTGGATCGGAGCCGGCGCTCCACGTGGTGCTCCAACGCGCGGATGCCGAGTTGTTCGACTTCGTTGGTCGCCCGGCCGTCCGGTTCGGCCAGCGCGGTGACCAGGCCCCCGCCGAGGATCCGGCGCAGCAGCGCGAGTGCGGCCGGGCTCAGCGGACGGCCACTTCCGCGCGCGCAGGATCGGCAGAGCACGCCGCCTTCGTCGAGGTCGAACGCCACCATCTCGACGTCTTGGTTGCAGCTCGCGCAGCCGTCGAGCAGCGGGTGAAACCCCTCCAACGACAGCAGCTTCCAGAAGAAGGCGGGCGTGACGACCGGGCTGCGGCCGGCTCCGAGCGTTCGTAGCGCGCCGGTGAGCATGCTGTACAACGCGGGGCTGGCCTCGCGCTCTTGGGCGACCTGGTCCACGGCTTCGAGCATCGGTACCGCGTGGATCAGCAGCGCGTATTCCTCGCGCACGGCCCGGTTGGCTTCGATCGTTTCGACTTGGGTGACCACGTCGAGTTCGCGCCCGCGGTAGCACTGGAACGCGACGCGGCTCGCGGGTTCGAGCCGAGCCCCGAACTTCGATGTCGTCTTGCGGATGCCCTTTGCCACCGCGCGGACCTTGCCGTGGCCGGGGCTCAACATCGTCACGATGCGGTCGGCCTCGCCGAGCTTGATCGTGCGGAGCACGACGCCTTCGTCGCGATACAGGCCGGGCATATCACACGAGTGTAACTACCCACGCCGGCGACTACTGCTCGATCCGGAACACCTGTCGCTTGCCGACCTTGAGCACATCGCCGGTGCGCAGCTCGTGCGCCGCGTCGGTGACGGCGTCACCGTTGACTCGCACGGCACCCTGCTCGAGCAGGCGCCCAGCCTCGCGCTTCGAGCTGCCCAGCCCCGTGAGCACGTCGAGCAGCACTGGGCTCTCTATCCGAAGCGGCTCGGCCGCGTCGTCGTGATCGCGCCGTTGATGGAGCGCTTCGAAGTGTTCCTGTGCCGTCGCCGCCGCCTCCGCACCGTGATAGGTGCGTACCACATCGGACGCCAGATGCTTTTTCAGCTCCATCGGATGCAGCACGTGCGCGTCGAGCGCGGCGAGCTTCTCGCGCACTTCCGTCGGCGACCACGACGTCACGAGCGGGATCCACTGGCGCATCGCGTCGTCGTCGATGCTCATGACCTTGCCGTACTGCTCGATGGGCCGCTCGGCGATCCCGACGTAGTTCCCAGCGCTCTTCGCCATGCGCGCGGTGCCGTCAGTACCGACGAGCACCGGGAACGTGATCGCGATCGAAGGCGGCTGGCCGTAGAGCTCTTGGAGGCGGCGGCCGGCGAGGATGTTGAACAACTGTTCGGTCGCGCCCATCTGCACGTCGGCCTTCAGATGGAGTGCGTCGTAGCCTTGCAAGAGCGCGTACAGGAACTCGTGCAGGCGCAGCGGGTCGCCGCGGTCCATCCGTTTCCGGAACGTGTCGCGAGCGAGGAACTGCTGGACCGTGAATGCCGACGCGAGTTCTATGACGTCGGCGAGCTCCAACACAGCCAACCACTCGTCGTTGTATGCCACCGTGGTCTTTGCGGGATCGAGGATCTTGAAGGCCTGCGCCGCGTACGACGCCGCCGCGTCACGGACGCGCTCGGGCGCGAGCCGCGGGCGACCTTCGAGCTTGTCGCTCACGTCGCCGACCTGTGCGGTGAAGGTGCCGACGAGGAACGTCACATCGTGGCCGAAGTCCTGAAACAGCTTCAGCTTGCGCATTGTGATCGTGTGTCCGAGATGGAGATCGGGACTCGTTGGGTCGTACCCGACATACACGCGCAGCGGCCGACCGAGCGCGAGTCGCTCGCGCAACTCCTTCTCCATGGCCTGGGCGAGCTGCTCGTCGCCGAACTCGGCACCAAGGAAGATGGCGTCGACCTGCTCGTCGATGGAAGGAGTGCCCACGAACGAGCGAAGGTACTAGATGGTGCCGAACCGCCGGTCCCGTTTCTGGAACTCGGCGATCACGTCAAACAAGTGCTCGCGCCGGAAGTCGGGCCAGAGCACGTCCACGAAACACAACTCCGCGTACGCGAGCTGCCACAACAAAAAGTTCGAGATTCGGAACTCACCCGACGTCCGCACGAGGAGATCGGGTTCGGGAATGTCAGGGGCGTACAGATGCCGGGCGAGCATCCGCTCGTCGACCTTCTCGGGATCGAGGCGGCCCGCCGCGGCTTCGCGAGCGATCGCCTTCGCCGCGTCCGCGAGCTCGGCCCGCCCGCCGTAGTTGAACGCGAAGGTCAGCGTCATGGTCGTGTTGCGGCGGGTCATCTCCTCGGTCTCCTCGATCCGTCGCCGTACCCGCGCCGGCACCCGACCGCCCCGTCGCCCGATGAACCGGACCTGCACGCCGCGCTCGTGCAGGGTGTCGCGCCGCTTGAGGAGCAAACGCTCGTTGAAGCCCATGAGGAACCGCACCTCGTCGAGCGGGCGGCGCCAGTTCTCGGTCGAGAACGCGAACACCGTCATGTGCCGCAGCCCGATGTCGAGCGCGCCCTCGACTGCGTCGAAGAGCGCCTCCTCGCCCGCCGCGTGCCCGTCGGTGCGCTTGAGCCCGCGCTGCTGGGCCCAGCGCCCGTTGCCGTCCATGACGAGTGCGACGTGATGCGGCATCCGATCCGGGTCGAGGTGGATCACACGATGAACGTACCGAAGCCGCCGTGTGCCGCCCCACCCGCCATGGACATCTCCACCAAATTTCGACGCCCCACTGCCCCCCACTGCGAACTGGCGTGACTGGAGCGCGCCTGGCGCGCCTCTGTCACGCCAGTTCGGATGGGGCGGCGTCGGTAGGGTCGTCGCCATGGCGTGGGTCGCAATCGTCAATCCGGCGGCCGGACGGGGACGTACCCGCAAGCTGCTGGAGGAGATCACGCATGCGGCCAAGGACGCGGGCGCCGACGTCGAAGTGTCGCCCGAACCCGAGGCGCTGGGTCAAATCGCTCGCGACGCGGTCACGACCGGACGCGACCTCGTCGCGTGCGGCGGTGACGGCGCAGTCTCGGAGATTGCGGCGATCGCGTCGGCGGCCGGTCGGCGTCTCGCCATCGTCCCGACCGGTGCCGGCAACGACTTCGCGCGCGAGCTCGGTTACGACACGAAGCACCCGTTGCGCGCGTTCGACGTGTTGGCGCACGGACGCGATCGGGTCGTGGACCTCGGACGGGTCAACGGTCGGTTGTACACCTGCGTGACCTGTTCGGGCTTCGATTCGGAGGCCAACCGTTGGGCGAACACCGTCACGCGGCTCTCGGGGACGGCGCTCTACGTGGCCGCGGTCTTGCGCACGCTGATGGACTACCGACCGCACCCATTCCGCATCACCGTCGACGGCGAGGTCCACGAAACGCGCGCGTGGTTCGTCGCGGTTGGCAACGGGCCCGCCTACGCGGGCGGCATGCGCATCACGCCGGGCGCGCAGATGGACGACGGGCTGCTCGACGTGACGATCGTCGGCGCGACGTCGCGCTTCGAGTTCCTGCGCACCTTTCCGAGGGTCTTCAAAGGCACGCATGTCGAGCATCCGAAGGTTCAGACGGCGCGCGGCGCGCGCGTCGAGCTGGTGTCGCTCGATCCCGCGATTGCGATGGAGGTCTACGCGGACGGCGAACGCGTCGGGCCGTTGCCGGCGACGATGGACGCAGTGCGCGACGCGCTCACAGTGCGCGTGCCCTAGCCCGCGTCGGCGGGCGCTTCGCCTTCGCCGCTCCCGCCGCCCTCGGCGCCGCCGAGTTCGGCTTCGAGCGTTTCGAGGATCACCGGCTCCCCGTCAACGACGACGACACCCTCCATGCCCGCCTCGCGGTGGCCAGGGATCTCGCAGAAGAAGACGTACTCGCCGGGCTCCCCGAAGAACGCGCGGCTGGTATCGACGTCCCCGCCGGCGGCAACCTCGACGTGCTCGAAGCGCACGGACGTGTCCTCGAACGCGAGCGTGTGCTGGCCCCCCTCGTTCGTAAGCGTGACACGCGCGATGCCGGTCTCGCCCTCGGCCTCGCTGGGCACGAACGTGAGGCTGTTGTTCGAGACGAACCCCAGCTCGTAACTCGCGGGGCCCGCGTCGGGGAGCACCGCGCCGCCTTCGGCTTCGAGCTCGGCGTGACCGAGCGAGAGCCAGCCGCCCATCCCGACCGCCGCGACAAATGCGGCCGCGATCAGCGCCACCGACGCGGTACGCATTTGTGGCGCGGCGGACAGCAGCGACGCGCCCGTCATGATCGTGATCGTGATCAACGCTCCGACGATCACCGAGACGTGACCGTGACCCGACAAGAAGATGCGCGAGATGTTGACCGCGAAGAACACGACACCCGCCACGATCGCGATCGGCAATAGGAGCGGCGTGAGATAGCGCTCGACGTGCGGTCGGTGCCAAAACGGGACGTCACCACCCGCGTCCGATTCGAGCGGCGCGTCGGCCTCGGCATCGGCGCGAGTGTCGGTGGCGTCGGTCTCGGCGGTTTCGGTCGACGTCATCGTTGCTGTAGCTCCATCAGCTCACGATCGAGGTCGCGCGGCACTCGCCGCGACGACGTGCCGGTCTCCTCGGCGTTGTACCAGCGGAAGAAGACGATAGCGATGATCACCCACAGCACCGTGCCCGCGCCGATTTTCATGACCAGACCGGCAATCCGCATGTCTTCGAGCGCCGAGATGCTCCCGTAGAGGCGCGGCACGTCCTCGTAGAAGCGGTACAGCGGGCGATCTCCGAACGTGAGAAACGAAGCCGGGATCGTGGGCACGACCGCCTGGAGGAACAAGAAGAGCATCCGCAGCAACGGCGGGAAGCGGGGCACCTCGGGCAGCGGGCTCGCGAGCGGCATCCACAGGATGAGCGCCGACACGAGGACCAACGCGTGCACCCCGAAGTGGACGAGCCCATTGCGCAACGCCGCGTCCACCACGGCGGGAATGTGCGTGAAGACAACGACAACGTTGAACAGAATTGTCGCGGGGAAGAAACGCGCGAGTCGCCGGACCGCGCGCAGAGCCGCCGGTCGGGCGAGCAGCACACGCGCCATCCACGCCGGCGTGCCGAGCAAGAGCAGCGGCGCGGCCACGATCGAGTACACGAGGTGCTGCATCATGTGAACCGAGAACAGGTAGCCCTCGGCGAGGTCGTGTACCGGCCAGTCGGACGCCAGCAACAGCGCGACCAGCGCCGCACCGAAGCACACCGCTTGGAGCCCCGTGACGACGGGTGTCCCAACCGGTGCGAGCCGCGGTCCGATGCGCACGACGCCGATCACGTACGCGGCCGCCAATAACCCGACGAGCAGCCACACCTCGGGGTGCGGCACGAATGCGGGGAAGTCGGTCATCGCAATGGGTTAGGACGACAGGACTGTGCTGGCGAACGTGAACAAGGCGACGCCGTACACAAAGCAGGCGAGCGCGATCCCGACGATGAATGTCCGTCGGAAGAACACCATGTCCACCTTCATGTGCATGTACCAGGCCGCGACGAGGAAGAACTTCACGAACGCGAGCACGGCCAGCATCGCGATCAACAAGTTGTCGGCGACGTCGCCTTCGAGGTAGTAGAGGCCGACCTCGATCGCCGTGAGGATGCAGAGCACCACTGCGATCAGCACGTACTGACGAGGGCTCGGGTGCGCGTGCGTCGTGTCGTGCGCGACCACCACGTCTTGGGGCTCGACCGTCGCGACCGTGCCACCCTCGGCGAGAACGACGTCGGTACCGGCTTCGGTGTCGGACATTGACGGTCCTAGTGCTGGGGAACGAGGTACACAGCGGTAAAGATGACGATCCACACAACGTCGACGAAGTGCCAGTAGAGACCGGCGATCTCGACGGCCTCGGCTTGCCCTTGCGCGAGCCGACCTTGCATCGAGCGCGCCCACAGGGTCGACAGCCACACGATGCCCATCGTCACGTGCGCCCCGTGCAGCCCGGTGAGCGTGAAGAACGTCGAGCCGAACAGGTTCTCCGACAGCGACAAGCCCTCGCGGTAGAACTCGGTGAACTCGAACACTTGACCACCGATGAACACGAGTCCGAAGAAGCACGTCGCAAGCAGCCAGATGCGCAGCCGGCGATGGTCTCCGCGCTGGATCGCGGCGAGCGCCAGCACCATCGTGAGTGAGCTCATCAGCAGCACGAACGACGTCACCGACGTGAACGGGATGTCGAACAGTTCCTTCGGCTTGGGTCCGCCGTTGTACGCTTCGTCGCGGCCGCGGTACAGGAAGTACGTCGAGATGAACGCGCCGAAGAACAGCGCCTCCGACGACAGGAAGAGCCAGATACCCAGCTTCGGATTGCTGACACCGGTGTTGGTGGCGTGCGCGCCGTGGCCACCCGGGCTCGGCTCCGCGTGCTGGATCTCGCCGCCGCCCGCCGGCACGACTGCCTGCGCCATCAGCGGTGCTCCCCGTCGCGGCTGTCATGGCTGCCGTGAGCGCCGGACTCGGTTGCGGGTTCGATGGCCCACGCGTAGAGGCCGAAGAACATGATGAACGCGCCGATCGCGAGCACCCACCATGCCTTGAACACGAATCCGTACCCGAGCACCGGCATGCCCGATGCGAAGACCATCGGCCAGTACGACGGCGACGGCATGTGGATGTCGTGCGGCTCCGCGGCCGTACGTTCGGCCGTATCGACTGCACCGCCCGCGGGCAGCTTCAGCAGCCGCCCCTCGTCGTCTTCGGTGTACTTGCGGTGCCACAGCTCGTCGCGGTGAGTCACGACCGGAATCTCCGGGAAGTTGTATTCGGGAGGCGGCGAGGTCGTTGCCCACTCGAGCGTGCGCGCGTCCCACGGGTCGGGGCCGGCGATCGGACCGCGCTGACGCGTATAGAGCACGTTCACGATGTACACGAGCACGGCCGCTGCGATGATGAACGCGCCGACGGTCTCGAGCTGGTTCAGGGTCTCCCAGCCCAACCCGTCCGCATACGTGTACGTCCGGCGGGGCATGCCCTCCAATCCGACGAAGTGCATCGGGAAGAACGTGAGGTTGAATCCGAGGACCATCAGCCAGAAGCAGAGCTTGCCCAACCCTTCGTTCAACATGCGGCCGAAGAATTTCGGATACCAGTAGTGCAACCCACCGAACACCGCGAACACGAGTCCGCCAAAGAGCACATAGTGGAAGTGGGCGACGATGAAGTACGTGTCGTGTTGCTGCGTGTCCGCGGGCACGATGGCGTGCATCACGCCCGACAGGCCACCGATCGTGAACTGGGCGATGAACCCGAGCGCGAACAGCATGGGACTTCGGAGGCGTATGGCGCCGCCCCACACCGTCCCGAGCCAGTTAAAGATCTTCACGCCCGTTGGGACCGCGATGAGCATCGTCGCAAGGCCGAACGCGGAGACCGCGACCGGGCCGAGCCCCGACGTGAACATGTGGTGCGCCCACACGCCCCAGCCGAGGAAACCGATCGCGATGCCCGAAAAGACGATCACCGCGTAGCCGAACAGCGGCTTGCGCGAGAACACCGGCAGGATCTCCGACACGATCCCCATGCCCGGCAGGATGAGTATGTACACCTCGGGATGGCCGAAGATCCAGAACAAGTGCTGATACAGGATCGGATCGCCGCCGGCGGCGGCGTTGAAGAAGTTCGCGCCGAAGTTGCGATCCAGGTAGATCTGGATCAGCGCCGCGGTGACGGGCGGCATCGCGAACAGTGTCAAGAACGCGACGACGAGCATCATCCACACGAACACCGGCATTCGCATGAGCGTCATGCCGGGTGCGCGCATGTTGAAGATCGTCGTGATGAAGTTGACCGCGGTCGCCACCGAGCCGATGCCGAGCATGACGATGCCGACGGCCCAGAAGTCGGGGCCGTGACCGGGCAGGAATCCGTTCGACAGTGGCGCGCTGTTGAGCGGCGCGTAGCCCACCCAGCCCCCGTTGGGCACGTCGCCGATCAGGAACGACGAGTACAAGAACAGGCCACCCAACAGGAACACCCAGTAGCCGAACATGTTGAGGCGCGGGAACGCGACGTCGCGCGCGCCGATCATGAGCGGAATGAGGTAGTTGCCGAACGCGGCCGCGATCGGCATCCCGAGGAGGAACACCATCGTCGTGCCGTGCATCGTGAACATCTGGTTGTAGGCCGCGGCCGACAGGAATGTCCCGTTCGGCGTCGCGAGTTGGATGCGGATCAGCAGGGCTTCGATGCCACCGGCGAGGAAGAACACGATCGCGGTGGTGCCGTACATGATCGCGATCTTCTTGTGGTCGACGGTCGTGAACCAGCTCCACACGCCGGTGCTGGAACGCGGCCGCTCGAGCAGCGGGGTGCGCGCAGGCGGCGCCGGGAACGTCTTGTCGACGGTAGTCATCGCTTGCCGGTTCCCTCGGTCGACAAGCAGCGCTGCACGTTCTCATCAGTGGTCCCGGTGTTGCACAGGAACTCGGCGATGGCGCGGGCGTCGTCGCGCGTCATGCCCCGCTCGGAGAAGTTCGGCATCGCATTCACGTACTCGTCCATGGGCTTCATCTCTGGCGCTTGGAACACCCACTCCTCGAAATTGTCGGCGTTTGCTTCGTAGACGCCGGCCGCGAACGTCGCGCGGTCGCCGACATGGGTGAGGTTCGGGCCGATCGGCGCTTCGGACACACCCGCGAACGCGTGGCACGACGTGCATCCCCACTGCTCGCCGAGCGTCGTCTCGATGAACGCCGCCTGCTCCGCGGTCGCCTCCGCGCGCTGGCGCGCGACCCAGTCCTCGAACTCGTCGGGCGACTCGGCGATCACTCGGAGCCGCATGTCGGCGTGGGAGAGCCCGCAGTATTCGGCGCACTGACCCAGGTACGTGCCCACCTCGTCGGCTTCGAGGGCCAAGAAGTGCTCGCGGCCGGGGACGGCGTCCTTCTTGCCCGCGAGGTTCGGCACCCAAAAGGAGTGGATGACGCCGTCCGCAGGGGCCGTGATGATCAGCTCGATCGGGCGGTTGATCGGGATGTGCATCTCGTTGGCCGTGACGACCGCCTCGTCGGGATACTCGAACTCCCAGAACCAGTGCTTGGCGGTCACCCGGATCCGGATCGCGTTGTCGGGTTTCTCGGCCAGATCGAAGATCGTCGCGACTGTGGGGATCGCCATGGCGGCGAGGATCAGCGCGGGGACGATCGTCCAGCCGATTTCGAGCACGGTGTTGCCATGGGTCTGCTTCGGGTTGCGCTCTTCGCCGGGTTTCTCACGGAAGCGCAGGGCAACGTAGATGGTGGCGCCGATGACGCCGATGCCGATCACCGACGCGACGTAGAACCACGGCGTGAAGAGATCGAGGATCTTGTCGGCGATGTCGCCCTTGGGTTCGAGCGACGTCTGTTGTTTCTCGTCGTCGGGGTTGGCACAACCGGCGAGCACCGCGGCCGCCACGAAGACGCCAGCGGTCGCGGCTCCCCAACGCAGCCGATGGATACGGTCGAACATCTGCCTTCCTCGACGGGTCGCGCGGACTCTACAACGGCCGCGAGCGCCGCGGCCGAATCCACACGGTGCCCACATCTAGAGTCCGAGGCGATCCAGCGCGTGAGCCCGCCGCTGCCAGTCGGGATCGACCTTCACGACCGTCTCGATGTGGACACGCGTGCCGAGCCGCGCCTCCAACTCGAGGCGCGCGTCCGTGCCGGCACGCTTGAGCACCGCGCCGCCGTGGCCGATCACAATGCCCTTTTGTGAATCGCGCTCGACGCGCACGACCACGCGCAGCGCGAGCAACGGTCCGTCAGCCGTCTGGCGCTCCTCGACCGCTTCGGTCGTGACCGCGATCGAATGCGCGAGCTCGTCACGCGCGACGGCCAACAGTTTCTCCCGCACGAGCTCGGCGACCTGGAACGTCTCGGGCTGATCGCTCACCGTGCCCGCCGGGTAGTACTGCGGGCCGTCGGGGATCCGGGCCAACAGCTCACAAAGGAGCCGATCGACACCGTCGCCGGTCCGAGCGGACAGCGGGACGTAGGCCTCGAAATCCCCGAGCCGTGCGACGCGCTCCAGCTGCCTGGCGATATCGGCCGGGGACGTGCGGTCGACCTTGTTGCACACGACGACGACCGGCGTTTGCACTTGGCCGAGGCGTTCGGCGACGAACGCATCGCCCTTCCCGGTCGGCGCCGTTGCGTCGACAACGAAGCAGACGACGTCCACCTCCTGCAACGTCGAGAGCGCGCGCGTATTCGCGCGCGCTCCGAGCAAGGTGCGCGGCTTGTGAACACCGGGTGTGTCCAGGAATACGAGCTGGCACTCGTCCGTCGTGCGGACGCCCCGGATCTGCGTGCGCGTCGTCTGGGGCCGATCGGAAACGATCGAAACCTTGACGCCCACGAGCTGGTTCACGAGCGTCGACTTGCCGACGTTGGGTCGGCCGACGAGCGCGACGAACCCCGACTGATAGCGTTCCGTCACGCGGCTTCTTCGGGCCCGTGCCGCCCCTCTTTCATGCGGCTCCGTCCTTCTGCGCTCGCTCACGGGCCCGACCTGTCACACCCTGCGCGCCTTCGGTCTCTGCCTCGCCGGCACCGAGCACTCGAATCACGACGCTCACGATCCGGCGTCCCTGCACGCGCTCGGTGCAGAACTCCAAGCCGGCGACGCGGCAGCACTCGCCCTCGGCCGGGACATGACCGAGCGTGTTGAAGACGAGGCCACCGACCGTGTCCCACTCCTCGTCGGGCAACGCGACCTCGAGCAGCTCTTCGACCTCGTCGATCGGGGTCCGGCCCGGCACGCGCAACGTGCCATTCGGGAGCCGTTCGACCTGTGGTTCCTCGACGTCGTACTCGTCGGTGATCTCTCCGACGATTTCCTCCAGCAGGTCTTCCATCGTGACCAGACCAGCGGTGCCGCCGTACTCGTCGACAACGATCGCCATGTGGAACTTCTCGGTCTGCATCTCGCGCAACAGCGGGGCGACGCGCTTCGACTCCGGAACGAAGTGCGCGGCGCGCAAGCTGTGGCGCACCGGCTCGCTGCCTTCGCCTGCTGCGCTGCGCGCGACAAGATCCTTCAGGAACACCAAGCCGACGATGTTGTCGGTCGTGTCGTCGAACGCCGGAAGCCGCGACTTGCCGGCGCTGATCGCGAGCGCGATGCCCTCGTCGGCGGTGGCATCGGCTTCGACCGCGACCATGTCGGGCCGAGGCAACATCACCTCTCTCACAACGGTGTCGCCGAATTCGAAGATCGAGTGGATGAGCTCGCGCTCTTCGGTCTCGATCGCGGCTTCCTCTGCGGCGGCATCCGCCATCTGACGGATCTCCTCCTCGGTCACGAACGGGCCCTTTTTCAAGCCACGGCCGGGAAGGATGACGTTGACGAAACCGAGCAAGCCCTTGACGAGCAGCCGCAAGGGCGGGAACTCGGTAAGGAACGAAAGCATCCCCGACGTGCGCAGCGCCGCGCGCTCGCTGTGCTCGATCGCCCATGTCTTGGGCGCGGCCTCTGCGAACACGAAGAACACGACCACGTTCAGTACCAACGTCAGCGCGACGATCCACGCCCCGGAGTCGCCCAGCAAGATGCCGAGAAGATACGACGTGATCAGCTGCGCCGCGAGTGCGAGCAGCGTGATGGCGTTGACCGTACGCTCGGGCCGCTCGAGAAGACGGACCAGACGTCCGGCGCGTTTTTCGCCCTGTTCCTGCAACGCGAGCGCCTTGACCTTGCTCATGCGCAAGAACGCGGTCTCCGCCGCCGCGAGCATGATGGCGAGCAGGAACAGAACGACGATCGCGAGGACGGCAACCAGCGCGGTGCTCACGGCGTTTGGGCCCGTTGATCTGGGAGCATTTGGCCGCCGAACCTACTGCTCGCGCTCGAGGT
Organism: Actinomycetota bacterium; assembly: GCA_052390615.1. Classification (GTDB taxonomy): domain Bacteria; phylum Actinomycetota; class Acidimicrobiia; order IMCC26256; family PALSA-610; genus JBQTGT01. Next base: position 31,314 of record JBQTGT010000037.1, read on the forward strand.
CGCGGAACCGATCGAGCAGTTCCTGCTCGCGGCGGCGCATCAACGCCGTTTCCTCCGGCTCGAGGTGGTCGTAGTCGAGGAGGTGCAGCACCCCGTGCACGACTAGCAGCGCGAGCTCGTCGTCGAGTGGGGCGCTCCGTTCGTCGGCTTGACGTTTCGCGATCGCCGGGCACAACACGACGTCACCGAGCAGCACCGGCGGGTCTCCGGGGTCCGTCGGCGCGCCCGGACCGCGACCACCCTGGTCGGGTTGGCGCCCGCCCGGCGGCACGTCGTCGTCCATCGGGAACGCGAGGACGTCGGTGGGCCCATCGACGCCGAGGAAGCGTTCATTGAGCTCGGCGATCGTTGTCTCGTCGACGAACAGAAGACTCATCTCGGTGCCGCACCCGTATCGTTCGCCGACGTGCTCGTGGCCGAGTACGAGTCGCGCGAGTCGCACCCAGCGGGGCACGTCGACCGCGACGTCGCGTTGTTCATCGGCGCCGAACACCGAGATCCAAGGTTCTGAAGCTATGTCGGCGCCCATCACCGTCTTCGCTTCGGCGTCGCGACGCCTTCTTCGTGGCGTCCATACGCGTCGACGATGTCTTGCACGATTCGGTGGCGCACGACGTCGGGCGAGCCGAGCTCGACGAACTCGAGACCCTCGATACCGACGAGCACGTCGCGAACGACTAGCAGTCCGGAACGGCCCTTGCCTTCGGGGAGGTCGATCTGGGTGACGTCGCCGGTGACCACGGCCTTCGATCCGAAACCCAGCCGCGTGAGGAACATCTTCATCTGCTCGGGGGTGGTGTTCTGCGCTTCGTCGAGGATGATGAACGAGTCGTTGAGCGTGCGACCGCGCATGTAGGCGAGCGGCGCGACCTCGATCGTCCCTCGTTCCATCAGGCGAGCGACGCTCTCGGGTTCGAGCATGTCGTAGAGCGCGTCGTACAGCGGTCGCAGGTACGGGTCGACCTTGGCCAGCATGTCGCCCGGAAGGAAGCCGAGGCGCTCGCCCGCTTCGACCGCAGGTCGCGTGAGGATGATGCGGTTGACGGTCTTGGCCTGGAGCGCCTGGACCGCCAGCGCAACCGCGAGATAGCTCTTTCCGGTGCCGGCCGGGCCGACGACGAACGTCACGGTGTTGTCGCTCACCGCGTCGACGTAGCGCTTCTGGCCGGCAGTCTTCGGGCGCACCGTCTTGCGACCGCGGACCACCTCGGTCGACAGCACCTCGCTCGGTCGCTGGTCGGCCTTCAACATCGCGATGGAGCGACCGAGACCTTCCCGGTCGAGCTGGTGGCCTCGCTCCAGCAGCAGGACCATCTCCTCGAAGAGGCGGCCGACGCGTTCGGCCTCATCGCCGTCACCCGTGATCTTGATCTCGTTGCCGCGCACGAGGATCTCGACCGGGAATGCGGCTTCGACCAGGCGCAGCAGTTCGTCACGCTGGCCGAGCAGTCCCACCATGAGGTGGTTGCCGGGAACGAGAATCCTGACCGACGTGGTCGGTGGTGAGGAGGCCAAGCTTCCCAGAGGTTATTCCGACGAGGTTACGCCGACGCCCCCGCCCGCAAACCGAGCTGTTCGAGGCGGGCACCGAGCTCGTCGATCTTGCGGCCCATGACGGCCGCGAGCACCCGGAGATCGGAGCGACGGATCGTGAGCATCCGTCCGTTGAAGTCCTGGCGTTCGAGCTGAATCGAGGTGGCGAACCGCGACAGGATCTGCGCGTCCGGGTCGTCGATGTCGTGCAGCCGCACGAGGTCGATTGTGAAGCCGGCCTCCATCGCGACGGCGGCGCCGCCGTTGTCGACGAGGCTGATCTCACCGTCGAGCTCGCGGGGCAGCAGCTGGTCGGCCGGCACCTCGTAGATCTCGGCCAGGCGCAAAAGGCGCGGGACCGAGATCGCGCGCTCGCCGCGTTCGTAGGCACCCAGGACGGATGCCTTGAACTCGAGGTTCGAGCGCGCTTCTACGTCGTGTAGGGACAAGCCCTTCTGTCGGCGAATGGCCCGCAGGCGTTCGCCTACGCGTGCTCCGGTCGTCGCCACCCCAGCCCCCTCCGGCCCCTCTCGGTACCCCGCACGAACCCGGCGCGTCCCAGTACGCGCGGGTCTGTTTCTGCGTGTTCCCCGGTTCGGTTTCCACGGTCGGTGCGGTTCTGTGCATCGTATCAGCACGCTCCGTGAAAGTCATGCTTCCAGGAGAAACCAACAGTGGTCACGGGGCACACAAGGGCAACTCACGCCCCTCGTCACACAGCCCCGCACCCGCGGAGGCTGGCGAGGGCGGCGACCGGCGCAGTTGCCGCCCGCAGGACATGCGGTCCGACGGCCAGTCGCGGCACCGGGCCGAGCGGCGCGAGCTCGTCCGGTGCGAACCCGCCCTCGGGCCCGATCACGACCGTCCAGCCGATGGCGGGAGCCGGACCCAGTGTCGCCGCGGCCCGGCCGCGGCGCTCGGCGACCAGCACCCCGGGACGGTCGATCAGATCCGCCAGCGTTGTGAGCGGCGCGATCTCGGGCAGCCGCGCGCGCCGGCACTGACTGGCGGCCTCGCGTGCGACCGAGCGCAACCGCGCCCACGCGTGCGCGGCGCGCACTTCGTCCCAACGGACGATCGTGCGCGCGGTCTGCAGCGGTTCGATGCGCTCGACACCGAGCTCGGTACACCGCGCGACGACATCGTCGAGCCCGCCCTTCACCAGCGCGACCGCGAGTGAGATCGGCGGCTCGAGTTGGGGCTCCTTTTCGATCTCGCCGCGCGCCGCGAGCACGATGCGACCCGACTCGACGCGTGCCACGTCGTACTCGCGCCAGCTCCCGGCGCCGTCCGCCGCAGTAACGCGTTCGCCGATTCGCAGCCGTCGCACGCGTGCCAGATGATGTCCGTCGGCACCCGCAACAATGCACTCCTCGTCGAGTCCGTCGACGAACACGTGCGCGACAGCGGATACGTCGGACGCGTATCTCATCCGTGGATCATGTCACTGGAACGCCGACTTGATGCGGGAGAACAGACGCTCGCGGGTTTCCACCTGCTCGCCGCGCAGCGCCGCGAACTGCGCGAGCAGATCCGCCTGTTCCGCCGTCAGGTTACGGGGGACCTCGAGCGCGATCTCACACACGAGATCGCCACGGCGGCCAGTGCGAAGCTGCGGGACGCCGAGCCCGCGTAGTCGCAGCTGCGCGCCGTGCTGGGTGCCGCTCGCGACGTCCACCTCGTGGGTGCCGTCGAGCGTTTCGATCTCGATGCGGGCGCCGAGCGCGGCTTGCGCGATCGAGACCGGCAGCCGCCGATAGAGATCGTCGCCGCGCCGGAGGAACTCGGGGTGCGGCTCGACACGGACGCTCACGTACAAGTCACCCGCGGCGCCACCTTGCGCGCCCGCGGGCCCGCGACTCGCGAGCCGCAAGCGCTGACCGTCATCGATTCCCGGCGGCACCTCGACGTCAAGGGTGCGCACGCCGCGCGTTCGCCCCTCACCGTTGCAGGGAGCGCAAGGCTCCGCGATCACCTCGCCCGTGCCGCGACAGGTCTGGCACGGCCCGGCGGTGACGAGCTGGCCGAGCATCGATCGCCGCACCGACCGTATCTCGCCGGACCCCTCGCAGGTCGCACAGCGGGTCGCCTGCGTCCCGGCGGCGGCCCCTCGACCCTCGCACGCTTCACACTCGACCGGCATCACCGGTTCGACGGTCTTGCGGGCACCGAAGACGGCCTCGGCCAGCGTCAGCTCGAGGATCACCTCCGCGTCGGGACCACGCGTATTGGCCACGCCGCCGCGGAAGCGGCCGAAGACGTCGCCGCCGAAGAACGCGTCGAACAAGTCGTTCAGACCGAACTGGGACGCGCTCGCCGCCCCGACGCGATCGTCATCGATGCCGAACATGTCGTAGCGGCGACGGCGCTCCGGATCGCGCAGCGTCTCGTACGCGCGCTGCACGTCCTTGAATCGCTCGGCCGCGTCCGGATCGTCTGGGTTCGCGTCGGGATGGTACTGACGCGCGAGCTGGCGGTAGGCCTTCTTGAGGTCGTCTTCGGTGCACTGACGCCCGACGCCGAGTACGTCGTAATAGTTGCTCACCGCGATAGCTGCTTGCCGAGTTGGTGCGAGATCGCGGCGACCGCCGCCTGGGCCTGGCGATAGTCCATGCGCGTCGGGCCGAGCACACCGACGGTGCCCGCCGGTTCGCCCTCAACGAGGTAGGGCGCGAGCACGAGCGAACACTCGAGGAGGTCAGCTCGGGTGTTCTCGGCGCCGATCCGTACCGTCAGGCCCGGCCCGAGCAACTCGCGGACAAGCGCCGCGACCACGACGTGCTGCTCGAGCAGGGCGATGACGCGCGCGACCGTCGTTTCGCTGAAGGCTTCCCGTTCGGCCGCCAGCCGACTGGCGCCGCCGACGTACAGCGGCTCGCCGTGGTGGTGGTCGAGGTGCGCACGCAGCGCGTCCCACGCGGCGCGGGCGAGTGCATACGCGGAGTTGCCCGTGGGCGGAGGCGGCGGCGCCGGCATGTCGCCCAACCGTCGACCTTCGAGAAGCTTGGTGAACTCGGTGCTGGCCGCGCTCGCGACGACTTCGTCGGCGTCCTCGTCGAGGGCGACGACCTCCTTTTCGACCGCGCCGTTCGAGAGGACCGCGACCGCCAGTACGACGCGCGGCTGCAACAACACGAGGTGCGCGCCGCGCACCACCACCGCTTCGGACTGTGGACCGACAACGACGGCGGCATGAGCCGTGACCCGCGTCAGCAGCTGGCTGGTCTGGAACAGCAGGTCGTCCATCGCCATCGTCGCCGACGTGAAGAAGTCGGCGATGCGGCGCCGCTCGGCGGCGGGCAACTGCGTCGCGCCCGCGAGCCGGTCGACGTAGTAGCGATAGCCCTGATCGGTCGGGACGCGACCGGCCGAGGTATGCGGCTGCACAATGTACCCATCGCGCTCGAGGATGGACATCTCGTTGCGCACCGTCGCGGCCGAGACGCCGACCTCGGCGGTCTGGGTCACGGTGGCCGAACCCACCGGCTGCGCGCTCGCGACGTACTGCTCGACGATCGCGCGCAGGATCGCGGACTTGCGCTCGTCCAGAACTTCACTCATTGGCACTCAAGTCTACCGAGTGCCAATCGCGCCGGTGCACAGCAGCCGCGCCGTCACGTCGGAGGCGAGGAGCCGGCCCCGGCGGGTCAGAACGATGCGATCACCGGTGCGCGTCACGAGATCCTCGGCGACCAGCTCGGCGATGAGGGCGTCGACGGGCGCGCGCGTCTGAACGGGCACGCCATCTCGGGTGCGCAGCGCCAACACCACACGCTCCTCGGCGCGGGCCGCCGGAGCGAGTAGCTCGGCACCCGCCTCGGGGGACTCGCCGGCCTCGATGCCGGCGATGTAGCGGTCGGGAGTTCGTACGTTCCACCAGCGTCGGCCGGCGCGATGACCGTGGGCAGCGCAGCCGATCGCGAGGTAGTCGTGCTGGCGCCAATAGCCGAGGTTGTGACGGCACTCGCGACCGGCACGAGCCCAATTCGACACCTCGTACCACGAGAGTCCGGCCGCCTCGAGGAGTTCGTCGGCGATGACGTACTTGTCGGCCTGGTCGTCGTCGTCAGGCGCGGGCGCGCCGCCCGCGACGCGGACACCGAGCGGCGTGCCAGCTTCGATCGTGAGCGCGTACGCGCTCACGTGCTCGACACCGAGCGAGAGCACGCCAGTGACGGACGCGCGCCAGGACTCGGTGCTCTCGCCGGGCGTTCCGTAGATCAGATCGACGCTGATGTTGTGGAACCCCTGTCCGCGCGCGAGCTCGACGGCGCGCGTGACGTTTTCCGGATCATGGGTCCTGCCGAGCCCGGTCAGCACAGCGGAATCGAGCGACTGGACACCCAACGACAGCCGGTTCACGCCGGCCGCTCGGTACGCCGCGAGCTTGGGCGCGTCGACGCTGTCGGGGTTGCACTCGACGGTGACCTCCGCGTCGTCGGTGCGCGTGATCGCGTCGAGGATCCCTACGAGGGATGGCGCGGGGAGGAGCGACGGAGTGCCGCCGCCGAAGAACACGGTCGTCGCGGGCGGGCATCCATCGCCGGCGCGCCGACGAAGGTCAGTGACGCACGCGCCGACGTATGCATCGATGAGGTGCGCGCGGTCGGTCCAGGTGGCGAAGTCGCAATAGTCGCACCGGTGCGCGCAGAACGGCACGTGGACGTACACCCCGAACGGCGTTTCGTGGTGCCGGTGTTGCGCGATCAGGCGAGACTACCGGCGGCGTACGGGTCCTGCGTCGACGTCACGACGCCACCGTCCTCTTCGACCGTCAGCACGAACGCCGCCACGTCCTCGTCGACTTCGAAGCTCGCCGCCTCTGGTCGGGATCCGAGAACCCCGGCCGAGATCACCTTGGGGTCGTCGCCGTCGGCGGCGGGCGTGACGGCCCACAGCTGGTACGTCCGGTCGGACGGGAGTGCCGCGAGCGCGTCACCGACGAGATACCCGCGGCCGTCGGGCAACACCACCACGCGCGCGACGTGCTGCTCGCTCGTCGACGAAACGAGTTCGGCGGCACGGGCGCCGTCGACGTCGGACGCGCGGTCGAACGCGGCGACGAGGCTGTCGTCGCCAAGACGGCGGGCGTCGTCGAGGTCGCCGCGCAACGACAGCACTTGCACCGCCAGCGCGATGGCGACGATCGACGCCGCGGCGGCTAACGCGGGCGCGACCCGGCGACGCGTCGTCGAACGCCGGACCGCGAGCTCGTCACCGGGCGCATCGTTGGCAATGTCGTGCGCGATGCGCGCCCAGAGTTCGGGCGGTGCGATCGCGTCGGTGACGGGCGCGGCCGCGAGGGCGGCGGCGGTCTCGCGGAGATCGTCGACCTCGGCGCGGGCCCGAGGGTTCTCGCCGAGATAGGCCTCGACCTGGGCCCGCTCGCGCTCGTCGAGCGCGTCCAGGACGTACGCGCCCAGCATCGCTTCCATCTCGTGATCGATCATTGGTGCACTCCGGCGTCGATGAGCGCCGCGCGCAGGCGCAACAGACCCGAGCGGATCCGGCTCTTCACGGTGCCTTCGGGTTGCTCGAGCAACACCGCGACTTCCTTGTACGTGTGGCCGCCGAAGTACGCGAGCTCGATCGCGGCGCGTTCCCCGTCCGACAGGGTCGTCAGCGCGGCGCGCACCGCCTCACCTTGGACCAGCTCGAGCACCTCGCGCTCGAGGTCGTCGCCTGGTCGGGGCGACCGCAACGCGGCCTTGGCTTCCCGGGCGCGGCGCGCGTTCTCGGCGCGGAGCAGGTCAACGGCCTTGCTGTGCACTTGCGCCAGCAAGAACGACCGCATTGATCCCCGCTGCGGTTCGTAGCGCTCGGGTTGGCGCCAGGCTCGGACAAATACCTCCTGTACGACCTCTTCCGCCAGCACCCGATCGGTGAGTACGCGCCGGGCCAGGCCGACGCAACACGCGCCGTGCCGGCGGTACAGCTCGGCCAGCGCGTCGTCGTCCCGGCCGACCAGCGCGCTCGCCAAGACGGCGTCGTCGGCGTCTTGGAGCGAGCGCAGCACGCTGCGTGTTCGGCGCGGGCGCCCGTCGCGGATGACCACGGCGTCTAGGTTCGCGCGTCGTGGGAACCGTCGAAGAGCTGCGCACCCTGCTCGCCGAGGGCACCGACGGGGCGGACTGGCCCCGCCGTGTCGCCGCGGCCGGGTTCGTCGCCCCCCATTGGCCTCCACCCTGGGGCCGGGGCGCGTCGCCAACCGAGCAGCTCGAGATCGACGAACTGATGCGCGACCAGCACGTGCCCCGTCCGCTGAACCCGATCGGGATCGGCTGGGCCGGACCGACCCTGCTCGTCGCGGGAACCGAAGCGCAACAGCAGCGCTGGCTGCCCGGCATCCTCGACGGGTCCGAGATCTGGTGCCAGCTGTTCAGCGAGCCGGCCGCGGGCAGCGACCTCGCATCGCTGGCGACGACGGCTCGACGCGACGGCGACGAATACGTGGTGAACGGGCAGAAGGTGTGGACCACGCTCGCGCACGTCGCCCGCTTCGGCATCCTGCTCGCGCGCACCGATCCGGACGCGGCGCCCCAGCGCGCAATCAGCTACTTCGTGATCGACATGCGCTCCTCCGGCATCGAGGTGCGGCCGCTCGTGCAAATGACCGGCACTCACGAGTTCAACGAGGTGTTCTTCACGGACGTGCGTGTGCCCGCCTCGAATCTCGTCGGCGACGAGAACGATGGCTGGCGGCTGGCGAAGGTCACGCTCGGCAACGAGCGCGTCTCTCTGTCGGGAGAAGGCGCGCTGTGGGGACGGGGGCCGACGGCGCTGGATGTCGTCGAGCTCGTGCGCGCGCGGGGCGGCACCGACGACCGGCGGCTGCGCCAACGCCTCGCCGCGCTGTACATCGAAGCCGAAGTACTGCGCCTCATCCGATTGCGAACGGTCTCGGCGCGCGTCCGGGGCCTCGAACCCGGACCCGAAGCGTCGGTACGCAAGGCACTGTCCGACGAGCACGGCCAGCACGTCATGGAGATGGCCAAGGATCTCGCGGGAACCCACGGAATGCTCGCCGACCGCGGCCCCTACGGCACCGAGGACGGCGGCGGCTGGCACTACGGCTACCTCTACGCACGCGCGCTCACGATCGGCGGCGGCACCAGCGAGGTGCAGCGGAACATCCTCGGCGAGAAGGTGCTCGGACTCCCCCGCGACCCGTGAACGCGCTCGAGGAGTGGCTCACTCGCGCGCACTCGGGCGCACCGACCGATTGGGCGCCCGAACCGCCGCTCGCCGAGCTGCACTGTCACCCCGACCTCGTCGAACGGCTCGCGGTGCTCGCGCGTCCGGATCGGCCGCGGCGCGTGTTCGTCGACGGGTGCCCGGTCGTGCACCATCCGAGCGGTCCGCCGTACGCGGCGGCGCGCGGGACGTCGTCGTTGCTCGTGCGGACGCGGGCCGCGCCCGCGCTCCTCACGCCGAGACCGTGCCCGTTCAGCGCCGAATGGGTCGCGGTCCATCCTTGGCCGCCCGACATTGCGTTCGCGCGCGGCACCGACCAGCTGCGCCGGCTGCTGCACGAGGCCTTCGGTGGCGCACCCAACCGGTACTATGGCGACGAAGGCGCGTGAGGCAGCCGCAATGCCTTTCCACCCTTGCCCACCAGCAGGACAGGAGAGCACGATGGCGGTCGACGAACGCGCTCGTCACGGACTATTTCGCAAACTGGAGTCGGTGCTCGGCACCGACGATGCGGTGACGTTGATGGAGCACCTCCCGCCGGGTGGGTACACCGAGCTGGCGACGAAGCAGGATCTCGTCGCGCTCGAATACAAACTGCTCGCGGCCATGAAGCAAGAGACCCGCACGCTCGTGCTCGCACTCGTCGGCGTCGTTGTGAGCATTTCCAGCGTCGCGCTGTTCACATAGCGGCGGCGCGCTACTCCTCGAGCCGGAGCGCAGCGACGAACGCCTCTTGGGGGACCTCGACGCGGCCGATCTGCTTCATCTTCTTCTTGCCTTCCTTCTGGCGCTCGAGCAGCTTGCGCTTCCGGGTGATGTCACCCCCGTAGCACTTGGCCAGCACGTCCTTGCGCTTCGCCTTCACGGTCTCGCGGGCGATGATGCGACCCGACACCGACGCTTGAATCGGCACGTCGAACAGTTGCCGGGGAATGAGCTCGCGCAGCTTGTTCGTCATCTTCTTGCCGTAGTCGTACGCCTTGTCGCGGTGCACGATCGCGGAGAACGCGTCGACCGGTTGGGCGTTCAGGAGAACGTCGACCTTGGCCAGGTTCGAAGCTCGGTATCCGGCCGGTTCGTAGTCGAGAGATGCGTAGCCGCGCGTCCGGGACTTCATCTGATCGAAGAAGTCGAGCACGATCTCGGCCAACGGAATGAGATAGTCGAGCTCGACTCGGTCCTCGGAGAGATACTCCATCTTCTGCATCTCGCCCCGGCGCTGTTGGGCGAGTTCCATCAGCGTGCCGACATAGTCGGTCGGCGTGAGCATCGCCACCTTGACGTACGGCTCTTCGATGCGCTCGATCGTGTTGGTCTCAGGGAGCGACGACGGGTTATCGACGATCTCGACGTCGCCGCCGATGATGTGGGCGCGGTACTCGACATTGGGCGCCGTGGCAACCAGCGCGAGGTTGTACTCGCGTTCGAGTCGCTCGCGGATGATCTCCATGTGCAACAAGCCAAGAAAGCCACATCGGTAGCCGAACCCGAGCGCGCCCGACGTTTCGGGTTCGTACGTGAACGACGAGTCGTTGAGACGCAGCTTCTCGAGCGCTTCGCGGAGATCGGCGTACTCGTCGCCGTCGACAGGATAGAGACCGCAGAACACCATCGGCTTCGGATCGCGGTACCCCGCGAGCGGTTCGGCGGGGCGGCGCGCTTCGGTCACGGTCTCGCCAACCTTCGCCTCGCCGACCTCCTTGATCCCGGCAATGAGGTAACCGACCTCTCCCGGCCCCAGCGACGCGACCGAGGTCGGTGCAGGCAGGCGCACACCGATCTCCTCCGCGTAGTGGTCGCCCTGCGCGTTGACGTACCGCAACTTCGCGCCCGACGACAAGACGCCGTTGAACACGCGCACGGCGGAGATCACGCCGCGATACGGGTCGTAGTACGAGTCGAAGATGAGCGACTGCAGCGGTGCGTCCGCGTCGCCGGTCGGCGCGGGGATGCGATCGAGGACCGCGTCGAGCAACTCCGCAACCCCTGTGCCGGTCTTGGCGGAGATCCGCAGCACATCATCGGCCGGCATGCCGAGCACGCGTTCGATCTCCTCGGCGCGCCGGTCGGGTTCGGCCGCGGGAAGATCGATCTTGTTGAGTGCGGCAACGATCGTCAGGTCGTGCTCCATCGCCTGATAGCAGTTCGCCAACGTCTGTGCCTCGATCCCCTGTGACGCGTCGACGAGCAAGATCACGCCTTCACAAGCAGCGAGCGACCGGCTCACTTCGTAGCCGAAGTCGACGTGACCGGGCGTGTCGATCAGGTTGACGATGTGACCCTTCCACGCGATGCGCACGTTCTGTGCCTTGATCGTGATGCCGCGCTCGCGTTCGAGGTCCATGGAGTCGAGGAATTGCGCGCGCATGTCGCGCGGATCGACCGCGCCCGTCATCTCCAAGAAGCGATCGGCGAGCGTCGACTTGCCGTGGTCGATGTGGGCGATGATCGACAGGCAACGAATGTGGTCGAGGGGGATCGGCCCCAGCGCGGCGGTCAAGGGCTCCATTCTCGCGGATGAGGCGGCCCTGCTAGCCTGCTCCGGTTCCGCGAGTCCAGCACTGCGAGATTTCGTACATGGCGAACATCAAGTCCCAGAAGAAACGCAACCTTCAGAACGAGAAGCGGCGCGTTCGCAACAAGGGCGTCCGCTCGGAGCTGAAGACGCGTGTCAAGGTCGCTCACGACGCAATCGCGTCCGGGGAAGGCGCCGACGAGAGCATCCGCGGCGCCCAGAAGCGGCTCGGCAAGGCCGGGGCCAAGGGCGTCATCCACAAGAACCAAGCTGCCCGGCGCACGTCGCGTCTCATGCGCCGCGCCGCGAAGGCCTCGCAGTCGTCCTAGTCGCTTGATGACGGCGCGTCAGCGCCGCCAGTCGCGCGACGAGGATCTCGATCACGGTCCGCTCGTCGAGACCACTGTTGCCGCGCAGATCGAGCTCGGCACGCGCGAGCAACTGCGTCGCTTCACGGAGCCCACCCGTGCCGAGCCGTCGCGCAGCTTCGAGCGGGAATCGCGCGCCGCCCGCGCCCTTCATGCCGAGCCGCTCGGCGGCCTGCTCCTTCGTCGTGATCGTCGGATCGTCGAGCCGCAACAGGCGTTGGTAGTGGTACGTGAGCGACGCCATGATCTGCATGGGGTGCATCCCTTTGGGTTCACGCGCGCTCGTCGCCGTGAGGATCCGGTGGAGCACCTCGAGCGCGGCGCCGCCGTCACCGCGATCGATCGAATTCGTGAGATCGAAGCGGCCCGCGGTCCCGACCTCGCCCAGGTATGGCTCGATGTCGTCGAGCGCGAGCGTGGCACCGGGTCCGTATGTCGAGCGGAACGTCTCGATCAGCTCAGGGACGCGCGCCGCGTCGTCACCGAGGTGTGCGGCGAGGCGGCTCGACGCGTCCGGCGCGAGCTCGATCTGCGCGTCCCGCAGCTCGGCTGCGAGGACGCCCGCGGTCTGCTCCGTCGGCGGCGCGACCACCTGCGCGAGTGCCTTGGCCGTCTTGTCCAGACCGGGTTGCATCCGGCCGCCGCCGGTGACGAGGACCAGCCGTGTCGAATCGGGCGCCGTCTCCATCCAGGCCGCGAGCCACTGCGCCTGCTCCTTGGTGAGATTGCCGACGTTGCGCACGACGACGACGCGGTACTCGGTCATGAACGGCGGGCTGTTCAGCGCGTTCGTCACGGTCGCGAAGACCGGCACGTCCAATGAGTCGGGCGCGTCGCTCTGGTCGGCGTCACCCGAGGACCGACGGTCCGGGATGGTGTGATCCTCGAGCGCCAGCGTGCGATCGACACTCGCGAGCAGCTCATCGAGCAGGCGGAGCACCTCGCGGTCGCGCAGCACTGGATCGGCGCCTTGGACGAAGTACATGCCGCTCACGAGAGTAAGGCCTCCGCGATCCTGCACACGCGGACCGATCCTTGCACGTCGTGCACTCGTACGACGCGGCATCCCTGGATCACACCGTACGCGACCGCCGCGAGTGACTCCGACCGCCGGTCGTCAATCGAGCGGTCGAGGAGCTCACCGACGAACCTCTTGTTGGACGCCGACACCAGCAAGGGGTAGCCGAGCGCGGCGTGGGTTGCCGTCTCGCGCAAGAGCACCGCGCTCTGCGCCGGTGTCTTGCCCAGATCGAGCCCGGCGTCGAGCACAACCTGGTCGGCCGTCAAGCCCGCCGCGATCGCGCGCGCGGCCCGCTCGAGGAGGAACGCGGTGACGTCGGCGACGAGATCGTCGTACTCCGGCTCGGGATCGGCGAGGCGCGGCTGGAGCCGAATGTGAGTCGCGACGACGGTTGCATCATGCTTCGCGGCCACCGTGAGGTACTCAGGATCGGCGAATCCGGAGATGTCGTTGCCGACGACCACGCCCGACGCGCACGCGGCGTCCAGGACGGATGCACGCCATGTGTCCACCGACAGTGGTACGTCAAAGCGCGCCGCCAAAGCTTCGATGGCGGGAACGACGCGGTCGAGCTCCTCCGCTTCACCAACCTCGGGACCGGGCCCTGCCTTGACGCCCCCGACATCGAGCAGATCCGCGCCGTGCGCGACCAGTTGCTCCGCGCGCGTCAAGAACGCGTCGAACGACCATGTCGCGCCCGGGTCGTAGAACGAATCCGGGGTGCGGTTGAGGATCCCCATCACCAGCGCGCGCGCGCGGATGTCGACCGTCGAATCACCGAGTCGAAGCGACGGGGCGGCCACGGCGAGCGAGGGTAGCGAGCGCGCCCACGGCGACCGCGCCCAGAGCGCCGCGGCCGTTGATCTGCAGACCAAACGCGGCGCCGGCATGCGCGCAGCCCGTCACCCAGCCGACGAGCGCGGCGTTGGCGGGCTGGAGCACGGCGCCGAGCGGCGGGACCAGGCCGCTCAGCAGGGTCGACGGCAGGCCGAACGCGCCGAGCAGGTCGGCGGCCGGCGCGGCAGCGAGGTTCGTGAGCGGCGTGACGAGCGGGACGCGATCGAACGTGGCCAGCAGCAGGGGCGTGACGCCGACCTGCGCGGCGAGTGACACGGCCAACGGCTCCCGTATCGACGCCGGTCCGCGCAGGCGCGCCGCGAACGGGGCCGCGAGCAGCGCGATACCGGCACTGGCCGCGGCCGACAGCTGAAATCCGACCGAGTGCACGAGAAACGGGTCGACCAGCAGGAGTGCGATGACCGCGAGCACGAGCGCGCGCAACCGTGCCGTCGGCCGGCCCGCGAGCGCGCTCAACACGCCGACCGCGGCGAGTGCCGACGCCCGGAGCACCGACGGTTCGAACCGGGTGACCGCGGCAAACCCGAGCACCGTGCCGAGGGCGACGACACTGCGCGCGCCCAATGGCAGCCGGCGCAGTAGTGGTCCGACCAGTGCGAGTGCGAACGCGACGTTCGCGCCCGACACCGCGAGGAGGTGCGACAGGCCGGCGCCGCGGTATGCGTCGGTCACCGGTTCGGGGACGGCTCGCGTGTCGCCGAACAAGAGCCCCGCCAGCAGTGCCCGGGCGGTTGGCGAGAGGGGACGCATCCCCCGCGCCGCGACTGTGCGCAAGGCATTCGCGGACCAGTACAGGCCGTTGCGCGGTGACGCGAAGTCGCGTACGTGCGCCGCGTCAATTCGTCCGATCGCATGGCGCCACCGGTAGCGCGCGTCGAAGCGATCGCCGCCGAGCGGCGCAATCCGCCCTGCCAGCTCGACACGATCACCGGCAGCGAGCACGCGCAGCCGGTTCGCGGCCGTTCCGTCGGCGCGCGCGACGACGACCCGATTGTGGCCGTCGATGCGCACGAGTGCTTCGGCGCGAAACCGCGAGCCGCCCGGATCGGTCACGAGTGTGCCGCGGACTTCGACATCTTCACCCAGCTCGATCGCAGAGCGCAACGGATGTACCGCGGCACCCTCGAGCGCGCGGGTCATCGTCGCCATGCCGAGGAGCGCGAGCGCGCACGATGCGACGACAACACGCGTCCTCCCCGCGACGAGCACACACGCGGCCAGCGCCATCACGCCCACGCCGAGCGCGAGTGTTGCCGGTGACGGCCCGATGCGCTCCCCGACTCCGATTCCTACAACCAACGCGCCGAGCGCAGCGACCGCGCCCATCAGACGATGACAAGGTCGCGCAGCTGCTCGAACCGGGCATCGCCGATGCCGCGCACGCGTTGCAAGTCGTCCACCTTGCGAAAACCACCGATCTTCTCGCGCTCCTTCACGATCGCGTCGGCGAGCGCGGGTCCGATTCCCGGAAGCGTCTCGAGCTGCGCCGCGGTCGCGGTGTTGAGGTTGATCGGTCCCGACGGTACGTCCGTCGTGCCGGTCGCCGGCTCGGTCGCGGCGATCTCGCCAATGCGGGGCACCGCGACGCGTTGTCCGTCGGCGACGGTCGCAGCAAGGTTCAACTGCTGGAGATCGGCATCGGGCGTCGCGCCGCCCGCGACATCGACGGCATCCGCGACGCGCGCGCCGCGTTCGAGCTCGACGACGCCCGGTGCGCGTACCGCGCCGACGACGTGCACGAGCACCGATGTGGGCACGGTCGTGAGCATGGACTCCGTGACGGGCGGTTGGTCGATCGCGCCCGGCGCGGGAGACGATGACGTGCCGACGCGCAGCCACGCGACTCCGGCCGCAACGAACACCAGCGCGACGACGCCGGCCGTGAAGCGCGGGTCGCCCCGCAGCCGAACGAGGCGGTCGGCGAAGGGGGGCGGGGCGGGGGCCGGGGCTTGCGACGCGTCGTCGGTCATGGCTCCTCCTCAAGGCGCGCGCGGGCGGAGAGGAGGAAGCGCCGGGGGAAGCGGTGGAACCTTATCGGCTGGGTGGGCACGCCCGCCCCGGGCGCGTTCTGTCCTTTGGGGACAACGCGCGCCCGTGCTGGGTCGCGCGTCGCCGCTAGGTCACAAAGTTCACCAGGCGGCCCCGGACCACGACCACCTTGCGGACGGTCGTACCGTCCAACCGGGCCGCGACCCGCGCGTCGGCGCGCGCGAGCTGCTCGTGCGTCGCCTCGTCCGCGCCGACGGGCACCATCACGCGGCTGCGCACCTTGCCCCCGACCTGCACCGGGACCTCGACCGAGTCGACCGCGAGGAGCGCCGGATCGGCAGTCGGGAACGACTCGTACGCCAGCGTGTCGGTGTGGCCGAGAAGCTGCCACAGTTCTTCAGCGATGTGGGGCGCGAGCGGCGCGACCATCAAGACCAGCGGTTCGACAATCGCGCGCGGCGCGCTCCCCCGCTGTTGCACGACCTGGGTGACGTGATTGTTGCACTCGAACAAGCGCGCGATCGCGGTGTTGAAGTGCAACGCGGCCATGTCATCGCGCACCGCCGCGATCGTCCGGTGCAGCACCCGCTTCGTTTCCTCGTCTGGTGGTCCATCATCGACCCGTGCCGCGCCCGTCTCCTCGTCAACGCCGTTGCGCCACAAGCGTTGCAGGAAGCGGTGCACGCCGATGATGTCGGCGGTATTCCACGGCCGCGACGCGTCGAGCGGCCCCATGAACATCTCGTACAGCCGCAGCGTGTCGGCGCCGTAATCGCGGTAGATGTCGTCGGGCGAGACGGCGTTCTTCAGGCTCTTGCCCATCTTTCCGAACTCGCGCGTCACGACACTTTCGTTCGCGACGAACTCACCGCCGCGCTCGGCGACATGCGCCGCTTCCTGGTAGACGCCGCGCTCGTCCGTGTAGGCGGGAGCCAAGATGTACCCCTGGTTCACCAATCGCTGGAACGGCTCGATCGTCGTCACGTGCCCGAGGTCGTAGAGCACCTTGTGCCAGAACCGCGCGTAGAGCAGGTGCAAGACCGCGTGCTCGACGCCGCCGACATACAGGTCGACGAGGCCGGTCTTCGGCGACCCGTCTTCACGCGTGCCTTGCGCCCAGGCCTGTTCGACCGCGGGGTCTACCATGCGATCCTCGTTCGTGGGATCGAGGTAGCGCAGGTAGTACCAACACGAGCCGGCCCACTGCGGCATCGTGTTCGTCTCGCGCAGATACACCTTCTTGCCGCCGCCGTGTCCGGCCCACGCGGGGCCGTCGAGCGCCATCTCGACCTCGACCCAGTCCGTCGCGCGCGCGAGCGGCGGTTCCGGCAGTGCGTCCGGGTCGTCCGAGGTCTTCGGCTCGAAGTCGTCGACTTCGGGCAGTTCGACCGGCAGCATCGACTCGGGGACCGCGACCGGCCCGTACTCGTCGTAGACGATGGGGAACGGTTCACCCCAGTAGCGCTGGCGGCTGAACAGCCAGTCGCGCAGCTTGTAGGTCACCGCGCCCGCGCCGTAGCCGTTCTGCTCGAGCCATTCGATGATCGCGACCTTCGCGTCGTCGACACTCAGGCCGTCGAGGAACTCGCTGTTGATCGCGGGTCCGTCGCCGAGGAAAGCTCTGCCTTCGAAGTCGGCCGACGGCTCGACGGTGCGGACGATGGGGAGGTTGAAGACCTCCGCGAACTCCCAGTCGCGCTCGTCTTGACCGGGGACGGCCATGATCGCGCCGGTGCCGTAACCCATGAGCACGTAGTCGGCGATGAACACGGGAATGCGCTGTTCGTTGACGGGATTGATCGCGAACGCGCCGATGAACGCGCCCGTCTTCTCCCGTCCCTCGGTCTGGCGTTCGAGATCTGATTTGCCAGTCGCGAACTCGCGATAGCGCGCCACCGCGTCCGCGGGTGTGCCAACGGCGCCGAACACGCCCTTCCAAAGGTCGATCGGGTTGCTTGCCCAGTCGACGAACACGTCGTCACCGGGCCACTCGTTGGCGGTGATCACGTCGACGAGCGGATGCTCCGGCGCGAGCACCATGTATGTCGCCCCGAACAACGTATCGGGACGCGTGGTGAACGCGTCGATACTGACGCCTTCGCGACCGTCGACCGGGAAGCTGATGTGGGCACCGGTGCTGCGCCCGATCCAGTTGCGCTGCATCTGCTTGATCGAGTCGGTCCAGTCGAGCTGGTCGAGATCGTCGAGCAGGCGGTCGGCGTACGCGGTGATGCGCAGCATCCATTGCTTCAGCGGCCGCTTGTAGACCGGGAAGTTTCCGCGATCGGACCGGCCGTCAGCGGTGACTTCCTCGTTCGCCAGCACAGTTCCCAACCCTGGGCACCAGTTCACCGGCGCCTCGGCAATGTACGCGAGGCGGTAGGAGTCGACGAGCTCGCGCTGCTCGCGGGAGCCAAGATCGTCGAACGGGATCGCCTCGGGGGTCGGGCACTCCCCGCGGCGCAGCTCCTCGACCAGCTCGGTGATCGGCCGCGCGCGGCCGACGCGCTCGTCGTACCACGAGTTGTAGATTTGCAAGAAGATCCACTGCGTCCAGCGGTAGTACGCGACGTCGGTCGTCGCGGGTCCCCGCCGCGGGTCGTGACCGAGCCCGAGGGCCCGCAGCTGGCGCTTCATGTTGGCGATGTTCTGCTCGGTGGTGACGCGCGGATGCTGGCCGGTTTGCACCGCGTACTGCTCCGCGGGCAGGCCGAACGCGTCGTACCCCATCGCGTGCAACACGTTGACGCCGTTCATCCGCTGGAAGCGCGCGTACACGTCGGTGGCGATGTAGCCGAGCGGATGACCGACGTGCAGGCCGGTTCCGCTCGGGTACGGGAACATGTCGAGGACGAATTGGCTCGGCCGCGTCGCGAGCCCACGCGGATCCTCGGCCAGCAGCCCAGTGCGGTTCGGTGTCCAGAACACGCGACCGGACTCCCACTGATCCTGCCACTTCCGCTCGATCTCGTTCGCGAGCCGGGCGGTGTAACGGTGCTTGGGCGCGTCGTCCGCGGTCACAACGCAACGAGGTTACAAAACGCGTTCGTTCACGGGTCGGCTCCGCGCTCCCCTCCCCTTCGGTCGCTGCGCTGTCGTCCTCGATGGCCGGCTCCGTCTGTATTCGCTCCTGGTACGCTGATCTGCCCACGGGGGCGTAGCTCAGTTGGTAGAGCGCTTGCATGGCATGCAAGAGGTAGAGGGTTCGATCCCCTTCGCCTCCACGTCTTTTCGTCGCGCCGGTGGATGGTCGCCGGTACAGCCCTCCGGCGCCGCTCCTTTTGCTGGATTCCCACCCAGCGCGGCCGATTGAAGGGCTGAGCCCTCCCCGATCGGTTGGGGTTCGGACACGCACGGAGGCATCGGGATGCGCAGGAGTGCGCTCGGCGCGTTGGCGTTCGTCGCCATGCTGGCCACTGCCAATCCCGCGCGCGCGGCGACGACCTACACCGACCTCGCGCTGACCCCTTCGCCAGACTCGGCGCTCGACGCCAAGACGGGTGCGGTGCGCGTCGCGGTGCAGCCCGGCGGCGGCGTCTGGCAATCAGCAGTTCTCACGAACCGGTCGCGCGTACGGCTCTCGGTGCGGCTGGCCGGCGGCGGCAACGGCGGCACCGACACGTGGATCCAACCGGCGATCGACACCGTGCTCCTCGAGCCGGGTAAGTCGCAAACGGTGGACTTCACGATTGCGCCTCCGGCCGATGCGACGGGCGACGCCATGGCGGCGCTCGTCGCGACGGTGGTCGATGCACCGTCGATTGCACTCCGACTCGATGTGCTCGTCGAGTTGATAGGAGTACCCGTGGCGCAGGCGGCGGCACCCGCCGGCGCGCCGCCGGCGACCATCTCCTCACCGACCCAGTCCGACGCGGCACGCGCGCAGGGCAGCGACGCGGCCGACAGGATGCTCCTCGTCGGGATTGTCGCGACGCTCGTCGTGCTCGTGCTCGCGATAGTCGTGCCGGCACTCGTCGAGACGCGCCGCCGCGTTCGCCGACGCCGAGATCGACGAGGTCATTCGGTCGTCGACATCGCAGCCGAACGTTTCGCCGAGCGAGAACATCTGCGATCAGTGCTCGGGACCGCGACCGTACGCACGGAGAGACGAGCCCGATCGAAGGCGCTCGACGTTGCCGCGCTGAATCAGCAACTCGCGCGCAGGGCCTAGGAAATCTCCGACGCTTCGGCCCCCTGCCACGGGACGCGGGCGGCATCGGCCCAGAGCCGCTCGAGGCCGTAGAACACTCTTGTCTCGTGCAAGAACACGTGGACGACGGTGTCGCCGTAGTCGAGCAGCACCCACGAGGCGTCGCTCAGACCCTCGACCGCGCGGGGCCGGTCGCCCGTTTGTGCTCGTACTTGCTTGTCGACTTCCTCCACGATCGTGCGCACCTGTCGGGTGTTCGAGACGCCGGCGATCACGAAGAACTCGACTATCCCGATGATGTCGCCGACGTCGAGAATCAAGATGTCGTCGCCCTTCTTGTCGTGGGCGGCGGTGGCGGCGATCCGAGCCTTGTTGTCGTTGTCCGTCATCTGTTCCTGGTCATGGTTCTGGGCGGGGTTCCGGGCGGGGTTCCGGGCGGACGCTGTCGGTTGCGTCAGGGTCGGGAGCGAAGTCTGCCCCGATGACGATCGAAACGTCGACCACGTCGACCGGTTGCAGAGCGCGAAAGACGCGTGCGATGCGGAGCGCATCCGCCAGCCGCTGGGCCGCGGCGGCATCGGCGTCGTCCTGGTACTGGATCTCGCTCTGGGCGACGCCGAAACCGGGAACATTGCCGGTGTGCGTCACCTCCCCGCCATTCGGCACGACAACGCCGGCGGCCGCGGGAGTCATGCCGACGGCACCCGAACCATTGAGGATCTCGACACGAGCGCGCGGGGCACCTCCGTTCACGAGCGCGAACGCGAACGCGCTCGTCACGAGTTGTTGCGCATCGGCCCGACGCACCGAGTAGCGCGTCGCACCACCAATGCTGATCCCGTCGACGGGCAGCGAGTCGTAACGCACGGCGACCGCTGCGTGGTCGACGATCGCCGCGAGCCCGATGTCGACGAGCCGCACGGCGTCGCTGATACTCGGGTCGGTCATCGCGACGCGCCAACCCTCGAGGACCGACCGAACGACAAGTTGTTGTTCGAGCTCGCCGTCGGACGGTGCCGGTGCGGAGAGCAGCCGCACGGCGGTCGCCGCGTCCACGGTCTGCACACCCGCGGGCAGCACGATCGTGCCGGCGGGGTCGTCGACGCGCGTCGTCCGGCCGAGGTCGATGGTCATCTCGGTCGCGGCCGCGAAGGCAAGCGCGAGGCGAGAGTCATCGAGCACCAGGGTGTGGTCGATGCCGATGCCGAGAACGTTCTCGACTGCCAGCTCGAGCAGCTCGGCCGATCCGAGGCGCACGGTCTCCGACGCGGCTTGGGTCCCGAGCGAAGGCACTTCGACAAGGGTCGACGGTGGCACCAAGAGCGCCGCGCCCGATTCCTCGTCCTCGAATCCGAACACGGCGAGGACGTCGACGAGACCACCCGCGTTCGCGTGGGCGAGCAGCACGACGCGCACCGGCGGTGGGCCGGTGTCGGGTGCAGATGCGTCGACCGCGCGCCCGGGCTCGGTGCCCCGTGTGCGTTCCGGCCGAGGACTGCCAGCCATCGCCGCGACGAGGCCCGCGATGATCGCGAGCAGCACGACGATCGCCTGACCCCGACTCCATCGTTGCCTGGCCGGCGCCGACTCCATTACGCGGGAGTGTAGAGACGACGCTTCTCGATCACGTGTATCGCGCCGGGAGGAATGAGGAAGTCGACGGGTGCACCCGCCTTCAGCCGGGAACGCAACTCGGTGGATGAGATGTCGAGGCGCGGCACGGCTACGGATTCTGTGTGCCAGCCAAGGAGATCCCCAGTCGTGTCTCCGTCTCGGTTGACAATCGCGAGTGTTACGAGATGGCGCAACTCATCCGCACGATTCCATGTCGAGAGATCGTGGACGATGTCGCTACCCAGGATCAGGTACAGCGCGCGGGAATCGACCGTCAGTTGTTCGACGGTATCAATCGTGTACGTCGGACCCGAGCGGTCGATCTCGATCCGCGACGCTTCGAGCCCAGCGACCCCGTCGAGGGCAGCGGCGACCATCTCGAATCGTGCGTCGGCGGGTGCGACGACCTGACCGGCCTTCTGCCACGGATCCCCCGCGACGACGACAAGCACCCGGTCGAGGCGAAGCTGATGGCGAACCGACAACGCCGCGACGAGATGGCCGACGTGCACCGGATCGAACGTGCCGCCAAAGATGCCGACACGCTCGCCGTCCACGCGCCGAGTCTACGATCCCGGTCGTGGCAGCTTCGTACGGAATCGGCGACGACGACCACCTGCCGCCCGGCAGTCGCATGCTCGTTCGCGTGTGGCTCCCGGACCGCCCCGGCGCGCTCGGCCTGGTCGCGTCACGCATCGGTGCGATCGGCGCCGACATCGTCGGGATCGACGTCCTCGAACGCAGTGAACATGTCGCAGTCGACGAGTTCGCGGTTGTGCTCCCGTCCGCAGACCTGCGCCAACTCCTCGTACGAGAGATCGAGGAGGTTGACGGCGCTTCGGTGGAGCAGTGCGAGGTCGTCGACCGCTTTCCCGACCCGCGCCTCGACGCGCTCGCGTCGGTCGACCACGTCGCGAGCGCGACGGGTTGCCCGGAATTGGCCGATCGCCTCGTCGCATGCGTGCTCCGAGAGTTCCGCGCGGACTGGGCGGCGTTGCTCGGCGACGACGAGCTCCTCGCTCGTGCCGGCGGGCCCGCCCCGGGACCGGAGGTCCTGCGTGCGCTCGCGACCGGAACGGCCGCGTCACCGGCTGTGTCGGCGGGCGACGCAGGACCCGACGACCTCGCGGTCGCCCCCCTACCGGACCTCGCCGGGATCCTGCTCGTGGGCCGCGCCGGACATCCGTTTCGTCGGCGGGAGCGTCAACAGCTCTTGGCGCTCGCGCGAATCGCGGATCGTGTTCGCACATTGTTCACGCCGCGCTAGTTCGGAGGCTTGTCTCGGATCCGGTACATGTCTTTGATGCCCTTGCTCATCGTGCGCGCGCGTTGGCGGCGGGCAACCGCATCGAGCTCTCGGTCGAGGCGGTGGTAGCTCTCAAGACGCGCCGGATCGATGTCGCCTCGGGCGACGGCGCCGAGCACCGCGCATCCAGGTTCGCTCTGGTGGGCGCAGTCGGAGAACCGGCAGTCCGGCGCGAGCGCTTCGATGTCGGCGAAGGCGCGGCTGAAACCTTCCTCCGCGTCCCAGAGCGAAACCGCGCGCAGGCCGGGCGTGTCGATGAGCACACCGCCGGCCGGCAGGAGAATCAGTTCGCGCGCGGTCGTCGTGTGACGACCGCGTTGGTCACTCGCGCGGACGTCGCCCGTGATTTGGACATCATCTCCGACGAGCGCGTTCACGAGCGTCGACTTGCCGACGCCCGACGCGCCGATCAGCGCGACCGTACTCCCCGGCCGGGCAAACGCGCGCAGCTCGTCCACTCCCAAACCGGTGACGCCGCTCGCAATGACCACGTCGAGCGCCGGCGCGACGGACTCGACGATCTGGAGTGCCTCGTCGGTGCTGGCGACGAGATCGGCCTTCGTCAGGACGATGATTGGCATCGCGCCGCTCTCGAACACGAGGACGAGTTCTCGTTCGATCCGACGCGGGTTCGGGCCGTTGTTGAGTGAGTGAACAACGAACACGGAGTCGATGTTCGCCGCAATGACCTGCGCCTCACGGGCGATACCTTCGATGGAGTCACCGCGCACGAATGCGGAGTGGCGCGCAAGAACCGTGACGACGGCGAGCACACCATCCGATTGCTCGACGAGAACCCAATCGCCGCTCGCGATCGGTTCTGGGGGTGGTACCGCGCGTTCCATGCCCTCCGCGGTGAACACGATGACAAGCCCACGGTCCACCCGACCGACCCTTCCCGGACGGCTCCCTGGTGCGGCCGCGTCGCGCGCGAGCGCGGCGACTCGGTCGTTCCATCCCCAAGCCGTCAGCGCGACTGCGGGTGCCACGTCGTCGCTCATCGCGACCCACCGTCTCGAAACCTGCGCCACAAAACCCGGATAGTTCCCGGCTCGCGGCGCAGGTTCGGCGACAAACGAGTTACGCCTCGACGACGTCGGTCACGAACTTCTGGAGCTGACGCAGGTTGCGACACTCGTAGACGCCGTCGCAGAAGGGCGCATAGTCGGAGATGATCGAGTCGCCCGTATCCCAGTACCCGCGGGGCTCGGGGTCGAGCCAGAAGAGACGGCGCGCGCGCTTGCGCATCTGGTCGAGCACCCACGATTGTGAGGCGTGGTAGTTGTTACGGGCGTCACCAAGCAGGATGATCGACGACTTCTTCGTGACCTCGCGGATGTGACGCTCGTGCCACACCTCGAATGCGTGACCGTAGTCGGAGTGGCCGTCGACCCACACGACATCTGCCTCGGTGTTGACGCGATGTATTGCTTGGACGATGTCATCCGACTCATCGAAGAACCTGGTGACCTCATCGACGCCGTCGATGAACACCCACGACCGCACCTTCGAGAATTCGCTCTGCATCGCATACACGAACTGCAGCGTGAATCGCGCGAACGACGCGACCGATCCGGAGATATCGGCGACGACCATGATCTCAGGCTTCGACGGGCGTGGGCGCTTGAACTTCGGCTCGACCGGTATCCCACCGAACGCCATCGAGTGCCGAATCGTCTGGCGGAAGTCGAGCGTGCCCCGGTGACGATGCCGCCGCCGTTGCGCGAGCCGCGCCGCGAGCGCGCGGGTAAGCGGATAGATCGCACGTTGCAGCTGGTGCATTTCCTCGCGCGACGCGTGCATGAAGTCGACGTCCTCCGGCAAGGGCTTGCGCAAGGTGCGGGCCATCGCCTCGACGCCACGGTCGGCAACCAATCGGCGCCGAATCTCGGCTTCGATCAGCTCCTTGAGCACCTTCAGTCGACCCTCGAAGTCCTCCCGGGC
This sequence comes from Actinomycetota bacterium, assembly GCA_052390615.1. GTDB lineage: Bacteria > Actinomycetota > Acidimicrobiia > IMCC26256 > PALSA-610 > JBQTGT01. Next base: position 55,806 of record JBQTGT010000037.1, read on the forward strand.
GAGGCGCTCGTCGAACGCGCCCTCGCCGATCTGGTCGGCTTCTTGGGCACGGTGCATCATCTTGTTGACGAGACCGTCGGCGTCGAGCTGCCGCAGCGTCCGGTACAGGTAGTACGCACCGCCAACCGGTCGACCCGGCTCCATTCCCGCGTAGCGGGCGACGGCCGCGGCCGCGAGGAAACGCAGTTGCTCCGGGTCCATGTTCATCAGCGCGTCGAGGAGCATCTGCGCGAGCTCCTCGTTGCTGACCTGCCCCATCGCGCCGGCCGCGTCCATGGCGGCCCGCAGCTGGTCGAAGTCGGCGGAAGTGCCGTCGCCGTCACCGCCGTCGCTCTCGGAGTCGATGCCGGGGCTGAACATCGAGAAGTAGACCTCGAAGACCGTCTCGAACACCTTGGAGTGACCGGCGTGCTTCACGAGCGTCGCCCCAAGCGCCGTCTTCAGCCCGTCACGATCGTCGAGCGGTACTTGCTCGACCGCGCGCATGGCATCGAGGTTCTCGGTCATCGACACCGGCAATCCCGCCGTGCGCAGCTCGTGGACGAAGCCCTGGAAAACGTCGAGCATTCGCGTGTCCGAGGGGAGCACCGTCGTCACGTCATCACCGCGCCCGCGCCCGCGCATCGCGTGATCGAGCTTCTGCCATTGCATGGGTCGACTCCGTGCTCCGCTCCCCTGCGGTCGCTGCGCTGTCGTCTCCTGCGCACGTGCTACTTCCGCGCGCCGACCGCTGGGGCGTCGACGCCGAGCTCCTTGCGGGCCTTGACGATGTCGGTTTGGTACTTGAGCAACACGTGTAGCGAGTCGCCGAGTACCTCGGGCGTGATCTCATTGCGCCCGAGATAGAGGAGCGTGCGAGCCCAGTCGATCGTCTCCGAGATCGACGGTGCCTTCTTCAAGTCGATGTTGCGGATCGAGCCGACGACGCGCGCAATCTGTTCCGCCAGCTCCTCGTCGATCTCGGGGACGCGCACGCGCACGATGTCCTTCTCGCGTTCGAGATCGGGGTAGTCGATGTGCAGGTATAGGCAGCGGCGCTTGAGCGCTTCTGAGAGCTCCCGGGTGTTGTTCGAGGTCAAGAACACGATCGGCCGCTGCTTGCCGACGATCGTGCCGAGTTCCGGTACCGACACCTGGAAGTCGGAGAGCACCTCGAGGAGCAGTGCCTCGGTCTCGATCTCGACGCGGTCGACCTCATCGATGAGCAACACGATGGGCTCCTCGGCGCGGATCGCTTCCAACAGCGGACGCGTCAGGAGGAACGGCTCCGAGAAGATGTCGGACTCGACGGTCTCCCAGTCGCGCTCGTGCTCGCGGTCGGCCTGGATGCGCAGCAGTTGTTTCTTGTAGTTCCACTCGTAGATCGCCTTGGACTCGTCGAGTCCCTCGTAACACTGGAGGCGGATGAGGCGGCTGCCGGTCGTCGCGGCGACGGCCTTGGCGAGCTCGGTCTTGCCGACACCCGCCGGACCCTCGACCAAGACCGGCTTCTCGAGCCGGTCGGCGAGGAACACGACGCCGGCGATGCTGCTGTCGGCGAGGTAGTCGACGCTGCGCAGGCGTTCGGCGACATCGGTGACAGTGGGGAAGCGTTCGGACATTGGGCTCCTGAGATATTGGCGTCAGCCGCGGATCTGGCCGTCGCCCCAGACGACGTACTTGTAGGTCGACAGCTCGCGCAGCCCCATCGGTCCGCGTGCGTGCAGCTTCTGGGTCGAGATACCGATCTCGGCGCCGAACCCGAACTCCTCACCGTCGGTGAAACGCGTCGACGCGTTGATCATGATTGCTGCCGCGTCGACCTCGCTCGCGAAGCGACGAGCCGCGTCGAGATCGCGTGTGAGGATCGCTTCAGTGTGTCCGGTGCCGTAGTGATTGACGTGAGCAATCGCACTCTCGATGTCGGGGACGATCGCGACGCTCATCTTGAGATCGGAGTACTCAGTGCCGAAGTCCTCGTCGGTCGCGGGCGCGATCGCAGGTGCGAGCCGGCGCGACGCATCATCGCCAACGAGCGCAACACCCTTCGCGACCAGAACGTCTGCAACTCGCGGAAGGAACGCGTCGGCGACGTCCGCGTGGACGACCAACGACTCAGCCGCGTTGCACACGCTGGAGCGTTGCGTCTTCGCATTGACGACAATGGCGAGCGCCTCGTCGAGATCGGCCGCAGCATCGACATAGACTTGGCAATTGCCGTCGCCGTCGATGATCACCGGCACAGTGGCGTTCTCGCGAATGCTCTGGATCAACGACGGGCCGCCGCGCGGGATGAGGCAATCGACGAAATTCGTCAAGCGCATCACCTCGATCGCAGTCTCGTGCGCCGCGTCCTCGACGAGCAATACGGCATCCTGAGGGAGCCCGTGCTTGGCGAGCGCGTCGCGCAACACTGCGACGATCGCGATGTTCGAACGCACTGCACTCGACGAGCCGCGCAGCAGCGCGGCGTTGCCCGCCTTGACGCACAACCCGGCGGCGTCACTCGTGACGTTCGGGCGGTTCTCGTAGATGATCGCGACGACGCCGAGCGGCACCCGCACCCGCGTGATCTGCAGCCCGTTGGGCGGCGTCCATCCGTCGAGCACCTCACCAATCGGGTCGGCCAGCGCGGCAACGGTGCGCAATCCGTCGGCCATTCCGGCCAGGCGCGTGTCGGTGAGCCGCAACCGGTCGAGCGGACCCGCGCCCACCCCCGCCGCGGCGGCGGCCTCGATGTCGGCGTCGTTCGCGCCTTGGATCTCGGCCGTCCGTACGGCGAGGAGCTCGGCCGCAGTGACCAGCGCCGCGTTCTTCGTCGCGGTCGGCGCGGTCGCGAGGACGCGGCTCGCGGCCCTGGCCCGGTGGCCCAACTCGGAAACGGTCGCCATGACCGACCAGGGTAGTCCTTGACCGCCCGGTCAAGTTGAGGCTTTCCCGCCCTCCCCGATGCGTCGATAGACCCGAAATTCCTAGGGTCTATCGACGCATCTCGGGAAGCACGACGAGATCGTCGCGGTGGATGGCCTCGTGTGGCAGGCCTTCGGGCAGATCGGCGGTGCGCTTGCCTGCAACCGACCGCAGTTGCGCGGCCGAGTAGCGACTCAGCCCCTTCGCGAACACCACGCCGCCGGGGCCGACGACCTCGACGGCTTGATCCGCGTCGAATGCACCGACAACGTCGCGGACGCCCGCCGCGAGCAGCGATTTGTTGCCGTCGACGAGCGCGGCGCGCGCGCCGTCGTCGACGACGATGCATCCCTGCGCGCCCTGCGCAAATGCGATCCAGAGCTTGCGACTCGAGAGGCGTTGCGGCCGCGGCGCGAACGTCGTGCCAACACTCTTCCCATCGAGCGCGTCGGCAACGACATTCGTCGCGCTCGCCGCCGCGATAACGGCGCGCACGCCGGACCACGCTGCGATCTTGGCCGCGGCGAGCTTGCTCGCCATCCCGCCGCTCCCGCGTGCGGTGCCAGTTCCGCCGGCGACCTCCTCGAGCGCGGCATCGACCTCGACGATCTCCTCGATGAGCGACGCGCCGTCATCATGGCGCGGATCCGCCGTGTACAAACCGGCGGTGTCGGTCAACATCACCAGCGCCTGTGCGTGCAGCAGATGGGAGACGAGGGCCGCGAGCCGATCGTTGTCGCCGTAGCGGATCTCGTCGTCGGCCACGGTGTCGTTCTCGTTGACGATCGGCAACACTCCGAGTTCGAGAAGCCGCTGCAACGTCTCGCGCGCGTGGAGGTATTGGCTGCGGTGCACGAAGTCGTACGGCGTCAGCAACACTTGCCCGGCGACGATCCCATGGGTCGAGAGCATCGCGTTCATTCGCTCGAGCAAGCGGGGCTGGCCGACCGCCGCCAGCGCTTGGAGCGTGCCGATGTCGGTCGGCCGCTGCTCCAGACCGAGCGCGGGCATCCCGGCCGCGATCGCGCCGGACAGAACGAGGACGACGTGGTGCCCGGCCGCACGCGCGGCCGCAAGATCCGCGCACAGCTTCAACAGCGCGCCGTCGTCGAGGTCGCCCCGGTCGTCGGTGATCGACGACGTACCGATCTTCACTACGGCGACCAATCCGGCCATCAGATCGAGTCCTCGTACGTCATCTCCATGCCGCCGATGCGCACGACGTCGCCTCCGGCGACACCCGCGCGCGCCAGCGCGCGGTCCACCCCCAGCCGGCGCAAGCGCTGTTGCACGTACGCGAGCGCGTCGGGATCGGTGAGATCGGCCAGCGCGACCGCGCGCTCGGCTGGCCGCCCCTTCACTCGCCATTCGTGCGACCCCTCCCGCACGACGGAGAATCCTTCCTCCTCCGGCCGCAGCACGACGTATTGACCGTCGTCGATTGTCGCGGCGCGGGCTTCCTCGACAAGCGCGGCGACGCGACCACAGAACTCGTCGAGTCCGACTCGTGTCACCGCCGAGATGCGCAGGCCGTCGAACTCCTCCGTGGCGACGTCGGCCTTGGTGCCGACGACGAGCCGCGGTCGTTCGAGGAGCTCGGGTCGGTGCCGGCCGAGCTCGTCAAGGAGCACGCGCGTTTGCTCGTCGGGGGATCGACGCTCGACGGGCGCGAGGTCGCACAGGATCACGAGGGCCCGGGCCCGCTCGATGTGGCGCAGGAAGTCGTGGCCCAGACCGCGCCCCTCCGCCGCGCCTTCGATCAGGCCAGGGATGTCGGCCAGGACGAACTCGTGCTCGCCGAAGCGAACGACACCGAGATTCGGGGTCACCGTCGTGAAGGGATAGTCGGCGATCTTCGGCTTCGCGGCGCTGATCGCCGAAATCAACGTCGACTTGCCCGCGTTCGGGAATCCGACCAGCGCCGCGTCGGCGAGCAGCTTGAGCTCGAGCGCGAGCCACCGCTCCTCGCCGTACTCACCTTGTTCGGCGAATCCCGGCGCCCGCCGCGCGTTCGAGAGGAATCGAGCGTTCCCGCGCCCGCCGCGCCCACCGCGCGCCGCCCGCCAGCGATCGCCGTCGCGCACGAGGTCCGCGAGAAACTCGCCATCCAAGTCGCGAATCGTCGTGCCTTCCGGCACGTCGACGACAATGTCCGCGCCCGACGAACCGTGGCGCTTGTTGCCGGCGCCGTGAGTACCCGAAACCGCCTTGCGGTGGGGATGATCCCGGAACGCGAGCAGCGAAGCGACATTGCGATTGGCGCGGATCCAGACGTCGCCGCCCTTGCCGCCGTCGCCGCCGTCGGGACCACCGCGCGGGACGTGCGCCTCCCGGCGGAACGAAACCGAGCCCGCGCCGCCGTCGCCGCCCTTCACGTTGAGTTGTGCGACGTCGACGAACCCGGCCACCCGGAAAGGATACGGACGTATCTCGCGGCTATTTCGCTTTCTGCTTCGCGGCGGCCTTCATCTCGCGCTTCTTCTCGCGGATTTCGAGCACGCGCTCGTAGCTGTCCACGTCCGCGATCGAGGGCCAATCCGCGGCGACCGCCTCCCAACCTGGTGGTTGGACACCCAATCGCTTGCCCAGCAGCCCGACGAAGATGCGCGCCTTGTCGGCGCCGAAGCCAGGCAGCGCCCGGACCCGCACCAACAACGCGTCGCCGGTGGCGACTCCCTCCCACAGCGCCTCGGCACGGCCGCCGTAGTGCTCGACTAGGAAGCACGACAGCGCGTACGTGCGCTTGGCCATCGAGCCGGGGAAGCGGTGCAGCGCTGGCTTGGCTTTGAACACGGCTTCCAGGTCCTCGACCGGCATCGCCGCGATCGCGGGCGGGTCGAGTGCGCCGAGTCGCTGCTTCAGCAAGGCCGGCGCGCGAAACGCCCACTCCATCGGTACCTGTTGGTCCAAGAGCATGCCGATCGTGACGGCGAACGGCTCCGCGGCTAGCAGTCGGTTGGCCTCGGCGTCCGGCGTGAACTCGAGGGTCTCGACCGTCACCGCGCGAACGCTAGTTGGGTTCCCCTCAACTAAGCTGTCCTGTCCCCCGTACCGAGGGTGCACCGTGCCAGATCGCCCCGCGAACGACCCCGAGCATGCCACCGAGCAGGCCTACGTCGACGCCGCGTACGCGCGCTTGGAGGCGATGCGAGCCGCAGCCGAGCGGGTCCGGGCCGCCTACGCCGACGTCCGCCAGGGCGGCACCCACCAGGCCCGCCTCGAGCGGGACATCGCCTGGGAACTCACCCAGCGGCGGCTGGCGGACCTCGACATCGGCGACTCGCCCCTCGTATTCGGCCGCCTCGACATGGAGGACTTCCAGCGGTGGTACATCGGCCGGCTTGCCGTCGAAGACGCCGAGCACGTCCCGCTCGTCATAGACTGGCGGGCGCCGGTTGCCGAGCCGTTCTACCGGGCGACGGCGGTCGCGCCCATGAACGTCGTGCGCCGCCGCCACCTGCTCACGAAGAAGGGGCGCGACGTCACCGGCCTCGACGACGAAGTGTTCGATCAAGCCGCGACCCAAGCCGCGGGCCTGCGCGTCACGGGCGAGGGGGCGCTGCTCGGCGCGCTCGAGCGCAACCGGACGGGACGCATGGGCGACATCGTCGCGACCATCCAGTCCGAGCAAGATGAGGCGATTCGCGCCGACATGGCCGGCGTGCTCGTGGTGGGCGGCGGTCCCGGCACCGGCAAGACCGCGGTCGCGCTGCACCGTGCCGCGTACCTCCTCTATACCCACCGGCGGCGGCTCGCGTCCTCAGGGGTACTGCTAATCGGTCCCAGCGCCGTGTTCCTGCGCTACATCGAACAGGTCCTGCCGTCGCTCGGTGAACAGGACGTGCAGCTCTCGACGGTAAACGGGTTGAAGTCTCGGGTCCGCGTGTCGGCCGTCGAAGCATCCGCCGTCGCGGCCTTGAAGGGCGACCTGCGCATGGCCCAAGTGATCGAGCGCGCGGTGGCGGACCGCGAGCGAGCGCTGCGCAATGAACTCGTGCTCGTCCTCGATGGCATGCGCGTGCGCATCGGACGCGGTGACACAGCGCGTATCGCGAAGAGCGCCCGGCGCCGGCGTGGGACTCACAACGAGAAGCGCCCGTACGTCGCGCGCCGGGTTCTCGAGCTCCTCGTCGCGCGGTACAAGACGGCGCTGGTTCGGAGCTATAAGGAACGACGCCTCGACGCGTCCGACGGCAGCGTGACGAGCCTCTTCGACCGGGACGTGTCTCCCGATCCCACGGTCGCCGGCGCGCTCGCGCGCGGCGAGGCCGCACCCGAGGGTTGGGAGCCCGAGCTGCGCTCGCGCCTTCGGACGCGACCCGAGGTGCGGGACGCGCTCGATCGCATGTGGCCGGTGCTCTCGGGCGCGGAGCTCGTCCACGACCTGTTCGGGTTCCGCGCGCTCGTACGGTCCGCATCGGGTGACCTGCTGACTCCCGACCAGCAAGAACTCCTGCACCGGCGCCACGAGTCGGATATCGCGCAAACCGCGTGGACCGCGGCCGACGTGCCGCTCATCGACGAGGCCGACGCGCTGCTCGGCCCTGTCGAAGCGGCGCGTACCCGGCGCAAGCGCCGCCGGTCGGGCGAGGACGCGCTCGATACCGCGTCGCGCGTGATCGACGACCTCGGACTGCACGGCTTCGCGGACGCGGCGACGCTCGCGCAGCGCTACTCGGATCCCGCGACCGAGACGTCAGAAGGCCTGGCCGAGACCCGCACGTACGGCCATGTGCTCGTCGACGAAGCCCAGGACCTGACCGCGATGCAATGGCGCATGCTGGCGCGGCGGGTGCCATCGGGTTCAATGACGCTGGTGGGTGACCCGGGCCAGGCGAGCCGACCCGGTGCCGAGTCGGCGTGGGACCGAGTCCTCAGCCATCTCCCCACCCACAATCCCCCGCGCTTCGTCACGCTGTCGGTGAACTACCGCACCCCGGCCGAGGTCATGGACATCGCGGCGCGATTGCTCGCGGTCGCCGCGCCGACGGTCGAACCGTCGCAGTCGGTTCGCAGCACCGGCGAGTTCCCGCGCTTTGTGCCCACCGAACCGGGTTCGCTGCTCGACGAGACCCTCGCGTGGGTACGCAAGGCGGTCGAGCGGGGGGGCACGATCGCCGTGATCGCGCCGACCGACCTGCATGGGTCGCTTGTCGACGTTCTCGGCGAGCTCGGCGCGGTCGCCGACGCGGCCGAAGCGCTCGACGCGCCCGTCGCGGTACTCGATGCGACCGCCGCCAAGGGCCTCGAGTTCGATCACGTCGTCGTCGTCGAACCCAGCCAGCTCGTCACGCCGGATCGCGCCGGCCTGCGGTTGCTGTACGTCACGATCACACGTACGACCAAGACGCTCGCGATCGTGCACGCCGACGCGCTCCCCGAGGGGCTCGCGCCAGACTCGGCGAGCGCGTGAAGTCGGCCGCGCGCTCGCCCCGATTCTCCGCAAAGGAAGAAAGGCGCGGTTGAGCGAGGCATTTCTCAGAGTCGAATTGCGCGCACGACCCTCGGAACGCTCGACCTGCCCACCCGATCTACGCGTCGGCGGTGACGATATCGACGAGCTGGCGGCCGCGCCGCCTGCCGAACTTCACGACGCCGTCGGCGGTCGCGAACAGCGTGTCATCGCCGCCGCGCCCGACGTTGTAGCCGGGGTGGAAACGAGTGCCGCGCTGGCGGATGATGATCGTCCCCGCGGTCACCTGCTCGCCGCTGTAGCGCTTGACGCCGAGGCGCTGCGCGTTGGAGTCACGACCATTGCGAGAGGATGCGGCACCCTTCTTCTTAGACATCGCGAATCCTTCAGCCTTTCGAGATCCCGGTGATCTCGATCATCGAGTAGTGCTGGCGGTGCCCCCAGCTGCGGCGTTCGTTGCTCTTGTTCTTGTATGTGAACCCGCGGATTTTCGGGCCTTTCGCCGTGCCGACCACTCTCGCGCTCACGGTCGCGGCGCCCAGCTGGTCTGGCGTCGCGAGGACGTCGTCACCGTCGACGAGCAGCACGGGCCGCAACGACACGTCTTCGCCGTCGACGAGTTCGACCTCGAGGCGGTCGCCCTCGGCGACCCGATACTGCTTGCCCCCGGTCTGGATGACTGCGTACATGCGTGCGAAACCCTTTTCTTGAAAGTCGGGGCTGGTTCGTTCTTGGAACCGGTCGAGTGTAGCGGCTGCCCTCGCGGCGGAACGAGCGGCGCCGCGCCCACCCCGGACGGCGGCTACTCGAACATCGATTCGTCGACGACGAAGCCGCGACCATTGCAGTGCGGACACGTCGATGAGAACGTCTCGACCAAGCCCTCGGACACGCGCTTGCGGGTCATCTCCAACAGCCCGAGCTCGGAGATCGGGAACACCTGCGTGCGCGTCTTGTCGCGCGCCAGTGCTTGGCGGAACGCTTCTTCGACCGCTTCGCGGTTGTGCTTCGACTCCATGTCGATGAAGTCGATGACGATGATCCCGCCGATGTCCCGGAGCCGTAGCTCGCGCGCAACCGCCCCGGCGGCCTCGAGGTTGTTGCGGTAGACCGTCTCCTCGAGATTCGAGCTCCCGACGTTCTTGCCGGTGTTGACGTCGATGACCGTCAACGCTTCGGTGCGCTCGACGACGATCGATCCACCGGACGGCAACCACACCTTGCGGTCGAGGGCTTTGTGCAGTTGCTCATGCACATGGAACTTCTCGAACAACGGCAGATTCTCGTCAGCCGCGTCGTAGTACTCGACCCGATCGACGAGCTCAGGCGAGATCGCCTCGACGTATCCGCGTACCTCTTCGTACAGCTGCGGCGAGTCGATGACGACGCCGCGGTACTCCTTGGTGAACTCTTCGCGCACGAGCCGGATCACGAGCGCTGGCTCCTTGTAGAGCAAGCTGCCCGCCCTCGCCCTTTTCGCCAGCTCGGAGATTTGCTGCAACTGCGCGTTGAGTCGCCGCATGTCGCGCTCGAGCTCTTCGTCGGTCGCGCCCTCCGCGGCAGTGCGTACGATCAAGCCCGCGTCGGCCGGCCGGAGCCGATCGAGAATGCGGCGCAGCCGCCTGCGCTCGTCGTCGGGGAGCCGCTTCGAGATGCCGTAGGTCTGCGGCTGGCCCGGCACCATCACGACGAAGCGGCCCGCGAGGCTCACCTCTTGAGTAAGGCGCGCGCCCTTATGGCCGATCGGATTCTTCGTGACCTGCACGATGATCGACTGCCCGTTGCGCAGCACGCGCTCGATGCGCGGGCGCTCGTCGCCTTCGATCTCAGACTCGTCATAGACGACGTCGCCGCGGTACAGCACGCCGTTCTTGGGGGTGCCGATGTCGATGAACGCGGCTTCCATGCCGGGCAGAACGTTCTGAACCCGGCCGAGATAGATGTTCCCGTCGATCGACGTCGTGTCGTCGGTCGGGGTCGACACATAGTGCTCGGTGAGCGAACGGCCTTCGAGCACGGCGAGGTGCGCGATGCCGTCGGGACGCTCGTGCACCACCATCAAGTACCGGCCTGCGGGACGGCCCTTGCGGCGACTCCCGCGGCGGCGCTCGAGCGTTTCTTCATCGAGCGAGTCGAGGATGGCGGTGCCGTCGACGTCGACGTCCGCGATGCCCACGCCCGCGTCCACGAACCCCGTCCCGCGCGGTGCCCGGGTCGCGGTGGTCCCGCCACCACCGCCACCACCGCCACCACCGCCCGTGCCGACCTTGCCCCGACCACGACCGCCGCGCCGGCGCCGACGCTTCTTCGGCGCGGTCTCGCCGTCCGCCGGCGCGGTTGTCGCCGGGGCGGCTGCCGCGGGTCGACTGTCACCAATTCGTGGTGTGCCGTCACCGCGCGCGCGGCCGCGGCCACCCCTCGGCCGCGCGACGTCCTTGCGCGGCGGGAGGCCCGCCTCTTCACGGGCCGCGTCGGCGATGTCGTCGTCGGTCAGCCCCCGATCAGCCTCGGGATCGGTCCAGTCCTCGCCGGCGCGATTGTCGTCGTCGTCGCCGCCGCCGGCGGCGCGTCCGCTCGGCGCGCGCGCGCCGGCGCTCGGGCCACCACCCGCGCCGGCCGGCTTCTTGCGCCGGCGGCCACCGCGCGAACCGCGCCGGCGTCGTTTCTTCGGCTCGGACCCGTTGCCGGCGGGTCCGCTCGTCGCGCCGGCGCTGCCTTCGGTCGTGATCCCCGTCGCGTCGGGGACGGTGGCCTCAGCCGCGGCCCGCGCGGGCTCCACGGTCGAGGTGTCGGTTGTCGGCCCCGAGTCGTCGGGGCGGTCCGGTTCGGACATCGATGCCTTCTCTCATGACGCACGCGCCTCCCGCGCGTGCGGGCGCGTGTCGGCGTCGAGCGGTTCCCACCGCGCGCCGTCGCGCTCGATCCATTGGTGTGTTCGGAGCGCGTGCGCCGAGGCGCAGCCGATTGCGGCGAGCACCTCGGCGGGCTTCGCACTCCGGGGTTGGGTCAGTAGCTCCATCACGACCGTCGACGGCGAATCCGCGTCCACGGTCAACGACCGGATCACCGGTCGGACATCGCCCATTTCTTCGCGGCCTTTCCGCCGACGCGGTGTCGGCAGTTCGGTCGCACCTCGGCCGGCGTCGACGCGCGCTCGCACGTCCGATGGCTCGAGGGACTCGCCGTGCAGGTCGACAACGTCGACCCGCCATTCCACTGCGGTGACCGCCTCTTGCAGCGCGGGCGCCCGATCGACGAGCGGCGCCGCCCCGGTCACGGACATTCCTTCCGGGAGCGCATCGGTCAGCGCAGCCACCAGCCCGTCGAGGTCGACGACACGTTGGAGCTCCAGGTCGAGGTACTCGCCGTCGCTCTCGCTGCCGGTCGGGAGGGCCAGTCCGAAACTCACCTTCGGCCGCGGGGAGAATCCCTCGGTGAACGCCAGCGGAGCCTGGGTGATACGAAACGCGCGCTCCAACCCGCGCGCGACGTCGCGATGCGACGTCCAGCGAATCTTGCCGTGCTTCGAGTACCGCAACCGCACGGGAACGCCCGCCATCCCCTTCATGATTTCTCGCTCACACTTGCTGAGAAGCCGGCTGCGCCGGCGACTGGAGCTGCGCCGCTCGCGGCGAGCTCGCTGCGCACCCTCCGGGCTGCTCCGCTCGCCGCACCCCCGGACATGTCCGCGGTTGCGCCCGTCGGCTTCGAACCCAAGAAGCGCACTGGGGCGTCACGACCGGCGTTGAGGTCCTGGCCGGTGCCCTGGCTGCCGCCGGCCGGTGGCACCGGCGACGCGACAACGTGTTCGAGGGCGTAGTCGGTGCACACGCCGCAGTCGTAGCACGGCGTCCATCGACAATCGGGGAGCCCGTGCTCGGCCAGTGCGGACTGCCAGTCCTGCCAGAGGAAGTCGCGGTGCAGCCCGGCCGCGATGTGATCCCAGGGCAGGATCTCGTCGCGGGTGCGATGACGGGTCACGTACCACTCGGGGTCGAGACCTTCGGCGTGCATCGCGTCGGTCCAGCGGTCGAGCTCGAACCGCTCGCTCCACTCCTGGAACGTGCCACCGGCGCGCCACACCCGTTCGATGACCCGGCCGATCCGGCGATCGCCGCGGCTGGCGATCCCTTCCGCGAATGTGGCGGAGGGGTCATGCCATTTCAGCTGCGCGCGGCTTCCCTTCAGCGCGTCGCGCAGCATTCGCACCTTGCGGGCGAGCTCGTCGACGCCGTTCTGGCCGAACCATTGGAACGGCGTGTGCGGCTTGGGTACGAACCCACCCACCGACACCGTGCAGCTCGCCTGCTTGGTGTATGTGCGGCCGATCTTCACGACGTTGGTCGCGAGATCGGCGATCCCCAGCGTGTCCGAGTCCATCTCGGTGGGCAGCCCGGTGAGGAAGTACAGCTTCACCCGCCGCCAACCTTGTGAGTACGCGGCGTCAACGGCCGAATAGAGATCCTCTTCGAGCACGAGCTTGTTGATGACCTGGCGCAACCGCCACGAGCCCGCTTCGGGCGCGAAGGTCAAGCCGGTGCGCCGCACCTTCTGAATCTCCGCCGCGACACCCACGGTGAACGCGTCGACCCGCAGCGACGGCAACGAGACGCTCACGCCGCCGGTGCCCTCCTGATCGGCGATGAGACCCGCGACGACGCCGTCGATCCCGGAGAAGTCGGCGCTCGACAAGCTCGTGAGCGCAACCTCGTCATAGCCGGTGCGCCGCAATCCCTCGCGCACCATTGTCCGTACCTGCTCGGCCGGGCGTTCTCGCACCGGCCGGGTGATCATGCCGGCCTGGCAGAACCGGCACCCTCGGGTACAACCGCGGAAGATCTCGACGTTGAGCCGGTCGTGCACGACTTCGACGAGGGGCACGAGCTGGTGCTTCGGATACGGCCAGTCCGCGAGGTCTGCGACCGTCCGTTTGTCGACCACCGCCGGCACGTCGTCGAAGCGCGGGCGAACCGCACGCAAGAAGGGGCCCTCATACTCGACGTCGTACATCGCCGGTACGTAGACACCCGGGACGGTCGCGAGATCGCGCAACACCGCTTCCCGTGATGCGCGCCCGCCGCGTTTCCACGCGCCGATCACGTCCGCGATCTCGCCGATGACCTCTTCTCCGTCGCCGATGACGAACGCGTCGACGTACTCGGCGAGCGGCTCCGGGTTGTACGCGCAGTGACCGCCGGCGATCACAACCGGATCGTGCGGACCACGGTCGTCGTTGCGGACCGGCACCCCGGCGAGGTCGACGCAGTTGAGGAGGTTCGTGTAGACGAGCTCGGCCGACAGGTTGAACGCGAGCACGTCGAAGTCGGACGCGGAGCGGTGCGTGTCGACGCTGAACAGCGGGAGCCGCGCGCCGCGCAACTCGGATTCGAGATCGACCCACGGCGCGTAGGCACGTTCGGCGAGCGCGTCTTCGCGCTCGTTCAGAAGTTCGTACAGGATCTGCAGGCCCTGGTTGGGCAGCCCGATCTCGTAAGTGTCCGGATAGATCAGGAGGAAGGCCGCCTGCCCGGGCCGCCACGGCGGCCGGATAGCGCCTCGCTCCATGCCGATGTAGCGAGCGGGCTTCTCAACCCGGGCCAACAGCGGTTCGATCCGCGGCCACAGGTTTGACATCTGGGGCCAGCATAGCCGACGCAACCCAGAGTGGCCGCCGGTGCAGGGAGCGCGCGCTCAGCTGAAGCGGCGCATATGGACATTCAGGGCCAGGCCGACCGCAGCGAACGACGCGATGACCGCCGAACCGCCGTACGACATGAACGGGAGCGGCAGGCCCGTGATCGGCATGATGCCCATTGTCATGCCGATGTTCTCGAAGACCTGGAACGCGAACATGGCGAGCACTCCCATTGTCACCAACGTGCCGAAGAAATCCGATGAGAGCAGCGAGACGCGCCAGAGTCGCCACGCGAGCAGCGCGTACAGCGCGATCAGCGACGCGCCGCCGACGAAACCGAGCTCCTCTCCCACGACGCTGAAGATGAAGTCCGTGTGCTGCTCCGGCACGTAACCGAGCTGCGCCTGCGTGCCCTGAAAGAGTCCGCTCCCGTCGAAGCCGCCCGCCGCGATCGCGAGCTTCGCCTGCTCGGTGTTGTACTCGGTCGCGGTTTGGTCGGCGGCCGACGCGCCGCTCGACTGGTCGATGAAACCGGTCAGCCGGTCGAGCTTGTAGTCGTCGAGCGTACCGCTCACGATCACCGCACCGACGGCAGTGATCGCCAGCAGGGAAAGCACCGCGGCGTGCTGCGGACGGATGCCGGCGACGATCAATACCGTCCCCGCGCACACGCCGATCACGGCCGCCGAACCGAGGTCGTTCTGCGCGAGCACGAGCCCCATCGGCACGACCGCGATCGTGACCGCGACACACAACCGCCACGCGTCGAGATCGCCTCGGTGCAGGTGGCAGTAGCCGGCGACGGCGCCGATCACTCCGAGCTTGGCAATCTCCGACGGCTGGAACTGGAACGGCCCGATGTCGAACCACGCCTGCGCGCCCTTACGCGACGCGCCGATGAGCAGCACGCCCGCGAGCAGCGGCAGGATCGTGACGTATACCAGCGCCCACAGGTCGCGCAGCTTCCGGTAATCGACGGCCATGCACACGGCCATCACGGCGATACCGAGCACGATTGCGAGGCCTTGGCGCTGCACGAAGTACAACTCGGATACCCCGTTGCGCTCGAGGCGCGCCTTCGTAGATGAATACACCATCAACAAGCCGAGTCCGCTGATCGCGAACGGCAGCATCAGCAGTACGAAATCGACGTGATGCAGCGGCGACGTCTCGCCCGCGCGTCGCCGCGCGACGGCCAGGGGGCCGGCCGTGATGGTCACCATCAGTCCTGCCCCGAGTCGCCGATGGTGATCGTCGCTGCGCTGGGCAGGCCGACAATCACCTCGATCACATGACGGGCGATCGGTGCCGCGACGTTCGCGCCGCGCCCGGCTTCCTCGACGAGCGCGACGACGACGTACTGCGTCCCGTTCGCCGGGAAGTATGCCGCGAACACGGACGTGTCGCCCTTGTCCTTTACCTGGGCGGTTCCGGTCTTGCCCGACACCGGTACCTGGTCGAACGGAAACCCCGCAAATGCGGCGGCGGCGGTGCCCGAGTCGCTGGCCGTCGCGCCCGCGAAGCCGTTCAACATCTGCTGGCGCGTTGCCGGATCGAATTCGATGGTGCGCAGGGACTCCGGCGCGACCGCGCGCAACACCCGCTCGTGCTCTGCATCGCGCACGTCGCGACCGACGTGGGGCTTCCACAGCGTCCCGTCGTTGGCGAACGCGGCGTACGCGTTGGCGAGCTGCAAGGGCGAAGCGATCATGTCGCCCTGGCCGATCGCCATCAGGATGTTGTCGGCCGGGTACCAGATGCTGTTCTCTTGTTGCGCGCGTTCGGACTCATAGACAGACGTCGCGAAGTCGCGCTTCCAGTCGGGGTCGGGCACGCGACCCGCGCGCTCGTCGAGCTCGATACCCGTGTTCTCGCCGAAACCGAACTCGCGCGCCACCGCCTGAAGGCCGAGTCCACTCTCGACGTCGCCCCCTTTCCAGCGCTCCCAGAAGGCGAACCCGGCAGTGTAGAAGTACGTGTCGCTCGAAACCGTGAGGGCGCGGGCCAGCGCGACCTGCCCAAGTGCCCGGCGACCGGCGTTTTCGTAGTCGGTGCCACGGATCTCGACGAAGCCGCGGTCCTGGTAGGGCTGGCTGTGGCCGCGGATCCCGTACCGCGTGAGCGCGGTGGCGGTGACGAGCTTGAAGCTCGAACCGGGCAGGTATTCGCCCTGCGTCGCGTAGTTGAGCAGCGGTTTCGGGCCCGCCCCCTCGGTCAGGAGGGCCCACTCGACCTGGCTGATCCCGTCGATGAAGGTCCGCGGGTCGTAGGTCGGGAACGACGCCATTGCCACGACCTCGCCCGTGCTGGCGTCCATCGCGACGACCGCCCCCGCGGGCGCCCTGAACGTCTCGAACCGCTCTCCGACATTGTCGTTCCTCTGGAGGCGCGCGCCGTCGATTCCCTGCTGCAGCGCGTCGACAGCCGCGCGCTGCCAGTTCGCGTCGAGGGTCAGGTACACGTCGTTGCCGACCGTGCCGGGATCCACGTCGATCGGAGTTCCGACGATCTGTCCGCGCGGGTCGACCTCGACCTGTTCGCGTCGCGGTTCGCCGCGGAGCTCGGCTTCGTATGCGCGCTCGACGCCCGCGCGGCCGATCGTGTCACCCTCGACATAGCCGTCATCGCGGTGCTCCGCGAGTTGCTCTTCGGAGATCTCGCCGACATAGCCGAGAACGTGCGGCATCAGCAACGCTTCTGGTGAGTAGTTGCGAACGGTCAGCTTCTCGACGTGTACTCCGGGATAGTCCTCGGTGTTCTCGAGAATGACGACGCGCTGGGTCGGCGCAACATCCGCGGCCACGATCGCCGGCTTGAGCGGCGACTGTCGTACGTCGTTGAAGTTCTCCTCGAGCAGCTCCGCGGTGTACGGCTCACCGAGAATCTCCGCGACCTGTCCGAGTACCACCCTGCGGGTCTCGGGTTCGAGGGCGCGATCGACTGTGATTGCCCACGACGCGCGGTTCTCGACCAGCGGGAGACCGTTGCGGTCGTAGATGCTGCCGCGGGGGGTTTCGGACTGCACGATGCGGGTCGCTCGCGAGACCGCTTCGATCTTGAACTCCTCCTCGGCGCCGATCTGCAAGAACCACAAGCGCGCGAGGAGAGCGCTGAACAAGGCGACGATGACGACGCCGACGATGGAGACCCGGACGCGGCTGTTGTCACTCATCAGAAGCGATACAACGCAACACAGCGCGCGCACTCCGCATGCGCACGACGCGGTTGAGTCGGGCGTCACGCTAGTGCTCGCCGCTCGGCGATACCTGTTCAGGACTGGTTCATGCTCCGGGGAAGCCCGCGGGCCGGCCCATGCCATCGCCGAGGAGCCGATTGACCAGCACGAATACGAAGGGCGCCATCACCGCGTCGTAGAGCGCGGCGGCGCTCACGACTGCAAGCGCGCGCGTCGTCCACAAGCCGTCGACACCCGCGAGTCCGCCGATTCCGAGGAAGGCGAGGCCGCCGCCGATACCCGCCGCCGCTCCGAGCAGAGGCGGTATCCACGTGGGCGAGCGCAGCATGCCGGTCTGTACCACGCCGACTGCGTACGCCGTGAGTGCGTACGTCAACGCCGACAGGCCGAGCGGCGTCTCGAGGAAAAGGTCGAACGCGAGCCCCGACGCGAAGCCCGTGATCGCGCCCGGTTCCGGGCCTTCGCGATACGCGACCGCGACGGCGAACACCAGACCCAGGTCGGGCACGGCGTCGAGCAGTCGGAGGTGCGGGAACAGTGAGACCTGCACGATCACGAGCAGGACGAGCGCGACGGCGAGACGCGCGGCGCGCACGCTACGCGTCCTCCTCGGCGTCGTCGGCAACGATGATGGTCGACGTTGGCGCTGTCGTCACCGTGGTCGTCGTCGACGTCGTCACGACATCGGGGGTCTGACTGTTGAACCAGCGCAACACGGTGACGTATTCGAGCCCGCCGAAGTCGGTCCACGGGTCGACGCGCACGACTGGCCCGAGCCCGGTCGGCTGCTCGTCGACGGAGACGACCTCACCGACGTTGAGGTTGGCAGGGAACACGCTGTTCTCGAGCCCGGATGTCACAACCCAGTCGCCGACCGCGACCGCGGCACCTTCGTCGAGATCGACGCGCAACAGGTTCGTCCCGGCGCGACCCTCCGCGTTGCCGCCGACCTGTTCGCCGTCTTGCGCGAGAACGTGCACGGCGACGCTCGAATCGGAGTCGATGAGGAGCCGCACTTTCGAACCGCCACTCCACGCTTCAAGCACCTTTCCGACAAGCCCTTCCGGACCGATCACCGGCATGTCAGGCGCGATGCCGCTCTCCGAACCCTTCGCGAGGGTGATTGTCCATTCGAAGTTTCCAATAGATGCGTTGACGACGCGTGAGGTCACTTGGTCGATCTCACTGTTGATGTCCTGATCGAGCAACTCGCGGAATTCCTCGTTCTCGTCGATCGCGCCGCGCGCGGTGCGGCGTTCGTCCTCGAGCTCGCCGATACGCGCGCGTAGCCGTTCGTTCTCACGCTTCAGCGACGTTCCGTCGGTGAGGCCGTCGAACCAGTCACCGACCGGATCGGCCACGGAGTCGACCGCATCCTCGAACGGCGACACGACCGTGTGCGCGGCCCGGCCGACTGCTCCGAGGGCGCCCTCGTCGCCGCGCCGGCTGTCGAGCGTGATCAACGTGACCGCCGTCAGCACGATCACGAGCAGAACATAACGCCGGCGGTTCGCCCGCCGATAGATCGCCACCCAGGATCAGCTCACTGGTGATCGGAAGAGATGAGCACCTGCTTCAGCGCGTCGAACTCCTCCAGGCACTGCCCGGAGCCGTGGGCGACCGAGAACAGCGGGTTGTCGGCGATAACGATCGGCATCCCGGTCTCGGCATTCAGGCGCTCACTGAGACCGTGGAGCAGCGCGCCGCCGCCGGTGATCACGATGCCTCGCGTCATGATGTCGGCCGCGAGTTCGGGCGGTGTCTTGTCGAGCGTCACCTTGACCGCGTCGATGATCGCGGCAACCGGCTCTTCGATCGCCTCGCGAATCTCCTGCGTCGACACAACGATCGTCTTCGGCAGTCCGGTGACGAGATCGCGGCCCCGCACCTCCGCGTACAGCTCCTGTTCGAGCGCGTACGCGCTGCCGAGTGCGATCTTGATCTCCTCGGAGGTCCGCTCGCCGAGCGCGAGCGAGTATTCCTTCTTCACGTAGTTCACGATCGCGTCGTCGAGCTCGTCACCCGCGATGCGAATCGACTCACTCGCGACAATGCCGCCGAGCGAGATGACTGCGACCTCGGTCGTACCGCCACCGATGTCGACGATCATGTTGCCCGCCGGCTCGTGTACCGGCAGGCCCGCGCCGATCGCGGCGGCCATCGGCTCTTCGATGATGTACGCGGGCTTGCGCGCGCCCGCGCTCTCCGCGGCTTCTTGCACCGCGCGCTGTTCGACCCCGGTGATCCCGGACGGAACGCAGATAACCATCCGCGGCTTCGCCCAGCGACGGGGATGCACCCGCTGGATGAAATAGCGCAGCATCTTCTCGCAGATGTCGAAGTCGGCAATGACGCCGTCCTTCAAGGGGCGGATGGCGTGAATGTGGCCGGGGGTGCGGCCGATCATCCGCTTCGCTTCCATGCCCACGGCGAGCGGGCGTCCATCGCGCGCGTTCACCGCCACCACGGAGGGCTCGTCGAGCACGATGCCACGACCGCGCACGTAGACCAGTGTGTTGGCGGTGCCGAGATCGACCGCCATGTCGCGGCCGACGAACGCGGAATACCAGGGTTCGCTCACCCGAGGCCTCCCGGGCTTTCGGGGCGGTTCGGACAGGCTAGGAGCCCCCGTGGCGCGACGCCACCTGGGGAAATCGGAAATGGTCACGCCACGCCCCGCCGACCGCGCTGCGTGACCCGGCTAGGACAATCCGGGAAAGAACAACGCGATCTCGCGCGCCGCGGACTCTGGACCGTCGCTGCCGTGCACGAGATTCTCGCTGAGCTCGATGGCGAGGTCCCCTCGGATGGTGCCCGGCGCGGCCTCCCGCGGGTTCGTGACTCCCATCAGCGTGCGCACGACCTTCCATGCGTCGGTGCCCTCGACGACCATCGCGACGAGTGGACCGCGCGTGATGAAGGACACGAGTTCACCAAAGAACGGCTTCCCCTCGTGCTCCGCGTAGTGAGCCTTGGCCGTCGCGTCGTCGAGCTGGCGCCGTTCGAGGGCAACGATCTTCAGGCCCTTGCGTTCGAAGCGAGCGATCACCTCGCCGACGAGACCGCGTTCGACGGCGTCGGGTTTGCACAACACGAGGGTTCGCATGTCGCTCACAGGGTCGAGAGGCTACCGGAGCACGGCATCAAGTCTCAGATCGTCCGGTGCGCCACGTTCGTTCACGTGTGGTGAAGATCGCGCGGGCCGCGCCGACGACGTACAGCGAGCCCGTGACGACGACCTGGCCGTCCTCGGGCGCGCCGATGACGGCGACGCCGATGGCTTCTTCGACGCGCTCGACGACTTCGATGTGTTCGGGGTCGAAGCCGAGCTCGATGGCCGCCTTGGCGATGTCATTCGGCTCGAGCGCGCGGGGGCTCGGTGCGCGGCACACCACGAGGACGGACGCGTCGTCGAGCCCGAGCGCGGCGAGCATCTCGTGCGGTTCCTTCTCGCGCAGAAGTCCGACGACCAGGGTGCGCGGTGCCGGCGCGAACTCCTCCGTCAGCGCGGCGCGCAACGCCTGCGCACCCGCGACGTTGTGGGCGCCGTCGAGTAGCACCAACGGTTGGCGGCGCATGACTTCGAGGCGACCGGGCGATGTCACGCGGGCGAAGGCGTGCGCGACGGTGTCAGGGTGGAGCGGTGCGTCCATGAATGCTTCGGCCGTCGCAAGTGCGATCGCGGCGTTGTCAGCCTGGTGCGCGCCGTGTAGCGGAAGATACACGCCGAGATACGTCGCTCCGGGCGTGAAGAGATCGACCACACGACCACCGACCGCAAGCTCGTTGCGACTCACACCGAAGTCGACGTGGCGTCGTATGACGCGCGCGGCACCGCGAGCTTCGAAGATCTCCGTCAACTGCGCGTCGACCTCTCCGAGAACGAGTGTCGCGCCGGGCTTGACGATCCCCGCCTTCTCGGCCGCGATCTGCTCGCGCGTCGGACCGAGATAGTCCACGTGGTCGATCGCGACGTTCGTTACCACCGCGACGCGTCCGTCGATCTCGTTCGTCGCGTCCCACGTGCCGCCCAGACCGACTTCGACGACCGCGAGGTCGACCGCGATGTCCGCGAACCAGCGGAACGCAGCGGCGGTGAGGATCTCGAAGTACGATGGCTGGATCCCGGCCGCGTGCTCGGCGCGGGCGACCGCGCGCAGCACCTCGTCAAGGTCGAGGTCGCCGATCGGGACGCCCTTGCACGAAATACGTTCGTTGACCGATTCGAGATGCGGGCTTGTATAGGCCCCCACCGCGGTGCCGACCGTCGTCAACAGGGCCGTGATCATGCGCACCGTCGAGGTCTTGCCGTTGGTGCCCGTGAGGTGGACGGCGGGGTACGCGAGCTGGGGTGACCCCAGGAGCTCCAACAGCGCGCGGATGCGGGCGCGAGTCGGTGCCGAGGCCCTTCGTGCGGGGCTCGGTGCGCCCGCGGCCTCCAGGTTGAAGTGCGAGTCGAGCCAGTGGCGGGGGTCGGTCAACAGGTCGGTCCGGTGGGTCGTCCCGATGTGGGTCGAGTTGCTGAAGTGGACTGATGACACGTCTGCGCGTCACGAGGCCGGTCTACGTCGATCACTCTACGGTCGACCGGCTCATTCGGACCCCGACGCAACATCCATGATTGCGCCAAAGTAGGCATTCCCCACATACTGGGCGACGCTGGCGCCCCCGGAGTGCGGGAAGACGGACCTGGGGGGCAACGGAGTGCAGGCGCCGGAGGACGAGTGGGGCAGGCAAGCGGGCGGACAGTCACGGCCGTCGCGTTGGCGATCGCGACCATGGGGGTCACGAGTTCACCGGCTGGTGCGGAAACCACGTACCACGGGTCGGCCGCGCGCGTCATCCTGAACCGCCCGATCGTCGACGTCGCCGCGACGCCGAGCGGCAACGGCTATTGGCTCGTCGCCTCCGACGGCGGACTCTTCAACTACGGCGACGCCACGTTCTTCGGCTCGACCGGCGCGATCACACTCGCGCAACCGATCGTCGGCATGACGGCAACGCCAACGGGGCGCGGCTACTGGCTCGTCGCGTCAGACGGCGGCATCTTCAACTACGGCGACGCCACCTTCCGCGGTTCCACCGGCGCGATCGGGCTCGCGCAGCCGATCGTCGGCATGGCCGCGACACCGACCGGGCGCGGCTACTGGCTCGTCGCGTCAGACGGCGGCATTTTCTCGTTCGGCGACGCGGTGTTCTACGGGTCGACGGGCGGTATGAGGCTGAACCAGCCGATCGTCGGCATGGCCGCGACACCGACGGGACTCGGCTACTGGCTCGTCGCTTCGGACGGCGGCGTCTTCTCGTTCGGCGACGCGAGTTTCCACGGGTCGACGGGCGGCATTCGCTTGGTATCGCCGATCGTCGGCATGGCATCGGCGCCGGGCGGGACCGGGTACTGGATGGTCGCCGAGGACGGCGGCGTCTTCGCGTTCGGCAGTGCTCGGTTCCTCGGTTCCGCGTCCGGCGCGCCACCGCAGCCGGCAGTCGACATCGCAGTGTCGCCGAGCGGCGGCTACTGGATCGCGACCGAGTTCGGCGCGGTGCACGCGGCGACGGAATCGGGCGTTTTCGTCATCGACCCGAACCTCGCGGCCCGAAGCCCCGAGGAGGCGATCGCGACCGAGATGGTCGCCCGCATCAACGCCGAGCGGCGGGCCCGCGGGCTGGCGCCACTGTCGTGGGATCCGCAGCTCGCGGACGCCGCATCGGCGTGGGCGCGCACGATGGGGGCGTCGAACAACTTCCGCCACCAAGATATCGGCGCGCTGATCAACCGGGCGCCCTTTGCTGGTCGATTCGGGTTCATGAGCGAGAACATCTACGCCGGGAACGGCGGCTCCGCCGACAGCGGGACCGCGCACGCGGCACTCATGGGTTCTGCCGGACATCGCTCGACGATGCTCACGCCCGAGTTGCAGTTCGTCGGTGTCGGCGCGGCGTGCGTCGGCGGGATGCTATGGCTCGTCGAGGACTACGGCATCGCGTTGGGCGCGCCCATGCCGCCGTCGCGATCGACGCCGCCCGCGGCGCCGTTTGTCTCCTCCGACGGCAACGGCACCCGCTGTCTCTAGCGCGGTCGCGTCCGCGTGCGCACCGTTACGCTGCCGCGCTCATGACTCCACTTCGCATCGCCGGCGTTGGCTTGCTGCTCGATGGCACCGAGGTGCTGCGTGACGTCGCCTGGACGGTCGAAGCGGGCGAACGTTGGGTGATTCTCGGCGCCAACGGGGCCGGCAAGACGACCCTCCTACGGATCGCAGCACTGCACCAGCACCCGACGCGCGGCACCGTCGAGGTGCTCGGCGAACGACTGGGCCGTACCGACGTGCGCGTGCTGCGCGAACGGATCGCGTTCTCGTCTCCCGCGCTCGCCGCCGCACTCGTGCCTCAGATGACGGCGAGCGAGGTCGTGATGACGGCGCGCTACGCCGCGCTGGCGCCGTGGTGGCACCGTTATACAGACGGGGACCGCGCGCGTGCGTACGAACTGCTCGAGCGATTCGGGTGCGTCACGCTCGCCGAGCACCCGTTCCCGACGCTCTCGGCCGGCGAGCGCCAGCGCGTGCTGTTGGCGCGGACGCTGATGAACGAGCCCGGCCTCGTCCTGCTCGACGAACCGACCGCCGGCCTCGACATCGGCGGCCGCGAGCAGCTCGTCGCCGATCTCGCGCGCTGGGCCGGCGAGTCTTCGCGCCCGCCGACGGTGCTCGTCACCCACCACGTCGAGGAGATCCCGCCCGGCTTCACTCATGCGTTGGTGCTGCAGCAGGGTCACGCGCTCGCGTCGGGTCCGATCGCGGAGACCGTGACGTCCGTCGTTCTGAGCGAGGCGTTCGGTCTCGCGCTCCAGATCGCCTCGATGCACGGCCGCTACTCCGCGCGTCTCGCCTGATCATTCGCCGAACTGGCGTGACACGAGCGCGTCAGGCGCGCCTCAGACACGCCAGTTCGCTGGGCAGAGGGAACTAGGCGCTGCGGCGGCCTTCTTCGTCGGCGACGACGAGCGTCGGCGCCACCTTGCGGAGCACGACCTCGCGGTCGACGACGCACTTCGCGACGTCCTCACGCGACGGCAGCTCATACATGACTTCGAGCAGCGTCTCTTCGAGGATCGCGCGCAGGCCACGCGCTCCCGTGCCGCGCTTGAGCGCTTCTTCGGAGATGGCGTCGAGCGCGTCGTCGCTGAAGACCAGCTCGACGTCGTCGAAGTGGAAGAACTTCTGGTACTGCTTGATGAGCGCGTTCTTGGGCTCGACGAGAATTCGCATGAGCGCGTCCTTGTCGAGATTGTGCACGACGCCGGTGACCGGCAGCCGACCCACGAACTCGGGGATGAGCCCGAACTTCAACAGGTCCTCGGGCAGGACGCCCTCGAGCAACTCGCCAAGGTTCTTCTCGTCGGCGCGGCGCACGTCGGCACCGAATCCGACACCGCGGTTGCCGACCCGCGACTCGATCATCTTGTCGAGACCCGCGAACGCACCCCCGCAGATGAACAGGATGTTCGTCGTGTCGATCTGGATGAACTCCTGGTGCGGATGCTTGCGGCCTCCTTGCGGCGGCACCGACGCGGTCGTGCCTTCGAGGATCTTGAGCAGCGCCTGCTGCACGCCTTCGCCCGAGACGTCACGCGTGATCGACGGGTTCTCGGCTTTGCGGGCAATCTTGTCGATCTCGTCGATGTAGATAATGCCGGTCTCGGCCTTCTTCACGTCGTAGTCGGCGGCCTGAATCAGCTTCAGCAGGATGTTCTCGACGTCCTCGCCGACGTAGCCCGCTTCGGTCAGTGCGGTGGCGTCCGCGATCGCGAACGGAACCTTCAACATCCGGGCGAGCGTCTGCGCGAGCAGCGTCTTGCCGCAACCCGTCGGCCCGATCAACAAGATGTTCGACTTCTGCAACTCGACATCGGGGTCGCCGTACGCGCCGGCCTGCACCCGCTTGTAGTGGTTGTAGACCGCAACCGACAGGATCTTCTTGGCGTGCTCCTGTCCGATGATGTAGTCGTTCAGGTACTCGTAGATCTCGCGCGGTTTGGGGAGATCGTCGAAGCGGACCTCGGTGTTCTGCGACAGCTCTTCTTCGATGATCTCGTTGCAGAGATCAATGCACTCGTCGCAGATGTACACGCCGGGCCCGGCGATCAGCTTCTTGACCTGCTTCTGACTCTTTCCGCAGAACGAGCACTTGAGCAGATCGCCGCCGTCCCCGAACTTCGCCACGACTCGGCCCCTCTCCCCCGTCGCCTTGTTTCAGCTCGTGCCTTCGGCCGGCGGAACCGCAGCCAGCTCGCGATTGATGATCACTTCGTCGACGATCCCGTAGTCCTTGGCTTCCGGACCGCTCATGATGAAGTCGCGGTCGGTGTCCTTGCCGACGCGATCGAGCGGTTGGCCGGTGTGGTATGCCAGCATCTCGTCGAGCAGCTGGCGCATGCGAATGATCTCTCGGGCCTGGATCTCGATGTCGACGGCCTGACCCGATGCACCACCATGCGGTTGGTGGATGAGCACGCGTGCGTGCGGAAGGATGTATCGCTTGCCCGGCGCGCCCGAGGCGAGGATCACCGCGGCCGCCGACGCGGCTTGGCCGATGCAGATCGTCTGCACGTCGCACTTGATGTACTGCATCGTGTCGTAGATCGCGAAGAGGCCCGTGATCTCGCCGCCCGGCGAGTTGATGTACATGACGACGTCCTTGTCGGGGTCGTCACTTTCGAGGATCAGGAGCTGGGCGATTATCAGGTTCGCGACCGTGTCGTCGATCGGCGTCCCGAGGAAGATGATGCGGTCGTTGGCGAGCCGCGAGTACGGGTCCCAGTCGATGCGCCCGCGCGGCGTATCCTGGATGAAGCGCGGGTTCGGGATGTATTCGTTTCGCAGTGAGGTCACGCGTCGGACCTTTCGTGTTCAGCGTCGCTCTCGTCGTCCATAGCCAACTCGTCGAATGTGAGATCGAGCTCGTTTCCTTCCTCGTCGACCACCGTGGCGTGCTCGACCAGGAATTCGAGTGCCTTCCCACGGGCAACATCAGATCGTACCGCCTCCAACGCGCCCCTCTTTTCCAGGTCGCGGCGTACGCGATCGGGCTTTCGACCCAGCCGCTCCGCCAGCCGGGCGACCTCGGTGTCGAGTTCCTCCTCGGAGGCCACGATTGCTTCTTGGGTGACGATCGACCTGAGCGCGAGATCGGCAAGTACTGCTCGCGTCGCGCCCTGACGAATGTCGTCGAGGAACGACTGTGCCTCTTGACCAGAGGCCGCAAGGTACTGCTCGAGCGTGATGTTTTGGTCCGAGAGCCGGTGCGCGAGGTCTTCGATCCGACGACGCGTCTCGTTCTCGACGAGCGTCGGCGGCGCCTCGACTGGCACGAGATCGGCGGCAACTTCGAGCACCTTGTCGCGCACCGCCATCTGGGCTTGGAGCTTGGCCATCAGCTCGAGCCGCTTGCGCACGTCGCCGCGGAGTTCATCGGCCGTGTCGAACTCGCTCGCTTCGGCTGCCCACTCGTCGGTGACCTCAGGCAGAACCTTCTGCTTCGCTTCCTTGACGATAACGCGGAACGTCGCCGTTGCTCCGGCCCGTTCACCGAAACGCTCGGGCAACTCGGCGCTGAACTCGAGGATCGCGCCCGGACGGGTGCCGCGGAGCTGTTCGTCGAGTTCGGGCACGACCATTCCCGATCCGACGCGGTACAGGAAATCCGAGGCGGTGAGCCCTTCGACCCCCTCGCTGTCGATCGAACCAGCGATGTCGATCGACGCGTACGACTCGTCGATGAGCGGATATTCGGACTCGACGAGGTCGGCGAAGCGCTCGCGCAGGGCGTCGAGCTGTTGGTCGACAGCCGCGTCGTCGAGCGTTGGGTACGGCACCGCGACCCGCAGCTCTTCGTAGCCGACCAGCCGGACCTCCGGTCGCACCTCGACCGTGGCTGCGAACTCGACGTCGCCGCCATCTTCGCCGGAAGTGACCTCGATCTCGGGCGGCGCGATGACGTCCACGTCGTTGGCCTGGACCGCCTCGACGTAGTAGTCGGGCAACGCGTCGCGCAGCGCCTGCTCGCGAGCGGCCTCGGTACCGAAGCGCGCTTCGAGTAATCGCCGTGGCGCCTTTCCGGGGCGAAAGCCCGGGATGCGCACTTCTCGGGCCAGCTTGCGGAACGCGTCGTCGATGGCTCGCTCGAACTCGTCGGCAGGGACCGTGACGGTGAGCTTGACCTTGTTCCCCTCTAGGGCCTCGACCGTGCTCTGCATAAGAAAGAAGGAGTGTACCGATCGCTGCTCCCACGCCCGGCGTAGCTGCGGGCGGGCGTACGATGCCGTTGTGAGCGTCGATCTGGGCTGCACGCACGTTGCGCTGCCGGTCTCGGACCTCGACGCGAGTCTCGACTTCTATGCACGCTTTGCCGAGATGCAGATCGTGCACCGACGCGCCGACGAGGCCGGCACGTCAGTTGCGTGGATCAGCGACCTGACCAGGCCGTTCGTGCTCGTGCTCATCGAAGCCGCGCCCGACCAACGCGTCGGCGGGGTCTACTGTCACATCGGCATCGGCGTTGCCTCGCGCGAGCGCGTCGACGAGTTGTGCGAACTCGCGCGAGCAGAGATGCGGACGGTCATGGGTCCGGTCGATTCCGGCGCGCCGGTTGGCTATTGGGCGTACGTGGTCGACCCCGACGGCCACAACCTCGAGCTGTCGTTCGGTCAGGAGGTCGGGCTCACGGTGGACGGCGCCGCGAGCGGCGCGACGCAGCGCTGACCGGTTACCCGATCCTCATCGCATCAATCGCGTCGTCGATCGCGTCGCGGCCGCCGTCACTGGACACCAGCTCGTAGCTGAAGCCGTCCGCGTACCACAGCGCCATGAAGCCGCCCCACGGGTTGCCACGCGCTGGTGCGGGTGCGGTCTCGGAGATGAGCTCGATCGGGTCGTTCGCATCCACGACCGGAATACCCAACTGATGGTGCACTCACGTACCGCTGAGGTGCGTGAGATACCCAACTGATGGTGCACTCACGTACCGCTGAACCGCACTCCAATGACCAAACACCGCACACTCAGGGCGCGGCGCCGATCCATTCGAAGTGCGCGGGATCGGGAATGAGCCACGGCCCGCCCCACGCGAATCCCGCGCCGACCATCGCGTCGACGAGCCTCGGATCCTGCGTTCCCATCTCGCCTTGCGGGTTCTTCTCGGTGTTGAGATCGATCGCGATCCCCCACGCATGCCGCGACACGGCTCCACCTTCGTCGATGAGACGCGGGACCGCGCACGCGCCGATCGCGTCGGGCAGCACGAGATAGCCGAGGTTGCGCTGTTCGAGTGCGACGAGTGCGGTTCGCAGCTCCTCGACGATCGCGCGATGGCAGCGCACGTCACCGAGGAGCGGCAGGTCGACATCGACGAGGTGTTCGCGCGTCCACGCCGGGTCGATCTCGATGTCACGGCCGGCGCCCGGACGAAAGGCGAACTCGCCGAACTGCTGTTTCACTTGGGCTTGAGTGAGCACGGCATCACCGTGGCGCAACAGCGGCGTCTCGCCCGGCGCGCGAAAACGGACCGCCGTTCCCGACGGGAGGAGGTCACGGATGGCGCGCTCGACGGCGTCGCGCCCGCCGCGATGCTCGACGAGCAAGAACCGAGCGGTCTGCACGTCGGGGACCGTTCCGCGCGCGACGACGAGCTCGGCGCCGCCGAGCAGGGCATCGTCGAGGATGGCCGCGATGTGCAAGGTTGGTCCCGCGTCGAGCACGACGGTGCCGCCCACCGCGAGCCGTCGCAGACGCGCGGACGTGGCGGTTAGCAACGCGTCGCTGGGCTGGAGCTCGGCGACTGTCGCCGCCGCCCCTTTCGGGAGGAAGGACGCGTACGACGACGGATCCACTGCGAGTACGTCGAGGCTGATGACGAAGCCGTCGGTGAGCGTGTCGACCGGGCTGCCATCCGGCGCGACCGACGCGACCATCCGCACGGGGTCCCCGGCGACTTCGGTGACATGGACGACCTCGCCCAGCGCGGCCACGCGCGGGCCAAGATCAGGTGGCAGCCCGTTCGGAGTCCACACGAGCAGGACTGGATCGGCGAGTGCGCTCGCGGGTTCCGCGGTCCGGGATTCGATCGGCGCGATGGGTCGTGGCGTGTCGTCGCCGGGCCGGTCGTCCAGCGCCAGCATCAACCCGCTGCCGAGCGCGACACCGGCCAGCACCGCGACCGGAAGGCCATGCCGCATCAGCGCGCTTCCAATCCGTCCGCCAGTGCGATCAGCTCGTCGAGACCAAGCGACACGCTCTCCACGGTCACCACCAGGCCGGGTTCGACCCATTCGAGCGTGCCCAACGACGGGCTGAAACGACCAGTGCGACCGCGGACCTCGACCGCGCGCGCGTCGACGTCGAACGGTGGGCCGAGCCGATCGCCGGGCGCGATGACAATGCGGAACCCACGGTCACCTGGCCCCGCGAACGCGCACGTCGACGTCTGGTCTTCGATGCGGCACGCGGGAACGGCCGTGGCCTCGGGTGGTGCGTACGCCACTGGCAACTCCGCGAGCGTGACCGTGGCCGCCTCGTCCCACTCCGCCGGCACCGGCCGCCCGATGACGGCGAGAGACGCGGCGACGCGCACGAGCTCGTCGGGCGCGACGCTGCCCTCGACGACGACGTCGACACCGTCCGCATGGAGCACGATGCGTTCGCCGCGCTCGTCGACGTAGCCGCGACCGCGCCCAACCGAGACTTCGCGAACGACGTCACCGGTAGTGCCGAACAGATGCGTCCCGGTCCACTGCGACGTTGCCGAGATCTTCACCCAGGCGCGCCCGTGCGACCATGACGTGACCGACACTTCCGGACCGGCTCCCGCCCGCAGCACCCCCGACCGACCCAGTGCCATCCCCGCCGGCAACCAGGTCGGCACCTGGCGATCGCGCTTTAGCTGCTCGTCGGAGAATCCGGCGGGCAAGAGTGCGGCGTCGGCGGGCGCGGCCGCGAACGTATCGTCCGCAATCGGCGCGTCGACGCGCACGTGTGCGAGCTGCAGCGACAGCACCGGCCCATCCACTTCGAGTCCGCGCCGCGCGGCCCACGCGCGCCGTTCCTCGGACGTTCCGGCCGTGACCTCGAGTGCGAGCGGGACGAGCGCGCCCTCGTCGAGCCACAGTGCGACGGTGTCGGTCGGGTGCAGCGGCCGCCAGTTGCCGACCGCGAGCAGACCTTGGAGCAGTGGCGCAACCTGCGCCACCGTGACCTGCACACCGATCGCGCGACGGCCGTCAATCGTCCGCGTCCGCACCTCGAGCACGGGCGCACCGAACGCAAAGCTGCGGAGCGGAACGACCAGGTCGAGCGGCGCGGGCGCACGTTCCGGGAACGGTTCGCGGCCGGTGATACCGCGCGCGCGCGGCTCGCGCGGCGTGCACGCCGGGAGCGCTTCGCGCGGACAGCTCGCAACCGCGCGCGCCCACGACTGATCGTCGTCGACGACGATGTCGACGTCGTTGGGCATCCAGTCGCCCGACGGATACGCCGTGACATCGGCGAGGTGCACCGCAAGCGACTCGGGTCCGCGGAACGCGATCGTGCCGGTGAACCGGCGCTCGGGGACCATCGGGTGAAAACCGTGCTCGAGAATCGTCACGTCGGCCTGCATCGTCTCGACGGTGTGCTGCGCTTCCAGCACCGCGTCGGAGAGATCGCGCGCGGCGACGGGCTCGGGCCCGCCGAGGAATCCGACAAACGACGCCCCGGCAACGGTCGCGGCAACGAAGGCGGCCGCGACCGGCACGAGCGGCCGCGGCCGTTCGCGTTGCGAGGGAGCGGCTGCCGCGAGTCGTTCGAGCACCGCCGATGTGAGGTCGACGATGCGCACCACAGGTTCCACGCGCAATCGCGCCCGCAGGCGGTGCAGCGACTCCCGATATGCCGCGCACTCGGCACATTCGGAGATGTGGTCGTCCAGTGCCGAGCGCCGCGCGAGTGTCAACTCGTCGTCGAGCAGCGCGGAAAGGTCGGCCCGAGCCTCAGCGCAATGCATCGGCCTCATCTCCGCCTTCCCCTTCGTCCGCATACCACGCGACGAGACGGTCGCGGGCGTGCGAAACACGACTCTTGACCGTTCCCTCCGCGACTCCGAGCACTTGTGCGGCTTCGCGATACCGCAAGCCGGTGACTTCGACGAGCAGCAGCGCCGCGCGGTGCTTCTCGGAGAGTTGTGCGAGCGCTTCCTCGAGCTCGATACGAGCGAGCGGATCGGGAGTCGTTGTGGCGCGAGGCGTCAGCATCGTGTCGTTGCGTTGGGCACGCGCGCGCCGACGGACCGCGTCGATCGCAGCGTTGTGCGCGATGCTCAGTAGCCATGTCGAGAACCGCCCCTCGAATCCGTAGCGATGGAGGTTGCGGAAGCACGAAAGGAACGCGTCCTGCGCGACATCTTCCGCGAGCGACGCGTCGTCGAGGAACCGGCGGAGGTAGCGCAGGAGGCGCGTTTGATAGACGCGCACGATGCTCGCGAAGGCGTCGTGATCGCCGTCGGCCGCCGCCGCGATGAGCTGCGGCTCCGCCTCCTCCACCCTCCTCCTCTCGGGATCCGACGCGGGCCCGGTCCTCCTCCACGATGATCCACCCTTACCGACGCGCGCTCAACACGCGCACTTGATGACATCCCGAGGGCCGTGCAGGATCCCTTCGCTCGCGTCGGCCGAGGTGAACGGCCCTCCTGTGAGCGCTTCATCGAGCCGACGTCCCGTCGCTGCCTCGTAGAGGTCGACACGGTCGTAGAGTGCAACAAACAGCCGCTCGGCGGCGCGGTCACCGCGGAGGGCCGTGATCTCCGTAGGTGTCGAGAACGTCGATGTGACTGCGAGGGAATCGAGATCCACCTCGGATACCCGATTGCCGAACGCGAGCCACAGCGACTCGCCCGAGATCGTCGCGGCGCCCGTCATGTACTCGGTGGTCGGCGGCACTGGGGCGGTGCGCGTCATCGACAGTGCGGCGGTGTCGATTTCCGCGAGCTGCCCGAGCCCTTGATCGGCGACGTAGACGCGCTCGCCGTCGGGTGACACGGTCAACGCGGGTTTGACCGCGACTCCCGTTCCGAACGGCGGCATCAAGTCGACGCAGTGCGCCCAGCCGTCGACGAGGTCGAGCACGTGGACGAATGCATAGAGCGGCTTCATCGCGACACCATGCTGATCGTGGTCGACATAGGGCTCGCCGAAGATTTGGTAGTAGGTGTACAGCCGCCGTCCGTCGGGCGAATACGCCTGCGTACGCGCGGTGCCGCGCATGGGTCCCCGTTGACCCCCGTGCGCGTCGAAGACCTCCTCCAACGCACCCGACTCGAGGTCGAGCATCTTCAGCGTGTACTCGACGGGCGCCAGCGGCGGGAGATACTCGACGACGAACAGCTTGCGCGCGTCGAGTGAGAACGTTTCCGGCTCGAAGTTGCCGGTTTGCGGATAGTCACGACGGCTGCCGTCGTCGCGCACCACAGTCAGCGTCGTCTGGTCCCGGCCAACGGTCGAACCGTCGGTTGGCCGCACCGGGCCGAGCACCGCGGCCCGTCCGTCACTCGACGCCATGCGCAACTCGACGTCTTCGGCCAGTTGCTGCGTCCACTGCGCGTCGCCGGTGAGCGGGTCGAACGCAGTCACCTCGGTACCTCCGCTGCGCGCCAGCGCGCGCACGACGGCGTTGCCCTGCTGCGAAGGAACTCCACCCGGCGCGTCGAACGTCACCGCCGATTGGTCGGCGTCGAACACGGTGACGCCGTTCGTCGACCCGAGGAACAGCAGGTCCGCGGCGGGTTTCTCGGTCATGACGGGCTGCGGCCCCTCGTCGGTCACGGTTTCGCCCGGCGGTTGCCCGCACGCGCCGACGACCACCGCCAAACCGGCCAGCACCACTGCTCGCGCTCGCATGACGACCCCTTCCGACGAGACATCCCGGTACACGACGGCCGGGCCGCTTTCGTTCAGTCGGGGGGTTCGCGTGCGCGCCGTTACGCTGGAAGCCGACGGGGAGTGGCGCAGTGGTAGCGCACCAGCTTTGGGAGCTGGCGGTCGGGGGTTCAAATCCCCCCTCCCCGACCACGCTGAATGCGCTTCGCTACTATGCCGGCACGGGCTCCGCGTCGAAGCAGTATCCGATGCAGCGCACCGTGCGGAGCCACCTTGGTCGCGCGGGTTCCTCCTCGAGCTTCGTGCGGAGGCGCCGGACATGTTCGGTGACGGTCGACACCGCTTGCCATGACCCGGACGACTTCCACACCGCGCGCAGGAGTTGCTCTCGCGTGAAGGCGCGACCCGCGAGCGCCGCAGTCAACGACTCCAGCAGCTCACGACGTTGCGTTACGTCCTCGAGAACGATCGCGCGGCCGACATAGACGTCGAGCTCCGAAAGGATCGGCGTCGCACTCGCGTGCAGCCAGCGCACGCGGCCGTCACGGTCGACAACGCGGAACTCCGCGTCCGACGCCGTCGGCTCCCCCTGCGCGCGGCGCCACAGCGTCTGCATTTCGTCTCGATCGTCGGCGTGCGCGTGATCGAGAAACGAACCTGGGTCGGCAAGCACGCTCGCGACATCGACGCCGGTGACGCGATCGAACGGGTCGCTGACGTAGGCAATTCGATATGGATTGACTTCGGCCAGCATCATGCGATCGGCAGATGAGCTGCGAGCTGGCTCAGTTGTTGATCGTGCCGCCAGGCATCGTTTGCTCGCGCACGATCATCGTCGTTCAACGAGTCTCCCCCGCACAGCGCGGATGGTACGCCGTGGTTCGCGACGATCAAAGACGCGCGCGCCGCGTGGTCGCTTCTGCCCAGGAGCATTTCGCTGAGGCCGCGCCTTGACGAGACGTTGTGCGATCGTTGTGAGAAGTGTGCTTGACACACCTGCGCTGATGGACTTGGTCGGCGAGCAACGTTGCGGCCGCGCGATCGCGATCCGCTGACGACTTCGCGTGCTTTGCCGGTTGCCGCGCCGCGCGGTCGAGCTCGGGGCCCGCGGCCGCAGCGTCACCAGAGAGATGGTGCGATCTCCGCGCCGAGCGCGCCGTCTCACACGCTGCCGTCATCCGATGCCCACGATTCGACGGCGCGAGCGGGCCGGGCGCACTCGCCGTCTGAGGTGTGAATCCACTTGTCGGGAGATGAGTGGTGGCGCGCAGGGGTGTGGGGGCGGTAGCCCCCGCTCGCGGCGTAGCCGAGGGGTGGTTGCGGCGTGTGGTCAGGCGGCGGGTTCGAGCG
>JBQTGT010000038.1:0-19767 GCA_052390615.1 Actinomycetota bacterium
CGTCGCTCATCGTCAGGGATCTCCCGTCGTCGCAGCCGTAGAACAGCCGCAACGATGGTGGGATCCCTGACCCACACGGTGGACCCCCCAGCCACCTCACACTCCCCACTCCAACGCGAAGAGCCACTTTGATGGCAGTTCGTCGGAGTGGCCGCGTGGCTCGCGTCGACGCGATCGCTAGTCGGTCGCGAGGATCACGGTGCCGGCCGAGGAGAACCAGCCGCCGGTGCCGTTGATGCAGCACAGGCGGGCGCCGTCGACCTGGCGTCCCGGCGCTTCGCCGCGCAGCTGGCGCACGCCCTCGACGAGCAAGAACATGCCGCGCATGCCGGGATGGCAATGCGAGAGCCCACCGCCGTCGGTGTTGGTCGGAAGCGCGCCGCCGACGCGCAATCGACCGTCTTCGACGAACGCGCCGC
Source organism: Actinomycetota bacterium (assembly GCA_052390615.1). Lineage (GTDB taxonomy): Bacteria > Actinomycetota > Acidimicrobiia > IMCC26256 > PALSA-610 > JBQTGT01. The sequence continues at coordinate 420 of JBQTGT010000038.1, forward strand.
CTTCGCCCTTTCCGCAAAAGCCCAGCCCCTCGAGCGACAACAACACCATCGACGTGAACGCGTCGTAGATCTGGCAGCAGTCGATGTCCGCCGGCGTGACACCCGCGCGCTGAAAGGCCAGCGCGCCGCTCCGTAGTGCCGGTGACTCCGTGAAGTCCGGCCACTCACTCATCGTGGTATGCGACGTCGCCTCACCCGTGCCCAGCACCCAAACCGGAGTCTTGGCGCAGTCCCGTGCCCGTTCCTCTGTGGTGAGCACGATCGCACCGCCGCCGTCGCTCCGAATGCAGCAGTGCAGCTTCGTGAGCGGATCCGCGATCATCGGTGACGATTGCACGTCGTCAATCGTGATCGGCTCCTGATAATACGCCTCGGGATTCAGCGACGCGTTGTACCGAGTCGACACCGCGATCTCGGCCAGCTGCTCGATCGTCGTGCCGAACTCGTGCATGTGGCGACGCGTCGCCATCGCGTACTTCGAGATCAACGAATGCCCGAACGGCACCTCGAACTGGATGGGGCCGCGGCCGCCAAACGACAGGTTCGCGGCCCGGCGGCGCGCCTTGAGATCGGCGCGCGTCGTCGAGCCGTACGCGATCACAACGACTTCGGCCTGGCCGGCGAGCAGCGCGGCGGCTGCGTGCTCGACCATGAACTCCCACGTCGCCCCGCCCACACCGGTACCGTCGACCCAGGTCGGTCGCAACCCGCAGTACTCCGCGATCTCGATCGGCGCAAGGAGTCCGAGACCGCTGGACGCGAACCCGTCGATGTCGGCCTTGATCAGCCCCGCGTCCGCGATCGCGCGCGACGCCGCTTGATAGTGCAGCTCGAACGGTGTCCTCGCGTCGACGCGCCCGATGTCGGACAGGGCGGCGCCGACAATCGCGACGCGACTGTTCAACGCAGCTTCCACTCCACGCGTTTGCCCGACGCGAACAACTCCTGGCCCTCGGCGATCGACTCCTGGCTGGTTCCCATCGCGACATACGCGTAGCCGAGTCGCACCGCTTCTCGTTGCGGCATCTCCCGAGTCGACCAGATCGCGCGCACGGTGCCTTCGATCGCGAGTCGTGGCTGCGACGCGATGATCGCCGCGAGCTCGCGGGTGCGCGACAGCAACGACGCGCCGGGCACTACTTCGGACACCATGCCGACCTCGTGCGCGCGCGCCGCCGACATCCGCTCGTAATTGCCGAGCAGCGACAGTCGCATGATCTCGCAGAACGGCATGATCCCCGCCATGTGGATCGGTTCGAACGCCGCGCACATGCCGTAGCTGACATGCGGATCGAAGAACGTCGCGTGGTCCGCGGCGACGATGAATTCGACTTCACCGAGCATGTAGAACGCGCCGCCGCACGCCATTCCGTTGACGGCGGCGATGACGGGTTTCCAGAGATCAGAGGACTTGGGCCCGATGTTGTCGCCGGGATCGTTGAACATGAACGGGGTCACGCCCGCGCCGACGACGTCGCGGTCCGTCGACGCGTCAGCCCCGCCACCCATCTGTTCCATGCGATCGATCCCGGTGCAGAACGCCGTGTCACCCGCGCCGGTGAGCACGATGGACTTCACGGGGTCGTGGCGGCGCAGGGTGCGCCACAGCTCGTGCAACTCGCGTTGCATCAGCGAGTTGAACGCGTTGTGCACTTCGGGTCGGTTGAGCGTGACGACGGCGACGCCGTCGTCCGATTCGTCGTACGTGAGCGTCTCGAATTCACGCACGGCGTTGTGCGTCGATCCCGGGGTTCTCGCTTCCGAAGTAGTAGCGGTTGAGGATCCGACCGATGTCGACGGGATCCCACTGCTTAGGCGAGCCATCCTTATCGGTCGCGAGGAATTGCTCGCCCATCTCCCACGGCTTGTAGACGCACAAGTTGTTGCCGACCATGCGCAGCACTTGTCCGGTCACGTGCCGCGCTTCGTCGGATGCGAGCCAGACGACGGCCGGCGCGCTGTTCATCGGGTTCATGGGATCGAACTCGGTGTATTCCTCGGGCGGCGAGACCCTCATGCCGGGAACGGCCTGGGCGACCATGCGGGTTGCGCCGCCGGGACCGACACAATTGGCACGCACGCCGTAGCGCCGAAGTTCGAGACTGGCGATGATCGTCATGGCGGCGATGCCCGCTTTGGCCGCGCCGTAGTTGATCTGGCTGGCCTGGCCCTGGAGGCCGGCGCTCGAGACGGTGTTGACGATCGACGCGCGCGGTTGGCGTCCGTCTTTCGACTCGTTGCGCCAGTAGGCCGACGCGTGGTGCATCGTGTTGAACGTGCCGTACATGTGCACCTTGACGACCGCGTCGAAGTCTTCGGGCGCCATCGAGAACATCATGCGATCCCGCAACACGCCTGCGTTGTTCACGAGTATGTCGAGGTGACCGAACGCGTCGAGCGCAGTGCCGACGATGTTCCGGGCACCTTCGAAGTCCGCCACGCTGTCGTAGTTCGCGACGGCCTCACTGCCGCGTCCCTTGATGACGTCGACGACCGCGTCCGCGGCGCGTTTGTCGGCGCCCTCGCCCGAGACCGACCCGCCGAGATCGTTGACGACGACCTTGGCGCCGTGGTCAGCGAGCATGATCGCTTCGCCCCGTCCGACACCGTTGCCCGCGCCGGTGACGATCGCCACCTTGCCGTCGAGCATCCCCATTTGCACGCTCCCTCTCGCAGCAGAAAACTGGCGCTTTCCTCAACCTGACGTTGACGTCAACGTTACCGCGGCCGCGCGTCGAGCCGCCAAGGAGCGGCATGCCCACCGACACTAGCGCGATCGGGAAGTCGGCCGGACCCTGGCGCGTGGTACTCGACCGCGCCGTGCTCGCGCCGCGCGGCGATTCGGTCGTCACCGAGCGATTCAATCTCATCGCCCGACTGCGCAAATAGGAGGGCAACGCGTGGGACGCTTGCAGGACAAGGTCGCGATAGTCACCGGTGCCGGGCAGGGGATCGGGTTCGCATACGCCGAGCGGTTTCTCGCGGAGGGCGCCAAGGTCGTCGTCGCCGAGGTCAACGAAGAGCGGGCGCATAGGGCGATGGCGCAATTGGAGGGCGCGGGTGACGTTCGTTTCGTCCAGACCGACATCTCGGATCAAGACTGGGCGCAGCGTTGTATCGACGAAACAGTCGGCGCGTTCGGCACCGTGCACATCCTGGTGAACAATGCGGCCTTGTACTACGACATCGACAACTTCGATCCCAGCTACGAGTACTTGCAGAAGGTGTTCTCGGTAAACCAGCACGGCGCCTGGCTCATGGCGCGGGCGGCAACGCCCGTCATGGCGGAGCAGCGGTACGGCCACATCGTGAACCAATCGTCGGGCGCCGCGTACGCATACTCCTTTCCGGCCTACGGCGACGAGTTCACCAGGCTTGGGAACTTCAGTTACTCGATCACCAAATGGGGCGTGATCGGACTCACGAAGTTCATGGCCGCGCAACTCGGGCGCTGGGGCATCACCGTGAACTGCATCGCGCCGGGCATCACTCTGACCGAGGCGACGAAGAAGATCGTTCCCGACTTTTTCATCAAGAACATGACCGATCAAACGGCGATGAAGCGCACGCTCGAGGCCGAGGATCTCGCAGGCGCCGCTGTGTTCTTCGCGAGCGACGACGCCAAGTTCGTGACCGGACAGACACTGGTCGTCGACGGCGGGCTCGCCATGCCCGCGTAGTCCGACTCGTCGGCCCCGGTCCGAGGCTCGGGCGCGGAGCGAATCCGACTCTGTTGTGCCCCGGCGCCGCGTGGCGACCGGACTTCGACTCTGTGGAGGAATCGGGATGCCGCGGAACTCGCGTGGCCGCGTCGGCACCGCCAATCCGCTTCCGGCCCGCGCCGCGAGATAGCGGCGACCGGCATCGAGGTCGCCACTGCCCGCGCCGAGCACCGATTGGGGATCATCGCCCCGCTTTTCTTGCAGCCGAGACCGAGGTTCGCGCCGGATGGCGGTGCGCCACGCCGCCGCGTGCATGCCCCGATGTCTATCTCGCGTCGAGCATGGCGCGCAGGCCTGCCTTCTGCACCTTCCCGCTCGCAGTACGGGGGAGGTCGGCGCGCAGCTCGAGGTGCTCGGGCAGCTTGAACCGGGCGAGCCCGGCGGCAAGGAGATGGGCGCGGAGCTCGGCCAGCGTCACGGGAAGGTCGCCGCGCGCGATCACGAACGCACACACGCGCTCTCCCATGATCGGATCCGGCCGCGCGACACACGCGGCGTCGGCCACAGCAGGGTGCGTCACGAGTAACGCTTCGACCTCTTGGGCGGAGATGTTCTCTCCGCCGCGGATGATCACGTCCTTCAGACGATCGACGATCGTGAGGTACTCACCGTCGAATGTGGCGAGGTCGCCGGTGCGGAACCAGCCGTCGTTCACGAACGCATCGGCGTCCAACATGCCGTCGAGGTATCCGCGCAGCATCTCCGGCCCGCGCACGAGCAGTTCACCCGGATCGCCCGGATTGAGATCGTGCAACGTGTGGGGATCGACGATGCGCAGTTCGGATTGGCCAATCAGTGGACCGTCGGTTGTCGCGTCTCGTTCTGGGTCGTCGCCGGCGCGTCCAGTAGTGAGGGTCGGGTACTCGGTCGAGCCGTAGGTCCGCTTGCACCAACAGTCGAACCGCATCTGTCCTTCGCGTACCATCGCCGGCGCGACGCCCGCGCCGCCGAGAGAGAACAAGCGGATCGACGACGTGTCAGTGTGCATGAAGTGGGGATGATCGATCATCGTGCGCATGAACACCGGCGTGCTGATCATGACGGCAATGCGCTCGCGTTCGATGAGCTCGAGCGCCCGTCTCGGCTCCCACGTGTCCATCAGTACGGTGGTGATCCCCGCGGTTACCGGGAGCAGGACGCCATACGTCAATCCCGCGACGTGCGTGATCGGCATGGGCAACAGCAGTCGCTCGCCGGCAGATATCGTGTGCGCGGCCGCGATGCTGTCGGCTTCGTGGCGCAAGCTCTGATGCGTGTGGACGACGCCCTTCGGCTCGGCAGTTGTCCCGGACGTCCACAGGACGACGGCGGGGTCGTCCACGTCCACCACGGGAGACGGCGTCGGCGCCCGAGCCAACAGGTGCTCTCCGCGTTTGAGGACGAGCACCTCGCCTGCGAAATCGGTTGCGCGCGCGTTCGTGACGTAGTCGGTGTCGCGAAAGTCGCGCGGTACCACCACTGCTCGCGCGTTGGTCTGTCGGAGGATGAAACAAAGTTCGCGCGCGCCGAGCGTCGGTGTGATCGGGCTCGAGATCGCGCCGACGCGCCAGATCCCCCAGCACAGCGCGATCGCTTCCCACCAGTTTGGGAGCTGCCAGCACACGATGTCACTCGCGATGACGCCGAGGTCTTGCAGTCGTGCCGCGTACGCGTCGGCGACCGCCCGTAGGTCGGCGACGTCGTAGCGGGCGTCGTCGTCGATGATCGCGAGCCGGTCTCCGGGCGCGGCGTCAAGGCGGTCGAGCAGCGTCTCGTCGGTCCACGCGCCGGTCGCGCGCCAGCGCGATTGCACATCGAGAGGCGCGGGATGCACCATCGACTACGCGCCGTAGACCGGCGCGGCGGCCGGCGCGCTCGCGAGGAGCCCTCGCACGGCGTCGCCGACTTCATTCGGGTTCCAGCGTCCGCCCTTGTCGAGCTGGGGACCGTGCTGCCACCCCTCGGCAATAGAGATGATGCCGCCCTCGACTTCGAACACGCGGCCGGTGACATCGCGGGAATCCTCGCTGCCGAGCCAGACGACGAGCGGCGACACGTTCGCGGGGTCATTGTGGTCGAACCCGTTGTCGGGTACGGCCATCTTGTCGGCGAAGACCTCTTCGGTCATTCGTGTTCGAGCCGCGGGGGCGATCGCGTTGACGGTCACGCCGTAGCGGTGCATCTCGGCCGCTTCGACGAGAGTCAGGGCGGCGATCCCCGCCTTGGCGGCCGCGTACGCGCTCTGACCGACGCTGCCCATCAGTCCCGCCCCCGACGACGTGTTGACGACACGCGCGTCGACAGCGGCGCCCGCTTTCGCGCGCGTGCGCCAATAGTCGGCCGCGTGGCGCGTGGGTGCGAAGTGACCCTTCAGGTGAACACGCACCACGGCGTCCCACTCCTCTTCACTCATCGTGAACAACATGCTGTCACGCACGAAACCGGCGTTGTTCACGAGCACATGCACGTCGCCGAAGTGCGCGATGGCAGCTTCGATGAGTTTGGCCGCACCCGCCCAGTCGGCGACGTCATCGGTGTTGGCGATCGCCTCGCCGCCGGTGGAACGGATCTCGTCCACGACGAGCTGCGCGGGCCAGCTGTCCGCGCCGTGCCCGTCGGCCGCGACGCCAAGGTCGTTGACGACGACGCGTGCGCCTTCGGCTGCGAACGCGAGCGCGTGCGCACGACCGATCCCGCGTCCCGCGCCGGTCACGATGACCACCCGTCCCTCGCACAGCACGACGGTTACCCTACCGGCCGTGCGCTACGGGGCGACCATGTTCACGACCGATCGGACGGTGGGACCGGCCGCGTTTGCGCGCGCATTGGAAGAGCGTGGCTTGTACTCGTACTACGTGCCCGAACATACCCACATTCCGATCAGCCGCACGACGCCGCCGCCAACCGGGGAGGCGGAACTGGTCGACGAATACAGGCGCACGCTCGATCCGTTCGTCGCGCTGGCCACGGCCGCGGCCGTCACCGAGCGTCTCGTCGTCGGCACCGGCGTGTGCCTCGTTGCACAACGCGATCCGATTGTGACCGCGAAGGCCGTGGCGTCCCTCGAGCACTGCGCGCCCGGGCGGGTCGTGCTCGGTGTCGGGTTCGGATGGAACGAGGATGAGGCCGCCGACCACGGAGTGGTGATGGCGACGCGTCGCGACCGCGCCCGTGAGCATGTGCTCGCCATGAAGGCGTTGTGGGCCGACGAGGTCGCGGCGTTCCGCGGCACGTACATCGACCTCGCACCGTCGTGGGCGTGGCCGAAGCCGGCCGCGGGCCGGCCGCCGATCCAGATCGGCGGCGCGGCCGGGCCGAAGCGGTTCGCGCACGTCGCCGAATACGCCGACGGCAGGATGCCGATCGGTGGGCGCGGCGTGCGCGCCGCACTCGGTGATCTGCACCGCGCGTGCGATGCCGTCGGGCGCGATCCCGAAACGGTCCGTGTCGTCCCGTTCGGGACGATTCCCGATCCCGGCAAGCTCGACTACTTCGAGTCGATAGGGATCGAAGAGGTCGTATTGCGCGTGCCGGGCGGCGCTCTGGAGCAGGTGCTTCCGCTCCTCGATCAGTACGCCGCGCTCGTCGGCTGAGTTCGTCGGGCGGTTGGTTCGCGGTTCGAAAGCACTTGGTAACGCCGCCCCGACGTGATCGGGGTGATCGTGACTGCACCGTTTGGTCATGGAGGTGCGGAGATCGGCACCCGAGTGACCAAACGGTCGTCAGGGAAAGTCAGCCGCCGCTGGCCGAGAAGTGCTGGTAGTCCTTGATGGACGAAAAGTTGCCGCCCCATCCCCAGCCAATCGCGTAGAACGCGGACACGACGACGTCGCCGGCCTTGATCATTCCCGGGTTGGCACGAGTGCGGTCGGTATACGGCGCCGCGGCCGGGTCGAGCACGTGCCCGTCGCGGTATACGTACGGGTTCTCGACCGGGTTGATATCGACCGCCTTGCCGTACGCGTGCTCCGACCAGCGTCCGCCGCCGGTAATGGCGCGACAGTTGAACGCGGAGGTGTTGTTCGTCATCATCGAGCGGTCGTCGTCACCGCCGTACACATCGACGAGTTCCATGCGTGCGATCGGAAAGCGCGCGCCGAAGAGCTGCGCGAGCACGCCCACGACCGCGTCGGCGACGTCCCCGTGCACGACCATCTCTCCGGTGTGTTCGGCACCGTCGTACCCGACGTACGGAAGCGTGAGCAGCCGGAGGTGCTCGCGACTGACCGGGCAGCCGGCGCGCCATGATGCCGACAGGCGCGCCGCGTCGACGGGCGCGACGACACCGCCGTAGCCCGCGACGGGCGAGTACGGAGCGGTCGGCGCCGGCGCGGCGGGCGCGACCTGTGGCGGCGCCGCCGTCGCCGGTGGCGGCACCGGTCGGGGCGCAGTGGTCGCGGCGTTCGTCGCGCTCGGCGCAGGGCGCTCGGTGGTCGATGAGGTCGAGCTCGGAGCCATCGTCCTCGTGGTGCCGCTCGTCGGCGGCGCGGTGCCCGGTGCCGCCGCGTCCGCATCGTCGTCGCCGCCACCGCAGCCGATCAGCGTCGTGATGCACAGCGCGGCGAGAATCACCTGGCCGACGTGCGATTGGTGACCGCCATGGCCCTGCCCGCGTGGGACTTCTTCGCCGTGCTCCCGGAGCTCCTCGAGTGGGCGGCGCACGCCGCGACGGTATCGGCCCTGTGGAATCCGGTCGCGCTCGTCCAGTGGAACACGCACAAGGCATACCTGCTCGATCTCGCGACCACGGGCGCCCGTCGTGCCCACCGTCTCGCCGAGCGGGTGCGCGCGTCTCCCGACCGAGACGCTGTACGCCCGGGTCGACCTGCCGGCCATCGGGGGGAGTGGCACATCATCGAGGTCGAGGTCACCGAGCCGCGGCTTTTCTCGAGTTCGGACCCGCAACGGCGACCGGCGTGCTCGCCGACTCGGTGGTGGCACGCTGCCCGTAGGCGACGCATCTACGATCGGCCCGATGTCGGCAGCGGGGGTGGGCGCGGTCGTGGGTCTGCTCGTAGGTGTCACCGCGTCGATCTCGGTGGGGATGCGCGACCTGCGCAAGCGCCAAGCAGGACTGCGGGTGCAGGCGGAATACCGAGGGTCGCTGTTCGTCACGCCCGCGTTGCTCGCGGGCGCCGGTGCGCTCGTCGGCCTCGGCGTCGCCAACATCTTCTGAGCTACGAGGAGCACGAACACATGGACGGTCAACCGAATCAGATACGTGTCAGAGGCGGCGCCTACGCAGCCGAGGAGATGCCCTGTCTGCGGTGTGGGTTGCCGGTTCCGATGCGCTTCGCCGGGCCGTGCCCGGCGTGCACGGCGGAGCTGCGCGCAAACATGCGCGGTGACGCGCGCGCGCTCGACGCGAGCTACGTCCCCAAGATGAATGTCACGCCGAACGCGGTCGCGGTAAAGGACAACTAGCGGGGCGGCGCTATCGTCGCTGGTCATGGCGTCGGGCACGCGCGCGCGGGACTGGGCTGAGGTCGACTTCTACGCCGTTTTGGGTGTGCCAGCCGACGCGACCGAGGACAGAATCGCTCGTGCGTACCGCACGCTGGCCAAGCGGCTGCACCCCGACTCAGGAGCGACGACGGAGGACGGCGAGCGGTTCAAGGACATCGCGGCGGCGCACGCGGTGCTCGGTGACGCGCGTATCCGCCGTGATTACGACCGCGTCCGGCGCGAAATGACGCCCATCGCCGCGCGTCCAGTGCCGACTTCGGCGCTGCGTGCCGATACACGCCGGGCTGGCCGCGGCCTCACCCGCCGGCGGGCGTGGCTCGCGGTCATCGGTGGCGTGGTGACGACGATCGCCGGGATCGGGGTCGGCGCGCTGACCTGGAATCTGCACGCCGACGACCAAGCCGTCCGCGACCGCACGATCGCGGTCGACGCCCGGCGGATCGACGTCAACGGCGCCGCGTTCGTCGAGTTCTCGACGCACGGTGGTGAAACCGTGCGCGCGCCGGAACCGGACCGCGAGGAAGCGTCCGGAACGGGCACGCTGGTCGGCGTGCGTTATGACCCCGATGACCCGACACGCGTCGTCGCCGACGAGAACCGCGCCGGGCGCGACCTCACGCTGACAATCGTCGCGTTGAAGCTGCTCGTCAGCGGACCGGTAGTGACGGGGTTCGGCCTCCGCCGCTTGGCGCGGCACTGACCGCGCTATTCACGCGCACCGGAACTCGGCGCTCGCGCCGACGTGGTCGGAGATCCACGCCAAACCGCCGGGACCGTCGAGTGCGGGTTCGGCAGCGAACACGCCCGTTGCGTGGCCGTACTCGACGTCGCACTGGCTCGCGGGGTGGAGCAACACATAGTCGACGCGCACCGAGTTCTTGGCGTCGGGATCGCGCAACACCGCAACCGAGGTGTCGACGCGACCGCTCGTGCAGTTCGCGCCGGTCGCCGGTTCGCACTCCGTCTTGCCGGCCGCCAGGTGCGTGTCGACGAAGCCGGCGTCGTAGAGGATCTGCATCGGCGGCGCGTCGGCGACGAGGTTGAGATCACCGACGATCAGCGCGGGCGTCGTGCTCCCAAGCAGCTCGCGCACCTGCACGAGCTGGCACTCGAAGAGCGTCCCCGCGGCGTCGCACGGCGGCTGACACTCGTCCGGCGTGTCGGCGCAGACGCCACCGCCGGCTCCCTGGTCGTCGGCGCCGGTGCCGGTGTGCGTGCTGACAATGGCCATCGTGCCCAGTTCGGTGCCGACATCGACCCGTACTGCCGCTCGCATCCCACCCGCGAGCCCGACCTCGACCGGATCGTCGGTGGGAGCGCTCGCGAGCATCATCGCACCGTCGGACCCTTCCCGGAGCGCCGATGCGACCTCGCGATAATCGCCGGTGCACAGCGATGGAAGTTCCGCGGATACCAGGTCGCGGATCCATGGCGCGACCTCTTGCAGCGCGATCACATCGGGGCAACCTGCTGCTTCGATCTCGGCCGCCAGGAGCGCGATCCGGTTCGGCGCGTCGCAGTGGTCACCATCGGGACAGAAAATGCCGTGGAGCACGTTGAGCGACGCGATCGAGAACGTGGAACCCCTGGCGATAGTCGTGTCCGACGAACCATCGCTGCGCTCTACATCGTCGATGGCATCATCGTCGCCACCGCACGCGCCCAGGGCCAGCGCGGACGCGAGGAGCGCGACGACGAACCGTCTCACGCGCGCTCGATGATCGTGACGTTGGCCTGCCCGCCACCTTCGCACATGGTCTGGAGACCGAACCGCCCACCCGTGCGCTCGAGCTCGTACAGCATCGTCGTCATCAGCCGGGCGCCGGTCGCTCCCAGCGGGTGGCCGAGCGCGATCGCGCCGCCGTTCACGTTGACCCTTGCGGAGTCGGCGCCCGCTTCCTCTTGCCACGCGAGCACGACCGACGCGAACGCCTCATTTATCTCGACGAGAGCGATGTCGTCGAGCGTCATTCCGGTCCGGGCGAGCGCGTACGCGGTCGCCGGAATCGGCGCAGTGAGCATCCACACGGGGTCGGCACCGCGCACCGACAAATGATGGATGCGCGCCCGCGGCGTCAACCCGTGCGTGCGCACGGCCGTCTCGCTGGCGATGAGCAGCGCGGCCGACGCGTCCGAAATCTGCGACGAGACCGCCGCGGTGACGCGTCCACCTTTGACCAGCGTCGGCAGCGAACGGATCTTGTCGAGGTTTGGCTCGCGTGGGCCTTCGTCTCGCGAGACGCCGGCGAGCGGGACGATCTCCCGGTCGAAGCGTCCTTCAGCCTGGGCGCGCAGCGCGCGCTCGTGCGACTCCACCGCGAACGCTTCCATGTCGTCGCGGCTGATATCCCACTTGTCGGCGATCATCTCCGCGGCACGAAACTGCGACACTTCCTGCGTGCCGTAGCGCGCCTCCCACCCCGGCGAGCCCGCAAACGGCGAGGCGAAGCCGTACTGCTCACCCGCCAGCACGGCGGCGCTGATCGGGATCGCCGACATCTGCTGGACACCGCCCGCGACGACGAGGTCGTTCACGCCCGCCAGCACCGCTTGCGCCGCGAAGTGCACCGCTTGCTGGGAAGAGCCGCACTGGCGATCGACGGTCGTTCCCGGGACATCATCGGGGTACCCGGCCACCAGCCAGCACGTGCGCGCGATGTCGCCCGCTTGCGGACCGATCGTGTCGACGCAGCCGAACACCACGTCGTCCACTGCCGCGGGATCGACGTCGACGCGCTCGATGAGCGCTGTGATGCTGTGCGCGCCCAGATCGGCCGGGTGCACGCCCGCGAGGCCACCGTTGCGCTTGCCGACAGGCGACCGCACGGCGTCGACGATGTAGGCCTCGGGCATGGGAACAGGCTAAAGGATCGTTGCGCCGACGCGCGTCCGGTGGAACCGGGCGTCACCCCAGCTACGTGCCAACGCCCACGCGCGCTTCATGTACAGGTGCAGGTCGTACTCGGTGGTGTAGCCGATCGCGCCGTGACATTGGAGTGCGACACGGCCCGCGAGCAGCGCCGCCTCATCCGCCTTCGCCTTTGCCATCGCGACGTGCACCGGGTCGAGGGTGGCGGCGGCGCGGTAGACGAGCGGCCGCGCGAACTCGAGCGCGAGCCGCGCGTTGGCGAGATGGTGCTTCACGGCCTGGAACGACCCGACCGGCACGCCGAACTGGTGGCGTGCTTGTACATGGCCGATGGTGAGTTCGATCATGCGATCGGCGAGCCCGCACTGCTGCGCGGCGATCCCGCACACGCCGCGGTCGATCGCGGCCGCCATCTCTTCGACTGGTGTTGTCGGTCCGGCTACGGCGAACAACCGCCGCGCGCCGTCGACCGACGCGCGCGGCGTGAGTTGCATCGACTCGGGATCGAAGCGACCCGCGGCCGTGATGACGACGTCAGCCGTGTCGGCCCACGGGACGAGCTCGGGCGCGGTTGCGACCACGACATCGGCGCGACCGAGCAGCGGCATACCGAACGCGGCTGTTTCGACGATGGGCTCCGGCACTGCGTGGCGGCCGGTCTCTTCCAAGACCAAGACCAGGTCCTCGAACGCCAGCCCGAGCCCGCCCGCGGACTCCGGAGCCAGCATGCCGACGACGCCCATCGCGCGGAGCTGCTCCCACAGGCCGGGGACGCGCCCGGTTGCGTTCGCCCACGCATCGCGGACGTGGGCCGGGGTGCATTCCTTCGCGAGGAGCTCCCGTACGGTGTCGCGCAGCGCGAGCTGCTCGGGCGCGAATCCGAACTTCATCGCCGGGGGAGCCCGAGCACGCGTTCGGCGACCACGTTGCGCTGGATCTCGTTCGTCCCCGCGTAGATCGGGCCCGCGAGCGCGAACTGATAGCCCTTGATCCACGCCGCGCTCTCGCCGTCGACGAGCTCCGCGTGCGGGCCGAGCAGCTCGAGCGCGAGCTCGTGGAGTCGCACGTCGAGCTCGGACCAGAACAACTTGACCATGCTCGACTCTGGGCCGGGACGCGCGCCGTCGACGATCTTGGTCACCGTCCAATACGTCTGCCATCGGTACGCCTCGGCGTCGATGTACGCGTCGAAGATACGGTCGGCGAGGACGGGGTCGCGATCGCTGGTGGCGTACAGGTCGATCAGCTTGCGGGCGGTCGCAAGGAACCGGCCGGGTGCGCGCAACGTCAGGCCGCGTTCGGAGCCGGTGGTTGTCATCGCGACCTCCCAGCCCCGGTTGGGCTCGCCCAGCACGTCGTGGTCGGATACGAACACGTCGTCGAGGAACACCTCGGCGAAGCCCTCGTCGCCGTCGAGCCGTTCGACGCCCCGCACGGTCACACCCGGCGCATCCAGGTCGACGAGGAAGTACGTGAGCCCGCGATGGCGTTCCGCTGCCGGATCGCTGCGGAACAGCCCGAACAGGTGCGTACAGAACGCGCCGCGCGTCGTCCACGTCTTCTGACCGGACAGACGCCAGCCTCCGCTCGCGTGGTCGCGGACCGCCTTGGATTGGATCCCCGCGAGATCCGAGCCTGCGTTCGGTTCCGACCACCCCTGACACCAGGTCTGCTCGCCGGAGGCCATCGGCGCGAGGTACCGCGCTTGCTGCTCGGGCGTCCCGAACTCGAACAGCGTCGGCGCGAGCAGGAAGATGCCGTTCTGGGTGACCCGCTGCGGTGCGCCGGCGGCGTAGTACTCCTCCTCGAAGATCAGCCACTCCCACAACGACGCGTCGCGGCCGCCGAACTCGCGCGGCCACGACACGACGGCGTACCGCGCGTCGAACAGCGCCCGTTCCCACTCGAGATGGGCGGCGAAACCGTCACGAGTGTCGCCGCTCGGCAACGCCGCGCGCGGCACGTGCTCATCGAGCCACGCGCGGCACTCGACGCGAAACGCTTCCTCGGGAGCGGAGAACTCGAGGTCCATACGGCCGCGGGATCGTAGCGGTGACACGTCGCCTTGCTGGTGGCCCCGCACCGGGCGAGACTCGGTGGTATGGACATCGCCTGTTTCCTGTTCGACGGCCTCACCGCGCTCGACATCATCGGGCCCTATGAAGTGCTGCACCGCGTGCCGGACGCGCACGTGAAGTTCGTCGCCAAGGCCGCGGGCCCGATCACAACCGAGAACGAGGTGCTGGTTCTCACAGCCCAACACGGGTTCGCCGACATCACCACGGCCGACGTGCTGGTCGTCCCCGGCGGTTTCGCGACACGAGACCTGGAGAAGGACGACGAGACGCTCGACTGGATCCGCGCGATCGACGCGACGACCACCTGGACGACGTCGGTATGCACCGGGTCGATGGTGCTCGCGGCGGCGGGGCTGCTCGAAGGCAAGGAAGCAACCACGCACTGGGCGTCTCTCGAACGACTCGAAGAGTACGGCGCCATCCCGACGACACGACGCGTCGTCGAACAGGGCAAGATCATCACCGCCGCCGGCGTGTCGTCGGGCATCGACATGGGTCTCACCCTCGCGTCGCGTCTCGCTGGCGACGATGTCGCGCAGGCGATCCAGCTCGGCATCGAGTACGACCCGCAACCGCCATTCGACTCGGGCGCGCTCGACAAGGCGCCACCCGCCGCGATCGAGATCCTCGCCCAGATGTACGCGGGGCGGGAGGTTTAGCGCGCTCAGGCGGTGACGATCACGGCCGAGCCGTGACCGAAGAGCCCTTGGTTGATCGACAGTCCGACGCGCGCGCCTTCGACCTGACGTCCCGTCGCGCGGCCTTGCACCTGCCACGCGAGCTCGCACACCTGCGCGATTGCCTGCGCGGGGACGGCCTCGCCGAAGCACGCGAGCCCGCCACTCGGGTTCACCGGGATGCGACCACCGATCGTCGTGTCGCCGGTGCGGACGAGTTGCTCCGCCTCGCCGGGCGCGCACAAGCCGATCTGTTCGTACCAGTCGAGCTCCATCGCGGTCGACAGGTCGTAGACCTCCGCGCAGTCGAGGTCGTCGGGACCGAGCCCCGCTTCCTCGTATGCACGAGACGCGATCGACTCCTTGAATCCACGCGCCGGGGCGCCGCCGCGGCCTGCCGCGCTGTCGGTCGAGAAGTTCGGAAGCTCGATCGTCGTCTGCGGATACCTCGGCGTGACCGTGGAGATGGCGCGGATCCGTACCGGGTCCGAGACGCCGCGCCGGCGCGCATAGTCCAGACTCGCGACGACGACCGCCGCGGCACCGTCGCTCGTCGCACAGATGTCGAGCAGGCCGAGCGGGTCGGAGACGATCGGCGCGGTGAGCACGTCGTCGATGCCGACTTCCTTGCGGTACCGAGCGTACGGATTCTCGATACCGTGGCGCGCGTTCTTGACCTTGACCAGCGCGAAGTCCTCGCGTGTCGCTCCGAACAGCTCCATGCGGCGTCGCGCGTACAAGCCGAAGTAGGTCGGGTTGGTCGCGCCAAGCAGCCGGAAACGCAGCCAGTCGGGGTCGTCGCCCCGCTCGCCCTTGTTCGGGGCGAGGAACCCCTTGGGCGTGGTGTCGGCTCCGATCACGAGCGCGACGTCGCACAACTCGGCGAGGATCTGCGCGCGCGCGGCGGACAGCGCGGTGACACCGGACGCGCACGCGGCGTAGGACGAAGAGACTTGGGCGCCGTTCCAGCCCAGCGCCTGCGCGAATGTCGCGCCCGCGACGTAGCCCGGGTACCCGTTGCGCACGGTCTCGCCGCCGGCCACGAACTGGACGTCGGACCATTTGACACCGGCGTCGGAGAGCGCCGCCGTCGCCGCGACGACGCCGTATTCCACGAAGTTGCGACCCCACTTGCCCCAGGGGTGCATGCCGACGCCGAGGACCGCGATGTCGCGAGAGGTGTCCCTCATGTCAATGCGGCTCCGTCCTCCGGCCCATCACAGTGCTGCGCGCACACAATCACCGGGCCTCCGGTCTGCGCCTGGCTTGCGGCGCCCACTGCCACACGACGTGCTCGTGCTCGTCGTCCTCGTACAGGGGCCCGAGCACGAGCTCCATCTCCATCCCCACCGACAGCGACGCCGGGTCGGCACCGGTCGCGAGCGGACCGAGCACCACCATCTGCTCGGCATCCAACTCGACCGCGCACACCGTGTACGGCACGAACGGATCAGGACTGACGTAGGGCTCGGGCGGCGCATAGTGATTGGTGGTCCACGACCACAGGCGACCGACGCGTGACAGCTCGACCGACTCGCGATCCTCGCCCGGCGCGTGCGGATTCCCAGACACGGCAATGCCCGTGGGCCAGTAGTACGAGCCGGATTCGACGCCGCGCGCACCGAGCAGCGCAGGCGCCGCTTCGTCCATCGTGAACCAACCGTCGACTGCGGGCACACGCGTCTTGGTCATGACAGGTTCTCCAAACGCTTCAGCACGGTGTCGGCATCTTCCATGATGCGCGCGATCAGCTCGGCGACCGTTGGCAGGTCGTCGATGACGCCGACCACCTGACCGCTCGAGAGCACGCCCGCGTCGAGGTGACCTTCCACGAGCCCGGCCCGGAGCAGCATCGGCGTGTTCGCGGCGAGCACGAGCTGTGACCACTTCAAGTCGGCGTCGCGCCGCATCGCGAGGCCCTCACGGACGATGCCGCGCCAGGAAGATCCCGACATCTTCTTGAACGCGAGGGCGTTGCGGATCGCGCGCGGCAGGCTCGTGACGGCGTTGCCGCGCTCCAACTCGTCGACGAACTCGGTGCGCAGGACCCGATGGGGGACACCGTCGATGCGCGCCGTCACCACCGTGTCCGCGACGGTGCGCTCGAGATAGAACCGTTTCACCGAATCAGGGACGGTGCTCTCCTGCGTCAACAGGAACCGCGTGCCCATCGCGATGCCGGCCGCGCCATAGGCGAGTGCGGCGACGAGGCCGCGACCGTCGAAGAAACCGCCGGCGCCGACGACCGGAATGTCGACCGCGTCGACCACCTGGGGGAGCAGCGACGTCGTCGCGACGGCGCCCGTGTGACCGCCGCCTTCGCCGCCCTGAACGATGACCGCGTCCGCACCCCACGCCGCTACCTTCTCGGCGTGGCGGCGCGCGCCGATGCTCGGTATCACCGCGACGCCCGCGTCCTTCAGTTGTTTGATCTGCTCCTCGCGGGGCGCGAGCGCGAACGACGCGACCGCGACGTGTTCGCGGATCAGCAGGGCGACGCGCGCGTCGGCGTCCTCGGCGTCGGCGCGCAGGTTGACGCCGAATGGACGCTCGGTGCGGCCCTTTACCTCGCGAATGGCGGCCTCGAGCTGATCGAAGGTCATAGTCGCCGACGCGAGGATGCCGAGCGCGCCCGCGTCCGCGGTCGCACTGACCAGCCGCGGCCCGGCAACCCAGCCCATGCCGGTCTGCACGATCGGGACGTCGATGCCGAAGCGCGTACAGAGCTCGGTCGTGATCACGCGGCCGACACCTCATCGTCGCGCGTGCCGTTCGGGTCGATGACTTCGTACAGCAGCTCGATCTCGTCGGTGGTTGGCACGCGAGATTCGGGCACGTCGCCGTCGATCGCGAGCTCGAACCCGGTGGCCGCAACCACCTCCTCGACCGTGCCGCCCGGATGCACGCTGCGCAGGCGCATCCGGTGGTCGGGAGTTGCGAAGTCGAGCACCGCGAGGTTGGTGACGACACGGACGATCTCGTGGAAGCGCGCCGCGTCGCCGAGCTCGGCGGCGCGGTCGTAGCCGACGCCACAGACGACGTCGACCTTTTCGACGAAGACGCGGGGCGAATGGTTCGGGATCCAATACGACGTGCGGTCGTTGATCGTGTTGCCCGGCGCGCCGCGCATCCCGAGCAATTGTGTGCGCGGCTGCGCATGGGGGCCGATGAACGCGAAGTTCTGATTGCCGTACCGGTCGATTTGGCTGGCGCCCATCATCACGTGGCGGCGGCCCGACCACACGACATCGAACATCGAGCGGTACGGATTCCAGCCCGACACGACCTTCTCCGGGTCGTCGACGCCGACCGCCATGATGTTCTCCACCAGCAACGCCTCGCCGTCGGTCATCACGAGCTGCGGGCCGAACGTCGCCTTCGCGAGCCGGCCGCCGATCATCGGCAGGGTGCCGATCGGGTTGGCGAGGATCTCACCGTCGTCACGGAAGCACTCGGCGATCGCGACTGCACAGATGTCGGCACGGGTCGGAGTGTCGCTCACGCTCGAACCGCCCGCTGATACTCGTCCTCGCTGACGTCGACGTAGCGCGCCCGGAATTTTTCCCACGCCTCGTCGCTCTTCGCGCTGGCGGCGTAGATCCGCTGGAACGCTTCGTCGCGGTCGTAGTCGGGCAGACACGACGTAAAGTGCGCGCCGTTCGGAGTCTCGACGACGCAGTCGGTCATGAGCCGGTTGATGCGGATCGACTGCAGGGGCCCTTCCTTGGCGAAATCCTCGGTCGCGACGATGCGTTCGACGCTCATGAAACGCCGCGTCGCCGCCGTGCACATCAGGTCGTCGAAATACGGATCGACGCCGAGGAACTGCCCGGTGCCGCCCTGGTCGCCGCGGTTCATGTGTATCAACGCGACGTCGAGCGGCAGCGCCGGCATGGCGACGAGCTCCTCGCCATCGTCGTACGGCGATCGGACCGTGCGGAGCGTCGGGTCGAGCCGCAACACGTCGGAACCGAGGCCGACACGAGTCGGCAGGAACGGCACCCGCCACGCCGCCGCTTGCACGCCGAGGAGGAACATGCCTTCGTCGAGCTCCTGCGTACTGACTGCGCCCGACTGGCGGGCGCTGCGAAAATGCGGTTCGAGCGCGATGGAGTCGAGCGACACGAACGCGTACACGACCTTGCGCACCTTGCCGGTGCGACAGAGCAGGCCCACGTCGGGTCCGCCGTAGGACACGAGCGTGAGATCGCGCACCGAGGATCGGGCGAGCGCGCGCACGATCGCCATCGGCTTGCGGCGGGATCCCCAGCCACCGATGCCGATCGTCATGCCGTCGCAGATCTCGGTGACGATGTCGTCGATCGTCGTGCGCTTGTCGGGTCCGGGCATCGCTTGCTCCTATGTCAAGCTGCCTGTGCGAGGCAACTCGCGGCAGCGGATTGGGCGTCGGCGAGTAGCGCGCGGTAGATGACGTCGGAAAGCTTTCGCTTGAGGACGCGCAGGGCTTCGGTCTTGGTCTTGCCGTTGTTCATTTGTCGTTCCATCAGGGTTCGGGCGTCGTCATGGATTCGCATCTGGGTGATCGCGATGCGATGG
>JBQTGT010000039.1:0-7514 GCA_052390615.1 Actinomycetota bacterium
GCGGACTCGAACCGCCGACTTCTACGTTGCGAACGTTCCCGGACTTGCTTCGTGCATCAGGTGTTGAAGGCGGAATCGCAGGTCAGTGTTGGTTTCGGCTGACCGCCATATACCGCCATTGACCGCCGTTTTCCGCTGCTTGTGGCACGGTTGTGGCACGACGCTATAAGCCTTCCTATAAGTGTTCCTTGCATTTCGGAGAGAAGGCTTATACCCTTGACCGATGGTCGGGGTGACGACGACTCCTCACGCGCGTAGGTGGGGCCCGGGAACGGCCGCGATCGTGCGGTTGCTCGTCGCGGCCGATGCGCCGCTGACGCAGGTGGCTATCGCGGAGGCCGTCGGCGTGACACAGCCGCGCGCGTCGCAGGTCTTGAAGCGCCTCTCGGCGGACAAGGCGGTGACGGTTTCTGTTCACGGGTACCGGGGGAAGCGTGGTCGGCTGATCGACTTGTACGGGCAGTACGCCCGGCCTCACCTCGTGATGCCGGAGAGTTACTGGTTCAGCACTCGCGCGCTCGCTGACCAAGCGCGTCGCATGGAGCGGGCGGCTCGGCAGGCCGATGTCCGGGTCGCGTGTTCGGCGGATCTCGCGCCCGACCTGCTTGTCCCATGGCGGCATCCGACGCTGGCGATCGTGTACGTCGACGGACAACTGGAATTGGAGGCCGCGGGATTGGTTCCGGCGGAGGGCCGAGCAGACGCGACCATGCTTGTCCGCTGGACGGACGATACGACGCTGCTCACGGCCAACCAGCCATGGCCGGCGGCCGTCGACAAGATCCCCTTGGCCGATCCGGTACAACAGTGGTGGGACCTCCGCGACCTCGGCGGCGAAGACAGGCGCGAAGCCGCTGATCGCCTGCGACGCGCCATCATCAGCAAGTCGATCGCGGCCGCCGCGTGAGCAATCGCCAATCCGTCACGCTCGCGAGCCTGTCTGCCGCGATGGACGGCGGATTCATCGCGATCGCTGACGTTGCAGCGACGATGGAGCGCCTCGGCGTCGAGGATGACTACCGCTTGATCGGCGGTGTCGCGGTGTTGCTCCACGTCCAGCGGCTCGGGCTCGACCTACCGCTGCGAGCGACCGGCGACGCCGATTTCGGCGTTCCGCTTCATCTCCTCAATGAACCTGCACTGGTCCCGGCCATCGAAGCGCTCGGCTACGACAAGGTGGCGGGCAATCGCTGGGAACGACGGGTCGACGAACGCCGAGTCGCAGCAGTGGATCTGTTGATCCCGGCGTACACCTCGCGAGCCCGCCGCGACCGGCGCGTGGGCGACATCGTCACCACCGAGGTACCTGGCCTCGCGGTCGCGCTACGCCGGCCAGCTATTAGCGTCGATGCGGAACTTCGGCTCAGCACGGGCGACACGCGCCACGCTGTGATCACGTTGCCCGATGCGCTGTCGTTGCTCGTCCTCAAGGCACGAATCCGCACCGTCCGCAACGAAGAACGCGACGCGCAGGACTTGTGGCGATGCATCGAGATCGCGGCGGCCGATGGCGTCACACCCGATCTCATCGACGTCGAAGACATGACGGAGCTCCGAGATCTCCTTCGGCGCGAGCTCGGGCCGGGCGGGAGCGCGCTCCCCGCGATCACCCGAGGACTCCAAGACGACCCGGCGGCGCGGCTTCGGACCCGAATCCGCGCGCTGCTCGCCGAAGTCATCGGCACCGAATGAAGCAACCGCTCCCGGCATTCGACGCCCGTACGGCTGCGTGAGCGCGTGCGTCGACCAGCGGCGCGAGACTGACTTCGTGCTCGTGGTCCGAGGTACCAAGAAGCTGCGCGATCGACTGAAGGGCGCGCCTGCCGCCGACCGCGACGTGTCGACGACCTCGCTCGGCGACTGGTTCGCGACGGCGTTGTTCTGGCGGCCGCAGGTCGCGCTCCTCGTCAACCAGCGCACGCTGCTGCCCGTGTTCGTCGAGCTGGCACCGGCCGCGACGCTGCTCGACCGCGTGCCCGGTGCGATCGAGACAGTTCTGCGCCGGCACGGCGTCGACAAGGCGTTCCTCGTCGCGGAACAAGACGCCATGAGCGAGGTGCGGATCGCGCCTACGAACGACCGCAGCGTCGTCGGCGTGATGAACGAGTTCGCATTCCACGCCGAGTACCTCTGGAAGGAAGGTCCACGGGATCTCCAGGCACTGTCGCTGCGCATGTCGAGCCTGATCCTCGGGCCACTGCATGACCGGTCCGGTTCGCCCGATCGCGAACTCGCCGCAGTCGTAGGCGCTACTGAGCCGCTCGCCACCGTGATCGCGTTCCCGGGCCAACCGGCTTCGGCCGACCCGGCACCGCGGACCCGTGCGACGAGCGGGAACGTGTATCAGCTCAAGGTCTCGCTGCTCGACACCAAGCCGCCGATCTGGCGGCGCGTGCTCGTCGACGGGACCAGCACACTCGACCACGTCCATGAGGTCATCCAGGCGGCCTTCGGCTGGTGGAACTACCACCTGCACGAGTTCGAGCTCGGACCCAAGCGCTACGGGATCCCGGATCCCGACCAGGACTGGGGCGAGCCACCGCAGGACGAACGGCGCACCCGCCTCGATGCGATCGCAGGCGAAGGCTCGTCGTTCCGGTACACCTACGACTTCGGCGACGGCTGGGATCACCGGGTCGTCGTCGAAAAAGTGCTGCCCCGGACCGCCGACACCGCGACTCCGGTGTGCATCGACGGCCGCCGCGCCTGCCCACCCGAGGACTGCGGCGGGACGTGGGGCTACCGCGAGCTGCTCGAGATCCTCGCCGACTCGGCCCACCCCGAGCACGACGAGCGACAGGAGTGGCTCGGCCGCCCCTTCGACCCGGAGGCGTTCGACCCCCGCGAGTTCGAGGACAACCTCCGCAACGGGCGACGCGCCCTGTTCGACAACGATGAGTAGGCGCGATCAGGACGCGCTGTCCGCGTTTGCGCCGCAGTAGTGGCAGGTGGTTGGCACTGCGTGGCACTGCACGGCCGTTCCCGCCCTGATGAACGCTACGTTCGGTGCGTAAACACTCGTCCCTCGCGCTTGCACTCCGCGAAGCAGGCGTGCGCTGTGGCACGGAACCACGACGCCGGCCTCACCAAGGAGACCGGCACACGGCATGACCAGCGAGTTCGGCAGTGGAGGTGAGCGGACTCGAACCGCCGACTTCTACGTTGCGAACGTTCTCGGGGTTGTTTCGTGCATCAGGCGATGAGCGCGAAATCGCAGGTCAATAGCGCTTCGCGTTGACCGCGACGCACGGCTGTTGACCGTCATTTTCCGCCTGTCGTGGCACGCGAGTGACACGACTCACCCGTCCCACGGACTCAACACGCTCTCCGTCAGAATCATACTGACGCGGTCGACGGCTTCGCGCGCGACCTTCAGCGCGTCCTCGACGTCGTCCTCGGCCGCTTCGCTCGCGGAGTCGCCTGGATACTCGAAGCGATTGCGGTTTCGTCGGAGCCGGCTGAATGCGCGAAAACAGCGCACGGTGTCGCCGAACTGCGCGATGACCGTGTCCTGCACGGCGATGTGGCCGCCGCGACTCGTCGCGCGCAGACCCTGCACAGCGAGCAACGATGCCGCGCTCTTGCGCAACGCATCGTACGCGAGCGAGTACGCACCGCTCATGTCGCCCGCGGCCGAGATCGCTTCCGCCGACGCGACATGGCGCGTCGCTTCGATAACGAGTCGGTTCGCGACATCAGTGCTCGGCTCGACGCGCTCCAGCTCCGACGCGTCAAGCAACTCGCGCACGCGATCCGCGCCGGGCGTCCAGCTCATGATGTCTCCGTCGCGTCGCCGGCCGCGACGATTTCAACCATTGGGCGACTCGCGACCTCCTTGCGGAACGAGTCGTCGCCGTTGTCCCACCAGCTGCGTCGCCGGACGGTCACGTCGACCCGCCGGGCAAGGCGCCTTTCGGCCGCGGAGGTAGCCCCGTCGAGTGCATCGCGATCGGGTTGCCCGATGACGAGTACGTCGATGTCGTGTGGAGCCGGCCCGCGCTCGCCTTCGTACCGTGCCGCCCAACTGCCGAAGAGATACGCGGCGTCGATGCCGGGCACGTCGCGCAGCGCATCGGCCAGCACATGCCTCGGGCCGAAGGAACGCAACAACAGCTCGGCGAGCGGTGCGGTGAGATCCCCATCGGGATCGGCTCGCACCAAGCGCGTGTTGCCCTGCTTGCGGGAGCGCACCACGCCGGCCCCTTCCGCTCGCTTGATCTCGCGTTGCACGGTCGCCACCGAGGCTCCGACCAGCTCCGCCAGCTCGGTCAGGCTCCACTCCCGGTCCGGGTCGAGCAGCACTGCGGCGAGAACTTCGGCCTGCAGCCGGGACCGCAGGAGCGGCAGCAGCGGGTTCGGACCTTCTTTCATATCACGCAATATACCTTGCATAATACGCAAGTAGATCCATCTGGCGGGCGACGGCGTATGTCATGCTGACATATGGCCCGCTCGAAGCCGACAGATCCCACGGACGAGGCTCGCCAGAGGCTGGCGGACGCCGAGGCCGAATACCGGCGCGCCCTCACCGAGGACTACATCACGAGGCTGATTTTTGACGACGCGATCGTCGAAGCGCACCGATCTGGGTTGTCGTCGCGAGAGATCAGCGAGATCGTCGGCGACATCGGTCAGCCCAACGTCGTGAGGGCACGTCGACGCGCGACGACGCGACGCGATGCCATCCCGGACGGCTTGCTCTCACCAGCTGACGCAGTCCGCGCCTCGGGACTTCCTCCCCGCGAGTTTGTGGCCGCCGTCCGCGAAGCACGCATCATGTCGGTCGTGCTCGAAGCGGGCGTGCCGGCGTTCCGACCGAAGGATGTCGCCGCGCTCGGGCCCGCGCCTTCGGCGAAGCCGCGCCGCCGCGCGCGCACCACGGGCGAATGACTAACCGCGGTCGCGTCGAGTTCGAACCTCGAGCGCGCCGGTAGCAGCGCGCGTACCGTAGCCAGCGTGGATCCATTGCAGCCCGTCCTGTCGGCACTTCAGACTCCGCGGCTCCCGTTGCGAGACGCACTACCAACTCTGCCGTCCATGCCTGGCCTGTACGCGATCTACGGCGACGACTTGGCATGGGCGGAATTGCGGCTCGAGATGCCACGCGAGGACTTGCCGCTCTACGTCGGCAAAGCAGAGGACAGCATGGTCAAGCGCGATCTCGACACGCACTTCGGTGACGGCCGGGCCGGCAGCTCGACCGTCAGGCGATCGTTCGCGGCGCTCTTGCGTACGCAACTCTCACTCTCGGGCATGCCACGCAATCCCGCGAAGCCCGGGTACTTCTCGAGCTACGGATTGTCGCCAGCGGACGACGTCAAACTCACTCGCTGGATGCGCGAACGGCTTGCGATCGCCGTGTGGCCAACCGATGCGTCCCGAGCGCTCGTGGACATCGAGGCCGACGTTCTTCGGCGATGGAACCCCGCGATCAACATTGCGGGAGTCACCCATCGCTGGCGGTTGTTTCTCCAGGCGGAGCGCAAGGTGATGGCCAATCAGGCAAGGGCGTGGCAGCCCGCATCGGAGTAACGCGCCTCTGGTGCGACTACGGCACTCTCAGCGGCCGCATTGCGCAGCCAGCGCCGCCAGCTCGCGATCAGGACTGCCATGTCTGCTGTAAAGCGGCCCGCACGGCGTTTCCGCGAGCCGGACAGACAGCGTCACGAGGTCGGGGACGTCGTTCGAGAACCGGTAGGCATCGCCGAGATAGGCGAACTCGTTCATGATCCCGACCACACTCCGGTTCGTCGTCTTCGCGAGTTGGTGCTCGGACATGTTCGCGACCTCGTGTTCGATGAACGCGCGGCTGAGACCGTGCGCTTCGAGCACAGTCGCGACGGCGGCGGGGAATCGATCGATGACCGTGGCGGCCGAAGCGAACGGCATCAGCACCGGCAGCAGCGTCGCTTCGCTGACGAACAACGCAACCTGCGGCTTCCAGAACAGCACAGTTGCGTACCAGTCGCCCAACGCAGTCGTCGACTGCTCAGCTGCCTCCGCAATCGAGATATAACCGGAAGTTGTGGATCGCTCGTTCGTTGAAGAGCGCGGCGTACCTTCCTCGTTGACCAAACGAGCTGCCGGCGTTGACGCGCCGGCGAGGAAGGACACGCCGATGTTGAACCTAGCCGCTGACGAGACCGCGGGCACGGACGGCCGCGCGTCGTTGGATGAGATCTGCCGGGAGGGCGCTCGCCGCATGCTGGCAGCGGCGCTCGAGGCCGAGGTCGACGCGTATGTCGAGGCGTTCGTGGACGACCTCGACGAGGACGGTCATCGTCTGGTGGTGCGCAACGGGCGTGCTCGGCCGCGCACGATCACGACGGTTGCAGGAGCGATCGAGATCCACGCCCCGCGGGTCAACGATCAGCGCACCGATCCTGTGACCGCAGAACGATCGCAGTTCAAGAGCCAGATCGTGCCGCCGTGGTGTCGCAAGTCCCCGAAGGTCACCGAGGTGCTGCCGTTGCTGTATCTGCACGGCATGTCGACCGGTGACTTCGTGCCCGCGCTCGAGGGGTTCTTCGGCAGCCCGGCCGGCTTGTCCGCCTCGGTGATCAGCCGGCTCACCACCGAATGGCAGACCGAGCAGCGCGCCTTCGCGGCGCGGTCGCTCAAGGACAAGGACTTCGTGTACGTGTGGGTCGACGGCGTCCACTTCAACATCCGCTTGGACGAGGAACGGCTGTGTTGCCTGGTCATGGTGGGTGTCCGCCTCGACGGCACCAAAGAACTGGTCGCCATCCGCGACGGCTATCGCGAATCGAAAGAGAGCTGGGCGGACCTGCTGCGAGACCTGAAACGCCGTGGGATGCGAGCACCCGTGCTGGCGGTCGGTGACGGCGCGCTCGGGTTCTGGGCCGCGCTGCGTGAGGTGTGGCCCGAGACCCGCGAACAACGCGACTGGTGGCACAAGACCTCCAACGTGCTGGGGGCCCTTCCGAAGTCGGCGCACCCAACCGCCAAGACGATGCTGGCCGAGATCCGCGACGCCGAAGACCGCGACCATGCTGCCGCGGCGGCGAAGCGATTCGATCAGGAGTACCAGGCGAAGTCCCCCAAGGCCGCCGCGAAGATCACCGACGACCTCGATCGCCTGTTGAGCTTCTACGACTTCCCGGCCGAGCACTGGATCCACCTCAAGACCTCGAACCCGATCGAATCGACGTTCGCGACCGTCCGGTTGCGGACCAAGGTCACCAAAGGGGCCGGGTCGCGAACGGCGGGGCTCGCGATGGCGTTCAAGCTCATCGTCGCTGCCCAAGACCGGTGGCGCAAAGTCAACGGGCCTGAACTCGTCGCGCTCGTTCGCGCAGGCGCGACGTTCCAGAAAGGCAAACTGATCGAGAACCGTGACGAGGAAACCGCCGCGTGATCAACGAAACGGCGGGTTCAGGCGGTGGCCGCAACGACCTGCGCGTAGGCCTCTGATGGTGTCATGTAGCCGAGGGTCTTGCGGGGACGGTCGTTGAGGCTGCGCTGGATGCGCGTGAGGTCGGCGACCGAGTGCT
>JBQTGT010000040.1:0-48005 GCA_052390615.1 Actinomycetota bacterium
ACCTACGAAGTGCCCTCCTGCTCGGGACTCCTGTCGCCGTCGACAAGCACAGCTTCCCTTGCCAGGAGGGCGTTTTCGCGGACGCGCGACCATCAGCTCACCGACCACCGTGAAAGATCGGGGTTAGCAATGCGCTCAGCGGCCGTCCGCCCAGTCGCTCGGCGTACGCCTGAGTCCAAGAAAGTCCTCGTCACACAGTTGTGCGAGCGGGGAGACTCGAACTCCCACCTCTTTCGAGACCGGGACCTAGACCCGGCGCGTCTGCCAGTTCCGCCACGCTCGCGTGGGTTCAGTCTCGCGCGGTAGCGGCGAGGGCGGCGTCCGCGAGCGCCGGTTCGAAGCCGATCACGGCGCAGCGGCATGGTGCGACGGCGCGCACCTTCTCGTTCAGGAGGCCGAGCGCGTCGATCTGGTCGGAGTCGAGGTTGGGGATATCGGCGAGGGCGGTCCCGACCAACGGATCGTCGAGGAAGTCCAGAAGATCGGCGCGGCCGGCGCGCACGAGCTCGTCGTAGAGGGACCGTTGCAGCGTTTGTAGCGCGAGTTCCTCAGCGGTGGCGAGGCGGGAGCTGCTGGCGACCAGCGTCGCACCGGGCTGCCCAAGCATCTGCGTGGCGAGGTAGCCGGGCTCGAGTACGTACCAGACCTGGTCGACGTCTGCAAGGGCCGCGTCGCGGTGATAGCCGAAACGGAACGCGTTCGCGGGGTCGACCGCGACCGTTACACCGTCACGAGCGAGCTCGTTGACCACGGTTGCTTCGAGGCCGAAGAGTGCAGACCCCGTCGTTCGGATGAGCACGCGCTCGTCGGCGGGAACCCGGAGCTGTTCGAGGATCAGGTGCGCGGCGCGCTCTTCCACGCCGTCGGGTTCGGCGCGCGCCACCTGGATCGCGGTCGAGATCCCGCCCACGGCGACGATGCCCACGAGGATCATGGTCGCGGCACGTGCCATCGTGCGATTGTCACGGACGAATGCGCGCCACATCGCGAGACCGACCGCGAACATCGTCAGCAGGGCGAGCGGGACGCGCCAGTAGAACAGGTAGCCCGCGGGGTTGGATGTGATGCGGGCCAGCGACCACAGGCCCGCGGCGGTCGCCGCCCCAACGAGCACGATGAACGTGGTCGCGTCGGCATCACGCTGGCGGCGCGCGAGCACCGCAGCCGCGCCGAGCGCAGCCAACGGGACGAGCACCCACGTTTCGTTGGCCGGGATCGCCGAATCGGTGAAGCGGTCGACGCGGTGCTGACCGCCGAGCCACGGGGGCGGTGGCTCGAATTCCTCGCCGTAAAGGCCGGCCGCTGCGCGCGCACCGATCGCGCCGTCGCGCTCGGAGAAGTAGTCGGCCATTCGGTCGATGTTGTGCTCGCGCGTGAACTCGTGCGCGACAACCGGAGCCCAACAGATGACGAGCACCCCTACGGTCGCAATGACCGGGAAGGACGGTTCGGCGTCGGTGCGCCACACGAGCAACACGAGCGCGACGACCACAACGACGGCGACCAGCGGCGCGTACCCGACGTGCGACTGCACGAGCACGCTTGCCACGAACGCGAGCGGCGCCAACAACTGGGCGTTGCCCTCGGCGACGAACCACGCCAGCAGCAGGAAGAGGATCGAGAACGGGAACGCGACGCGGGGGTTCCACGGCTCGAGCAGCATCGACGGGCCCACGGCGCCATACGCGAGCGTGACGACGGCGAGCACGGCCGCAAGGAAGCGCAGTCCTCGACGACGAAACGACAGCCACGCGATCGCGACGATCGCCGCGCCCTGGAGTAACACCCCGGCGATCTGCGTCCCCCACGCGGCGCGGCCCGTCACCCCCGAAATCGGAGCCATCAGCCAGAACGGCAACGGACCGGGATGGTTCCAGCCGAGGCGGCTGTACGGCCCGGTAAGTGGGATGTCGCGACTCCAGACGTCGCGGATCCGCAGGTCCATGAGCGCGATGTCGCCCGTTGGGAGGTAGTCCCGTCCCGCTCGTGTGCCCACGGCGACGATCAGCGGTAGCAGTGCGATGGCAGTGAGCGCGACCGCCGCCGTTCGGTCCCGGGCCCCGCGCATCGGCCCGAGGCTACGGGAGTATCACCGCGCGTATTCCGGTCTCCGTATACGAATCCCCACAGTGGCGGCCCGCCGCGGCCGATTGAACCGAGATGCGGTGGCGGATCGTGTGGGCAGTGCTCGGCGTCGCCGCGGGGTTGGCCGGCGCCATTCCCGCGGCCGGCGCTGCCCCGAGCGTCGGCCCGTCACCGACGCCCGCGTTCGACCGCGACGCCCCCGACCCGGACGTGGTGCGCGTCGGCAACACCTACTACGCGTTCACGACCGGAACGTCGTGGGGCAACCACATCGCCGTGCTCACGTCGGACGCGCCCGACCGCGGATGGCGGACGCTGAACGTGTTGACGTTCGGGAGCTCCGCGTTTCGCTCTCCGAACCCGAACTGGACTCCGGCGTCGTGGCAGGTCGCGAACACGCAGAACGCGCCGGGCGTGTTCCAGCACCACGGCCAATGGTTCATGTACTACAACGCCCGCAATGCCGCGACGGGACGTCATTGCCTCTCGGTCGCAACCGCCACGTCGCCCGGCGCGCAATGGTTCGATCGTTCGGGTGCGCAGCCGTTGTACTGCAGCGACGCGCTCGGCGGCGTCATCGACCCGGCCCCGTTTCTCGACGCGGACGGTCGCCCATGGTTGACATGGAAGTCGAACGACGGCGGCTCGACGCTGCCCGCCGCGCTCTGGTCGGCGCCGCTCGCCGATGACGGCCTGGGTTTCATCGGCACGCCGAACGTGCTGCTGCTCCAGGACAACACGTGGTACCCGTGGCAGAGCACAATCGAGAACCCACAGATGCGCGTGCACGACGGCACGTACAACTTGTTCTTCTCGACGAACAAGTGGGACTCACCCGACTACGGAATGACCTACGCCGTCTGCTCGGGGCCGGCCGGCCCCTGCCGGCAGGCACGGTCGCAGCCGTGGGTGTCGTCCTACGGGAACGTGCGCGGCCCCGGCGGCGGCGCCACGTTCGTCGACGCCGACGGCGGGACCTGGCTTGCGTACCACGGGTGGACGGGCACGTGCACCTCGTACGCATGCGGTGGGCAGCGCAAGTTGTTCGTCGCCCGTGTGTGGTGGCCGGGCGAAAGCATCATGTGCGACGCACCCGCGCCGCCGGCCGGCTACCGAATGGTCGCGCGCGACGGTGGTGTCCTCGCGTTCGGCAACGTCCCATTCTGTGGTTCCACTGACGGCGTGAAGTTGGCCGACCCGGTCGTCGCGGGTGCGAGCACGCCGACCAAAGCCGGCTACTGGCTCGTCGCGCGCGACGGCGGGATCTTCGCGTTCGGTGACGCGCGGTTCTTTGGTTCGACGGGTGGGATGAAGTTGGCGCAGCCGATCGTGGGGATGGCGGCGACGCCGTCGGGCAATGGCTATTGGTTGGCCGCGTCCGACGGCGGAATGTTCGCGTTCGGTGACGCGCGGTTCTTCGGCTCGATGGGGGGCACGCGCCTGGTGCAGTCGGTCGTGGGCATGGCGGCCGCGCCGTCCGGCTCCGGCTACTGGCTCGTCGCCGCCGACGGTGGGATCTTCGCGTTCGGTGACGCGCCGTTCTTCGGGTCGACGGGTGGCACGCGCTTGATCCAGCCGATCGTCGGTATGACGCCGACTCCGACGGGCCGCGGCTACTGGTTTGTCGCGGCCGACGGCGGCGTGTTCGCATACGGCGACGCGGGGTTCCACGGCTCGATCGGCGGGACCCGGCTGCCGTTCCCGATCGTTGCGATGGTCTGACGCGGCCTCGAACACCCTGCGACTGCTCGGATATGGTCGCGTCATGGGAAAACAGATTCCGATCGTTGACTACCTCGCGCTCGACGACGGCGCTCCGCATCTCGTCGCATGGGAAGCCATTGATTCCGGAGCGCTGTACTTCGACCGACGCAACGCCGACGCCAAGAGTGGCGGCATCGAGTTTCGGCGAAGGAAGCTCGCCTCCAATGGCGTGGTGCGCTCGTTCACGATCGTCCACCGTGGCGTGCCCGGAGTGCCGACGCCGTATGTGTCGGCGCTCGTCGATCTCGAGGGCGGCGGGTCGGTCAAGGCCAACCTGATGAAGGTCGCGCCCGATCCCGAACATGTGAAGTTGGGAATGCCGGTCCGGCTGACGACGTTCGTTGCCGGCACTGACGACGACGGTACCGAGGCGATCGCGTTCGCCTTCGAGCCCCAGAGCTGAGGTTGTGATGAACGGCGACAACGTGTGGATCCTGGGTACGTACATGACCAAGTTCGGTCGACACGGTGACGTCGATCTCATCGATCTCGCGGCCGAATCGGCACAGGGCGCGCTGAAGGACGGCGGCGTCACGATTCACGACATGGAGATCCTCGGCGCCGGCAGCTTGTTCAACGCGATGGCCGGCGTCGGCCAACAGCTGCAGAAGCAGATTGGCCAGACGGGGATCCCCGTCTACAACGTCGCGAACGCGTGCGCCACCGGCGCAACCGCACTGCGCACCGTGTTCCTTTCGATCAAGGCCGGCGAGGCCGACATGGGTCTTGCGGTCGGCGTGGAGCAGATGGGCAAGGGCGGTCTGCTCGGCGCGGGGGGCATGGGTGACCGATCGCGCAAGGTGTACGAGCCCAAGGGCCGCTACGGCTCGGTCATGCAGGTCGAAGGGCTGCTCGGCACCGGGCTCATGCCGGGTGTGTTCGCACAGGCGGGCATGGAGTACGCGTACGAGCACGACGGCGTCGGCTTCGAGCAGTTCGCCAAGGTCGCCGAGAAGAACCACGC
Organism: Actinomycetota bacterium; assembly: GCA_052390615.1. Classification (GTDB taxonomy): domain Bacteria; phylum Actinomycetota; class Acidimicrobiia; order IMCC26256; family PALSA-610; genus JBQTGT01. Next base: position 4,814 of record JBQTGT010000040.1, read on the forward strand.
GCACTCGACATTGAATCCGCTGGCGCACTACCAGAAGCAGTTCTCGCTCGACGAGATCATGTCCGCCGACATGATGAGCTACCCGAACACGCTGTTGATGTGCTGCCCGAACACCGACGGCAGCGCGGCCGTCGTGCTCGTGTCCGAGGAAAAACTGAAGACCCTTTCGAAAGATCAGCAACGGCGGGCGGTGAAGATCGGCGCGTCGGTGCTGACGACCGACCCGTGGACCGAGCGGGCGCAGATTCAGCCCGACGTGAACACGCTGACGCGCAACGCCGCCAAGAAGGCGTACGAGACTGCGGGCGTCGACCCCCAAGATCTCGACCTCGTCGAGCTGCACGACTGCTTCGCGACCGCAGAGTTGATCCACTACGACAACCTGATGTTGTGCGAGCAGGGTGGTGCCGGGAAGTTCATCGACGAGCGGGGCCCGTGGCGCGACGGCACGATTCCGGTGAACGTGTCCGGCGGTCTCATCTCGAAGGGCCATCCGATCGGCGCGACGGGCATCGCGAACATCTACGAAGTCGCGACGCACTTGCGGGGCGAAGCGATGGACCGCCAGATCGAGGGGGCCAAGGTCGGTCTCACGCACGTGATCGGCCTCGGTTCGGCGTGCGCGGTCCATATCCTGGAGAAGTCCGCCGTCTAACCCCCGGCCGTGCGAACCTGCGCCGCAAACCCCGGATAGTTCGGGTTCTGCGGCGCAGGTATGAGTGGGGGCGCACCCGCCGCCATTAGCGTCCGTCGCCATGAGCGACGACATCCGCCCGTTCCGTGTCAGCGTGACCGACGATGACATCGAAGACCTGCGCGAGCGACTGGCCCGCACTCGGTGGCCCGATCAGATCCCGGAAACGAGCTGGGACTACGGCACCGACCTCGGCTACCTCAAGGAGCTGTGCGAGCACTGGCGCACCAAGTTCGACTGGCGCGCGCAGGAGGAGCGGTTCAATCGCTGGCCCCACTTCTTGACCGACATCGACGGACAGCACGTGCACTTCATCCACGCCCGCTCGCCCGAGCCCGACGCCTTGCCGCTGATCATCACGCACGGCTGGCCCGGATCAGTTGCCGAGTTCCTCGATGTCATCGAGCCGCTGCGCGATCCCCGCAATCACGGCGGCGACGCGCAGGACGCGTTCCACGTCGTGTGCCCGTCGATCCCCGGCTACGGCTGGTCGGGTCCGACGCGCGAACGGGGCTGGGACGTCAAGCGCGTCGCGGAGGCGTGGCAGGTGTTGATGGCGCGCCTCGGCTACGATCGGTACGGCGCGCAGGGTGGCGACTGGGGTGCGTTCATCTCGGCTCAGCTCGCCGCGCTCGATCCCGAACACGTCATCGGTTTGCACAGCAATTTGTTGCTCGCGTTTCCACCGAACGCCGGTGCGATCGAACTGACCGAGCAAGAGGCCGCCGACCTCGCGGCCGCGGGCGAGTTCATGGCGCGGGGGAGCGCGTATCAGGAGATCCAGGGCAAGAACCCGCAGACGCTCGGCTACGGCCTCACCGATTCGCCTGCGGGTCTGGCCGGTTGGATCGTCGAGAAGTTCTGGGCCTGGACAGACAACGACGGCGACGTCGAGGAGGCGGTCACGCGCGACCAGCTGTTGACCAACCTGTCGGTGTACTGGTTCACGAGGACCATCAACTCTTCGGTGCGCCTCTATTGTGAGTCACAACGCAGCGGTCGGTTCGGGACACAGAGCGGGAAAGTCACGGTGCCGACCGCGGCCGCGGTGTTCCCGAAGGAGATCCTGCGGATCCCGCGCAAGTACGCGGAGGAGACGTTCAACGTCGTGCGCTTCACCCGCTTCGATCGGGGCGGGCACTTCGCGGCGCTCGAGGAACCGGATCTCTACATCCAAGACGTGCGCGAATTCTTTCGGACGGTGCGCGAGCTGAGCCGCGGATGACCGCACCGCAACCATGCGCGCCGAGTTGTGCGGACACACGATCGAGCCCGGCGCCAAGGTGCTGTTCTGGGAAGGGTCGGCGAACCGGGACGAACGCGTATTCGAACAAGCCATGGAGTCGACATCCGCCGCGACCCGAATCCGCACCTCGCCTTCGGCCACGGTGTGCACTCCTGCCTGGGAGCGAACCTCACATGTTACTCCGGCTCGCAGCGGCTGAGCACCGCGGGTAGCGACGCCGTCACGGGGAGAACCCGGTCCTGGTGTCGCGCCGAGTACCGCTGGACGCGTCGCAATCCGCGCGCCAAAGTCGCGTCCGTATGGACGCGTTCCTCGTCGATCTCGCATCGATCGACGGCTGTCAGGTCGTCCGGTTCGTCGGCGAGCTCGATCTCGTCGCGGCCGAGCGCGCTGAGCGTGTCTCGGACGGCGCCCTCACGGCCGGCAGCGGACCACTGGTGTTGGATCTCAGCGAGTTGACGTACTGCGACTCGTGCGGGATTCGGGTGCTGCTCGGTCTCCGTGCCAAGGCGGCGAGTGCGGGCCGCACCGTCGTGTTGCGGCGACCGCATCCGCTCGTCCGGCGTGTCCTCGAGATGACATCGGTTCTGGAACTGTTCGTCGTCGAAGGTGACCTCGTCCCCCCGACGCCAGCGGCCTGACCCGCTCGCTACGCGGCCAGTGTCGCCGCCAGGTCAGCCAGCAGTTGCTCGGGTTGACGTATCACCTTGTCCCAGGTCGCGAATACCAGCTTGTAGCCGTGCCCTCCGGGGACGCTGCACTTCGCGTTGTCGTGCTCGTAGTCGCGGGCATCGTCGTGCCAACGCCGACCGTTCGTTTCGAGGATCGTCATTCGCCGCTCGAACGCAAAGTCGAAGTAATAGCTCCGGCCGCTCCACTCGAGCGGGAACTCGCGAACGAAATCGGTGATGCCGCTCGCGACGAGCAGCCGACGAGTCTTCACCTCGAGCGTGGAGCGCGAGGGGGTCTCGGGGTCGAGCTCATCCAGCAGCTGGCGAAGGGGTGTCACGCCGCGCCGGCCCGCCCGTCCAAAACGCTCGAGTACGCGCGTAATGCGGGTACTGAGGTGAGCCGTCGCCGGCGAGCGTCCTCACAGGCGATTTCGAAGGCCTCGCCATCCAAGATTGACGCCAGCGCCACGAGCGTGGGTTCGATGCCCGTCACCCGCAAGCCTCGCGGGTAGCGCACCATGAGCGCCGACCGATCACGACTCTCGTGGATAACAACATCGGGTGCATGCGCGCGCTTGGTCACCACGATCTCGGGAACTGCCGCGCGCACACCTTCGAGTCGAGACAGCTCACCCGCCGACCGCCCCGCGGCGGCAGCGTCTTCTCCAGCCCAGAGCAGCGCGGCGCGCAGGCGTCGTTCGCTCGAACGCGGCACAGCCGCCAAGCGATACGTGTCGCGAAACTCACGATCTATGACGCCCGCCATGTTCAGCGCCGTGAGCTGTCTGCGAGTCACCCCGAGTTCGACGGCTGCGCAACCCCGAAAGACACCGTCGGACTGCGCACTGAGCCTGGAAACGATTCCGAAGAGCGATTCATTCGCCATCCAATGCCCCCACAGGGAACCCATAGGCGAAAGAACGCCCATGACTCGACCACGTTGATGGGGGAAGGAGTACGCCCCCGGGGACTCGAACCCCGAACCGACGGATTAAGAGTCCGTTGCTCTGCCAGTTGAGCTAGAGGCGCGCGTGTATCCGTACGTTAGCGTGCGTCGCGTGCGAGTTGCCGTGAGTGGAGCGAGCGGGCTCATCGGGACCGCGCTCACCGAATCACTACGCCGTGACGGACACGAGGTGTTGCCGCTGCGGCGGGGTGGTGTCAGCGACGGCGATTCGATCGGGTGGGACCCCGATGCCGGCCGCATCGACGCGCCTGCGCTCGAAGCGATCGACGCCGTCGTGCACCTCGCCGGCGAGGGTATCGGCGAACGCCGCTGGACCGACGAGCAGAAGCGTCGTATTCGAGAGAGCCGCGTGCGCGGCACGGCCGTGCTGGCCGGCGCGATCGGGAGTCGCGAGCGCAAACCGCGAGTGTTCGTGTCGGGCTCGGCCATCGGCTACTACGGGGCGCAGCGGGGCGACGAGATCCTGATCGAGGACAGCGTCAGCGGCGACGACTTCCTGGCCGAGCTGTGTCGCGATTGGGAATCGGAAACGCAGCCAGCGGTCGCCGCGGGGGTGCGCACCGTCCACCTCCGCAGCGGCATCGTGCTCGCCAAGCATGGCGGCGTGCTCGCTCGCATGCTGTTGCCGTTCAAGCTCGGCCTCGGCGGGCGCGTCGGCGCCGGTCGGCAATGGATGTCGTGGGTGACGCTCGACGACGAGGTCGGCGCGATACGCCACCTGATCGACAACGACACCTCGAGTGGCCCGGTGAACGTCACTGCCCCCGCGCCGGTCACCAACGGCGAGTTCACGACGACGCTCGGGCGCGTGCTCCGCCGGCCTACCGTGCTCCCGACGCCATTGTTCCCGCTGAAGGCGCGCTACGGCGCCGAGCTCGTCGAGACGCTCCTGCTCGCCAGCCAACGGGTCATGCCGAACAAGCTGCGCACCAGTGGTTACGACTTCCGCCATCCCGTGCTCGAGGATGCGCTGCGCGCCATCCTCTGACACCCGTCTGAAAACCGTGGGGTGACTGAGGGGACTCGAACCCCCGGCCTTCGGGACCACAACCCGACGCTCTCACCACCTGAGCTACAGTCACCATGCGTGGCCGCCGCGGCGGCCGCATAGCCGCATGAGTGTAGTTGGCCCCTCTCCAGTAGCGTCTTTCGCTCGCGCCGTGTGGCGGAACCCGCCGGTTGGAGGTGGACGTTGGAACAGCTCGGTGTCGGTCGGCACACGATCTGCGAGCTCTGGGATGCCGACCACCTCGATTCGGTCGAGACGGTCGAGCACGCGCTGCGGGCGACCGCGTCGGCGGGGGGCCGCACCCTCATCGAGGTGTTCGTGCACCAGTTCGCCCCGCACGGCGTCTCCGGCATCGCCGTGATCGCGGAAAGCCACGTCGCGCTGCACACGTGGCCCGAGTACGGCTACTGCGCGGCCGACATCTTCACGTGCGGCGAGACCGCAAACCTTGACGCCATGGTCGAAACATTGCGCGTCGCCTTCGCGGCCGATCGGATCGACGCGCGTACCCTGGTCCGCGGCCAGCCGATCGGCCGCTTCGAAGAATCCGAGCCGTTTAGCGCGTCGCACGCCGCGTACGACATCACGCAGGTCCTCGAACGGCGCCGCACGGAATACCAGGAGCTCGTGCTGTTCGAGTCGCCGCGCCTCGGACGAGTGATGGCGCTCGACGGCATCGTGCAGCTGACCGACCTCGACACGTTCGTGTACCACGAGATGCTGGCGCACCCCGCCTTGCACTCGCACCCCGACCCGCGCGCCGTCGCGGTGGTCGGCGGAGGCGACGTGCACCTCGTCGCGGAGGTCTTGAAGCATCCCGGCATCGAGGCGGTGCATCTGCTCGAACTCGACGAAGAGGTCGTGCAGGTGTCGCGCAAGCACTATTCGCTCGCGCGCGACACTCTGGCCGACCCTCGCGTCGACGTGCGGCCCGGAGACGCGTTCGACACGATCGCCGAACTCAGCGGCCAGCTCGATGCGATCCTCGTCGATCTGACCGACCCCATCGGTCCGGCGGCGCGCTTGTTCGAGGAAGAGTTCTACGCCCTGTGCGAACGGGCGCTGCGTACCGATGGGTTTCTCGTCGCGCAAACGGAGTCGATTCACTTCCATCCGGACACGGTGCGCAACTGCCAAACCGCGTTCGCGAACACCTTCGAGTACTCCGATCTGTTGTGGACCGCGATCGCGACGTATCCCGGCGCGTTTTGGACCTTCGGAATCGCGACCAAAGGCCTCGATCCACACGTCGTGCGGCGACGACCCGAGATGACCAACCGGCTGTACCACCCGGACGCCCACGAGTGGTTCTTCGTTCCACCGCCGGTCCGCACACAGTTGCTTGGAATCTGAACCGCACGTCGTTCGCGTCGCGACGTACAACGCGCGCCACGGCGTGGGTCCGTTCGGTCTCGTCTCCCACCGCGGCTTGATCGATTCGTGTCGCGTGCTCGACGCGGACGTCCTTGCGCTGCAGGAGCTCGACCGTCGCGTCGTCCGTTCGTATTTTCGTGATCAACCCAAGCTCATCGGACGGGCATTGCCGATGCGCGTCGTGACGGCCCCCGCGAAGCGCACCCCAGTCGGCGGGTGGCAGTGCAATGCGATCGCGACTCGCGGCGAGCTCACCGCCGTCGACATCGTCGAGCTCCCGCGCCAGAACGGCCACGAACGCCGCGTCGCCGTCTTCGCGCGCGTCGAGCTCCCTGGACGCGCGCTCACCGTCGCCTGTACCCATCTCGAGAGCCGGAGCCGCGACGCGGCCGCGGTGCAGCTCGACTTCGTGCTGGACACCCTTGACGAGCGGCCGGCGCCACAGGTGGTCGCCGGCGACTTCAACCTCGGCTCCGAGGTCGTCGAGCCCGCGCTCGCGGCGCGGGGCTTCATCGTGGCGCCGTCGGAGCCGACGTTTCCGGCCCACGCACCGCGTTCTCGAACCGACTGGATTGCGGTCGCCGGCGGCTCGGTGGTGGCAACGCAGGTGCACCGGCCGGCGGTCGGCGACCACCGGCCGCTGGTCGCCGACATCGTGATCACCGGCGACGCCTCAGGTTCCGCGGTCGACACGCAGTAGACTTTGCGAACCGGGCGAATCCGGACAGGTGAGGTCTCGGTGTCATGAGCAACGTATTGCGGCGTTCGCTGCCATCGATCAGCGTCTTACTGGGCCTCGTGCTGGCAGTAGGTGTCGCCGCGGTCCTGTTCCTGGGAGCACCTCCGTACTTCCCGGCCGTGTTCGCCATTGGCTTTCTGCTGGTGCAGTACCTGATCAACCCGTACATCATCCAGTGGCTGGTGCCAGCGACGGTTATCGAGCACGACGGCTCGCAATATCTCACCGACCACCGTGTCGGCGCGATCGTGGCGCGGCGCTGCGCCGACGCCGGCGTGCCGCTCGTCAGGCTCGGCATCGTCGACGACGGCACACCGAACGCGTTCACATTCGGTCGTACACCGCGCGACGCGCGTGTATGGCTGACGCGCGGTTTGCTCGAACGTCTCGACGACGACGAGCTCGACGCGGTCGTCACGCACGAGCTCGGTCACGTCAAACACTGGGACTTTGCGGTCATGACGATCGCGGCAGTCGTACCGATGCTCCTGTACTTCGTGTTCGTCATCGGTCGCAGCGACCGCAACGGCGCCATCGTCGCGTGGGGTGCGTACGTCGCGTACTGGATCGCGCAGTTCACGCTCCTGTCACTCTCGCGCGCTCGTGAGTACGCCGCCGACCGCTACTCGTGCGAATGCACAGGGAAGGGTGAGGCGCTTTCGTCAGCGCTCGTGAAGATCGCCTACGGCATGGGTCAGGTGCGGAGCGAGGAGGAGCACCGTGTCGCGGCGCTGCTCGCGAGCAAGGACAAGCAGTCGAAGAAGGAGGGCAACCGGTTGCGCCTGCGATGCAGTCGAATGGCCTCGATGCGCGTTATGGGGATACTCGAGCCTCGCGTCGCGACCGCGATGAGCGCCGTCACCGAGAACGGCGTCGACGGTAATCGCGCGCTGGCGGCGCTGCGCTGGGATGTCGCCAACCCGTGGGCGGGCGTGCTCGAGAAGTTGTCGAGTCACCCGCTCGTCGCGCGCCGCATTCAAGCGCTCCAAGCTTCCGGACTGCCCGGCGCGCCGACCAACTACGGCACGCTGGTCGACGCCGCCGAGGACCCCCAGCTGCGCGCCGATCTGCGGGGCCGGTTCCTCAACGAGCTTGCAATCTGTGTTGCGCCGTGGATCACGCTCGCGCTCGCCTTCCCGACGGCCGCAATCACGCAAAGCGCCGTTGCGGTCGGTGCCGTCGTCGCGATCGCCGGGGTGCTGTTCTGGTGCAAGCAGCTCACGCGCTACCCCGGCAAGCACCTGCCGATCGCCGAAGTAACGGGCCTACTGACTGCGATCGAGGCCGGTCCCGTGCGCGGCATCCCCGTCAACGTGCGCGGTCACATCATCGGGCGGGGCATGCCCGGCTACGTGCTGTCCGCGGATCTCGTCGTCCAAGACGAGTCGGGCTTCGTCCCGCTGCTGTACCGCAACCCGATTCCCTTCGCGTCCGGGATCTTCGGCTTGTTCGTAGCGCCCAAGTGGCTCGGCCAAGAGGTGCTCGCCTCGGGCTGGTACCGGCGGATGCCGTCGCCGGTCATCGAGCTGCGCGAGGTCCGCACCGTCTCCGGTACGCGCCGGGCGCGGGGCTGGGAGTGGGTCGCCCGCTACGTGGCCGCCGGCTGCTGCATCGCCGCCGGACTGCTGATCGTCGCCTTCGGCGCCGCGGGATAGCTGTCTAAACCCGGATCCACCGATCGGGTGGGCTGTGATGGTGCCTCGGCAGCTGAAGAGTCGGCGTTTGTGGCGCGTGGTCGCGTGTCGTGTTGGTCGATGCGCGCAGCGCTGTCGCGTGTCGATCGAGTTCGTGTCCGGTGGTGCCGGTCGACGCCCGCGGCGCGTGTTGGCCCGCGTGGGGATGAGCGACGGCCGGTCGGCTTGGCTTCACGTTTGCGCGGAGGCGTCAGGTGACGAGCACGATGGCGCGCAGGTTGGCGAGCGCGGCGTCGAACGCATCGGCCCACGGCCATCGTTGCGGGAGGTGCAGTGTTTGGCGGCGACCGGAGCGGGTGAGCCGGCCGGGCATGTGCAGGTAGCGGTGTCTCAGCGTCTTGTGCGCGATGCGCGGTTCGGCGAGCCCGATGCGCCCGGTCCAACGGGCCAGGTTGTGCGCGATGACTTTGAACGCGAGCCAGGCGGCGTTGGCGCCGAACCGTCCTGACGGCAGGTGGTTGAGGCCCACGCCGTATTTGAGGTCGCGGATCGTGTTCTCGATGTCGGCGTGACGACGGTGGTCGGCTTCGAGCTCGAGGGTCGCGCCGGTGCGGTTGGTGATGAACGCGTGGTAGGAGAACTCGACGAACAGCGCGAGTTGGGTGCCGGGCGTGGGCCGGACGCGCCGCACGATGAGCCGCACCTCAGGTTGTTGCTTGCCGAACGGCCGGTAGGTGGTCTCGGCGACGTCGGCGCCGTCGAGGAAGTACGGGATCGCCACCCACGCCTCGTCGCCGATCTTCGCGATTGCCTTGTGTAATGCCTTGGAGAGCTTCACGGTGATCGAGAACCGCACGTCGGCGTTGCGGCACGCGGTGACGACGTTGCGGCTGTAGAACCCCGAATCGGCGCGCAACGTCACCGGTCCGGTCGCGCCCGCGCTGCGGAGCCGGTTGAACGTCTCGGTCAAGAAGCTCTTCGCGCCGCGCCCGGAGTTCGCGTTGCCGCCCCGCAGCCGACAGTGCAGCACGTCGCCGGTGCCGGCGACGACGGCGAGCAGCGGGTGATAGCCGCGTACCTTCGTGTGGCCGAACACGCCGCCTTGCTTCGCCAGCCCGTAGGTCTCGCAGATCGTCGAGTCCACATCCACGGTGACCGGCGCGTCGCCCGGGCCCGCACCGGCGGCCCAGGCTCGTGTGAGGAGCTCGCCGCTGACCCGGTCGAGCTGGCGGGCGTGACCCCACGTGAAGCTGCGCAAGAACGTCCCCAACGTGGACGGTGCGAGCACGCCATGGCCGAGCACGGCTTCGGTGTCGCCGGCGCGCAACACGTCGGCGTCGTCGATGCAGTCGCCGCCTGCTAACGCCGAAGAGATCAACGTCATCGCCTTGTGCCCGACGTTCGCGCGGCCAGGCGCGTCACCAAGATCGACTGTCTCGTGGAGCAACGCGCGCAGCTCGAGATGCTGCGCCAACGTCGCCGGCAACATCAGCCCGGCGCCGGCGACCGCATGCTCATCATCGAACATCACATCGAGACGGTCGAGACTGTGCAAAGATCGCATCGAGAAGATGCCCTCCTGAACCGGGACGATGTTGGCGTTGCAACCGTCATCATCCCTGTTCAGAGGGCATCCTTCGCGGATACGCGAACATCAAACGCCCCAGCGCGTCGGTGGATCCGGGCTAAACGATTTCGACCCGTGCGGTGAGTATGCAACGTGACGGGGCTTGATCTGGTGGACGATCGCGCGCGGACGTTCGACGAGTTCTACGGTGCGCACTATCGGCGGCTCGTTGGGCTCGCGGCGGTGCTCTGCGGGAGCGCGGCGATCGCGCCGGGCGCGAACCGGCCGGTATTCACACGCACGGCGACGGTCTCATCCACCTGCACCCGTTCCGTATGGAAGAAGCGGGAGAGAACGCGACACTCGCCGATTCTTCACCGGTGGCGGCTCTTCGGTCGCAGAGGACGCCATATCCGTGGATCAGATCGAGCACCGCGACGGCGACCGCTGCGGCGACGAGCCGGGCGAGTTGCGCTGGTCGGTGAACGGTGAGGAGCAACGGGGAGAATCCAGCCGAGTAGGTGCTGACGGACGAAGGCATCATCGTGGTCGCGTTCGTGCCCGCCGGCGTCGACCTGGCCGAGCTGGGCGAGCCGCCGTCGGCTGTGCAGCTCACTGACCCGCTCGCGGCCGAGAAAGGCGGGGGTGATACTCAGGCCATGACGGCGTAACTTCGCGATATGCCGTACGCGCCGCGACCGATGCACGATGCCGACTCCCACGTCATGGAGGAGCCGGACTGGCTGCATCCGTACCTCGACGGCGCAACGCGCGCGCGGTACCCGCTGGTGTGGACGCCGAACGACGAGCCGGGAACCTGGGGCATCGATGTCGAGCGACGCCGACACGCGGATCCGCAATATCGCGCCGACGACGAGGCCCAGCTCATGGCTCGGAAGAACTTCTCGGCGACGGGGTCGTTTCTCAACGAGGACCGGCCACTCGCGCTCGAGCTGTTGGGCTTTGCGAGCCAGTTGGTGTTCGACACCTTTACGAGCTCGCCAATTCTGCGCCTCGACCGTGACGGCGAATTTGACCTTGCGGTCAAACTGGCGCGGGCGCAACACCGTGCGATCCTCGATTGGTGTTCGGTGGACCCGCGGCTGCTGCCGGTGACCGTGCTGCCCGTCGGCGACATGGAAGCTGCGGTGCAGCTCGCACGCGAAGCAATCGAAGGCGGCACCGCCGCGATCCAGATCGGTCAGTACTGCACGCCCGCGCACTCGCCCAGCCACGCTGCCCTCGACCCGGTGTGGTCGATGTGCGAAGACGCGAGAGTGCCGGTGCTCTTGCACGTCGCCGGTGCGGGTGAGCACGTGATGCATCCCAGCTTCTTCGAGAACGGTCGCGCACCCGTTCCCGACTTCCACGGCGGCGACACCAACTTCAAGTCGGTCGACTACATGTCGATCCCGCTTCCGGTGATGCAGACCCTCAACGCGCTGGTGATCGACGGTGTGCTGCAGGACCACCCAGGTCTCCGCGTCGGCGTGATCGAGCTCGGCGCGTCATGGGTGCCTGGCTGGATGCGCATGCTGGATTCCGCGCACGAGGCGTTCCGCAAGAACGAAGCGCGCTTACAGCGCATGGAGATGCGGCCGAGCGAGTACGTACGCCGACAACTGCGCGCGACCCCATATCCGCACGAGGACACCGGATGGACGATCGCGAATAGCGGCGACGAGGTGTGCATGTTCTCCTCCGACTTTCCCCATGTCGAAGGCGGGCGCAACCCGCTCGGTCGCTTCGAGCGGTCGATGGACGCAGCCGGAATCGACTCGGCTGTCTGTCAGCGCTTCTACTGGGACAACTTCGTGGACTTGATGGGCGCCGTTCTCCAGCGCCGGGGCGTCGCAACCGCCGCAATTTGACTCCGTCCCCCGCGTCGGCGCGAGACTCTCGCAACTCGCGGGCGGGGCAGGGCCGGGGGAAAAGGTGGCGGCAATGTTCGGCTCGCCGAGTGCCCGCGCGGTTGTCGATCGACGACGCGCGTACGAGCTCTGGATCACGTGCGGGAACTGTGGCGATGTCGTCGTGCCCGCAGAACGATGTGACCTGCAGGTCATGACATACCTCGACCGACATTCGGTCGCGTACCGGTGTCCGGGCTGCGGACAGCGAGATGCCTGTGTGGTCACGCCCGCGATCGCCAACCGTTTGTGCGCGGTCGGGTTCGTGGCGAGTTACTCGGAACCGGCGGCTGAGCTTCTCGAACGGCGACCGACCGGGCCGCCGTTCACGTGGGACGACCTGCTGACCTTCCACGAGCAGCTCGCGCGCGGCGACGTTCCCCGCCCCTGACCTGCTGTTCTGCGTCGGAGCTCAAGCGCGCCCGGCTGCGTACCGAAGTCATCTGGACTCGGAACAAGGACGGGACATGCGCGCCATCGGACGGATCGTCGGCGGACTCGTGGTCGCCGGAGGTGTCGCGACCTTCGGCGCGACCGGCGGCTTCGAAGACAAGACCGAACGCAACGAAGCGGGTGAGATCACCGAAGCCGGCGGCGTCGGCGTCTTCGTGATGGAGGTTGGCGACTGCGTCGAGCTTCCGGAGAGCGACTATGTGGAATCGTTAGAAGGCGTTCCCTGCGATACACCGCACGACGCGCAGCTGTACGCCGAGTTCGATCTCGACAACACGTCGCTGCCCGGACCAACCGAGCTGCAGCAACTCGCGACCGACGGCTGCATCTTCGCCTGGCCCGCGATGCTCGGCGCGAACTACGACGAGATGCCGAACCATGATATCTACTTCTTCACGCCGACCAGTGAGACCTGGAGCAACGGCGATCGCGAGGTCCAGTGCCTCGTGATCACGGTCGACGGATCGCCAATCACGGGTTCGATCCTGACCCAGTAGGCCAACTGGAGCGGGCGGACCGCCTCGACGCGGCTCCCGAGCCGATGCCACGACGACGCGGCAGGTGTACAGCGATGAGGAATCGATGCAGTTGCTGGAGCAGCACGGGCTCGTGCGACGCGTCACTGCGCCCGACGGATCGATTGTCTACGCGCCCCTCGGCGATCTGGCCGCCCGCATCGAACACGGCTCGCCGATTCGTCCGCGTATGGGCGACGCGACCCTTGAGGAGATCGCCTTTACCGAGGGGCCCGACGGCACGATCGTCAGCGCGAGCATCATCGTGCGTGGTACGCCGTCAGCGTCAGATACTCCGCCTCCGCCGGATGCAGACACGCCGTCCTACCCGGGCGTCGCCGCCGCCGATCGCTTTGCCGCCGAGGAAGTGGAGAGTGCGATACGACGCGCGACGGGAACACCACCCGCTGAGCCGCCCGCGCCTCCACCCGCCGCGCCGCCGGACGGTTCCATCGTCGAAGAGCTCGGACGTGAGTTCTGGGTGGACGAGATGTTGTCGAGCGCGACACCAGGCGAGATCCGAACGACGCGCTCGCCCCAACCCGCCGACGGCGCGCCGGCGCGGCCGCGCAGTCACTTCGCGCAGGCCGCGGACGTGTTATTGAGAGGAACGCACTCGACACTCGAGGAACAGCGCGACCTCGCGCTCGCCATCGAGTACGCCGGCCGGAGGTTTGTGCACGAACGCAGCTCGATCTCCGGCGGTCCGGGTCTGGCGAGTGAGCCTGAAGGGGCGTCGAACGAGGCCATCGACGCGCTGAGGGGCGCCGCCGCAGAAGTGTGCCGCGGACTCGACGTGCCCGCGGAGGCCCACGAAGCGATGGTCAACGCGATGCTCGACGAGGTCGCACGCCACTTCGCTCGCGATCTCCTGAAGTAGCCACCTCACCAACTGTCATCAGAAGTCCAAGCCCGTGCCATACGCGCGCCTGCGGCGATCAAATGCCCATTCCTGACTCAGCGCGTCGTCGCAGTTGCCGACCGTCGCCCGATGAGGATGCACAGCACCCCGGTAATCGCGACGGCGACGGTCAAGTACATGACGAAGGCTTGGAAATAGGACGGACCGTAGATGCCGTGAAATGCGCTGCCGCTGCTGAACTCGTAGTTGCCCTGTGGGAACAGCACTCGATGGAAGAACGACCAGAACCAGTCGAAGTCGACGAGCGCGCCAATCGCGATGAGCACGATCGTGCCAACGGCTATCGCGCCTGAAGAGCGCAGCACGTGGCCGACGAGATCGCCGACGCGTCGATGGGTTCGGCGCGCGCTGATCACGGCCGCGATCAGTGCAACGAGTGCGAGGGTACCGATCACGGTCGCGATATCGAAGAGTCGATCGACGTCGCGAAGATGCGATAGCCCGGACGGGTCAGGAACGCGAGGCCCTCGCCGCTGCTGGAGAAGGTCTTCACCAGGTGCGAGCGAAGTGCACTGTGCTCGGCGTGGCGTCCATCGTTCACCGCCGGCCCCGCGTACAACAGCACCAAGACGGATCCGAACAGGAGAACGAATGTGAACGCGACCGCCAAGAATGCGGTGAGCCAACGGGAGAGAGCGACGTTCGAAGGAGCTGAGACGCGCGCTGGACGCTCGTCGTGATCGGGTAGCGCCGCGCCGGTGACATCCGCTTTCCGTCCGCTTGCCGTCAACGGTGACACCGACGCGCAGGGAACCTAGCTCGCCTCCACGCGCTCCACCCCGCGATCCTAGGGCGGGCGGCCGGCATCCACGCCGAGGTGTGTCCTTCCGTGACGGTTGTCACAAGTACCGACAGCACGGCCCTTTCGCCGTAGCGCGGATGTGCGGGTCACCAGTGCGCGCCCGGGAGGATTCGAACCTCCGGCCAACGGATTAGAAGTCCGTCGCTCTATCCCCTGAGCTACGGGCGCCACAAGGGGATTATGCCGTCCACGCCCTCGGGTTTGACGGCCATGGTGACTGCCTGTCGACGGTCATCGCGGGGGCGCAGGCCGCTGATTGCACCTCATCACGGACGGGGACGGGCAACCGGTGGCAGTTGTGGATCTCCAGCGTCGCTGTCGTAGGTCGGCGGTAGCGTGAATCGCGGCGACCGTAGCTGAGAGGCGGAGGGTTCCGCGGAGAACCCTTCGATGGGTGGTTCGCGCTGACTGCGGGTACAGACTTGCTTCGATGAGTGGTCTCGCGATCATCACCGAAGCGTGTATCGACGTGAAGGATAGGGCGTGCGTCGACGTCTGCCCCGTCCAGTGCATCTACGAATTCGATCCCGCCACGAACCAGCTGTTGTCCGAAGCGGAGGCGGGCAGCGGCGTGATCGAGAACACCCACGCACCGAAACCCCGACGCGATAGCGATCTTCGCCGACAGCCTCTTGTACGTGAACGTCGAGGAGTGCACCGCGTGCACCGCCTGCTACCAACCCGATGTCTGCCCGGTCGGCGCGATCTACCCGGAGGAGGTCGTCCCTGATGGCAGTGCGCGCGCGTCGTACAACTCCGCGGACCCCAACAAGGGGCACGACCACTCATTCTTCATCCAGCTCGAGCGCGACGTCTTCGCGGACTAGCGCCCCGACCAGGAGCGCTCGCAGCGCTCCCGAATCTGTTTGGTCAGGCGCCGTCGCTATGGCCCCGGCGCGTGACCAAACACATTGCCCGCGAGCGGCTATGTGAGGCCGCGGCGATGCGCTTCGGAGACGGCCTCGACCCGTGACGACACGTCGAGCTTGCGCAGCACGTTCGACACGTGTGCGCGAGCAGTGTGACGACTGACGCACAGCTGGTCGGCGATCTCCGGATTGCTCCGACCCTCGACGATCAAGCGCAGAACTTCGAGCTCTCGGCTCGACAGCGGGACGTCGCCGTCAACCGTTGTGCGACCGGGGCCGAGGCGAAGTTGGTACGTCCGGGCGAGCGCGGAAATGGCCGCGTCGATGCCGGAGAATCCGTGCAGGCGCGTCGCGGCGCGAGCGCGCTGGAGCAGGTCAGTGCCGCCCGGCTCGTCGCCTCCCGCGAGCACGGCCTCGGCCTCGCGCCACCGGAAGTACGTCGAGAAGTACGGGATCGAGATGTCGTTGAAGGCTTCCGCAGCCCGGCGCGCGGCAGCGGCGGCGTCGTCACCGTTCAGTCGCGCCATCTCGGCATCAACGGCGAGCGCGTATGCCTGCGCCAACGGGTACAGCTGGTGCAGCTTTTCGACCGCGGCGTGCCATGAGGTCAGGATCGTCGCCGCGCGCGCTTGGGCAGCTTCGATGGCATCCAGCTGGCGGGCCGCGGTCGCAGCCACCGCGGCATCGGCCTCGATGCGGATCGCAACCATCGCGAGCCAGCCATGACAAAAGATCTCCGAGAACCGTTCGAGCAGCGCCTGGCCCTCGTCGATCGCGCGCCGCGCCCGTTCGCGATCGCCCTTCCACGCGTACGCGTCGGCCCGCAGGGTCGCGATCTCGACGGCGAACTCGGAATCGGTCAGCTCGGGCACGCCAACCGTGTCGGCCTCGAGTGTCGCGAGCGCGGCGTCGTGGTCACCTGCGAACAACCGGACGAGCCCGGCCACCTGGGCGCGGAACCACGCGTCGTACCCCTCGGCGAAGACGTCCTCGACCGAGGTGAAGGCGGTCGTGGCTTCGTCGAGTGCTCCCTGCAGGCACGTGATGAACGCTCGCAGCGATCGGGCCGGCACGAGGTAGCGCCGCAATCCGTAGCGTTCGATGAGTGTGTCGACTTCATGCAGCGCTAGTACGCCATCGGCCAGGCGCGGAATGGACAGGTGCGCGGCGGCCCGGTTGTACAGCAGCAGCGCCAAAGTCGAGTGCTCCTGCGCGGCTCGGGCGATCTCGGTCGCGCGCTCGTACTCCGTGTCGACGAGCTCGACTTCGCCGAAGACTTCGTAGCAGTGCGCCATTACCGAGTGGGCGTGCGCTTCGAGCGCAGGATCGTCGATGTCGCGCACCGCTTCCAGCATGCGTGATGCCGTCGCCCGCGTCTCTGCGGGTGTGTCGCGGCCGAGCTGATACTCCACGGTGTTCACGAGGAAGCGCGCCCGCGCCTGCGGGTCTGCTCGATCGAGGACGGGCACGAGCGCCGAGTTCGCGAACTCGAACAGCTCACCGGCTCGATCGGCGGTCCACAGCAGTGGATACACGCGGCCGGCGGCGTCGACGCCGCGACCAGGATCGAGCGCGAACGCCTCTTCCAGACCCGAGCGACCGAGGTCGGCGGCGCGATCGATGTGCCCGGCGAACGCCGCCGCGTGCGCAGCCGCCAACAGCAGTCCTGCGTGATCGACGTCGGCAACCTGCTCGGGCTCGGCAACCTCGTCCCACCACGACAGCGCGCGCTCGTATGCAACCGCCGCGGCTTCGAAGGCGTAGCTCTCTTCGGCCCCCCGCGCGGCCGCGACGAGCCAGCGCAGCGCGGGCTCGGCGTCCTCGCCCGCGTCCCAGTGACGAGCGAGCTCGGCAATCCGATCCACGCCGACGGCGCGCTTCTCGGTCAAGGCTGCCGCGATGGCTCGGTGCAACTCGACACGCTCGTCGGGAACGAGATCGTCGAGGACCGGCTCGCGCAAGAGGTCGTGGCGGAATGCGTACCCGCGTCCGTCGTCATCGGCGAGCAAAACGCCGGCGTCGACCGCCGCGCGCGCGGCGGCCCGGGCGCGACTGTCGCTGAGTCCGCTCGCACCGGTCAGCCAGGCGCGGGGCGCGCGCGGTCCGATGAGCGCGGCGGTGCGCACGAGCTGGCGCGCATCCTCGTCGAGCGACTCGAAGCGCATGAGCATCAGGTCGCGCAAGGTATGCGGCACGCGAATGTCGTCGACGGCGGCGACGAGCTCTTCGACGAACAGCGGATTGCCGTCAGCATCGCGCACGATTCGCTCGAGGTCAGTCGCGCGCGCGGCCCCCCCACCTAGCAGATACGCGCCCATCTCGGCCGCGGCGTCCTCGTTGAGTCCTTCGAGCGCGATCCGATGGCGCGCGAGCCGTCCGAGTTGCGAAATCAGTTCTCGTTCCGATGCCGCGTCCTCCGGGCGATATGCCGCGATCAACAGGATCGGTACTCGGCGCAGGTTGCCGGCGACGTAGCGCAGGAGTTCGCTGCTCGCGGGGTCGATCCAGTGCACGTCGTCGACCACGAGCGCGAGCGGCGACTGTTCGGCGGTGTGCGCCAGCAGTTGGACCACGGCTTCGAACAGCTGTTGTTGGCCGTCTTCTTTGTCGGTGACCGGCTCGTCGGTGGCGAGGTGCGCAACCAGACGCCCGAGGCGCGCTCGGGTGCGGTCCGTGAGCCCGTCGAACGCGGCCGCGTTCTTTTCGAGGAGCCACCACAACGCGTCGGTCCAGGGGGCGTAAGCGACGCCGTCGACACAGCCGCCGCGGGCGACGAGCACGTCGTCGGCGCGGGCGGCGAACTCGTCGAGGAGGCGGGTCTTGCCGATCCCGGCCTCGCCGCTGACCAGCACCAGCGTGCCCTCGGTGCCGACGTCGGCCCGCGCCTCACCGAGGGCACGGAGAGGTACCTCCCGCCCGATCAGGTGCGGTGTGCGCTGACGGATCCCCACAAGTTTCCCATTGTGCGCGAGGGTCGCCGAGATCGCCAGGGCCGGACGCCCCAGGAAATGCCAGGACGGGCGAGGTCGTGGGGCGGCGCGGGTTCCGGCAACGGCCTGGACGAGCGCGCATTGTGAGCGATCCGCCCGTTTTCGTGAACTGGCCACTCGTCCAATGCCGCCCCACCGCCTGCGCCCGCAGGATGGATCCGGCACAGGTCCGGCGTCCGATGGATCCGGGAGAGGCGACGATGAATCTCGAGCAGGCCCGCCAAGTTGCCGAGCAGTTTCTCGACGAGACCGTCCGGGCCCGCTCGCCGGTGGAGATCGCGATTGCGTCGACGGCCGAGTCCGAGTGGGCCTGGGTATTTGGCTACAACACGGTCGCCTACGTCGAGGGCGGCAATCCGATGAACTCGCTCATCGGCAACTGCCCGATCGTCGTCGACAAGCAGACCGGCCGGGCCGAGCTCCAATGGTCGGCTCGCTCCGAACGCCGGGGGCCGGAGCGCCCGCCGGCGCTGCGCCTCGTGGACCCGACCGGGCCGGGAGCGCACGCGCGAACCGGCATCGAATCTTGCGGAGAGTGACGAATCGGCCGCGTTACGCCAACTAGCCACCCGTCCAATATTTCGCCGCGCCATTCCCGCTCAAGATGAGTCCCAGGTCGCCGGCACCGGCGCCGCTGGACACAAACCAGGGAGAATCCAATGCAGAACCTCAAGGTCCGCTTCGCAGTTCTGGCCACCAGCACCATGGCGTTGCTCCTGGCGGGCGGGGCCCACATCGGCCGTCGGTAGGCACCCCGGACAAGGGCGGGTGAACCGCTCTTGTCCCGGCCTGGTCCTGTGCCGAAAACAGGACGGTGAACGAGTTCCCCAAGCGACTCCGCTTCTATGCGGCCGGCCTCATCGGGGCGGCGGCGGCCGGTGGCGGCGCGCTCGGCGTCGGGTTCGGTGCCCCGCAGTGGACCCCGCTGCTGATCTTGGGCGCGCTCGTCATCTATTGCTCGGACCGTGAGGTCCGGCTACCGAACGGGACGTTCGTATCGCCGGGGCTCATGGTCTCGATGGCCGCGGTCGTTGTGTTCGTCGACACAACGGCCCTCGTGGGGCCGCTCATCGTCGGCATGTTGAGTGGTGTCTACCTGCGGAACTTGAACCGCAAGACCTGGGCATGGATCCCGTTCAACGCCGGCGTGACCGGCATCGGGATCCTTGTTGCGGCAGTTTCGTATTGGGCGCTCCCGGACTCACTCACTGAGCGGATGCCCGTCGCGATTGTCGGAGCAATGACCGCGGCCGTCGCCTATTCCGTTTCGGCATGGGCACTCGTCATGGTGTCGTACCTGATCGAACACGGGGAAGTGCCGTCATCGACCGCGCGGGAACTGCCGCCGCTCCTGTTGCAAACCCTTCCCTTTGCAGTGCTCGGGTTCTTCGTCGGGCACCTCTACCTCGAGCTCGGCGCGGGAGTCATGCTGCTCATCATCGTGCCGATTCTCATCGCGCGCGAGATGTTCGCCTCGTACTTGAAGGTGAAAGAGTCGCACGACGAGACCGTGGCCATGCTCATCCACGCGCTCGAGCAGAAGGACGCCTATACGTCAGGTCATTCTGAGCGCGTTGCGACGTACGCGCAGTACATGGGTGAGGAATTCAAGTTCACCCCCAGCCGCATGGAGAGACTGCGGTTCGCGGCACTCATGCACGATATCGGCAAGCTCGTCGTGCCGAATCACCTGCTGAACAAGCCCGGCAAGCTCACCGAGGAAGAGTTCACTCGGGTGCGATTACACGAGAAGGTCTCGGTGCAGATGTTGAGCCACATCGACTTCTTGCGGCCGATCGCGGCGGGCACGCACAGCGATAATGCACGGTTCGACCCCGACGACGCTGATCATCCGATCGAGCCGTACATGGTAATGATCGCCGACGCGTACGACGCGATGACATCGACGCGTTCCTACCGCAAGGCGTTGTCACAGGAGGTCGCGTTCCAGGAGTTGCGCGATAAGGCCGGGACGCAGTTCCACCCGCAGTGCGTCGAAGCGCTCATTCACGCGATCGAAAAGCGCGGCGAGCGCCACGGCGCGGGTTACGAGGCCGAGACCGAGTTCGAGAACGCACCCGAGGCGGGGCTGGGCTCCGCGGGACTCGGCGACCTGCTCGAGAGCCAGGGCTGAGCGCGGCGCGACCCGCGCATTTGGAGCCGCGCCGGGCCCCTGGCCCCGGCTGCGGTCCAATCACCCGTCCCGCGAGCTGATGCAACCCGGGCAGAGCTTCGTGCGTCATGACATCGGGAGATTCCTCGGGGCGAAGGGCGCGCAATGCGAGTGGGGCAAGTGTTCGCGGCGGGGGTGCTCGGAGTGGCCGCGGTGGGTCTGGGGCCCGTGGCGCCTGCGGGCGCGGCGAGCACGGCGCACACCGATCCCGCGGGCGACAACGACGGCGGGTTCGCGACGGGGGACATCGTCGGGTACAGCCTGACGAGCGACGCGACCACGGTGACGATGAGCGTCACGACCGCAGCGTTCGTCGACCCGTCAACCGATGCCGGATGGGTCGACCTCTTCAGCCGGGTTGACTTCACGCTCTGGCTGCCGGGCGACAACGCGAGCGAGGTGCTGCTGTACAACACCGGATCCGAGGTCGTCGCGACAGCGTACGACGCGGACTGTGACGCGACACCCAGTTGGAATGCCGGCGCACGCACATACACGGCGACGATCCCGGCGTCGTGTCTCGGCTACCCGCGGCAGTTGTACATGTCGGTGGAGATGGCCTACGAGACCGACTCGAGCACCGGCTACGACGACGCGGCGAACACCGGTGTCATCGTCGTGTCGGGCCGCGACGGATATTGGATGGTCACCTCGACCGGCACGGTGTACGCGTTCGGCCTTGTCGCGCACCACGGCGACGGACGGCCGGTCCCGGGTACGAAAGTCGTCGACCTCGAACCGACACCCAGCGGCAACGGATACTGGCTCCTCACCGACGACGGTGACGTATTCGCGCACGGCGACGCCGAGGACTACGGTCGCGCGTTCCTACCGGAGTTCTGGTACGGCGAGCGCGCGACGGCTATCTCGCGCACACCTGCGGGCGATGGATACTGGATCTTCACCGACCTCGGACGGGCGATCGAGCTCGGCGATGCCGAATGGTTCGGCGATATGACGAACGTCCGCTTGAACGGGCCGGTACTCGACGCGATCCCGACGCCGTCGGGCCTCGGGTACTACATGGTCGGTTCCGACGGCGGAATCTTCGCGTTCGGTGACGCCGCGTTCTACGGGTCTATGGGTGGCAAGCGCCTCAACGCACCGGTGATGAGCTTGGTTCCTGACCCTGATGGGCGGGGCTACTGGCTCGTCGCGACCGACGGCGGGGTGTTTGCGTTCGAAGCCGGCTTCCGAGGCTCGATGGGTGGCCGGCCCCTCAACCGCGCGGTGACGGGCATGGTCCCGTTCGGAAGCGGCTACTTGATGGTCGGCGAAGACGGCGGCATCTTCAACTTCTCCGACAAGCCGTTCCTCGGCTCGCTCGGCTCGAGCCCGCCCTCCAGCCCGGTCGTGTCAGTCGCGGCCGCGTAGAAATCGAGCAAATCGCGCAAGCTTCTCGGTACTCCGAGCGTCGTGAGATGCAACAGCGGAGCCGAGAAAGCGAGTCGAAACGATGCGAGCGATCCGAGCGTTACTCCTGAGTGTCGTCGCCACGACGGGTGCAGCTGTCCTGGCCGCCCCGGCGACAGCCGACAGCTCAGAACACTGGTCAGATCCGACCGGGGACGTGCGTTTCTTGCGCGACTGGGGCCCGGTAACGAAGCATCCGACGGCCGACATCGTTTCGTCGCGCGTCGCCGACGACGGAAGTTGGGTCACGGTGAGCGTCACGCTCGCAGAAGTGAAGGACCCGAACATGACGTTCCTCTCGAGTTTCGAACTTCCCTACGGCTTCGAGGCCGAGAAGCTCGTGCTCACGATCGCCCGTGGTGCAGTAACGCTGACCGACGCGTGCGGCGCGACCGGCGCCGTCGACGTCGCGAACAAGACGGTGACCGTGCGCGCTCATCGGTGGTGTTTCGGTGCGGACGGCGACAGGCTCCATTCGATCGGGTTCATCGAACAAGAAGGTGCGACCTCCAATGCTCAGATCTGGGTCGACTACGCGGCCCAGTGGTCGGAGAAGCCGGGGTACCGCATGATCACGGCCAGGGGTGACCTGCACGCGTTCAACGCACATAATCTCGGCTCGGCGCCACCGGCCTCTGGCACCACTGTCGTCGACATCGAAACAACACCGGTCGGCTATGGCTATCTCACTGTGACGAGCGGCGGCGTCGTGACGGCAAAAGGGACGAGTCAGCTCGGCAACGCGTCACTCAGGTCGCGCGAGCGCGCGACCGCGATCTCGGCGACCCCGTCGGGCAATGGCTATTGGGTGTTCACCGACACAGGTCGCGCGCTCGTGTTCGGCGATGCTCGGCACTTTGGCGACATGTCGGGCTCGCGCCTCAACGGGCCAGTCCTGGACGCGATTCCCACGCCAACCGGTCTCGGCTACTACATGGTCGCCTCCGACGGCGGGATCTTCGCGTTCGGCGACGCCAGGTTCTACGGGTCGATGGGTGGAACGGTGCTCAACGCGCCGGTGCGGAGCTTGGTGCCCGACCCCGACGGCGTGGGCTACTGGTTGGTGGCGTCCGACGGCGGCGTGTTCGCATTCGAGGCGGGCTTCCGCGGTTCCATGGGCGGCGTGCAGCTGAACAAGCCCGTCGCCGGCATGGTGTCGTACGGCAATGGCTACCTGATGGTTGGCGAGGACGGCGGCATCTTCAACTTCTCTGACCAGCCGTTCGTCGGCTCGCTGGGTTCGAGCCCGCCCTCCAGCCCGGTCGTGTCATTCGCGGCCGCGTAGCCCGCGAAGTCACGCGCGCAGCACACGGGCTACGGACCCGTGTGCTGCGTGATCTCGCACTCATGGATCTTCACCTTGATCCACTTGTGGTCGCCGTCCTCATGCCCGTCAGTTTGCGTGCCGGGCTCGGCGACGACCGGTGCGAAGTACACACGCACGTAGTCGCCCTGCGCCTCCTCACTTGCGACCGTCCATCCGGCGAACGGCGTGACCGCGTCGAGCGTGAACGCCGTACCCGTCCACGTCACGGTGATCGCGCCGACACCGCCGAGCTCGTACGTCGCGGTGCCGGGTGGTGGGGTGGTGTTGCACTCGATCCACTCGCCGTTCTCGCCGGTCACAGTGCCGTTCTTCAAGCGGGCCTTGACCCATCGCACCACGTTGTCCTGCCGGAAGATCGTCTTCACGTACTCGGTGCCGCTGGCGGTGTGGATCTCGGCGACCCATCCGTCGACGGCGTGGGTGCCGGTGATCGTCAACACGCCGTTCTCGAGCTTCACGATCATCGTGCCGGCGCCGGGCGCTTCGAAGGTGTACGTGTTCGTCGGCGCGGGTGCCGGCACCGGTTTCGGCGCCTCGGTGATGGGCGGCGCGGGTGCGACCGTCGTCGGTGCGGCGGTCGTGGTCGGCGCGACCGTGGTCGCGGACGCCATCGTCGTCGTCGGTGCCGCGGTCGTCGTCACCGCTTGGGCAGCCCCGACGTTCTCGACCTGGACCTCGGACGGGCCGTCGCCGTCACCGCGCATCGCCACCGCCCCGGCCGCGAACGAACACGTCACGACTCCGACGACACCCGCCGCGAGCATCGCCCGCCGGTGGGCGACGTACAGGGTGCGCCACCGGGCCGGCACATCGGGTCGGGGCGCGGTGGTGGGTTCAGTCGGGAGATCGTCGTGCATGCCCGAACTCGTCGGCATCGCCGCCTGTGATTCTTGACACATTCGCGGCCGCATTCGATCCGCGGTGTCTCGCGGGCGTTGTTTCGCCACGCGAACCACACGAGCAACGCACAGGTGCTAGCGACGGACTCCGACCGCGTGCGGGCTCCCGGCTGGGGGAAGCGGATGGCGGAACAAGCGGGCCGCGTTCTCGTGGCTGATCTTGGCGACCTCGTCGGCGGGCAACGATCCGAACACCGCTTCGAACACCTTCTGGGTGTCGGGCCAGGTGCCGTCACCGTGCGGGTAATCGGATTCGAACGTGATGTGATCGATGCCGACGACGGAGCGGGTGCTGAGTGTCGACGGGTCGTCGATGGTCGAGAACCAGAAGTTGCGGTGCAGCACTTCGGCGGGACGCAGGTCGCCGGGGAAGTAGTCGCCGTACCCGGACCGGTCGACGATGTTCTCGAGTCGGTCGTGCAGCATAGCCACCCAGCCGATTCCACCTTCGCTCATGATGATGTTGAGATCGGGATACCGCGCCGGGTAACCCGACCACAGCCACTCCGCGCACGCCGACAGCGAGAGCTGCCCGAAGAGCGTCGCGCCGAGCGGTACCATCGGCGCGCCGGGCGGCATGTCGGAAACGCCGGTCGAGCCGACATGCAGGCAGACGACCGTCTCCGTCTCCGCGCACGCGGTGATGATCGGATCCCACCACGACGAGAAGATCGGTTCCATGCCGATGCGGTGCGGCATCTCGGGCAGCGTGACCGCGGTGAACCCGCGCGCCGCGTTGCGTCTGATCTCGGCCGCGGCCTGCTCGGGGTCGGCGAGGTACGTGATGCCCATCGGCACGATGCGTTCGGGGTAGGGCCCGTACCACTCCTCGTAGAACCAGTCGTTCCACGCGCGCGTGACCGCGAGGCCGAGCTCCGGATCCTTGCACCGTGAGAACACCGCGCCGCAGAAACCGGTGATCTGCGATGGGAAGCTCACCGACGCCCAGACGCCGTTGATATCCATGTCGACGACGCGCGCGTGGATCTCGTAACAACCTGGTCGCATTTCGTCGAAGCGGGTCGGCTCGACCTTCCAGTCCTCGCGTTTGCGTCCGACGACCGCGTTGAGCCCGACTTGGAAGAACACCTGGTCGTCGAAGACCCAAACCTCGTGGCCCTCCTCGCTCTCGACGACCCTGGGGGCGCGGTCCGCCAGCTTGGCGGCGAGCCGCCCGGCGAACATTTGCGGTGGCTCGACGAGGTGATCGTCGGTCGAGAACAGCGTGTGGGTGATCTCGCGCGCGTCGGGATCGTCGAGCAGCCCGTGGGTTTCGCTCTTGCGCCAATTGAGCTTGACCCCGCTCCCGGTCATGGGCGCCAGGCTAGGCCGGGCGCCCGCGTGGGTTCACTGCGCGATCCACTCGGCGTCGATCGTCAGCGTGACCTTCTCACCGACGAGCACGCCGCCGCTGTCGAGCGCGACGTTCCACTCGAGGCCCCAATCCCGGCGGTTGACTTCGGTCTGGGCGGTGAAGCCGATGCTGGTCGTGCCCCACGGCGCTTGGGCGGAGCCGAGGTATTCGCCCGCCAGGACGACGGCGCGCGTGACCTCCTTGATCGTGAGCTCGCCGTGCAGCGTGAACTCGCCGCCGCCGCGGTCCTCGACCCGTGTCGAGCGGAACGTGATCGTGGGGTACTGTTCGACTGCGAAGAAGTCCTCGGAGCGCAGGTGTTCGTCGCGCTTCTCGTCGCCCGACGCGATTGACCCAGCGTCGATGATCGCGGTCACGGCCGACTGCGTCGGGTCGTCGGCGATTGTCAGGGTCCCGCCGGTGACTGCGAACTTGCCCCGCACCTTCGAGACCATCAGGTGCCGGGCGCTGAAGGAAACCCAGGTGTGACTGGGATCGAGCACGTAGGTGCCCGCGGCCGGCGTGACGTGGGGCTGGATGGGGGTGGTGGTCATGGGGTCCTCCGCTTTGTTTGCGTCTGCAATCTTTGTACTAGCAAGTATATCCGAGATGATTGCTTCCGCAAGTACTGTGCCAATTCCGTATAGAATTCGGTGATGGCCGCGACGAAATGGCTCACCGAGTCCGAAATGCGGGCGTGGCAGACCCTCCTCACCGCCACGTCGAGCTTGCTCGCAGTGCTCGACCGAGAGCTGCAGGCCGAACACGGCCTCGCGCTCCCCGAGTATGAGGTGCTCGTGTTCCTGGCGGACGCGGGCGACTACGGGATCCGCATGTCGGAGCTCGCCGAGCGGCTGCATCTTTCCCCGAGTGGGCTCACGCGTCGGATCGACGGGCTGGTGACTCGGAGGTTGGTGCGCCGCGAGCAGTGCCCGTCGGATCGGCGTGGGTTTCTGGCGGTGCTCGCGCCGCTGGGACGGGCGAAGCTCGAACAGGCAGCGCCCACCCATGTGCGCGGCGTGCGCGAGCACTTCGTCGATCGGCTGAGTGACCGCCAGCTTTCGAATCTGACCGCGGCGCTGTCGACGATCGATGTCGATCCGTCGGCCGCGGCCGGCGGTTGCGACGACGGGGCCTGACCGCGCTCAGGCGGGCCGCACCACGATCGCGGTCGCCTTCACCGCGCACCAGACGCGAGATCCCTGCCGGAGGTCGAGGTCAGCGGCCGCCGCGTGCGTGACGTCGGCAACCAACGGCACCGGATCCGCGAAGCGGACGCGCACACGCGCGGGTTCGCGGTCAACGTCGGTGACGACGGTCGCCCAGGTGTTGCGGGCACTGACGTGGGGCTGCTCGCGGTAGAGCGTCACCGCGCTGGGTTCGATCACGGCCACCGCGGCGCCCGCGACCGGCTGCTCGACGGCGATGCTCAACGTCGCGCCCGACTCCAACCGGAACGACTCCGCCGAGTCGCACACGCCCCGCAACACGTTTGTTCCGAGCAACGAGGCGACGTAGCCCGACGCGGGATGGGCGCGCACCTCGTCCGGCGTCCCCACTTGGGCGACGCGTCCGTCCTCGAGGACAACGATGCGATCGGCGAACGTCAGGGCTTCCAACGGGTCGTGCGTGACCATCACGCGCACGCCGTCGTACGCCGCCAGGTGCTTGCGGAGCGCCCCCCGAACGTCGACGCGCGCGGCTGCGTCTAGCGCGGCCAGCGGCTCATCCAGCAAGAGCATCCGCGGCGCCGGTGCGAGCGCGCGCGCGAGTGCGACTCGTTGCGCCTGGCCGCCCGAAAGGGAGAGCGGCCGGCTCGATGTCGCGTCGTCCAGCCCGACCCGCACCAACCAGTCGATCGCCCGCGCCTCCGCATCCTGTTTTCTCATCCCACGGGCGCGCAGCCCGAATGCGACGTTGGCGCGTGCGTCGAGGTGCGGGAACAGCAGCCCGTCCTGGAAGACCACTCCGATCGGCCGCCGTTCGGGCGGGAGAAACACGCCCGCCGCGGGATCGTCGAGGGTCACCTCGTCGACACGGACGAACCCGCGATCGACGGGTCGCAACCCTGCCAGCGCCCGCAACAGCGTTGTCTTGCCCGCGCCGTTGGGGCCCACGACGACCGTCGTCTCGCCGGGTGGTACCTCGAGCGGCGCGTCGAGCGCGAGCGTTCCGAGCGTCACAACGACGCGCGCGGCGAGTCCCGAGCTGTCCGTCACGGCGACCGGCCGAAGACGCGGGCCCCGACGACCGCGAGCACGGTGATCGAGATGGCGAGAAGCACGAGGCTGATCGAGATCGACGCACCCGGGTCCGTTTCACGCGCGAGGTATACCGCGAGCGGCATCGTTTGCGTCTCGCCGCGGAAATTGCCGGCGAATGTGATCGTCGCGCCGAACTCGCCGAGCGCACGCGCCCATGTGAGCACCGCGCCTGCCGCGAGCGACGGGGCGATCATGGGCAGTGTCACCCGCCGCATGACCGTCCACCGGCTCGCACCGAGCGTCGCGGCCGCGTCCTCGTAGCGAGGGTCCAGCGTCCGCAGCGCGCCGTCGACGGTGATGACCAAGAACGGCATCGCGACGAAGCTCTCCGCGAGGATCGCGCCCGTCGTCGTGAACGGCAGTTGGATGTCGAACCACCGGTCGAGATACTGACCGGCGAGGCCCCGCCGGCCGAGCGCGGCGAGCAGCGCCATCCCACCGACGACCGGCGGCAGCACCAACGGCAGCGTCGCGAGCGCGCGGAACACGCTCTTCCCCCGGAACTCGGTGCGCGCGAGCACCCACGCGATCGGCACGCCGAACACGATCGACAGCGCGGTTGCCGAGAGCGAGCACACGATCGACAGTTGCAGCGCGGGGCGCACGACCGGATCGGTGAGGTCGTCGACGAAATCACTCCACGGTGCGCGCTCGATCAGACCCGCGAGCGGCATGACGAGGAAGATCAACACGCCCGCGGCGGCGATGCAGACCGCGGCGAGCGGTGGGCGCGCGCCGCGCGCGCCCCGGCGGTTCACGGTTCGAGGAATCCGAACTCCTCGGTCAGGATCCGGACCGCTTCCGGTGACGTCACGTACTCGACCCACGCGGTCGCCAGCGTCGAGTTACCCGAGTGGGTCAGCGGTGCGATCCGCAGTGCCGCAATCACGTTGTGCTCGTTGGGAATCTCAATGCCTTCAACCGCGTCGCTCGCCTTGACGTCCGTCACATACACAATCGCCGCGTCGGCCTCGCCGACCTTTCCGAGCGTGTCCTTCACGTTCGCTTCCCGTGAAACGGGCGTCACCTTGACACCCGCATTCGCGAGAACCTCGTCGGCGAGCTTCCCGCACGGAACCGTTTCGGCGCACAGTACGACTTTCACGTCGCGGTTCGCGAGATCGGCGAGCGTGGCGATGCCGAGGGGATTGCCGCGCTCGACGGCGATCGCGAGCCGATTGCGGGCGAAGGTCGTCGGCGGCGCCGCATTCGCGCCGGCGGCGACGATCTTGTCCATGTTGGCGGCGTCGGCGGACGCGAACACGTCGGCGGGTGCGCCCTCGTCGATCTGGGTGACCAGCTCCGACGACGCGGCGAAGTTCAAGTGCTCGACGATGTCGGCATCCGGATGTGCGGCCTCGAACTGTTCGCCCAAAGCCGTGAACGCGCCCGCGAGCGACGCCGCCGCGAACACGTTGATCGAGCCCGAGCGCGCGTCCGCGGCGGGCGCGTCATCGTCACCGCCGCACGCCGCGAGTGTGAGGACGACGAGTGAGATCAGGGTTCGGTGCATGCTGCGTGCCCGTCGTCCCGCGGTGGTCGCGGTCAGAGGCCGGCTCGGAACCGCCACCAAGCCTCGCGGCCCGCGCGCGCCCACTGCTCCTGGGTCGTATGCCAGTCGGTGATGTCCTCGATGCCGTGCCAGCCGACTTCGAGCAGGCCCGTGCGAGCGATCGCGCGGGTCTCGTCGAGCAGCGTCAGTACGTCCTCCGGAATGGTGCCGCCCTTCTGACCGAGTCACGATCTCACGAACGACGCAACGACGCGCGCGAGTTCTTCGCCGCAGTCCTCTTGCAGGAAGTGTCCGCCGCCGATGATCGTCGTGTGCGGCTGGCCTTCGCACCCGGGCACCTCGCGCTGGAACACCCGATCTGCACCGCGAGTGATCGGGTCCTGATCGGAGAACGCGGTGAGGAACGGCTTCTCGAACTTGCGCAGCACGTCCCACGCGGCGCGGTTGGCGCCGGAAGCGGGATCTTCGGGTGTGCTCGGCACGAGCATCGGGAACTGTCGAGCACCCGCGGCGTAACTGTCGTCGGGAAATGGCGCGTCGTACGCCGCGATCACCTCTTCGCCGAGGTTGGTTGTGCATCCGCCGTTCACGATGCGTCCGACCGGAAACTGCGGGGTTTCTTGGGAGAACTTCTGCCACGCCAGGAACGCCTCACCGGGTGACGCATCGCCGGTCGGGAGGAACGTATTCGCCGTGACCACCCGTGCGAAGCGGCCGGGGTTCTCGCCCACGAGGCGCAACCCGATGAGGCCGCCCCAGTCTTGACATACGAGGCTGACATCTTGGAGGTCAAGCTGGTCGAACAGCGCGGCGTGCATCCATCCCACGTGGCGCTCATAGGTGTAGTCGCTGCGCTCGGTCGGCTTGTCGGAACGACCGAAGCCGACGAGGTCCGGCGCGATGCACCGCAGCCCGGCCCCGACGAGCACCGGGATCATCGTGCGGTACAGGAAGCACCACGACGGTTCGCCGTGCATGAGCAGCACGACGTCGCCGTCGCGCGGGCCCTCGTCGAGATAGTGGATGCGGAGGTCGTCGACGGTGACGTAGTTCGGCGCGAACGAGAAGTCAGGAAGGTTCGCGAAGCGGTGGTCAGGAGTGCGGAGGGTCTGCATGGCCGACATACTCGTCCGGAACCGGTTCTCCGCGCACCATCGTGAGTGGAATTTCGCCGCCCCAGTACGGGAGCGCGTAGTCCGCCGGCTCCTCGATCGGTCCTCCGGTGCGAACCTTGGCGGAGGCCTCGGTGAGCGGCAGCCGCACGAGCAGCGTCTGGCGCAGCTCGCTCGGTGTCGGCCCGCGGGTCACGGCCGGCCGTCCGGGGACCATGTGATCGACGAGTGCTTCGAACACGACACGTTTGTCGTCGTCGTTCTCGACCCCGTCGGCACGGCCGAAGATCACGACCGACCGGTAGTTCATCCCGTGGTGGAACGCGGAACGCGACAACACCAGCGCGTCGACCAGCGTGACCGTGACGCACGCCTCGGCGCCCGCGGCCAGCGTCAACAACATGTGGTTCCCAGTCGCGCCGTGCAGGTAGATCGCGTCGTCGACGCGAACGATCGCCATCGGAATCACGCACGGCTGATCGTCAACGGCGAAGCCGACGTGGGCGATGAGGGCCTCGTCGAGGATCGCGTCGATCGTCGCACGGTCGTAGCGGCCGCGCTCGGCCTTGCGTCGCACCGTCGTGCGAGCGGTTGGGACGAGATCAGGCATCCGGGGACGATAGCGAAAGCCGCGCCGATCGTCCGCGATTTACCGGTCGAGCAGCGTCTCGGCGAGACCCCGCGCGTCGTCGAGGAACTCGCGGCGCGTCGTCGTCTTGCGAGAACCCACCGTGCACCAGGTGACGCCGGCGTCCGCAAGTCGGTCGATCTCGTCGCGCAACGCCTGTCTGTCGGCGTTCGGTGTGAACGGCGCGCAACATATGTCGAGCACATCGACGCGTCCCGCGCGGTTCGCTTCGTCGCGCAGAACGGCGACCCGTTCCGCCAAGTCTTCGACGGATGACACGTGCGGTGTGCGTACCGTCCGGGCCGCGCTCGGCGGATTCGGGAATGGCACCCAGCCGTCGCCCTGCGCGGCCGCGCGCCGGATCGCGGCGGTGCTGTTTCCACCGATCCAGATCGGCGGCGTCGGCCGCTGCACCGGTCTCGGATGCATCGTGGTGCCGCGGGTGTTGAAGTGCCGCCCGTCGAACTCGAACTCGTCGGTGGTGAGCACGCCACGGATCACGGCGATCGCTTCGTCGGTCAACTCGTTGCGCCGTTCGAACTCCGCGCCGAGCGCGAAGAACTCGGGCTTCAGGTATCCCGACGCGACGCCGAGCGTGACCCGCCCGCCGGACAGCACGTCGAGACTGAGCACCGACTTGGCGGTCAGCAACGGGTTCCGATACGGAAGGACGAGGATGTGCGTTTGCAGCCTCAGCCGGGTCGTTGCCGCAGCTGCGAACGACAGCGCCACGAACGGATCGAGTGCGTGGTGGCCGCCCGTGGCCAGCCACTTCGCGTCGGGCGCGGGGTGATCGGTGACGAAGCAGGCGTCGAACCCCATGTCCTCGAACGCAGCCGCGCACTCGGCGATCGCGTCGCCGGTGACGAATTCGGCCGCGTGCTCGACCTGGTCGGTGGGCAAGCCGATCGAGAACCGCACGGCGGCGCACACTATGCCCGCGCACGTGTTTGGACCTGAGCGGCTCTCAGAGAGCCGCTCAGGTCCAAACGGAGGTTCGACTACTCGACGGTGAACTGTTGCCGCATGCCCTCGGTGAAGTGCGGGGCGCCGTCGGGTTCTTCACCACTTGCGAGCGCCTCCACCGTGAAGCCGACCGGGATGAAGCACAGCGCGGCGTGCCGGTTCGGTTCAAGGTTCACCGCGGTGGCCGCGGAGAGGCCCGGCGGCGCGAAGACGACCCGGACCGGCTGGAGTCCGCCGTTTCTTCCTCGGGCAGCTCGAGCAGCTCCTCGAGCGAACGGGTCTCGCTGTCGGGGATCGGGATGACCGCGATCTCGTGGAACTCGGTGCCGTCGTTCTTGAAACGAATCACGGTCATTCCCGCGTCGAGATCTCCGGGATGCCGTCGAACTCGTAGTTCTTGGCGGTCACGTCGAGCACCTGGAAGCCGCAGTTGTCGGCGACGTAGTCGTACACCTCGGTCTGCGACTCGAAGAAAATGTCGTCCGGGATCTCCGGTGCGCCGCCCTCTTCTTGGGCGACGCGCGCGATGAGTTCCGTGTCGATGTGTACTCCAGCAGACTCGGCCTCGGTTGTGTCGCTGCTTTCTTCCTCGGCGGGTGCTTCTTCCTCGGGCGCTTCTTCGCCGCCACCAAGGAACTTCCTTGCCTCCTCGACCAGTGTCGCGGTGACGTCCGCGATGTCGTCGGGCGCGTTCGCGACCGCATCGTCGAGCGCCGCGACGGCCGCGTCGGGAGAACCCGACCCGCTATCGAGCGCCGCGAACGCCCCGTCGACCGCGACGGCCGAATCACAGAACGCAGCGGCGCCGGCGTTGGCCTCGCCGTCGTCGTCGTCGTCATCGTCATCGTCATCGTCGTCGCCCCCGCAGGCGCCGAGGGCGAGGATGACGACGCTCGCACATGCGACCGCGCGCCAGTGCCGTTTGAGTACGCGATGGTGCTCCTTCGTTGGTTGGGAA
The DNA here is from genome assembly GCA_052390615.1 of Actinomycetota bacterium. GTDB lineage: Bacteria > Actinomycetota > Acidimicrobiia > IMCC26256 > PALSA-610 > JBQTGT01. The sequence continues at coordinate 37,783 of JBQTGT010000040.1, forward strand.
CCGTGGGATCCGGGTCCGCGAACCCGCGCACTCTACGGAGCGCGTGCGCTGCGGACCGTGTGGACTGTGCATCTCCCGCTTGGACTTTGCTTGAGACTGCGCCGAGGCGCAACGCTGCCGGCGTGACAACAATTCTGTACGAGTCCGATGCCGACCTCGCCGATCTCCGTGGCGCCACCATCGCCGTGGTTGGTTATGGCAATCAGGGCCGTTCGTGGGCGCAGAATCTTCGCGACAGTGGCTACGCACCGCGCGTATGCGTGCGCCGAGACGAGTCGCGTGAGCTCGCCATCGCCGACGGCTTCGACGCGGCCGACATCGAATCCGCCGACGAGGCCGACATCGTCTGCATCCTCGTGCCCGACGATGTGATCCCCCTCCTGCCCATCTCTTCGCGAGCAGATGGCTGCTCGATCGTCGCCAGCGGCTACACCCTCGCGTTCGATCGGCTCGCGCCGGCGGGTGACGTCGGCATGGTCGCACCCCGAATGCTCGGACCCGAGGTCCGGCGGTGCTACGTCGAGGGTGTCGGATTCATCACCGCAGTCGGTGTGCACCAGGACCGGACGGGGAAGGCGCGGGCGCGTGTGCTGGCCGTCGCCAAGGCGATCGGCGGGCTCACCCAGGGAGCGATCGAGATGACGGCGAAGCAAGAAGCGCTGCTCGACCTCGGTGTCGAGCAGGTGCTCTCACCCGCGCTCGCCGCGGTGAGCAACGCGTTCGTCGCCACGATGCTGGCGCACGACATCCCGCTCGAGGCGATCATCACCGAACTCGTGCTGTCGGGTGAGGTCGAGCGGACGTACCGGTTGTTGCGTGAGGTTGGGTACGCGGTCCAGTCCGAGTTCCACTCGCCGACGAGCCAGTACGGCCAGCTCTCGCGTCGGGGCAGCTTCGATCACCTCGACTTTGCGGCCACGATGCGTGCGCTCACCGCGGACATTGAGTCGGGCCGCTTCGCCGACGAATGGGACGCAGAGCGCGATGCCGGCTATCCGCGCCTCGCGGCGCTCAAGGAGCAACACGCCGGTCCGATGGTCCGTGAGTTCGAGGCGGACCTGCGCCGACGCCTCGGCCCCGGCGCGGTTCCCACCCATTGAACGAAGGGCCACGGTTGTGGATGTCGTCCGCGTCGGTGTCGTCGGTGTCGGCAATATCGCGACGCTGAACGTTCCCGGCTACCTCGCGCACGAACGTTGCGAAGTCGTCGCCCTGTGCGATCCGCGCCGGGACGTGCTCGATCGACGCCGCGCCGAATGGGGCGTCGATCGGGGCTACGAGCGCCTCGAGGACTTGCTCGCGGACGATCGAGTCGACGCGGTCGAGGTCCTGTCGCCGACACCGATGCACGCCCGTCACGTCCGCGCCGCACTGGCGGCCGGAAAGCACGTCTCGTGCCAGAAGCCAATCGCCAATTCTGTTGCCGATGCACGCGCGATGGTCGCCGCGGCCGACGCGGCCGGTCTCGTCTTTCGTGTTACCGAGAACTGCTGTCATTTTCCACCGCTCGAGAAGGCGCGCAAGCTGATCCGTGCGGGTGCAATCGGCGAGCCGACCGTGGTGCGCATCAAGACGGTCGTCGGCCGCACTGATTCGCACTTCCAGGCCAACCTCGACCCGGCCGGGTACACGTGGCGATTCAACGCGGAGAGTCCCGGCGGTCACCTGTTCGACGACGTCATGCACAAGTACGCGATGGCCTTGTGGCTTGTCGACGAGGACATACGCAGCGTTCAGAGCGTCGTGCGTCAGGGGCCCCTGTTTTTCGAGACGCCGACCGTCGCGATCTGGGAGTACGCGCGCGACAACCTGCTCGGGATGATGGAGGTCTCCTATGCGCCCGACATGTACGTGCGCAGCACGCACTACGGCGCGGACGAGTTCTTCGAGATTCAGGGTACACGCGGCTACATCTGGGTGACGCGTCTCTGCGGCCAGCTACACGATCTCGCGCCAGTCGTGCTGTACGAGGAAGACGGCCGGCGTACACCATTCACGGATCTCGATGCTTCGTACGACGGGTCGTTCCGACGCGCCGCCTCTCATTTCGTCGACGCGTTGCTCGATGGCGCTGCGCCCGAGCTGGCACCAGAGACGGCGATCAAGGCCCTCCAACTCGCATTCGCCGTGTACCTGGCGTCGGACACACGCGCACCTGTCGATCCGGCGTCCATCGAAGAATCTGTGTCGCCGTCTTTCTGGCCGCCTTCCGCGGAGAAGCTCAAGCGCGACGTCGAAGAGCTCCTCGCGCGCGAAGAGGCGCGCGGGCTGCGCCGACGCCACCGTGCAAACGACTAGGCGGGCGCGCCGGACGTATCGGCGAGCCCGCGCGCAAGCTCGATATCCAGGAGCTGGCGGGTCAACCACTTGCGCACGTTGTTGGTTCGCACGATCTCGCAGCCGATCTCACGGCGGACGCGTCGTTCCGCTCGCGGCGTGATCAACGCGCGGAACAGTGTCTCGGCTTGCTCCTCGATGTCGAACGGGTTGATCGACATAGCGACGGCCGACAGCTCCTCATGGGCACCCGCATTCTCGGACAACGCCAGAACTCCGTCTCGCTCGTTGATCACCAGCCCTTCCTTCGCGACCAGGTTCATGCCGTCGAACACGGCGTTCACCATCAGCACGTCGAGCTGGTCGCGGTCGCTGGCCGCGGCACAAATCCAGCGCGTTTCGTCGGCGTGTCGCACGACATCGCGGAGCGCGGTGACAAGACCACCGGCATTGCGCTCGGCCTGCGGCAAGCCCACGCCATCGGCGGTCTCGATGCGAACCGGACCACGATGGGACACGACGACCAGATCGCCGCCACGCGGGAGGTGTACCCGATGAAACTGGCAAGAACCCTTCACCGGACTCCGTGCGGAGTTTTCCCGTGCCGCGCTCGTGTCTACACGTCGAGCGTCTGCATCCCGTCTCGCAGTTGCGCGAGTGTGCGTGCCAGCAGCCGCGAGACGTGCATTTGGCTGATGCCGACCTGCTCGGCGATCTCGGTTTGCGTCAGGTCCTCGAAGAATCGCAGCCGTACGATCATGCGCTCGCGTTCCGGAAGGTGGTCGAGCAGCTTTTCGATCACGACGCGGTGCTCGGCGATCTCGAAACCACCATCCGGGATCCCGAGTCTGCGTTCCAATGTCGTGTCGCTGTCGTCGCCGGGAGGCGAGTCAAGCGACGTGGAGCGGTAGGCGCCGCCGACCTCCATCGCCTCGAGGACAGCTTCCTCGGAAACTCCGAGCTCGGTGGCGAGCTCCAATATTTGCGGGGGACGGTGCAAACGCTGCGAGAGTTCGTTGACCGCGTTGCCGAGCCGCAGGTGCAACTCCTGGGGCCGGCGGGGAACGCGCACCGCCCACGTCTTGTCGCGAAAGTGGCGCTTCAGCTCGCCCTCGACCGTGGCAGTTGCAAATGTCGAGAACTCGAGTCCGCGGTCCGGCTCACCGTGAATTCGCACGACCGGCGTTTCGTCGTGGGACTCGGCAAAGACCTGTGCCAGCGTCATTTCTCGATCACCCAGTGTCATCGCGTGGCCGCCGGAGCCCGAGCGATCGCGCACCGGTCCCAGCTCCCGCGCCGGTCCCGCGCCCCAGTCTCGCGCGGCCCGCCGAAGGGTGCACGTTCGTTCCTCGTGGGCGACAACGTCCTACGAAACCGAAGGCGACCTCGCCGAGGCCGAAGCGCCCTCGCCGCGACTCGTGAGCGCCCGACGTTCGAAACTCAGATCGGGACTTCGCGCCCGACCTCGTCGGGTGACTTGTCGGTTCGGAACCCGAGAAACGTGGGCTGGCGGATTCTGGCGGTCGCAGTCCATTCGGTGAACTTGACTTCGACGACCAGTAGGGGCTCGACGAATCGCGCCGTCTTGGGCGGCCGACCGACGTCGAAGGGATTCGTGTCGCGCTCGCACTCCGCGAACAGCCGCTCGAGATGTGCGACGTCTCGTTGCGTGAGGCCGCTGCCGACGCGTCCCGCATAGTGCAGCCGGCGTTCGTCGCCTTCGCCTTCGTGATAACCGACGAGCAGCGAACCGATCGAGCCGCTGCGACCGCCCTCGCCGGGGTGCCAGCCACCCACGACGAACTCCTGGCGCAGCGTGTGCTTCACCTTCAGCCATGCGCGCGATCGTCGGCCGGGTTCGTAGATGTCGTTGCGCCGCTTGGCGATGACACCTTCGAGTCCGAACTGGCGGCTGACCTCGAGTGTCGCGGTGCCGTCACCGACTTCATGCGGTGGCGTTTGCCACGCCGAGCCCGTAAGTCCGAGATCGACAAGGCGCGCGCGGCGTTGCTCGTACGATTCGCCCATGACGGAGTGGCCGTCGAGCCATAACAGATCGAACAACACGTACACCGCCGGCACCTCGTTCACCAGCTTGCGGATCGTGTGGTCGTTGTCGACATGCATGCGCCGTTGCAGCCGTTCGAAGTTAGGGCGCCCCTGTTCGTCGAACGTCACGATCTCACCGTCGAGAATCGCGTCACGAGTGCCAAGCTCGACGGCGAGTTGGCGCAACTCGGGATATCGACGGCTGACTTCGTTTCCGTTCCGGGTGAACAGTCGCAGACGACCGGCGTCGACGTAACCAAGTGCTCGGATCCCGTCCCACTTCAGCTCCCACGCCCACCCGTCGCCGGTGGGTGGTTGTTTGGCAAGAGTCGCGACCATCGGACGCAGCCCTTCGGGAGGCAGTTCGCGTTCGGGATCCTCGGGCGGATCCATGCGGTGGATCATCCACTGGTTCCCCCGAGTGTGGAACAGCACGTAGCGGCCGCGGACGCGCTCGCCGTGGAACGTGAGCTGCACCTCCGTCGGCTCCCACTTGTGCACCTCGTACGTCCCTGTGTCCCAGATACGCATCGTGCCCGCTCCGTACTGGCCGGCCGGAATCTCGCCTGCGAACGTGAGGTACTCGAGCGGATGATCTTCTGTACGCACGGCGAGATGGTTGCGGCGCGGGTCGGTCGGGATTGCTTTGGGTATCGCCCACGACACGAGCACGCCGTCATGTTCGAGGCGCACGTCCCAGTGCAGAGCACGGGCGCGGTGCTCTTGCACAACGAACCTCGGTGCGCCGTCGCGGAGGCTCGACTCACCGCGTGCGCCTATCGGTTCGTTCGTCGCGTCGAAGTCGCGCTTGGCGTTGTACTCGGTGAGCGGTTCGTCGTTCGAAACCGGCGTCTGGCGGCGCGCCACGCATCTACGCTACCGGCGAACCGCGCAACCGCACGAGGGTTGATACGTGCCCGTCGGGGTACACAGAACCCATGTACATCAGCATCGCTGGCCTGGTTCTCCTGATCCTTCTCTTGATCATCATCTTCTGATGCGGTGCGGGCGCGATCGGTGCCTCGCATCACTCCGGTGATCGAGCACAAGGCGAGTGTTGCGCCGCTCGACGTCTACGCGGCCAGTGCCCGACGAGCCCGAAATCGTGGCTGCTGCGCGTTGTGACCCGAGATCGGTGACGATGGTTGCGCCAAGCGTCGCGGGTGCAGCGTCGCTTCGAGGAACCCCGCGGGAACGAGCTCGCCGCGCGGCTTTGATGTTGCCGATGTTCCTCGGCGTGGTCGCCCTCGTGTTCGTCGGCGTTGCTGTCGTCGGTGTTGCCGTCGTCGGCTTTCGCCAGGCCGGCGACGCGGAGTTTGCCTCCGCGGCGCGCACTCCCGCTTGCCTGGACGCGCCGGCCCGAAATCTGCGGCGATTTCGGCCTCCAATGGTGGGCATACCCGGACGAATGGCGCGGCGGGAGCCGGCGCTGAGATTTTTTCGTCCCGGCCCGGTTTGGGCTGCGGATTGGCAGGGGTAACCCCCCGATGGGTTTGGAGCGCCGCCCCCCGCACGGCGTAGCCAGGCCTCCTGTAGTACCGGTAGGGAATGCCGGGGAGAGCCGCCCGGCCCCGGCGTTCCCATCCGGTGCATTTTTCTCGGCGCTCGGCCCACCCAATTCAATCGGTTGCGATCGATTCCACGCGGATGTCGCGCATCGGGAAGTCGTCGAGGTTGTCCGTCAGGAGGATTGCCCCGTGCGCGCGCGCCGTGCCAGCGATGAGCGCGTCCGGCGTGTGAACGGTTCGTCCGCGGCGTGCCCAGTCGGATTGGTACCGACCGGCTCGAGTCGCGGCTTCGCGCGTCGTGTCGAAGAAGGCCAGGCGGTCGAGCAGGACCTGCGTCTTCTTGCGTTCCGCCGGTCGAAGTCCACGTTCGATCTCGGCGATGGTGACGCATGTCGTGCCGAGTGAGTGGCCGTCGCCGAGGAGCCCGAGAAGACCGTCGGTGACGGCGCGGTCGCCGCGCAGATGCGCGATCAGCACGGTGGTGTCGAGGAGGTATCGGCTCAGGATGCTTCAGTCCGTCGTGTCTTGCTCACCCACGCCGCTGTCGAACGCCGGCTACGCCATTCGGGGTGTCGTGCGGCGCTCACGGTGTTGGCCGTCTTCTGGAGCGCGGCCTCGAGCTCGATCCGGGCGAGCTTCTCTCGTGCTGCCTCTTCCAGGAAGCGGCTCCGACCGCGTTCGCCCACGAGCCGATCCATGGCCTCGACGACCTCATCGGCGATCACGACGTGAGTACGTGCCATCGGAGTTCCCCTCCTCGGATATCCCACTCATGGTCCCACAATAGCGGTCGCGGGTCGTGAACGGTGCGGGCACAGAGTGCGCGTGCCGCTGCCCTCAAGTTCGTCCGCTGTGATCTCGAGCGTGTTGGCGCGCGTCGCCAGCCACCGCTCGACGTCGAGAGCGTGCGCCGCTTGCAGATCGGCTGTGGCTGACGCGCCATTCTCGGAGTTGACGAGTGCTGTCTCGAAGGTCAGCTCCATGTCGTCGGGTGGACCGAGGATGACGGGCCATCGACCGGTTGCGGGCACCGCGTCACACGCTCGTCGCCGATGTTGGAGGGCGGTTTACGAGAAGATCACCACCGAAGCGGCACGCGCCGCGTAACCCGAACCCTCCACGATCCGAGGGGAGTTCCAATTCGCGATCTCCCTTCACGCCGCCGCACCACTCAACTCTGCATCGCCTCTCCCGGCGTCCCGGGCCTGCGGCTCCACGACTTGCGCCATACGTGTAACACGCTGACCGCGGCCACCGGAGCCAGCACCCGGGAGCTGATGCACCGCATGGGCCACGCGTCGCCGCGTGCGGCACTGCGCCACCAACACGCGACCCGTGACCGGGACGAAGTGATCGCAGCGGCGCTGAGCGATCTGATCGAATCCTCTGCTAAAGTGTCTAGCGAGATAGACGAATAACCGGCCGCGAGGTTCTGCGACGGGCGGAGCGGATTGGATGGAGCAGGTTCGGCAGCGGGGCTCGCACGTGATGGTGCGATGCCCGGGAGGTTGTCAGACAGTGATTCCGGTACACGGTGGCCAAGACCTGCCGACCGGCACGCTCAAGAGCATCGAGCGGCGCCGTGCGCGGTGTCTCGGAGAAGGATGGCTGCGATGACGAGGACGAGGAACCACGTCGCCGTCTACGAGCGCGATCCCGAGAGCGACGCCTGGCTTGTGCGCATCAAAGGTATTGCCGGGTGCCACACGTACGGGCGCACCCTGCGCCAAGCCGAGGGCCGCATTCGTGAGGCGCTGGCACTCTGGCTCGACCTTGATCCTGACGGCTTGCGAATCTCGGCGGAGTGGCCGCCGGACCTCGTCGAGATTGCGTCAGAGGTATCACAGACCCGTGAAGCCGCCTCGGCTTCGGCGCAGCGAGCGGGCGCGACAACCGCGAAAGCGGCGAAGAAGCTGGAGCGTATGGGCCTCAGCCGCCGCGACACCGCCGACGTCTTGGGCATCTCCCACCAGCGCGTACAGCAGCTTTTGGTCTCGTAGCTACTCAAATCCCTCGGTAGTTCGGGATTGATCGCAGTTTTCGTCTCGTTCGGGTCGTCGGTGTTGCCCGAAGCGGCTTCGGTGGCCGTCGTCGGGGCGTGTGAGTGTTGTTGTTCAGCGGTGTGTTGAGTTCGGGCGTCGTTGAAGAAGGTTCGGTCGACGCGCTCGCGGATCGGCTGGTTCAGTTGGTCGCGAGTTGTAGTTGTCGGAGCCGGCCGAGCGCTGCGAGGAACGGCTTCCGGAACGGGTAATCGGCGTTCAGGCGCAGGGTGAGTTGTCGGCCGCTGCGCACGAGCATGGCGGGCACGACGAGGTATCGGTAGCGCAGCCGTTTGGCGCGCAGGGAGCGTCCGTTGCGACCGCCGCCGAGCCGCCCGAGTTGTTGTGTCCAGCAGCAGAGGTTGTGGGCCAAGCACACGAGCAGGAGCCACACCCAGTTGGCCATGAAGCTGTGCTTACGCATGGCGTGCAGCCCGAAGTTCGATTTCAGTTCGCGCATGCCTTGTTCGACGACGGCTTTGTGGCGGTGTTCGGACTCGAGCACGACGGCGGATTGTTGATGGTCGTTGGTGACGAAGATCCAGTAGCGGTATGCGCCCGCGTCGAGGGTGGTTTGCTCGCCGATGTCGATCGGGATGCGTTTGACGACGTAACGGCGGAACTGGCGGCCGTCGCGCAACCGGTAGCCGAACTCGGCGACCTCACCATCGTGATCGTCGAGACACGGCTCCCAGTATTCGTCGCTGGTTGCGATTCAGGCGGCGAGGATCCGAGGAACCTGGGGGACACCGCACACATAGGTGACCTCCGCGGTTTCCATCTGGGTGAGCAGCGGCCCGCCATAAAAGCCGGAGTCGAGCCGGGCTCGCACCACCACCCCGGCCGGGACGCGTCGCAGCGTCTCGGTGAGGAATGTCTTCATCCCCGTCGACGCGGCCGCCCGACCGCGCCGAAGCCGAGCGTGCACCGCAGCACCCGAGGCCGCGTCGAAGCACAACAGCGGATGGAGCGCGTACCCCTTCTTGTAGGTGCGGTCGACACCCTGACGGCGGATGGACCGACTGAACACATACGTCGAATCGAAATCCAACGTCACCTCGTGTACGCCCGCGGCGCTCAACGCGGCGCGTTGCACCTGCGCGAGCGCCTTGTCGAGCTGGCCGATATGCCCGAGGGTGAAGCGCCGCAACCACGCGCCGGCCGTCTGCGGCGCCGGGACAGCGAAGCCTCGCAGCTCGGTCTGCACATCATCGGCGCGAGCGACCACCAGATCGTCCAGACAGTGAGCGCCCAACGCGATGGTTTCTGCCGCAGCGGTCACAAACTCGGCTTCCGACAAGCCCCGAGCCCGCTCCTTGAGGTGCACATGCTCCGCCACCGCGGCGGCAACCCCGACGGCACGCATCGTCTCCCGCAACAACTCGGCGCCGCCATAGGCAGTAATCGCGCGATCAGTCATCCCAACGCGTACGCTCATCTCGGAGATGCCTCCCGAGTTCAGGTGATGTGGTCGTTGAACAACCGCATTGTCCCTGAACCGGAGGCATTTTCCGCGGACGCGCCAACCAGATCAGCCGCCTACCAGTGGATCTGAGTAGCTACGTTCTGTCGTGAAATGGCCCAACCTCGAAGTTGTCACTCGACGGCTCGTAGCGAAGCAGCACGATCGTCGCGTCTCCTTCCGGAGTGAGCTTCACAAGTCGCTCGAATTCGCGTCCTATCAGGCGCATGAAGTCAAGAAGTTCGTCTCCGGAAGAGCGTGAGATCAACTCGCGTGGGTCGACATCGAAATCGAGCCGAGTCGCCTCGAAGAAGAACGAGTTGAACAGCAGCGTCTCGAACGGACGCAGGTCCAACCTGAGCGAGGCAGATTGCCGCCGTTCGAAAACGTCCGCAGCCGAAGGCAATGGTTCGGGCTTCCCGTCCCGTGTGAAGCGGTGCCACCAACCGTTGCGACGGACGAGTGCAAGAAGTTGGTCCCACTATGCGACCGAGCAATCTTCGACGACGAGGTCGGGCAGCGACCCGTCCGGCTCGAGTATTTCCAAGAGCTGCGCCCACGACGGCGTGTTCAAACGACGCGCTCCTTAGGGCACGTAGAGGGCACGAGTGGCGGCGGCCGACGCCGCGCCGATCTTCGTTGATGAAGTTACATCGCCGCTGACCTGCATCGATGCGTGAGAGCGGGTGACGGGAATCGAACCCGCATGACCAGCTTGGAAGGCTGGGACTCTGCCATTGAGCTACACCCGCGAGTCCGTTCAGGTTAGTTGGGATGACGCCTGGCGGCGCCGCTCTCGTCGGATGAGAATCTGGTGCGTCGGCCGGGCTGCCGTCGTTCGTCTATGGCGCTCGGAGCCCGCGGTTAGTTTGACGCGGAGGTCTCGTG
>JBQTGT010000041.1:0-4767 GCA_052390615.1 Actinomycetota bacterium
CCACGAGACCTCCGCGTCAAACTAACCGCGGGCTCCGAGCGCCATAGACGAACGACGGCAGCCCGGCCGACGCACCAGATTCTCATCCGACGAGAGCGGCGCCGCCAGGCGTCATCCCAACTAACCCCCGATGCGTCGTTAGGTGCGACTGCGGCGGCCGAGACGGCCGGACAAGCGCCACGGGCCGCGTTGCAGCAGCGCCCGCTGGGCGGAGCGGCGCGACGCCTCGACCCACATGCTCAACTGCTCCGATCCGGCCGCAGGCTCCGCGGTGGCCGCTTCGTGCGCCAGCACCGTGAACGCGGCCGCGATCGCCGCGACGTGCTCCGGCGGAATGCTCATTGCTCCCGCTCCGCAGGGCCGCTCGGGCCCGTTCGCCTTCGCCTTCGGCCGGGTCATAGAGGGCTGTTGCCGTGCTTCCGGGACGGCAGCTGCTCGCGCTTGGTGCGCAGCATCGCGAACGCGCTGATGAGCATCCGGCGCGTTTCGCGCGGGTCGATCACGTCGTCGACGTAACCGCGTTCGGCCGCCTGGTATGGATTCGCGAACCGCTCCGTGTACTCCTGTACGAGCTCCGTCTGTCGCGTGACGGGCTCGCCCGCCGTCTCGATCTCGCGTCGGAAGATGACGCTGACTGCGCCGGCGGGCCCCATCACAGCGATCTCTGCGGACGGCCACGCATACGCGATGTCCGCGCCGATCGACTTGGAGTTCATGACGACGAACGCGCCGCCGTATCCCTTCCGTGTGATGATCTGCACACGCGGGACGGTCGCTTCGCAGTACGCATAGAGCAATTTTGCGCCGTGGCGGATGATGCCGCCGTACTCTTGGTCGGTGCCCGGCAAAAAGCCGGGGACGTCGACGAACGTGAGCAGCGGTACGTTGAAGGCATCGCAGGTGCGCACGAACCGTGCCGCCTTCTCGGACGCGTCGATGTCGAGGCAACCGGCGAGCACTTGCGGTTGGTTGCCGACAATGCCGACGGTATAGCCGTCGAGACGCGCAAAGCCGCACACCATGTTCTGGGCCCAGAACGGGAACACCTCGAAGAACTCCCGGTCGTCGAAGATCTCCTCGATGACCGTCTTCATGTCGTAGGGCCGGTTCGGCGAGTCGGGAATCAGCTCGAGCAGAGCCTCACACGAACGATCGGCGTCGTCACTCGGCTCGAAGTAAGGCGGGTCCTCGAGGTTGTTCTGTGGGAGGAACGACAGCAGATATCGCACCTGCTCCAAGCACGTCTGCTCATCGGGCGCGACGAACGTCGCGACGCCTGACTTCGTCGCGTGCGTGATTGCACCGCCCAGTTCCTCTTGCGTCACCTCTTCGCCCGTCACGGTCTTCACGACGTCGGGCCCGGTGATGAACATGTGCGAAGTGCCCTTCACCATGAATATGAAGTCGGTCATTGCGGGCGAGTACACGGCGCCGCCCGCACACGGTCCGAGGATCACGCTGATCTGCGGGATGACGCCGGACGCCTTCACGTTCCGGAAGAAGATCCCGCCGTACGAAGCGAGCGAAACAACGCCCTCCTGGATGCGCGCGCCCGCACCGTCGTTGAGCCCGATCAGAGGGGCGCCCACGGATTCCGCCAGGTCCATCACCTTGTGGATCTTCTCGGCGAATACCTCGCCGAGCGCGCCGCCGAACAGGGTGAAGTCCTGCGAGAACACGAAGACCTTGCGGCCTGCGATCGTGCCCCAGCCCGTGATGACGCCGTCAGTGAGCGGACGGTTCTGCTCGATACCAAAGCCGTGTGCGCGGTGCCGCGCCAGCATGTCGAGCTCGACGAACGATCCCTGATCGAGCAAGATCTCGATTCGCTCGCGGGCGGTGAGCTTGCCGCGGTCGTGCTGGCGCTTGACGGCGGCGTCGGTGCCCGCGTGCAACGCCTCTTCCTTCAGCTTGGCGAGCTGATCGAGGCGCTCGGCGATCGGAATCGGCGTGGGCGCCGGTGCGCCGTCTTCGGTCGAAGCCATGGCGAAAGGGTACCGGGGCGCCGCGCAACCGCCCCGGTACTGCGGGTCGCTCGCGGTTGGCGCGGCATCGCCCGCGTTCGCGGTCGCGCGGCTCGCCCCTCAGTCGCCGTGCGCCGGCCGGCGCATCCGCACCATGGCCACGCATGTCGCCACACCGAGCGCCACGCTCGCGAGGACGACGACCGCGAGGAGTCCGGAACCACCGGCCGCTTGCTCCTCATCCGATGCCGCGACACTCGGCGCCGCCGCACCGCCTTCGGTGGGCGGTGCGCTTGCGGCCGGCTCGGAATCCAGTACAGCGGAGAGGTCGAGGGTCACGAGCCGCGGCTCGATGATCTCGCCGTCCTCGCGCATGAGCACCGGGGCAAGTGTCGCGGGATCCAAGTCCATCGAGAACTGCTCGCCCGCCGCCGTCGCGGTCGCTTCGTAGATCGCGGTCTCGCCCGTGCGCGTGTCCGTGCGGCGGTAGTGCAGTACCGCGCCCGCATCGCGCGCCGCGAACGACACTAGCTGGCTGCTGTTCTCGGGATCGATCCACACCAGCCCCCACGAGTCATCCTCGGGTACCGGCAACATCATCCCGGGAACGCCGCCCACGAGGCGCGCGTCGAGACCAACACCTTGGTCGAGCAGCATCCGCATCGTGCCGTCGCTCCACCACACCGAGAACGGCGAACCCATCGCGTTTACGTAGTTCGGTTCCCCGAGACGCTCGAGCGGGTCGATCGCGGGCGCCGCCTCCGGAACTGGATAGCTGGACAGCAGCCCGCGGAAGGGACGCGTCGACTTGTACGGCAAGCGCTCGTAGAGACGCTTGCCGATCTGCGCCGCCCAGACGTTGAAGCAGAACTTCTCCGGATCCGGCTTCTGTCCCGTCCAGTGCTCGCGCACGATCTGCTCAACGCCATTGGCGACGCGCGATGCCGCCGTCGTCCCCGACGCGTCACTCTCGTTCTGCCACGCGAGCGCGACGGCGCCGAGCACGAGCGTCGCGCCACCCGACAACATCCCGGAGCCCCATGCCGCGACGACTGCGCCGGTCGCGAGCCATGGTCCCCAGTCGCCCTGGGCAACCACTTCGAAGTACGCGGTGCCGAACATGTGATACCAGGGACCGCCGTTCTCGCCGTCTCGGAGCGGCACGAGGTACCGGTCGACGAACCCGTTGTCGTACAACGGCAGGTCAGCCGACAGCGTGTCGCTGCGGGCGTTGGCGCGCAGCAGGTTGTGCGACGCGAGGAGCGCCTGGTTCATGTGCCCGCCGTTCAGCTCGAGGGCGACCTCGAGCACCTCTCCCGGCGTGAGCTTTCGCGTGCTCGTGCCCTTCCCGCCAGACTCGGCGAGCGCGATCAGCTTGGTCTGAAGCTGGCGCTCCGTCCCGGTCACATACGCGTCGGCCTGCGGTCCCTTGATTGCACCGCCGAAGCCGAACAGCCAGTTGGTCGCGCCTACCTCGCCGGCAAACGGTGTGCCGTCCGAGACATACGCGGTGGCGTCCGGATGCGCGGCGTTGTACCGATCGACCGCGGCGTACATGTCCTCGCTCAGGTCGTCGCCGTCCACGCGCAATCCCGTCTTCGTGGGATCGGTGATCCCAGCCTCGCGCAGCTCACCAGCACTGAAGCCTTCGAGAAGCACGCGCGCTTCGGCACACAGCTCCTTGCGTCCACCCGGCGGGACGCTCGTGCTCGTCGATGCCGCGAGCGTGGTCGTCGTCGGAGGCTCGCTCGGGACGGCGGCGTCGCATGCCACCGCGACGGCTTCGGCCTGCGCGAGCAGCGTTGCGACCGCGTCGGCCATGCCCGGCGGATCGGCGGCGTTGCCGACACCCCACGTCACCTGCGCGTAGTGCGTCGCGCTGACGACCTCCTGCGTGTCCGGCTCGCCGCCGCAGCCGTACGTCGGTCGCTGTTCGCTCCAGAATACGTGCAGGATGACGAGCGCACGGTCCGGCGACTCGGCCGTGTTCGTGAAACCGCAGTAGACGGTGAGCCAGGTCGGGTCGTCGACGGACTCGTAGTACTCGCTCGGGTCGTACTCGTACCCTGCGCCGAGCGATGTCGGGCACGCGACTCCGTGAACCGCCTGGCCGGCGCGCCCACCGGCCGATGCGGCACCCGGCGCACACAACACCGCGACGACCGCGACGACCGCGACGACCGCGACGCAGCGCGCGATGCGCGCGACGCGCGCGAACGGGGGACACTTCACCCATGTTCATCGGCGGGATCGGCGATCCGCGGAGGCCTCCCGGCCGCTACTCCTGGACGAGCTCGATGAGCGTGCCGAACGCAGTCTTGGGGTGGATGAACGCAACGGTCGTGCCGCGGCTGCCGGGCCGGGGCACCTCGTCGATGACGCGATGGCCGTGCTCCTTCACCGACGCGAGCGCCTTGGCACAGTCGTCGACGCGGTAGCCGACGTGGTGGATCCCCTCGCCCTTGTCGGCGATATACCTCGCGACCGGTGAGTCGTCCCGGATCGGGGTGAGCAGCTGGATATACGAGTCGGCCACGCGCAGGAGCGCCTCCTCGACGCCGTCCTTGTCGATCGTCTCGCGATGTTCGACCTCACAGCCGTACGTCGACCGGTAGTACTCGATCGCAGCTTCCAGGTCGTTGACGGCGATCGCGACGTGGTCGATCTCGGTCAGCAGCATTGGTAGTCAGGGGCGCAGTGCCCGCATAGCGGGTCTGTTTCCCCATCCCCCTTTCAAACCGTGCGTGCGGTTTTCCCGCACACGGCTTTCCGACGGTCTTCTTGACATGGTTACGCGGCCTTC
>JBQTGT010000042.1:0-48613 GCA_052390615.1 Actinomycetota bacterium
CGCCCAGGTCGCCCGTCATCTTCTCCGCGCGCTCGCTCACCCACGCCTCCCGTAACGCCGGGATCTGACGTTCGAAATCTGCCAACGCGCCGGCCAGATGCTCGAGCCAGCGGCCCAGCGCCCGGGCACGGTCGTCCAGCTGTTCGGCCATCGCTTCGAGCTCACGCGCAGAACCGACCGTCATCGTCACGGACCCGCCCACCGGTCCGCGGCCACAACCCCCTGCATCACCGAACGGAGCGCGATCTGCGCCGCTCGGCACTGCACCGCAAACGCATCGACCACGCGCGCGGCCACAGCGTCGAACTCGTCCAGCGCAAAGTCGATATCGGTCGCCGTCGTCAGGCACGACGACGACGCCAAACGGCCCCCACCCAGCGCACCCGCACCAATCGCACCGAAGCGATCCGCCACCCCGCGCAGCCCGCTCGAGTCGAGCTGGACCGCGTCAGCCACGGCGCGACCCCGGGAGTGAACGTCGTACGTCGCTCCGATGCCTGGACACGCCTACCGCGGTTGGAGCCGTGGCCGGAGGGGCCGCTGACGCGAGCAACGTCGTCCCCGCACGAGTACGACAACCCCCCCACGGACCCATCGCCGCTGAGCGTACCGCTTCAGGCGCATCCGAACAATGGTGCGCCTTGGTAGACAGTCTCAGACATTCTTGGACGCGGATTCAGATGCGGCCGATCTCACGTTGAGTTGCGGATTCGCGCGTTTCGCGAACTGTTCAAGATTGCGACGCCTTCTGCTCCCTCAGGACGTGATCAGCCGCCAAAATGGGGAGAGGCACACCAGCGAGCGCACATGAAGAACATCTGAAGCGCCCGGTTTGCAGAGCACGCTGATGCCACAGAACGGTCGGGCAGATGCCAGCACCGAGGACCCTGGTGCTTGCATAGTGCGATACAAAATGCTTCCATAGTGCGATGCCTGACGTCAATGTCCGCAACGTGCCGGAAGCGGTTGCTCGGCGGCTTCGCGAGCAAGCTGATCTCGAGGGGGTCTCGTTCAGCGAGTGGGTCCGCATCACGCTTGCCGATCGCGCCGAGCTTCCGACTGCGTCGGAGATCGCTCGACGGCGTGCGCGTCGAGGGGCGAGCGCCCAATCGGGTGAGGAGTTCGCGGCGTTCTACCGCAAGCGATTGCGGCGACGCAGCGCGTGATCGCCGTTGGCGATCTCGGGGCAGTGCTTCGCTGGGTAGGGCTGGTTCGCGGGCCCGACCTTCCGTTCCATCGGCTCGTGTCCGCCGATGCGCTGCTCGGCGACATCATCGAGTACCTCAAGGTCCGCTACGACGGGCGCCGGGGGCGCGTCGCATCGACCTTCGTCGAGATCCAGTTCGCAGTACACGAGTGGTACCCGACGTGGCCGGTCGCCGGCCGGCTCGTCGAGATCGTTACGGCGTCGGGGGTCGATCTCGATGCGATATTGCTGACGCCGATCGCCGTGGCCGCAGAAACGGAGCTGACCTTCGCCACGACATCCACGGACGTCGCCGATCTGGCACGACCGCACGTACCAGCGGTTGTTCTCGTGTGATGCCGAAGTCATCGCGCGGTCACGTGCCCCAACCGTGCCACAAGCCACCGAAATCATTGCTGACCTGCGATCTTGTGCACACCGCTGATCACGCACCTGCGCCGGGGAACGTTCGCAACGGAGAGGTGGGCGGTTCGAGTCCGCTCACCTCCACGCTCGAAGCGCCTGGTCACCCTGGTATGCCGGTCTCCTTCGTAAGCGGGGCATGGGCGGTCGTCCGCCGCGCCGGCGGAGGATCTCGTCGACGTCGTAGCCCTCGTGCTCATCGTCCACAACGACGACGACGTGCAGCGCAAGTGCGGGACCGGATCACCGATGGCGACGCGAGCGCGGCCGACGCGAGACAATGACCGAGTCGTTCGTACGCGGCGCGCTCGCCCGTGGGGCAGGTTGGCGCGCTCGATGGTCTTGTGGCATCTGCAGGACCTGGAAGCGCTGGCACGGGTGCCGTCGACCTTCCGGACGTCGTTGGCGACGTGGAGACCACGCCACGCCCCTTTGCGGATCGCGTCGGCCGATGGTTACATGGCTTCGAAGTCGGGCGAGTTGTTTGGGCGGCGGGGCACCTGGACACGGACATGGGCGTGGCGGACCTTCAGCGGGGCGGCGCCGGCACTCGTGACGCGGGCGTCTACATCCCCGCGCTCGACGGGATCCGTGCGCTCGCCATTCTCGTGGTGCTCGCGTTCCACGGCGACGTCCCCGGGACGCAGGGCGGGTACCTGGGCGTCAGCCTGTTCTTCACCTTGTCCGGGTTCCTCATGGCAACGATCCTGCTGCGCGAACGCGCGGCGACAGGCGGCATCGCGCTGGTGCGGTTCTGGGAGCAGCGTTTCCGGCGCCTGCTCCCCGCCGCCGTCGTCACACTCGTGGGCGTCGCGACCCTGGCACCTCATTTCGCCGACACGACCGCCCGCGAGGGTCTGCGGGGCGACCTCCTCGGTGCGCTCGGGTACGTCGCCAACTGGCGCTTCCTGTCCGAGGGACGCGCGTACAGCGCGTTGTTCGAGGCGCCGAGTCCGGTCCTGCACTTCTGGTCGCTCTCGATCGAAGAACAGTTCTACTTCGCGTTCCCGCTCCTGATCGCGGGCGTGTGCGCGCTAGGTCGAGGGCGCCTCCGTGTGGTCGCGGCGGTCCTCGGCGCGCTGTTCGTCGCGAGCGTCGCGTCGCAGCTCCTTGTGAGCGGCTATGACCGGGCGTATTACGGCACGGACACGCGCGCCGGTGAGCTCCTCGCGGGCGCGCTGCTCGCGTGTTTTGTCGCCGCACGCGGAACGCGCGCCCTCGGGAGTGGGCGCGTGGCGACGCGGCTCGGCGTTGGCGCGCTGCTCGTGTTCGTGATGCTCGTCGTAGTGACGCCGATACACGCATCGTGGGTTGTGCACGGAGGCTTTGGCATCATCGCGCTCTGCAACGTCGCCTTGATTGCATCCGCGCTCGGCGACAATGTTGTCGCGGACGGTTTGGGTGCCCGCCCCCTCGTCGCGATCGGACGGGTGTCCTATGGGCTCTACCTGTACCACTGGCCGGTGTTCTTGTGGCTCGACGAGACGCGCACCGGCCTGTCGGGCGTCACGTTGCTCGAGGCGCGGCTCGCAGTCACAGCTGCGATCGCGATCGCGTCGTACCACATGCTCGAGTGTCCGATCCGGTACCGCCGCCTGTTCGCACGCCGGCCGCGCTTCGTCGGGGTCGTCGCGACGAGCCTCGCCGTCGCGATCGGACTGGCGGTGACCGCACCGCAATCCGTACCGGTCACCTCGCTGTTCGATGAGCGCGCCTTTTTGCCCACACCTGACGCGGCGGTCGTCGCCGAGACCGTGGCCCACGCGCGTCCCGCACCGTTGCGGGTGATGGTCGTCGGTGACTCGACGGGCCATGCCGTCGCGGAAGGCCTCCTGGCGACGTCCGATATGGACGTACTCGACGCGACCCACCCGGGCTGCCCGCTGCTGCACGCGAGCACGCTGCGCCACTTTGCCGCCGATCCGACCCGCGACCTCGCGACGTGCGCCACCGCGCCGTCGCAATGGTCCTTCCTCGCGCGCGACTTCAAACCCGACATCGTTCTCGTATTCAACGCGCCCGAGGATGTCAGCGTCGTATTCGAACAGCAGGGACTCGGGCCGCGCGACGATCTCCTGGCGCGCTACCACTCCATCGTCGAACAGTACAAGGGCGTTGCCGCGGTTCTTGCCACCGGCGGCGCCGTCGTGGCGTGGGCAGATGTCCCGTACTTCACGTTCGCGGATGATCCCGATCTCCGGCGTCGAGAGCGGCTCGACCTCCGGGTCGATGCGTTGAACCTCGCCATCACGGAGACGGTTGCGGGCACGCCCGGTCTCGTGTTGCTCGACTATGCCCGGCATCTCAACACCGCCGACCGCGCCGTCGACCTCGCGGTGCGCCCCGACGGCATTCATGTGGCGACCGCGCCCGCGCAAACGGCGGCGCGCACATGGCTGTCGACCTCGGTGCGGCAAGCGCTCGAGCAGGCCCGCCTCGAGCTCGGCGTGACGACGACGCCGATCGCCGCGGGTGCGGCGCCGCCGTTGCGTGTGCTCGTTGTCGGCGACTCGACGTCGCTGGGCCTCGCCGCGGGGCTCGCGAACCACGCCCGCACCAGCGGCGATCTCGCCGTGGACTGGGCGGGCCGCGTCGGTTGTCCGCTGCTGGACGTCGCCTCGTTCCGCATGTTCGGTCCCGATCCGATCGAAGGCGACTGCCCCCCAACGGCGGAGCTGTGGGCGCAGCGGGCTGCGCAGTTCCAACCCGACGTCGTGCTCGTGTTCTCCTCGTTCATGGATTCGATGGACGTCAAGATCGGCGACGTCGGGTGGCGCCACGTCGGGCAGGGTGACTACGACGCGCGGTACGCGGCGCAGCTCGACGCGCTGGTCGGGGCTGTTGCTGCTCGCGGCGCAGTCTTGGTGTGGTCCGATGCGCCCCGGCCGCTCGCGCACGGCCAGAACGGATTCCTGGCGAAGAGGTTCGCGGCGTTGAATGCGTTGATTGCGCAAGCGGACGGGCGTTGGCGCAACGTCGTGACGCTGCCGTTGGCGTCGTATATCGACGGGGCCGGCCGCGGGGCCGACAATGTCGCGCGGCCGGATGGCATCCACTTCACCGTCGACGCCGCGACGTTGATTGCCGAGGACTGGCTCGCGGCCGAGGTGCTGGCGCGCGCGGATGAGGCGATCACCGCCGCCCGCGGCTGCCGGAGCGAAACTGGGGCGATCTCGCTGGACGCGTGCCGCGAGGCCGCGTAACGCCGTAGGTCCCCTGGCGGGCGCGTTCTGTCCTTTGGGGACAGTGGGCGCCGGGATCAACGCGCGTCGAGCTGCATTACCAACGTCTTCGGCGCGATCGCGCGGTAGCTCTCGTCGATCCACTCTTCGATGAGATCGACGGGCACGTCGGTGCCGACCGGAAAGCGCGCCGACACCCACCCCGCGCGCCCGAGGCCGTGGCCGGTCGGCTCGGTCCGGTCGAGACTGAGCGCGTAGTCGGCGCTGCCGGGAAGCTTGACGGTGACGTACAGCTGCTTCTCGTAGACGCTGGCGAAGACGAAAATCTTCTTGCGTACCTTCACAACCGTCTCGTCCCACGGGTGGTCTTCCCACGCCTCTGGATATTCGAGCGCGAACGCGAGGATCTTGTCTGCGAGCTTCGCCGTCGCCTTGGCCATGCGCCGATGCTCACGCGTCGCGGATCAGATGTTCAAGTTGGCGGTCAAGCCGCGTGCCCCGACCGGATGATCGAGCGGCGCCAGGACCGAAGCGCAGGCGCAAGCGCGACCGATGTCGACCGCGTCACGCGAGGCCGGCGGCGACCGATCGCCGCCGCGGCCAGTGTCGCCCCGAGCAGCACCGTGATCAGCCCGTACGCACTCGCCGATGCCATCCCCACGCCGATGGCGACGAGCGCGCCCGCGACCCACGCGAGTTGCAGGACCGCTTCGCTGCGGGCGACGACGCGGCTGCGCTCGGGGTCGGAGGTCGTCCGCTGCACCAAGCTGTCCAGCGCGTGACGAGCGATGCTCGATGCCAGCGCCAGCGTGACGGCGATGCCGATCATGGCCCCGGGTCCGCGCAGTGCAGCGGCGACGAACGCGCTGGCCGCCGCGATCGCGGTGCACGTCACGAGGATTGCGTGCTCACTCGCGAGCACGCGCCGCAGCCTCGGTGACACGAATGTTCCTGCAAAGCTGCCGACGGGAATCGCGATCGCCACGAGAGCCGTGACCAGTCGGGGCGTCCCGCCGTCGCGCAACTCGAACGCGAGCACGAACCAGAGCAGCCCGGTCGCGGCGCGAAGCGCGGCGGTTGTTGCGAGCGCGACGGTCAGCGGCGCGCCTTCATTGCGCGCAATGGGCACGGCGACGCCGGCGCGCTCTGTCGAATGGTTCAGGCAACGGATCGCGAGCGCGGCACCGACGACGTGCAGTCCTGCCGCGAGTTGCAGCGTCAGCGCGGGCCCGAGTTGCAGTGCGATCATGCCGAGGCCGCCGCCTACGAGTCCCGCCAGCGAGCCGGCGCGTGACAGCCGCGCGTTCGCGTGCACCAACAGGTCGGGGTGGGCGACCGCGCCGGGCACCAGCGCCCGCTTGACGGCGGCATACGTGCGGCCGAGCACGAGGACCGCGAACGACGCCGGATAGAGCACGAGGCCGGTCGGGTCGAGCGCGAGGAGAACGGCGAACAGGGCGCGCCCGTGTCCGGTAAAGGCGAGGATCCGCGGTCCGACGCCGAGGAAGCGACCGGCGACGGCGCCGATCATGACGCTGGCGACGGCGAAGGGCGCGAGCGTCAATACCAGATAACAGGCGAGGCGGCTGCGGGCGACGTCGGGATCCACGTTGAAGAACAGCGAGCCGGCGAGTGCGACCGTGATGCACGCGTCAGCCGCAGTGCTGACCGCGTGGACTCGCGTGAGTCGCGTGAGGGCTCCGGTCCCTCCACCCAATGTCAGCCGCCGCACACAGTCTTGTTCGGCGCGCGGGGGTCCTGTCTTTCGCCGAAGTTCGCAGGATTCGGGGGAGCGCCCGCGCGCCGGATGCGCCGCCCCGCGCCCGAAGGCGGTCCGCTTCAGCCTGGGGTCAGCCGGCTCCTGGCACCATGGGCATGACGGACGAGAGGAGACCGCCATGCAACGTCGAGCGAAGTGGATCAGTGCGGGCATCGCCGGGGCGGCGATTCTGGCCGGGGGCGGTGGCATCGCGGTCGCCGCGTCCGGCGGGGACGACAACGAGGCCCCGATCAGCGGTTCGGCACTCGAGCGGGCGAGTTCGGCCGCCCTCGAGCACACCGGTGGGGGCCGGGTCACCGAGACCGAGGTCGGCGACGAGGAGAGTTACTACGAGGTCGAGGTGACGCTCGACGACGGGCGTCAGGTCGAGGTCCAGCTCGACGAGCGGTTCAACGTCGTCGGATCCAGCGCCGACGAAGCCGACGACGATGAGGACGGCGCCGACGACGATTGATCAGCGCCCGGCGGCCGCGCTCGCGTCCTTCTTGCTCGCGCGTGCGACGAGTGATCGACTCGTCGCATGACCGAGGAGAGCCTGCCCTGCTCGTGTTGTGGGCGCGCCCCCGGGCCAGGGGGCTGGGCCGCGTTGCATTGCCGCCCCGACGTCGCGATCTGCGAGGAGTGTGCCGGCTGGCTCTCCCAGCAGAATCGTCAGCGGCGCGCTGCCGCCTCTGCTGCCGCCTCTGGGCGGGCCGTCCTCACTCGGATTCAGCCGATGTTCGCAGTCGCGGACATGGCAACGTCGCTCGCGCACTACGCAACACTCGGTTTCGACATGGAGTCTCACGACGAGAAGTACGTGTTCGCAGAACGGGATGGCATCGTGCTCGACCTTGTGCGTGGTCGCGAGTCGATCGTCAGCTCGCCGAGCGCGGTCTACCTTCATGTGAGCGACGTGGACATGCTCGCGTCCGAATGGCGATCGGCGCCGGCCGAGAACATGGACTACGGACTCCGAGAGAGCAGGCACCTCGACCCCGACGGCAACGTGATTCGGTTCGGTTCGCCGCCGGGCTGACATCGATTCGGCGCCCTCAGGGCGGATTCAGCCGATCTTCGGTACGACAGCCACGGACGATGTGGGCCGAACATGCGCATTCTGGTGGTCGAGGACGAACAACGGCTTGCAGCCGGACTGCGAAAGGGCCTCGAGGCCGAAGGGTTCGCGGTCGACGTGGCCGTCAACGGCACCGACGGGTTGTGGATGGCGCGGGAGTGGCCATACGACGCGATCGTGCTCGACATCATGTTGCCGGGTGTCAACGGGTTCAAGGTGTGCGCGCTCCTTCGCGCCGAGGAGATCTGGACTCCCGTCTTGATGCTCACGGCCAAGGACGGTGAATGGGATCAGGTCGAGGCGCTCGACGCCGGCGCGGACGACTACGTGACGAAGCCCTTCTCGTTCGCGGTCCTCGTCGCGCGGGTGCGAGCACTCGTTCGCCGGGGCGCAGCCGAGCGGCCGGCTGTCCTCTCGGCAGGTGATTTGCGCCTCGATCCGGCGTCGAAGCGTGTGTGGCGCGCCGACACCGAGCTGGAGCTGACGGCGCGCGAGGTGATGGTGCTCGAGTACCTCATGCGTCGTCGGGGCGAGGTCGTGTCCAAGCGCGATGTTCTCGACCACGTCTGGGACGACGACTTCGAGGGCGATCCGAACATCGTCGAGGTGTACGTGCGCCATCTGCGGAACAAGATCGATCGTCCGTTCGATCGATGCGCGATCGAGACGCTGCGAGGCGCCGGTTACCGCCTGGACGCCGATGGCGGCTGACGCGGCGCGATCGCGGTTGGCGCGGGCGCATAGCGTGCGCGTGCGTACGACCGCGGCGGCGGCCGCCGTCGTCGCGATCGCGTTGCTGATTGGTTCCGTCGCCCTCGTCGTGGCGCTGCGCAACGCGTTGACTCGGGAGGTTCGCACAGTGGCCGAGCTGCGCGCCGACGATGTCGTCGCCGCACTCGAGTCGACCGGCCGGATCGACACGATCGCGGGCGGCGGCGAGGAAGAGTTCATACAGGTGCTCGATCCCGAGGACGACGTCGTCGCTGCGAGCGCCAACCTGCGAGATGCCCCGCCGGTCGCCGATCTCGGGCCGGGCGACTCCGCGACGATGGACGTCCCGCTCGACGAGGACCCGTTCCTCGTTGTCGCCCGGGCGGCGGAGACCGAGCGGGGTCGGTTGACCGTGCTCGTCGGGCGGTCGATCGACGACGTCGACGAGTCGACGAGTGCGCTGCGCGCGCTGCTGTTGGTGGGCGGTCCGCTGCTCGTGCTGCTCGTGGCGGGAACGACCTGGGTGCTTGTCGGCCGGGCGCTCGCGCCGGTCGAGTCGATTCGTCGCGAGGTGGACGCGATCTCGGCATCGCAACTACACCGCCGC
The DNA here is from genome assembly GCA_052390615.1 of Actinomycetota bacterium. Taxonomy (GTDB): domain Bacteria; phylum Actinomycetota; class Acidimicrobiia; order IMCC26256; family PALSA-610; genus JBQTGT01. The sequence goes on from JBQTGT010000042.1 coordinate 8,947, forward strand.
GTGCCGGAACCGCGGGGGTCCGACGAGATCGCGCGCCTCGCGGCAACCATGAACCGGATGCTGGACCGGCTCGAGGCATCAACGGCGCGTCAACGCCGCTTCGTCTCGGACGCATCGCACGAGCTGCGATCACCCGTGGCGGTCATCCGCCAGTACGCAGAGGTCGCGCTCGCGCATCCGCACAGCATGACAATGACCGAACTCGCCGAGAATGTGCTCGCCGAGGACCTGCGCGTCCAGAACCTGGTCGACGACCTGTTGATGCTTGCCCGCGCCGACGAAGCCATGTTGTCGCTGCACGCCCGACCCGTGGACATCGACGACCTCGTGCTCGCCGAAGCCACGCGCTTACGCGACACGACGCCGCTCCGCATCGACACGGCCGACGTCTCGGCCGGCCGGGTCAGCGGCGACGAGGCGGCGCTGCGCCGCGTGCTGCGCAACGTCGGGGAGAACGCAGCCCGGCACGCGCGCGATGCCGTCGCATTCGGTGTCGAAGAAAGCAACGGTCACGTCGTCGTGACCGTCGACGACGACGGGCCGGGCGTCGCGCCCGCGGAACGCGCGCGCGTGTTCGAGCGGTTCGTCCGCCTCGATGACGCCCGCGGACGTCTCGACGGCGGCAGCGGTCTCGGCTTGGCAATTGTCACCGAGTTGATCACCGCCCACTCCGGTGCGGTTTCGCTGGCAGACAGCCCGCTCGGCGGCGCGCGGGTCGAGATCCGTCTGCCGGGAGCGGACTGAGATGGGCTATGTCGACGGCTACGTTGGGTGGGGTGGGGTGGAAGCGTGTTTTTCCTCGGGGACGATGTCGATGCGAACGCCCGCGATGGGTGTCTCGGCCTCGGCGCTCGCGAATCGCACCGACCGGGCGCGTGCGGCGGCCTCCAAGCTCGGGACCAGGGCTTCGAGTGCGACGCGGGTCTCGGGCGCGGCGCCGTTGGTATCGATGACGAGCTCGGTGAGCGGCCGACCCTGCGGGAGGCGCGTGCGCGTGCGTTCGGACCGCACCGCGTGCAGGAGGGCCCGCAATGTTTCGATCTCGGGTACCTCTGCCGTCGGGGTCTGCGGCAGCTCGGGCCAGCGGGTGACGTGGATCGACGGCGCGCCTTCGTGCGCGGCGAACAAGTGCTCGTACAGCGTGTCGGTGACGAACGGCAGGAACGGTGCGTACAACGCGAGCACGTTGCGCAACGTCTCCCACAGCGTCGCGCGTGCCGAATTGCGTTGCTCGTAGGTGTAGCGCTGCTCGGTCCAGAACCGATCTTTGACGATCTCGATGTAGTCGTCGCAGAAGTCGTTCCAGAAGAACTGGTCGAGCGCTTCTCGTGAGATCGCATAGTCGTAGGACTCGAAGCCGCGGTTCACGGTCGGGAGCAGCTGCTCGAGGCGGCCGACGATCCAACGATCCTCCGGAGTGCGCGCCGCGACCGACATCGCGTCCGCCGGTCTGAACTCGCCCGCGTACTGCTCGACGAAGCGGGCGACGTTCCACAGCTTCAAGACGAGCTTGCGCCCGGCTTTCACGTCTTCCTCGTGATAGCGCATGTCGTGACCGAGATGACTGCCCGCAGCCCAGTAGCGCACGGCGTCGGCGCCGTACTTGTCGATGACGTCCTCCGGGTCGTACTTGTTGTACACGCCCGGCTTCTTCGCCTCGAGGTCGCGCTTGGAGAACTTCTTGCCGTTCTCGTTGAGTCCCCAGCCCGAGATCATCACGTGGGTCCACGGCACTGTGTCGTTGTGGAGGTGCGCCTTGACGAGTGAGTAGAAGAGCCACGTCCGGATGATCTCGAACGCTTGCACGCGCAGGGTCAGCGGCAACTCACCCGCGGCAACGCGTCCGGGAGAGTGCGCCCAGTTCGTGTTGATCTGCGGCGTGAGCGACGACGTCATCCATGTGTCCATCACGTCGGGGTCGCCGTTGAACGCGGTGCCGCCGCACTGCGCGCACGCGTCGACGGGCGGCGCGTCCTCGAGCGGATCGACCGGGAGCTGCTCTTCCGCCGCGACGACGGGTGTCCCGCAGCGGTCGCAATACCAGACGGGGAACGGCACGCCGTAGAAGCGTTGCCGCGTGATGTTCCAGTCGTACTTCAAGCCCTCGATCCAATGATCGAGCCGAACCTTCATGTACTCCGGATGCCACACGAGCTCGGCGCTGCGTTCGAGCAGCTCGTCCTTGAGGTCGAGCACGCGGATGAACCAATGCGGTCGCATTTGGAACTCGATCGGGCGCTGCGAGCGCTCGCCCACCGACACCTGCTGCTCGACTTTCTGGGACCCGCGGCGCGCGCCCGCCGCGTCGAGATCGACGAGGATCCGCTTGCGGGCTTCTTCGATCGAGAGCCCTGCGTACGCGCCCGCGACCTCGGTCATTCGTCCCGCGGGGTCGACTCCGAGCCGCAGCTCGAGGTCGTCGCGCTTCCAACGTTGCACGTCGGCGCCGTCGCCGAACGTGCACACCATCATCAAGCCGGTCCCGAAGTCGCTGCGGACCTCGTCGTCCGACAGGATCGGCACGTCGTGGCCCGCGACCGGAACGACGGCGCGTCCATGCGCGAGCGACGCGTACCGCTCGTCCTCAGGATTGAAGTACAGCGCCACACAACTCGGGATCAGCTCGGGCCGCGTCGTCGAGATGACAAGCTCACGACCGTCCGGCGCGCTGAACGCGATGTCGTACAGCGTGGAGTTGCGCGTCAGCGTCTCGAGGTCGGCCTGCGCCAGTGAGGTCTGCATCGCAGTGTCCCAGAACACCGGCTCCTCGGATCGGTACGCGCGACCCTTGCGATGCAGGTCGATGAACGAAAGCTGTGAAGTGCGCCGGCAATGGTCGTCGATCGTCGAGTACCGCAGCGTCCAGTCGACCGAGAGGCCGAGCTTGCGCCAGAACCGCTCGTAGTCGTCGGCGCCCTTCGTCGTCTCTTCCAGGCATAGCGCGCGGAACTCCGAGCGAGTCGTCTTCGACTTGTCGATGTTGTGGAGCTGTTCGACGAACCGCTCGGTCGGCAGACCGTTGTCGTCGAACCCCATCGGGTAGAAGGGGTGCTTGCCCCGCATGCGGTGATAGCGAACGATGAACTCGGCCTGCGAGTACGACATCGCGTGCCCGACGTGCAGATGGGCGGCGGAGACGTAGGGCGGTGGCGTGTCGACCGAGTAACCCTCGGCCGGTGAGCTCGAGTCGTTGCGGTAGATCCCGGTGAGTTCCCAACGTTCGCGACAGCGTTCTTCGATCGCCGCGAGGTCAGGCGTCTTCTCGAGACCCATGCACGGACCTTCCTCGTCGCGCGCCTGGGATCGCGCTGCGGGGCGCGACGATACCTGTTGGCCCGGTTACGGCTCCGACGACTCGTCGGGATCGGGCGACGGCACCGCGGTCGGCGGTGGCGGCGGCGGAACGTAGGTGTCGAGCGGCGGGACCGCGGTGTCAGGCGCCGGCGCGGCCATCGAAACCGCCGCGCCCCCCGGTGCCTCCGCATGCGGCTTGCGCTTCAGCGGCACGAGCAACGCCACGATGATGCCCAGCACGAGCCCGACGACCGGCAGAACGGTCAGCACGATGCTGTTCAACGGGACGACGCCGAGCAGGAGCAAGTCGAGCCCGACGAACAAACCCAAGAAGAATCCCGAGAACGCTGCCCAGACGGGATGGCCACGCCTTCTCATTTCCGACCTCCGTCAGGGCTTCACGCGAATGGCGAGGAACAGATTGATCACAGAGATCACGGTGAACGCGAGCGACGCCAGCGTCGCCGGGTTGCCGATGCCGCCCCCTTCGAGCCGCACCGTGATCCCGCCGCTGCAGGTGAGCGCGCCCGATTCGTAGTGCTCGCCGTAGACCTTGATGTCGAAACCCTCGAGCACACTCGGGAGCTCGTACTCGTACGTGTCGGCGTTGTCGATGCGCAAGCTGTCGGAGTCCCAGCTGCCGACCTCCTGGTCGGGCACCGGCGTCGGGAAGTCCACCTTGACCCACCCGCGGATGGGGCGTTCTTCGGCCGGCTCGGGGATCTGGATGGCGCCCTGCCAGTGCACGTCGCCTTCCGACGGGATCTCCACCTCCGATAACGCCGCGTCGTGGACCTGGCCGTCGATCTCGCCGCTCGCCGTGCACGGCCCGTCGATCGTCGCCCCGGCCGGGCCGGCGAGCACCAGCACCGGTACCGCGCCGAGCGCGCCCGCCGCGAACACCCGCCACGCTCGCATGCGCGTTCCCCTTCCGATCGGCCTCCAGGGGAGGGTACGGGTGCCCGTGCTGGCGGTCAACGACCCTCGATACCCTTCGGGTACCCCACTGCGAGGGCGGGAGGAGCGGAGGGCCGATGTCACAGCACACCCTGGCGGACCTCGTTGACCGGGCGCAACGTGAGGTCGACGAAGGACGGCTGCCGTCGTGCCAGTTCGCGTTCGCACGCGGGGGCGAGGTGGTCTACGAGACGACGATTGGCGATGCCACCGCCGATTCGCGCTACGTCGTGTTTTCCTCGACGAAGGCCATCGTCGCGGCCGCGGTGTGGATCCTGCTCGGCGAAGGCACGCTCGAGGTCGACGCGCGCGTGTGCGAGTACGTCCCCGAGTTCGCGGCCAACGGCAAGGACGCGATCACGGTGGAGCAGGTGTTGTTGCATACGTCGGGATTTCCGCACGCACCGTTCGATCCGCTCACCTGGTCGGATCTCACACAACGGCTCGCGCGCTTCGCCACCTGGCGCTGCAATTGGGAGCCGGGCACGCGCTTCGAGTACCACCCCACGTCGGCACACTGGGTACTGGCCGAGCTCATCGAGCGGGTCACCGGAACGGATTTTCGAGTCTTTGTCCGGGCGCGGGTGCTCGATCCACTCGGTCTCTCGCGACTCGAGGTCGGCGTCGCGCGCGCCGATCAGCACGACATCACCACCCTGGTGCGCACCGGTTCGCCTGCGACGGCCGACGAGATACGGGCCGCCATCGGTGTCGACTCCCTTCCTGTCACGGAAGTCACGCCGGAAGCGCTCGTGCGCTTCAATCGGCCCGAAGTCCGAGAGGTAGGTGTTCCTGGCGCCGGGGCCGTCGCGCGCGCGAGTGACATCGCTCGCTTCTACCAAGCGCTGCTCGACGACCGGCTCGGGCTCTGGAAGCCGGAAGTGCTGACCGACGTGACCTCGGTCGTGCGCAATCGGTTTCCCGACTACGTGGGAACACCGGCCAACCGCACCCGCGGCCTCGTGGTCGCCGGCGACGACGGTGCCGGCGCGCGGCGGGGCATGGGGCACACCGTGTCTCCACGCGCGTTCGGGCACAACGGCGCGGGCGGTCAGATTGCGTGGGCCGACCCCGCGACCGGCGTGTCGTTCTGCTTCCTGACCAACGGCCTTGACCAGCACCAACTGCGAGAGTGGCGGCGGACCGCGGGCATCGCGAGCCGGGCCGGAATCGTGTCCGACCTATCCTGAAATAACCAATTTACGAGGGCCGCCGGCCCTCGTCTTGTACGGCGTCGTACAGTGGCCAAGAAGCTCTTGCACGAGCAGTGCATTCATGGGGATCGAGGGGCCGTGGAAGTACGGAGAATTGGCATCTGGATGGTCGTCGTCGGCGGCATCGCCACCGCGGTTGGCCTCGTCATCGACGCGGCCCGCCACGCCGACGATCCGACGCTGTCGGCGCGTGAAGGCGTGTTCGACTTCTCGAACTTCGCGCACGCACTGTTCTTCGGCGGCATTGCCGTCGCGCTGCTCGGCCTGTTCGCGCTCTTGGTCGGCACGCAGATCTACCGCGCCGACGCGCGCGTCACGGTACCGCGCCGACTGGCGCAGGTCGGTGCGCCGATCTTCGCGGTCGCGTTGATCGCCGGGAGCGCGGCCGCCGCCGCCGACTCGGGTCTCGGCGACGCGCAGGGAGAAGACGCCGTCGACGAGGGTGCCGCGGTCGCGGCCGATGACGGCGCCGCGCATGTGATGGCAGACGGCACCGAGATGGCCGGCGACGCCCATGATGAGGGTGCCGCGACCGGGGAGCACGAGGGCCACGACGCCAGTGCGGCGACCGGCGAAGCCACCGACACGCCGCACGGCGCCGTCATCGCCGGCACCGCGACCGGCGACTCGCCGTGCGAGATCGCGCAGCCGACGCCGGTATCGCCCGGGCAGGTCGGCACCGGGGAGGCCGGTTCCGAAGAGGGCGGCGGCGAGCACGGCGACCGCGGCATGGTGAAGCCCGAGGACCTGACCCGCGAGCAGCGGGTGCAGCTCGAGCAGGAGATGATCGCCGCGCGCACGGTCGTCGACCAGTTCCCGACCGTCGCCGCCGCCGAAGCGGGCGGCTACAACCGGTCGACGCCGTACGTGCCGTGCATCGGCGCGCACTACACGAACATCGCGCGCGTCGCGACCTTCGACCCCGCGGCACCGTCCGAGTTGCTGTACGACGGCACCGAGGCGGACTCGAGGCTCGTCGGGCTCAGCTACCTCGTTTTCAGCGGCGACGACCCGCCGGCGGGGTTCGCCGGAGAGAATGACCCGTGGCACCAGCACAACTTCAACGGCGGGCTGTGCTTCGCGGGGACCACCGTCATCGGCGGCGAGGACACGACCGAGGCCGAGTGCGAAGCGCGCGGCGGCGTCAAGCGCGAGCTGGAAGGCATCTGGATGATGCACGCGTGGGTCGTGCCGGGTTTCGAGTGCAGCTGGGGTGTGTTCGCGGGTGAGTGCCCGGAGCTCGGCGGCCGTGTTGGCGGCACCGCGTGGGACGAGCCGGCGCCGGCGGACTGACCGCGACCGCACTGGTCGGCGCGCTGCTCGGCGGTTGCGGGGGAGACGACGCCGAGCAGACGTCTCGCGACGCGCCGGTGCGCGCGAGCGGTGAGCAGCTCTACACCGCGCACTGCGCGTCGTGTCACGGTGCCGATCTGCGGGGCACCGACGCGGGTCCGTCGCACCTGTCGATCGTGTATGAGCCCAACCACCACTCCGACGACGCCTTCCGACTCGCGATTGCGAACGGAGTCACTGCCCACCATTGGGATTTCGGCGATATGGCGCCAGTCGAGGGCCTCGACGCGGCCGAAGTTGACGCGATCATCGAGTACGTCCGCGCGGTACAAACGCGCGAGGGACTCGAGGAGTAAACGACTACGAGAGATGGTCGGCGGGGACCGTCTCGCAGTCGTGGCACTCCGTTTCGAGCGTCACGTGTTCGATCGCGAATTCTGTCGCCAACGCGGCTTTGATACGCGACGCGATGCCTTGCGCAGCGTGGAGGTCTTGCGGCCCGCGTAGTACGACGTGCGCCGACAGCGCGGCGCTCTCGGAGCCCAGCGACCAGATGTGGACGTGGTGCACTGCTTCGACGTCCGGGTCGCGGCCGATCGCCGCGACGACCGCGTCGAGTGCAACCCCCGACGGAGTCGACTCCAGCAGCACGCGCGTGGCGTCGCGCAGCAACGTGCACGCAGCGACCGCCACGAGGAACGCCACGACGACCGAGGCGACCAGGTCGACGTCCGTCGCGTCCCACCACAGCGCGGCGGCGCCCGCGACCAACGCCGCGACCGATCCCAACGCGTCGGACGCCATGTGCCACATCGCGGCGCGCATGTTGATGTTGGCGCCCGCGGTTCGAGAGAGGACGCGTGCGCTCGCGAGGTTGACCGCGAGGCCGGCCGCGGCGACAACGAGAACGGCGGCGCCGTCGACCGACCGCTCTTCACCGACCCGTCCCCATGCCTCCATCGCGATCCAGCCGGCGGCCGCGAGCAGCAGCACCGCATTCAACTGCGCACCGAGTACCTCGGCCCGGCGCAGCCCGTAGGTATGGCGGGCGGAAGCGGGACGCGCCGCGAGCGAGAGGGCTGCCAGCGCGATGCCGAGTCCACCGACGTCCGAGGCCATGTGGACGCCGTCGGCGAGCAGCGCCAGCGACCCGAACGCGAGACCGCCGATCACCTCGACCACCAGGAAGGCGCCGTTCGCCGCGAGCACCCACCACAGCACGCGGCGGCGCCGGTCGTCGCTGGCACGGCGGTGCGGATGGGTGTGGTCGTGCATTCGAGAAAAGGCTAGGCGGCCCGTCGCCACCCGCCCCCCAAGTTGCGTGAGAAGCAAGCCGCCCAGCCCCGAAACTCACGCACGTTCGCCCGCGGGCCGCGTATTAGCCCAACGGTGACCAGGAGGCGCTGCGCAACAGCCGGCTCTCCCAGTCGTCGCGCACCTCCAGGGCGTCGTGCATCCATGTTCCCGGACCCTTCACGTGGGCCGGGAGCTCGTGCGTGAAGAGGCCGGGGAGGCGTTCCGGGTAGTCGACACGCTGCCACAGCACGACCTCGCGCCGGCGCGGCGCGCCGAGCGCGGCCTGAAACACGGCGAGCAGTGTGAGCAGCGAACGCTCGCTGCGCACTTCGAGGCTCGGGGCGTAGTGCGTGCGCGCGGCGTGGAGGTACGCGTCGAGCTTGGCCTCGTGGGGCCACGCACTGTCCTCCATGTAGAGCACGGGCTCGTGCTCGGCGACGACTGGAACCGACGCGAGGTCGATGGTCTGTAGCGGCGACCAGTCGAGCGGCAAGAGCAGCTTGCCCCGCACCTCGTGGCGCCAGCGGTCGGTCGCGGCCGCCCACGCGCGGAGGTCGCCGTCCTGGACGCGGCGCGCGAGTCGTTCGTACGCGGTCCCGTCGCACAGTGCCGTGATCGTGACGACTTGGTACGCGCGCCCCGCGCCGTGGGCGAGCTTGAGATACCAGCACAGGCGCGCGTCGTCCCCGTCGGCGACCGCGGGAACCCAGTCGTCACGAAAAGTGCGTTCGAAGTCGTCCTCGTACCGACCTGCGACCGTGTGCAACTCGTGGAGAAATAGCATCGGGTGTCATTCTGGCGTGTTCTCGACGAGCGCGCCGAGCAGCGCATCGAGTGCCGAGTCGGCGACCGCGTGCAGCTCCTCGTCAGTACGGTCCTGAATCGGGTGTGCAACGAAGACGCGCGCCGGGTCCGCGCCGAGCGCCGACGCTTGCGCCGCGGCCGCATCGACGAACTCTCTCGACGCGACGAACACCGTCGGTATGCCGGCGGCTTCCAGGTTGACGGTGTCGTGCACACTGCACGACGTGCACGATCCTCAATCGGCGAGCGCTTCGATCACGAGGTTGCACTTGGTGACGATCTCGTGGCGAAGATCGAGCGGAGCGGGCTTGGTGAATGTGGGCTTCGAGAACCGTTGGACCTGCACGCCGCGCGCCTGCAACAGCTCCTCGATCCGGTCGAGGAACACATTTCCGCGCGGCTTGCTGATGTCGAGCAGCCCGATCACCGCGCCGTCGAGCGCACGCGGCCGGGCCGCGCGCTCACGCGTCGTGGGCCGGCTCTCTGATGTCGGGTCCAGCAGCACATTCACGCGCGAACCTCCACTGTCACGGGCTCGCTGCCGACCGTGCCGCTCGCCCAACCACCGATGATCGCCGAGAACAGGCCCGCTCCGCCACCCGCGTGCACGATTTGCAAACCGCCGTCGCGGAACTTGGGCAGGGTGAGGTCGGCCAGACCCTCCGGCATCCCTTCGGCGATGCCACCCGCGCCCCGCACGATCTCCGCGCCGGGAATCTGGAGGATCCCCTTCAGCTCGTTGCGCAGTTGTGTCTTCGACCAACCCGCCTCGCGAAACACGCGCGCGTGTTCGGGCGCCACGACGAGCACTGCATCCCAGACGATCACGTTCTTCGGGTGGGCGACCGTGCGCAGGCACGCGGCGAACGAGCGGGTGAGCGACTCGGGCTCGCGCGAGAGTTGGTCGACGACGCCTCGTACGCCTTCAGCCGCGAAGAGCGTGACCGCCGACTGATCCCGAGTGAGTCCGCGCTCCACATGGAGCGGCTCCCACGGCGATCCCGGCTCGTCCTCGGCGAAACAGAACGTGTATTTTCCCGGTTGACCGAGCGTCGCCCGATCGACCTCACCCGGGCGACCGCCACCGACGTTTCGGACGACGAGCTGCAGCGCGCGTCCGATGGTGGCGTTGGCGCGATTGCCCTGACCGAGCGCGTTGACGCCAGAGTTCATTCCGATCGTGCGCGTGATCGGGCCGTTCACGATCACGAGCGGGCCCGCGAACCACGTCGTCGCCAGCACCCCGTGCACATTGAACTCGTCGGTGCACGCCGCCTCGACCGCGGCGAGCACGACCGGGAAGTATTGGGGCCGACAGCCGGCCATGACTGCGTTGATCGCGACTTTCTCGACAGTGCACGCGACGAGATCCGGCGGCACGACCGCGACGACATCGTCGGGCGCGCGTCTCGTACCGGACAGCATGCGGGCGACGCGTTCGGGAGTCGGCGGGACGAGGGGCAAGCCGTCGCTCCACCCGCGCCCGTACATCGCTTCCGCGTCGTCCTCCTGTGCGCCGAGCTCGACCCGCCGAGCCCGCAGCGTTGGAAGAATGCGCGCGATCATCCGCGCGTCCTGCACGTCGAGATCCTGCGTACGGGAACCGCATCCGGGTCGCCAGTCGGGAAGGTCGGCGCCGAGCCCACGGATGCCGGTCAGGGCTTCCCACCGCGCGCGTTCCCATCCCTCGACGCGTGCGCGCTCGGTACCGTCTTCGACGCGCAGCAACGTCGGGACCGTATTGATGGCAAGCGCGAACGACACGTCGAGGTCGCGATCGTCGGTGACGACGAGCCCAGCCGGGAAGGCCGGATCGTCCTGACTGAAGATCGTCAGGGGCTCCGAGTGCTCGGCCAGTTCAGCGAGGACCGGTGCCACGAGCTCGCAGGTCGGGCACTCCCGCTTCACCACGGCGACGAAACCGGTCTGGATCATCCGGCCGCCGAGAGTCGCTCGATCACGTGGTCGATCGCGCGCGTCAGCGTAGCCAGATCGTCGAGCTCGATCGCAGGGAACATCGCGATACGGAGCTGGTTGCGTCCGAGCTTGCGGTACGGCTCGATGTCGAAGATGCCATTGGCGCGCAAGGACGCGGCGACCGCGGTGGCGTCGATGGCCGCGTCGAAGTCGATCGTTGCTGTCACCGGGCTGCGGTGCGCGACGCTGCCGACGAACGGCGCCGCGTGGGGATGCGCGTCGGCCCACCCGTACACCAACTGTGCGGCCGCGTCGCAACGCGACGCCGTCCATTCGAGCCCGCCGTGCTTGTTCATCCACTCGACGTGGTGCGCGAGCAGGAGCAAGGTCGCGAGCGACGGCGTGTTATAGGTCTGTTGCAATCGGGAGTTCTCGAGCGCGATCGTCAGATCCAGCGAGGGCGGTATCCACCGATCGGACGCCTTCACCCGCTCGATCCGCTCGATGGCCGACGGCGCGAACGCCGCCAACCACAGCCCACCGTCACTGGCGAAGCACTTCTGCGGAGCGAAGTAGTACACGTCGAAGTCCGAAGGAGCGACCCGCATGCCGCCCGCGGCCGATGTCGCGTCGATGACGACGAGCGCGTGCGCGCCGAGGCCAGCGGGACGGTGCAGCGGCACCGCGACTCCGGTCGACGTCTCGTTGTGCGGATAGGCGTAGACGTCGCCGGCCGGCGCGTCGAGCAGCTGCGGCGTCGCGCCGGGCGGAGTCTCGAGTACTTCTGGGGCGTCGAGGTGAGGCGCGCCGCGGCTCACCGAAGCGAACTTCGAGGAGAACTCGCCGAGCGAGAGATGCGAGCTTCGCTGCTCGATCACGCCGAAGGCGACCGCGTCCCAGAACGCGGTCGCGCCGCCGTTTCCGAGCAGGATCTCGTAGCCCTCGGGCAGACCGAACAACTCGGCGAGACCCTCGCGAACGCGGCGGACGACCGACCGGACCGCGCCCTGTCGGTGGCTGGTGCCGAGGAAGTCGTGCGCCGCATCCGCGAGCGCGGCGACGGCTTCGTCTCGCACTTTGGACGGCCCCGATCCGAAACGACCGTCGCGTGGAATCAGTTCGGGCGGAAGAACGATGTCGAGATCGGGGGCGGCCACCACCTCACGTTAGTGGTTAGGCGAGCGCGAGCACCTCGTCAAAACCGGCGCGTAGACAGCCGACCAGAACTTCCGGGTCGGGCACAGCGGTGGTGTCGATGACGATCCCGATGCAGCAGGTGTCGCAGTGCGAGATGAGCGCCACGTTCACCGCGGCCCCGGACGGCGGCGCGAATGCGTACAGGCGATCGACACGCGCGCCGGCTGTGTACACGGGCACGGGCGCGCCCGGGACGTTGGTCGCGACGACGTCGCAGCATTTCAGCATGCTGCCGAACAACGCGGTCGTGGTGGAGGTCGGCAGTCGATTGAGGACGCCGGCGAGTGTGCTCGTCATCTGGAGCGCGGGTTCGGCGCGCCACTCGCGCACGACGCCGCGCAGCGCGCGGATCCGTTCGCTCGGGTCCTCGATCGTGGACGGAACCGGAAACCGCGCCGGCGCGAACTTGTTGCCGCCGGTCGTGTCGCCACTTCTGCGAAGGTTGATAGGCATCGTCAGGCGCAGCGACTCGGGTGCGGCGCCGTGACGAGCGTGGTACCGGCCGAGACCACCAACCACCGCCGCGAGAAACACGTCGTTCACGCTGCCCTCGGCTGACTTCCCGACCCGCCGGACCGCGTCGAGTGGAACGTCGAAGGACGCGAGGTGGCGTCCGAGCCCACGGTCGAGCATCACCGGCGACATCGGCGCCGTCGCCGGTGCAAGCACGCGGGCGATCGAGCGCGCGGTGACCGCGACATTGGTGAGCGCAGCCGCGGGATCGCGCGTCGCAGCGCTCGCGGCGGCCCACACCGTTCCGGGGAGTCGCTGCGCCATCCCGAGCAGCCGGCGGCGCGTGTGTGCGATCGAATCGCGGACCAGCGCCGCACTACTGAACTGCTCGGGTGCGGGCGCGGCGGGACCGTCGTCGATGCCTCCGGGCGCGGGATCGCGCTCGAGGTCGATCAATTCGGTGAGCAAGGCCATGCCGCCGACACCGTCGGTGACCGAGTGGTGCACTTTCATCGCGAGCGCGGCCCGTTCAGTGCCATCGGGGCCGACGAGCCCCTCGAGCAGGGTGAACTCCCACAACGGTCGGGCCCGGTCGAACGCGGACGAGGCGATCGGTCGAAGCGCGTGCAGCAACACGCGCTCGTCGGCGGGCGCCGGGAGCCGCACCCGACGCAAGTGGAAGTCGAGGTCGAAGGTGGGCTCCACCGTCCAGCGCGGCGGACCGAGACGCAACGGCGGTGACAGCACCCGCTGTCGCAGCCGCGGGATCGTGCGCGTCGCGCGCTCGACGCGGACGCGTAGGCGATCCCAGTCGGGCACGCCGTCGAAGACGCCCACCGCGACGATCGTCGACCGGAGGATCGGATCCTTCTCGATATGCCACATGAGCGCGTCTTCGTCGCTCATGTGCCGGTCGAAGCGCGTTGTGTCGGCCACGGTTCCCCCCTGCGAATCGCCCACGCTAGCGATGCACCCGCTGCCAACGAAAGACGCTCGTGCTCATGCCGCCTGATTTCTCCACACAGTCGGTTTCCAGTCGCCAAACGAAACGAGGCGGCGCCATGCTCGCCTACCTGTCGAAGCTCCCGCGCTGGTCGTGAACTGCACCATCACATGGGTATCTCACGCACCGGAACGGTGCGTGAGATACCCAACAGTTGGTGCAGTGCTACACGCGGCGGGCGGCCATGCCGCCGTCGACAGGGATGACCGTGCCGCTGATGTACGCGGCGCCGGGCGAGCACAAGAACGCCACCGTCGCGCCGACTTCGTCGGCCCGGCCGAGGCGCCCCATCGGTGTCCCCGCCGCGACCATCCGCCGCACGCCCGCGGCGTCGCCGGAGTCCTCGGCGACGCGCGCGAACAGTCCCGTGTCGGTGGCCGACGGCGAGACCACGTTCACCCGCACCGCGTCCGGCGCGTGCTCGATCGCGGCTTGCTTGGCGAGGTTGACGAGCGCTGCCTTTGACGCGCAGTAGGCCGCGTAGCCGCGCGCACCGATGGCGCCCAGCACGGAGCCGAGTAGTACCACCGAACCGCCGGCCGCGCGCGCCATCGGGGGGATCCCGTGCTTCATGCACAGGAACGGACCTTTGACGTTCACGTCGATCACACGCTGCCAATCCTCGTCGCTGCAGTCGATCACCGAAGAGCGCGTCTCGCGCGCCGCGCTGCAGACCAGGATGTCGATACGACCGTGACGCTCCGCGACCGCGTCGAACATTGCCGCGACCTCGCCTTCGCTGGTGACGTCGACCGTCATCGATTCCGCGAGCCGGCCCGCGGCGACGAGGTTGTCGGCCACCTGGTGCGCGCGTGGTTCGTCGAGGTCGGCAATGACGACGCGGTCGCCGTCGGCGGCGAGGCGGCTGACGATGGCTTCGCCCAAGCCGGACGCGCCACCCGTCACGACCGCTACCCGCGCCGCCAGCTTCGCGGTCATCGCAGCGCGGCCAGTCCGCCGTCGCACGGGATCACGGCGCCGGACGTGTAGGACGACCGGTCGCTCGCGAGGAACAGCGCGATCTCGGCGACGTCGCCGGCGGTGCCGAGCCGCTTCAAGGGCACGTGCGACATCAGCATCTCGAGGAATGCGGTCGGGTCGTCAAGTTGCTCATTGACCTTGCGAAATCGCGGTGTGTCGATCGAGCCCGGTGCGATGACGTTCGCGCGGACGGTCGGGCCGTACTCGACGGCGATCTGTCGAGTCAACGCAACCAGCCCTGCCTTGGCGGCACCGTACGCCGCGTAGCCTTCGGAACCGATGAGCCCGAGCGTCGACGCGGTGTTGATGATCGAGCCGCCGGCAGCGAGCATATGCGGCAGCGCGGCGCGGCACGCCCAGAAGATCGCGTTGAGGTTGGTGGCGAGCGTGACGTCCCACTCCTCTTCGGTGCAGTCGACGACCCGACCCGACATCTGCACCGCGGCATTGTTGTAGAGAACGTCGAGGCGACCGAGTGCCGCGATCGCCTGTTCGACCATCACGTCGCAGTCGACGCGCCGCGCGACGTCCGCGTGGACGGCGATCGCCCGAGCCCCCTCCTTCTCGACGAGGCGTACCGTTTCGGCGGCGCCGTCGTCGTCGATGTCGACGACGACGATCGCGGCGCCGTTCGCGCCAAACAGCTGTGCCGCCGCGCGCCCTTGGCCCGACGCGGCACCGGTGATGAGCGCGACCTTGTGTTCGAGCAACCGTTGCCCCGCCACGCTGCGGACCGTAGGCACGGCCGCCACACGTGTCAACGGCCCGCGTAGCATGCGGCATGGCGCACAATCACGTCTCCGAGCACGGCGCGTTGTTCCACCGTAAGGGCGAGCGATTCGTGCCGACGCCACTTGCGCGCGGCCCATGGGACCCGAATGCCCTTCACGGTGGGGCGCCGAGTGCGTTATTCGCGCACGCGCTCGGCGCGCACGACCCGGGACCGGCAATGTTCGTCGCGCGCCTCACCGTCGAGCTCATGCGGCCGGTGCCGCTCGCGCCGCTGCAACTCGTGGCGAGAACGATCCGTCCCGGCCGCAACGTGCAATGGGTCGAAGGTGTGCTCCTTGCCAATGGCGACGAGGTCGCGCACGCCACGATGTTGCGCATGCGCGAAGCGCCGGTCGACGTCCAGGGCGCGGTCAGCAAGCCGGCACCGGTGATGGCCCCGCGGGGTGACGGAGAGGAACTCGTGTCGTTCGGCACCGACGATGTCGGGATGTGGGCCGCCTTCGAGAAGGTCTTGTTCGACGGCGGCTGGGAACGGACCGGTCCCGCCGCGGCGTGGTTCCGTCTCGTGTGTCCGGTGCTCGACGACGCGCCGCCCACACCCTTCGAGCGGGTGGCCGCGTGCGCGGACTTCGGCAGCGGCGTCGGCAACCCGCTTCCGTTCACGACCGCGAGCGCGATCAACGCGGAGATCACGATCCACACGCACCGGCATCCGGTCGGGGAGTGGGTCGGCCTCGACTCGGGCGGCTGGGCGCAGCCGACCGGCGTCGGGTTGGTCGAGACCCGTCTGCACGACGACGCCGGCACGATCGGCCGCGCGTCGCAAGCACTGCTCGTGACGCCACTCGCGGAGCCACGCCGAAGCTAGTGCCGTGAGCACTGGTCGTCGTCCTCGGAGTGCCGGATGACGTCAGCCGCCCACAGCTCGAACTCGCCGTTGCGGAACACAAGCATCGTCGGACGACCCGAGAGCGGTGGGCGCAAGTCACCGCGACTGCGATCGACGCGTACGGCAATCGTACGGCGGCCCGCGGCCGTCAACATCGCGACGCGATCCGATGTCGACCACTTGAACGCCGACGGCGGCAGCGCGAGTGACTGATACGTCGAGAACTTCTGCTGCTTGCCCGCCCGACGCTGCAGCGAGACTTCGACGCGATCCACGATCGGCTTCACGAACGCGTCGGGAAGCTTGGCCCGCTCGACCTCCGCCTTGACGACATCGCGAAGCTGCGTCCCCGCGAACACGTTGTGTTGGAGCGCCGTCGCGCGCGCCTGCTGCGACGCGCGATTGGCGCGTTCGAGCGTTGCGCCGAGCAGCTTGTGCTGCTCGGGATCGGGGAGGAGTTCGACCTCGTTGACACCGGCCACAGCGCACGGATGGTACCCAGCCGCCAAATACCGGATATAGACTATCCGTGATATGCGGCTGTCCGACGGGGTCGAATGGGGCGTCCACGTGTGCGCGCTCCTCGGCGCGCTGCCGCCCGATCGCGCACTGCCGGCGGCCAAGCTCGCGGAGTACCACGGCGTGCCCGCGGCCTACCTCGCCAAGCACCTCCAAGCGCTGGCCCGGGCGGGGGTACTCGAGACGGTCAAAGGGCCGCGCGGCGGCTATAGCCTCGCCCGCCCCGCGGCGGACATCAGCGTGCTCGACGTGGTCGAGGCGATTGATGGCGACGAACCTGCGTTCCGGTGCTCAGAGATCCGCCGGCGGGGCCCGTCGGCGGTGTCGGCGCGCGAATACACCGGCCTCTGCGGGATCAACCGCGCGTTCCTCGCCGCCGACGAGGCCTGGCGCGACGTGTTGCGTACCACCAATGTCGCGGAGCTGCTGCGCGGTGCCGTCGTCGAAGGGCCGCCGGCCGCGACCGAGAAGGGCGTACGGTGGCTGCAGGAAGCGCTGCGGTGATCGAGCGGCGTGTCGGCGGTTAGCCGCGGCCGCCCGCGCGCGGCCGCTTGCCGTGATTGGCCTTGTTGCGGCGGGCGCGGAGCTTGCGCTTCTTCGTCTTCTTGCTCACCAGCGGCAGCGTAGCCGGGTGCGTCTCTCGGGCGTCGATAGACCCCGAATCATTAGGGTCTATCGACGCACCAAGGGGTGCGACGAGGGAGCGAGACGTCGTGGAACACCTGGGACTCGTGGGATTCACGGGCGCGGGCGCGAACCGTTTGTTCAGCGCGCTCACCGGGCTGCCGGCACCGAGCGAGTACGAGGCGGCGGTGGGTGTGGCGTCGGTGCCCGACACGCGCCTCGACCGCCTGGCCGTGATGTCGGAGTCGAAGAAGGTCGTGCCGGCCGGCTTCGAGCTCGTCCATCTCGCGTTGCCGCCCGGTGCCACGCCGGGCGAGGGGCTTGGCGCCAAGGTCGTCGGCTCGTTGCGCAACTGCGACGCGATCCTGATCGTGGTGCGCGCGTGTGCCGACGGCGGAGTCGCGCCGGATCCGGCGGGCGACCTCGCGGCGATCGTGCTGGAGCTGGTGTTGGCCGACCTCGCCAGCGTCGAGAACCGCGTCACCCGCCAGCGCAAGCCGCTGAAGACCGGCAACAAGGAGACGGCCGCCGAGGTCGCCGCACTGGAGCACGCGCAACGCGTGTTGTCGGACGGCACCCCGCTGCATCACGCCGACCTGTCGGCCGAGGAACGCGAGCTGCTCGGACCGGCATTTCTGCTGACCGTGAAGCCGACACTGATCGTCGCCAACACCGACGAGCCGACGGCCGCGGAGTCGTCGATCGAAGGCGCGCTCGTCGTTCCCATCGGCATCGAGGCCGAGATCGCCGCGTGTGCGCCGGAGGATCGAGATGAGATGCGCGAGTCGTATGGGCTCGGTGCATCGGCGCTCGATCAGGTTTCTCACGCTGCGTACCACCTCCTCGGACGGCGAACATTCCTCACGACCGGCGACAAGGAGTCCCGCGCGTGGACCTTCCGTGCCGGGGCCAAGGCACCCGAGTGCGCGGGCGTGATCCACTCGGATCTGCGGCGGGGGTTCATTCGGGCCGAGGTGATCCGGTGGGACGAGCTCCTGGAGATCGGTTCGTGGTCCAAGGCACGGGAGGCGAAGAAGCTGCGCGTCGAGGGCAAGGAGTACGAGGTGCAAGACGGCGACGTCCTCGAGATCCGTTTTAGCGTCTGACGCCCATGCCTTGGTTGGTGCGCGGCGAAGACGTGCTGGCGGCGGCGGAGGTCGCGGTGAGCGGCGGCCAGCGCCGTCGCGGTCTCATGGGCCGCGACAGACTCGTTGGCGTCCTCGTGTTGCGCCCGTGCCGGCAGGTGCACACATTCGGGATGCGATTCCCGATCGACGTCGCATTTTGCGATCGCTACGGCTTCGTGCTGCACACCGTCACGATGTCGCCCCGGCGCCTATCTCGGCCGGTGTGGCGCTCCTACTTCGCGATCGAGGCGCCCTCGGGTGCGTTCGAGCGATGGGGTCTCAATCTGGGCGACGTCGTGGAAGTGCGCGGGTGAAAACGCCCGCGCTGGTGCTGGTCGCCACGCCGATCGGGAACCTCGGCGACCTCTCTGCTCGCGCCACCGACGAGTTGCGCGCCGCGGACGTCATCGCGGCCGAAGACTCGCGGCGCACGCGTGCCCTCCTCTCGGCCGCAGGGATTCCTGGCGGCAACCGGCTCCGCGCGGTGCACGCGCACAACGAACAGGCGCAGGCGCCGCGGTTGGTGCAGCTGATCCGAGACGGAAACCGCGTGGTCTACGTGAGCGACGCGGGGATGCCAGGCATCGCGGATCCAGGCGAGCGGCTGGTACGCGCGTGCCTCGACGCCGAGCTACTGGTCGAGGTCGTGCCCGGCCCGAGCGCGCTCCTCACCGCGCTCGTGATCTCCGGGTTGCCGACGAGCCCGTTCCGATTCGTCGGGTTCTTGCCGCGCAAGGGAGCGCCGCGCCGCGCCCGCCTCTCCGAGATCGCGGCCGCACCGGAGACCGTCGTGATCTTCGAATCGCCGCATCGGGTCGCGGCGACCGTCGCCGCGCTGGCCGAGGTATGCGCACCCGACCGTGAGGTCGCGATCGCCCGCGAGCTGTCGAAGCTATTCGAGGAGGTCGTGCGGGGTTCGCTCGCCGAGGTCAGCGCGCAGTTGACCCACTCGGAAGCGCGCGGTGAGCACGTGATCGTGATCGGCCCCGCGGCGCCCGCAGGCGCAGTCGCCGACGACTCATTGGCGCGTGCCGCCGAGGCCGCACTCGCCGGTGGTGTCACTGCACGCGACGCCGCCGCGGCGGTGGCCCGCGACCTCGGCGTCTCGCGCCGTCGTGCGTACGACGCGGTCTTGCGCGCTCGGAACGTCAGGCGGGGTTGAGCTCGCCGGCGCAGTCCTTGCACACGTGCTTCTCGTGGAACGCGCGCAGGTTGTCGACGGCCCCGCAGATCGCGCACTCGGGCTCGATCTTCAGCAGGACCAGCCGGCCTTCCTCCACCCTGATATCGAGTAGATCGCCTTGGCGAATGCCCAGAATCTTCCGAAGTTCGGCCGGGACAACGACCCGGCCCAACTGGTCGATCCGTCGGGCGGTGCCGATCGATCTCACGTCGGACCCCCAAGCCCCCGTCCCCCCGCCGCCCCACCTGGCAGGGCCACACCGGTTTGGGTCCGGTTGGGGCCATAAGGAATATACCTCCAATGTCGCCGCGCGGACAGTGCCGATCGGGCTCGCAGCGTGACCGGCCTGGGCACCCTTGGGGGAGGGCAGAATGGCCCGGTGCCGGACTCCTTCTACGTCACGACCCCCATCTATTACGTCAACGACGTGCCCCACATCGGCCACGCCTACACCACCGTGGCGGGAGACGTCCTCACCCGGTGGCGGCGTCTGTGGGGGGACGACGTCTTTTTCCTCACCGGTACCGACGAGCACGGGCTGAAGGTGCAGCAATCGGCCGACGCCCGGGGCATCACCCCCAAGGAGATGGTTGATGCCACTGCCCTCGCCTTCCGGGCCGCGTGGGACCAGCTCGACGTCGCGTACGACGAGTTCATCCGCACGACCGAGCCCCGGCACTACCGGGCGGTGCAACAGTTCATGCAGGCGGTATACGACGCCGGCGACATCGAGCTCGGCACGTACGAAGGCCTCTACTGCGTTGCGTGCGAGGCCTACTACACCGGGGACGACTTGGTGGATGGCAACTGCCCGATCCACGGCCGCCCCGTCGAGCACGTCACCGAGGAGAACTACTTCTTTCGATTGTCGCGCTACGAGGACCGGCTCCTCGCGCACTACGAAGCCCACCCCGAAGCGGTGCAGCCCGACTACCGCCGGAACGAGGTCCTCGGGTTCATCCGCCAGGGACTCCGCGACTTCTCGATGAGCCGCACGTCGCTCAGCTGGGGGGTGCCGCTGCCCTGGGACCCGAAGCACGTCGCCTACGTGTGGTTCGACGCGCTGTTCAACTACTGCACCGCGGTCGGATACGGCGTCGACGAACCGCAATTCAACCGCTACTGGCCGGTCGACTACCACCTGGTCGGCAAGGACATCTTGCGATTCCACGCCGTGTACTGGCCCGCGATGTTGATGTCGGCCGGGCTTGCGCCTCCGAAGTGCGTGTTCGCGCACGGATGGCTGATGGTCGGCGGCGAGAAGATGTCGAAGACGCGCTTGAACCAGATCGCGCCCGCGGATCTCGTCGCCGAGTTCGGCGTCGACGGCTATCGGTATCACTTCATTGCCGACCAGCGGTTCGGACCCGACGGGGACTTCTCGTACGAGTCGATGGTGCAGCGCTACAACGCCGACCTCGCGAACAACTTCGGCAACCTCGCCAACCGCGTGCTGAACATGGCGGTCAACTATGTGGGCGGGGTCGTGCCGGACGCGCGCGCCGACGGTCCGCTGCGAGCCGCGGCCGCCACTGCCTTCGCCGCGCAACAGGACGCGATGCGCCGGCTCGACTTCGCGTCGGCGTTCGGCGCGGTATGGGAGTTGATCGGCGCCGCGAACGGGTTCATCGAAGATCGCCAGCCGTGGGCGCTGCACAAGGCGGGGGATTACATCGCGACCGCGGAGGTGCTCGGTGACTGTCTCGAAGCGTTGCGCATCGTCGCGCTGCTGGCGTCGCCGGTACTGACACGCGCCAGCGCCGAACTCTGGCGACGACTCGGGCTGTTGGGGCGGCCCGAGGACGCGCGCCTCCCCGACGCGGCGGCGTGGGGTCAGCTCCTGGCCGGTTCGCGGTTGGAAAAGGGCGCGCCGCTGTTCCCGCGTAAAGAGGTATAGGCGCCGCCCATGTGGGTCGACTCCCACTGTCACATCCACAGTGAGCCAGACGCCGATGCGCTCATCGCGCGCGCACACGACGCGGGCGTCGAGTGGATGGTGTGCGTCGGCACCGACCTGGTGACATCTCGGGATGCACTCGAAGTGTCCACGCGCCACGACACCGTCTACGCCACAGTGGGCTTGCACCCGCACGACGCGTCCAAGTTCGACGCGGAGTGGGACGCGCTCGAAACACTTGCTCGCGGCCACGACTGTGTCGGCATTGGTGAAACCGGCTTCGACCTGTACTACGAGCGCTCGCCGCGTGCGCAGCAGGAGCGCGCGTTCCGAGCCCAGATTCGTCTCGCGGCCGAATGCAACAAGCCGCTGGTCGTCCACTCGCGCGACGCGTGGGAAGACACGTTCCGTGTGCTCCTCGACGAGGGCGTCCCCGCGTCGACGGTGTTCCACTGCTTCACCGGTGGACCGGACGAAGCCGCGCGCGCGCTGGAGCTGGGGTGTCTGCTCTCCTTCAGTGGCATCGTCTCGTTCAAGAGTGCGGACGACCTGCGAGCGGCGGCACGCAGGTGTCCCGACGACCGTCTGCTCATCGAGACGGACTCGCCGTATCTCGCGCCCGAGCCGCACCGCGGCACGCGTAACGAGCCCGCGCGCGTCGCGTTCGTCGGCGCCGCGGTCGCGGTCGCGCGCGGCCAGGAGCCCGTGATCGTCGCCCAGACGACGCGTGCGAATGCCGTGCGCGTGTTCGGCGTGTGAACGCGACCGAGTTGCGGCGCCTGCTCGACGCCCACGGCGTGCGGCCCAGCCGCGCGCTCGGACAGAACTTCCTGGTCGACACCAACACCGCGCAGCGCATCGTGCGCGTTGCGGGCGTCAAACCCGGCGACCGCGTCGTCGAGGTGGGGCCGGGGGTGGGGTCGCTGACCTTGGCCCTGACGGATGCGGATGCATCGGTGCGCGCGATCGAGGTCGACCGGCACCTGATTCCGCTGCTCGCCGAGGTCGTCGCGGGCCGGTCGGTCGAGATCGTGCACGCCGACGCGATGCACGTCGACTGGTCGGACGTGCTCGCCGACCACGACCGGTGGGTCATGGTGTCGAACCTGCCGTACAACGTCGCGACCCCCGTCGTCGTGCGGGCGCTCGAAACCGCGCCCGTGATCGAGCGGTTCTGCGTGATGGTGCAGCGGGAGGTTGGCGAGCGCCTCGCTGCGAGCGTCGGTGATCGTCAGTACGGTGCGGTGTCAGTGAAGGTTGGGTACTACGCCCACGCGGAAGTCGCCGGCGTCGTCGGACGCACGGTGTTCTCGCCGCGGCCGAACGTCGACAGCGCGCTCGTACGACTCGATCGACGGACCGAGCCGCCCGTCGCGGTCGCCGACACCGAGCGGATGTTCACCTTGGTGCGCGCCGGTTTCTCGACGCGGCGCAAGACGTTGCGCAACGCGCTCACGCCGCTGCTCGGAGCCGACGCCGCGTCGTTGTTGCAAGCCGCGGGCATCGATCCGTCGGCACGCGCTGAGACGCTCGGGCTCTCGCAGTGGGCAGCGCTGACTCAGGTTGCACCGTGATCCGCGCGTCGGCCTTCCCGAAGCTGACGCTGTCGCTGCGTGTGCTCGGCCGGCGCGACGACGGCTATCACGACATCGAAGCGCTGACGGTCTCGCTGAGCGGGCCGATCGACGTCGTCGACATCGAAGTGGCCGACGAGACGACACTCGCCGTGGAGGGTCCGATGGCGACGGGTGTCCCCGCCGACGCGTCGAATCTCGCCTGGCGCGCGGCCGACGCGCTCGGAGCTCCCCTCGAGCTGCGCATCCACAAATGGATTCCCTCCGGCGCGGGCCTCGGTGGCGGGTCGGCGAACGCGGCCGCTGTGCTCGTCGCCATGAACGGTGACGAGGCAATGGGTGTCGCGCTGGGTTCGGATGTCCCGTTCTGCATGCGAGGTGGGGCCGCGTGGGTACGCGGACGCGGCGAGCTCCTCGAACCGACGACCGTACCGCCGCTGCAGTTTCTCGTCGCAATTCCAGACTTCCGATGTTCGACGCCCGCGGTATACGCCGCATGGGACGAACTCGGTGGTCCGGCCGGCCGCATCGTCGAGATCGACGGATTGCCACTGCTCACCAACGACCTCGAGCCCGCGGCCGAACACATCGAGCCGCGACTGCGGGAGTTTCGCGAGCACGTCGAACGCGTGACCGGGCGACCGGCACTGCTCGCGGGGAGTGGATCGGCTTACGTCGTCCCCTGGCGCACCGACGACCTTCCCGTCATCGAAGCGCCAGTCGTGTTCGAAGCGACCACGAGCGACATCGGCGTGTCGTACATCGAAATCGTCTGACCACGAGCGCCGGCCCGCACGCGCGAAACGGCCGCCCCCTGCGGGGCGGCCGCTGCTATCGGACCGGCGGGCTTACTTGCCCTGCTGACGACGCTGCCAGCGGGTCTTCTTCAGCAGCTTCTTGTGCTTCTTCTTGCGCATGCGCTTGCGGCGCTTCTTGATCAAAGAACCCATGGCGGCTGGCCACGCTACCGGACGCGCGCAGCTCTCCCTATCGCGGTGAGCGATACACCAACCGGCCGCTATCGTCGGAGTCGTTCGGGGGTGGTGTAATCGGCAGCACCGGGTCCTTTGGAGTCCCTAGTCGAGGTTCGAACCCTCGCCCCCGAGCCACCCAGCACAACCTGGCCCCGATGGGAGAGCAATGAGCCAGTACCGACCCCTCGCTGCCGTGGTGCTCGCCGCCGGCGAGGGGACGCGGATGCGCTCGGAAACGCCGAAGGTGCTCCACGGATTGTGCGGCCGGCCCATGGTTCTCCACGTCGTCGACGCGCTCGCGGAACTGCCGCTCGAGCGCATCGTCATCGTCGTCGGCCACGGTGCCGAGCGCGTCACGAAGACTCTTCAGGATCAGCTCGTCACCGAGGTGGCGGTCGAGTTCGTCGAGCAACGCGTGCAGCGGGGCACAGGCGATGCGGTCAGCGTCGCGCTGACGTCGAGCGCGTTCGACGAGCTCGACGCCGAGGACGACATCCTCGTCCTCCCCGGTGACACGCCGCTGCTGCGCGCCGAGACAATCGCGCGCCTGGCCACTGAGCATCGTGTGCAGGACGCGGCCGCAACCATTCTCACGGCCCGGTTAGGCGACCCCGCGGGATACGGCCGCGTCGTGCGCGACAAGGACGATCGCGTTGCGCGCATCGTGGAGCACGCCGACGCGTCCCACGACGAGCTCGACATCGGCGAGATCAATACGTCGATCTACTGCTTCCGCCGCAACATGTTGGTGCCGGCGCTGCGCCGGCTCCGGCCCGAGAACGCTCAGGGCGAGTACTACTTGACCGACGCGGTGGAGGTGCTGCGGTCGGCCGGGCACAAGGTCATCGGGATGAGCGCCGACGATCCCGCGGAGGCGATCGGCGTCAACGACCGCGTGCAGCTCGCGGCGGCGGAGCGCGGGCTGCGCGTGCGTATCAACCAGCGGTGGATGCGCGACGGCGTCACCATGGTCGATCCCACCCGCACATATGTCGACGTCGGCGTGAGCATCGAGGCCGAAACGCGCATCCTGCCGGGCACCATTCTCGAAGGGCGCACGTCGATCGGCCGCGGCTCGGTAATTGGTCCTGACTGCCACCTCATCGACGCGGTCGTCGGTGAACGGGTGGTACTTGCCAACTCGGTCGTGCGCGACGCCGAGATCGGCGACGACTGCACGATCGGCCCCTACGCATTCCTGCGGCCCGGCACGCGGATCGCGGCCGGCGCCAAGATCGGCACGTACGTCGAGGTGAAGAACTCCGACATCGGTGAGGGCACCAAGGTCCCGCACCTCTCCTACGTCGGCGACGCGGACGTGGGAGCCGATGCGAACCTCGGGGCGAGCACGATCACGGCCAACTATGACGGCGAGAAGAAGCACAGAACGACGATCGGCGACGGCGTGCACACCGGCGTCCACACCTCGCTCGTCGCGCCGGTCGAGGTCGGCGAGGGTGCGGAGACCGGCGCGGGGTCGGTCGTGACCAAGGACGTGGCGCCGGGACGGTTGGTCAAGGGCGTTCCGGCGCGCGACGCCCGGCCCGCGCGCGAGGATGAGGGGTAGTGGAACTCGTCACCAAGAAGAAGCTGATCCTGGTCGCCGGCCGTGGGCACGAGGAGCTGTCGAACGAGGTCGCGGCGCACCTGCGGGTACCGCTCGCCGAGTGTGTGCTGTCGACGTTCGCGAACGGCGAGATCTACTGCCGCTACGGCGAGAGCATTCGCGGGGGCGACGTCTTCGTGTTCCAAACGCACGCGGAGCCGATCAACGATCGGCTGATGGAACAGCTCATCATGATCGACGCGGCCAAGCGCGCGTCCGCGAAGCGCATTACCGCGGTGTGTCCTCTGTACGGATACGCGCGGCAGGATCGCAAGGCCGCCGGTCGGGAGCCGATCACCGCGCGACTGGTCGCCGACATGTTGACCGTCGCCGGTGCGCATCGCGTTGTTGCCGTCGACCTGCACGCCGGTCAACTCCAGGGCTTCTTCGACTACCCCGTTGACCACCTCACCGCCGTCCCCGTGCTTGCGGAGTATCTCGAAGGGATTATTCCGTCCGGAGAAGACACGGTGTTCGTCGCTCCGGACGCCGGCGGGGGCAAGCTCGCGCGCCGGTACGCGGAGCGACTCGGCGGTGACATCGCGTTCATCGACAAGCGGCGACCGAAGGGGACGCACAACATTGCGGTCGCATCTGAAGTCGTCGGTGAGATCGACGGCCGTGTGTGCGTGATTGTCGACGACATGATCGATACCGCCGGCACCGTCGTCAGCGGGGCCAACCTTCTCATCGAACGGGGCGCCACCGACGTGTATATCGCGGCGACCCACGCGATGTTGTCGGGTCCGGCCGTGGATCGATTGAAGAACGGACCGATCCGCGAGCTGATCGTCACCGATACGGTACCGATCCCGTCGGAGAAGCGCTACGACGGGCTGAAGGTGCTGTCGATCGCGCCGCTGCTCGCCGAGGCGATCGACGCCGTGTTCGAGGACGGCTCGGTGAGCGAGCTCTTCGGCGGCGACAACGTCTGAGTGATCGCGCGGCTCGCCCGCCCACAACTCGCGGTGGGCGGCGCCGAGTCCGGCAACCGACCTCGCAGCGAAGGATCTCGACGCCGTAGGAATCCGGGAGGCCGATGCCGGAGAACGCCTCGCCGAGGCTCATCGCCGCACGGTATTCTCTCCCGTTCGAGTTCGCCGCCCTTGAGGATCTGACGCGCCATGTCCGAAGCCACGCTCACCGTTCAGCGCCGTTCCGAGACGGGTTCGCGTCCGGCCGGTCGCTACCGGCGCCAGGGTCTTGTTCCCGCCGTCGTGTATGGGTTGGGCACCGACACGCTGGCGGTCACAGTCGACGCCCACGCGCTGCAGCGCATCCTGAGCGGCGGGTCCGGTATGAACACGCTCATCACGTTGCAGATAGACGGCGAAGACCAGCTCGCACTCGCCCGCCAGATTCAACGCAACCCCGTCAAGAGCACGCTGCTTCACGTCGACTTCATTCGAGTACGCGCCGACCAAACGATCGCCGCCGAGATCCCCGTGCACCTCGAAGGTGAGTCCGAGGGCGCGCAGCGCGGCGGCGTGATGGAACAGGCGCTGTTTACCGTGTCGATCGAGGCGTTACCCACCAACCTCCCGCCGGAGATCACGTTCGACGTGTCCGCGCTCGAGATCGGCGATCAAGCGCACGTGCGCGACCTCGTCGCACCCGAGGGTGTCGAGATCACCACCGTCGCCGACGAGCTCGTCGTGCAGATCGTGGCGCCACGTGTCGTCGAAGAAGAGGCGCCGGCCGAGGGTGCCGAAGAGGGCGTCGAGGCCGCGACACCAGCCGAGGGTGGCGAGGCCGAGGCCGCGAGCGAGTAAGGCGTGCCCGCCGACCTGTTGGTGGTCGGGCTCGGCAATCCCGGAGCCGAATACGCGCGGACGCGGCACAACGTCGGCGCCGACGTCGTCGAGCTGTTGGTGAAGCGTCATGGCGGTCGGCTGCGCAAGACCAAAGACCGCGCGTGGGTCGACGACGTGCGCGTTGACGGCAAGCAAGTCGTGCTCGCGATACCGATGACCTACATGAACGACTCGGGTGCGGCCGTCGGCGCGCTCGCGCGGCACTTCGACGTCGAACCCGAACGGGTCGTGATCGTGCACGACGAGCTCGACCTCCCGCCCGCGGTGCTGAAGGTGAAGGAAGGCGGCGGGCTCGCGGGTCACAACGGGCTGCGGTCGATCAAGCAACACCTGCACTCCGACGCGTTCTTGCGGGTCCGCATTGGTGTCGGCAAGCCGGCGTCGAAGGAGTACGGCGCCGACCACGTGCTGAACAAGTTCTCCAAGCGCGAGCGCGCCGAGATCGACGTGATCGTGGAAGAAGCTGCGGACGCGGTCGAGATGATCGCCACCGACGGCGTCGCCGCCGCCATGACCCGCTACAACACCCGGTTGTAACCGTGTTTGCACCTCGGCGGCCGCTCAGCGGCCGCCTGGGTACGAGCAGGGCTGTCTCACCCGCGGCGTATCGTCGTGATGCTTCCCCGGCTCGTTGACTCGCCGGAGGAATGCCATGCCGCGGTACGACCGTTGCATAGCCGCGAACGCGTCGGAACAGCTCGGGTTGATCACCTACGATCAGTTGCGCGGGCTCGGTGTCACGCGCCGTGAGCTGCGCACGATGCTCGACAACGGGCGTCTCTCGATAGTGCGCACTCACGTGTACCGGATCTGCGGTGCTCCGCAGTCGCGCGAGCAAGGTATGTGTGCGGCGGTCCTCGCGGCCGGCAAGGCGGCGTTCGCTTCACACGAGAGTGCGGCATGGCTGCTCCAGCTTCCGCTCCCGCAACCGGCTGCTCTTGAAGTGTCAACAGTGCTGGAGAGATCACCGCGCCTTCCGGGAGTGCGCGTGCACCGCAGCGGGCTGTCGGATGCGCTCAACGCTCGACCTGTTCGAGGCGTGATGTGCGCAACTCCCGACCTGGTTGTGATCGAACTCTCGATGCGGCTCGGGGTATCCGACCTTGGTCGGGTAGCAGACGAAGCAGTGCGCCGCCATCTCACGACGCTGGCCGAGATCCGCCGCACGTCGAAGCGACTCGGTCCGGCGCCAGGGCGCAGTCCCAAGAAGATCGCGGAGATGGTCGAGCGGCGCCTACCAGGAGGCGAGCTTCGGGAGAGCGATCTGGAGGACTTTGTGTTCTCGGCCTTGCGGCGTTTCGCGTTGCCCGTACCCGTCATGCAACACAAGGTCGTCGTGCATGGGAAGCAGCGTCGCATCGACTTCTGCTACGTGGAAGAGCACCTGGCGCTCGAACCAAAGGGGTTCGAGTTCCGCCGGTTCCGCTCCAAGTTCGACAGCGACGCCCGGCGCAGCAACGAGCTCGTCCTGGCCGGCTTTCGAGAGCTGACGTTTACCGCCGCGTTCACCGATTGGCAGATCGCGCGCCATGTGGCCGAAGCATTGAACCGTCGGCCACCGGCCCGTCCTCGCTCGCCGCTCACCTTCGAGGAGTGGAAACGCCTACGGTAGGTGTTTGTACCTCGTCGGTCGCTGAGCGACCATCCGGGTACAAACATGGCCCCGGGGTGCGGATGCATTCCGGGTGTCGACGCGCGTCATGACTGCACCGCTTTTTCTCACCGAAGCGCTCACGGCCGACCCGGTTGTCGTCGCCGCCAGCGCGGGGCAGGGCCGCCCGGTGGCCGTGCCCGAGCCCGCGCGCGCCCTGTTCACGGCCACGCTGACCCAAGCGAGCGCCCGCCGGCCGATCTTGCTCGCAGTCCCTACCGGCGCCGAGGCCGAGCGCGTCGCGGCCGATGTACGCCAGTACCTCGGCGACGACGCGGTCGAGCTGTTCCCCGCGTGGGAAACACTCCCCTTCGAACGTGTATCGCCCGCCACCGAGACAATGGGGCGGCGGCTGCGCGTCATGTGGCGCCTCCGTGCCGGCGGTGAACGTCTGCCGCACGTTGTGGTTGCGCCGGTGCGCGCGCTGGTGCAACGCCTCGGCCCGCACGTCGAGGACGTCGAGCCGATCGTCGTGCGCGCCGGCGACCAAATCGACCGCAACGACCTCGTCGCCCGGCTCGTCGCGGCGGGCTACCGGCGCGAGTACCAAGTCGAGGCTCGAGGCGAGGTCGCGGTGCGGGGCTCGATCGTCGACGTCTCCCCCGCGACGGCCGACCATCCGGTGCGCATCGACCTCTGGGGCGACGAGGTCGAGCGTCTCTCGCAGTTCTCGGTGGCCGACCAGCGCAGCCACGGCGACGTCTCCGAGACCTGGTTGTTCCCAGTGCGCGAGCTGCTGCCGACGCCAGAGGTACGCGCCCGCGCCGCGCGACTTCTGACCGAACAGCCCTGGGGACGCGAACAGTGGGAGCGTCTGGCCGAAGGCCAGACGTTCGACGGCATGGAGTCGTGGCTGCCGTGGCTCTGTGAGGACGAGCATCTGTTGCCCGATCTCCTGCCCAACCGCGCGCTCGTCGCGCTCGTCGAACCCCGCCGCCTGCGCGACCGCGCCCAGGAGCTGCTGGACGAGGAGGCCGCGCTCGCCGCCGCCCTCGCGACGACGTGGGGGGCGGCGCTCACCGCCGACCAGCCGCGCTTGTCATTGCCCTTCGACCGCCTGCTCGCGCACACCACCGCAGGGACCGTGCTCGTGCTCGCGACGCCCGACAACCCCGAGACGCCGACGCTCGCCGCGACCGCATTCGATCCCGTCGTCGGCGATGTCGAAGGGCTCGCGCGCCGCCTGAACGCGCTCAAGGCCGACGGCTACCGCGTGCTGGTCGCGGCCGAGGGCACCGGGTCGAAAGCTCGCATCGAGGAGATGCTCGTCGCCGAAGGCGCGCCCGTCGACGTCGTCGTCTCGCCGCTCGATCGCGGCGTCGTACTGCCGGCGGCTCGGCTCGCGCTCGTCGCAGAAGCCGATCTCACCGGCCGTCGCCGCGTGCATCGGACCCCGCGCGGTGCCCGCAAGGGCATCGACTATTACGAAGGCCTCACGGCCGGCGACATCGTTGTGCACCGCGTGCACGGCATCGGTCGCTACCAGGGCATGGAGACGCGCGAGATGTTCGGCGTCACGCGCGATCGCTTGGTCGTCGAGTTCAGGGGCGGCGACCGCGTCTACGTCGATTCCGAGGACATCGGCCTGCTCCGGAAGTACACGGGCGGCGAGGAGCCGCGGCTCTCCAAGATGGGCGGCGCCGAATGGGAGAGGACGCGTGCGCGGGTCCGCACCGCGGTGCGCGATATCGCGGCCGAGCTCGTCGTGCTATACCGCCGACGGCTCACGACGCCCGGTCGCGCATTCGCGGCCGACACGCCGTTCCAAACCCAGGTCGAGGATGCGTTTCCGTACGAGGAGACGCCCGACCAGCTCCAGGCGATCACCGAGACGAAAGCCGATATGGAGCGGGCCGTGCCGATGGACCGCCTCGTGTGCGGTGACGTCGGCTACGGCAAGACCGAGGTCGCGTTGCGCGCGGCCGCGAAGGCAGTCTTCGACGGCGCGCAGGTTGCGGTGCTCGTCCCGACGACGCTGCTCGCGAGCCAACACGGACAGACGTTCCGCGAGCGATTCGCCAACTACCCGGTGCGCGTCGAAGTGCTCTCACGCTTCTTGAGTCAAAAGGAACAGGACGAAGTCGTCGAGGGACTCCGCGACGGACGGATCGACATCGTGATCGGTACGCACCGACTGCTCTCGCAGGACGTTCTCTTCAAGGACCTCGGCCTGCTCGTCGTCGACGAGGAGCAGCGCTTCGGGGTCCAGCACAAGGAACGCATCAAGCAGATACGCACGAACGTCGACGTGCTGACGCTCAGTGCCACGCCGATTCCGCGCACCCTCGAGATGTCGCTCACCGGTATCCGTGACTTGTCGCTCGTTCAGACACCGCCGGAGGACCGGCAGCCGATCCTCACATATGTGAACGAGTACGACGGGCGTGCCGTATCGGAAGCGATTCGCCGCGAGCTCCTGCGCGAAGGCCAAGTGCTCTTCGTGCACAACCGTGTGAAGGATATCGAACACGTCGCGAACGATGTCCGCGAGCTTGTCCCCGACGCGCGCATCGCGGTCGCGCACGGCCAGATGGACGAGGGTCGGCTCGAACGCATCGTCACCGAGTTCTGGGAGCGCGAGCACGACGTGCTGGTGTGCACGACGATCGTCGAGAGCGGCCTCGACATGCCGACCGTCAACACGCTCGTCGTCGACCGCGCGGACATGCTCGGGCTCGCGCAGCTCTACCAGCTTCGGGGTCGGGTCGGTCGGCGCGGCCAGCGGGCGTACGCGTACTTGTTGTATCCGCCGAACCGCGTGCTCACCGAGGAGGCGTACGAGCGGCTGAAGACGATCGGCGAATTCACCGATCTCGGGTCGGGGTTCAAGATCGCGATGCGCGATCTCGGGATCCGGGGCGCGGGGAACCTGCTCGGGGGGGAGCAGTCGGGTCACATCGCCGCCGTCGGATTCGATCTGTACGTCGAGATGGTCACCGAAGCCGTCGGTGAACTGACCGGCACGACGCCCGAACGCGCACCCGAGGTACAGATCGATCTGCCGATCACCGCCAACCTCCCGCGCGACTACGTCGCGCGCGACGACGTCCGTATGGAGGCGTACCGTCGCCTGGCCGCGGTGACGACCGCGGCCGATGTTGAGGACGTTCGTACCGAATGGGAAGACCGGTACGGGCCGCCACCGCCGCCGGCGGCGGCGCTGCTCGAGGTTGCCCGGCTGCGCGCCGAATGCCTGCGCTTGGGTGTGCGCGCGGTCTCGGTGCAGAAGAATCTGGCGCGCTTCGAAGGACTGCAATTGCGCAAGTCGCAAGAAGCGCGGCTGCGGCGACTCGTACCGCGCGCCACGGTTCTGCCTGACCTTGTCGTCGTGCCGCTCACCGCGACCGCCCCGTCCGCACTGGTCGCCGCCCTGCTCGCACTGCTCGCAGAGATCACGCCCGCCGATTCGGCGCCGGTATCATCGACGCCGTGATCCTTCGCTTCGTCGCTCTTCCTCTCGCGCTGCTCGCGGCTGCGGGTGGCGTCGTCGTCGCGGGCGGATACCCGACTTCCATGAGCGAGGCGGCGACGATCACCTATACGACGACCGACGGCGAGCGGACCGTGCATGTCGAACGTGACCGCTTCGAGACCGAGCTCGCGCTGGTCGCGAGCGTCCCGCCATTCGTCGAGTCGCGCGCCGCCGACGGCACGGTGAGCACGGAGATCACGGCCGGCTGGATGGAGTTGGCGATCACGCAGGCGGTCATCGACGCGGAGTTCGACGCGCGTGGCCTCTCGATCGACGACACGTCGGCCGCGCGCGGGCGACGCGCGGCCGCGAGGGCGCTCCTCACGCTCCTCGAAAGCGACGACGTGTGGCCGGGTTTGGAGCTTCTCGGCGCGCTCGACGACAGGGTGGGTTCCGAGCTCATCGAAGCGCAGCGACGCCAACTCGCACTGGTGGACGCTGTTGGCCCGACGGGCGAGGTCGAAACGCCGAGGCCGACGGAGGTCGCCGCGTTCGTCGAGGGGAACCCGGAGCTAATCGATGCCTGCCCGACCGGTCGCTATGCCGAGACGGTCGTGACCGCCACCCGCGCCCAGGCGCAGACCGTCCTCGACGAGGTTGTCGCCGGGGACGACTTCTCCGAGCTGGCCGCCGACTACGGCGGTGGCGCCGGGTGCGTCCCCGAGCCCGATCCGGACTTGGGCGCCGACGAGCTGCTCGACGCCGCGCGAAACGAGCCGTTGGGTGAGGTCATCGGGCCGATCGAGGCGCAAGGCCAAGACGGCTCGGTCCAGTTCTTCTTGCTGCAGACGTCGGATTTCGCGACCGCGCAGCTCTTGCAACAACTGCGCGCCGAAGCCGCAAACGAGCAGGCCGGCGCCGTCAACGAGGTATTCGGACCGATCTTCGAGACGCTCACGGTTCGGATGGATCCGCGCTACGGGTCGCGTGTCGAAGGCGGTATCGAAGCGCCCCGAGCCCCGACTCCGCGCAGCCAGCGCGAACCCGACCGCGCCGTCGACGAGACGACTGGGCTGTTCGGCGGGTGAGCCGCGCGACGGTGGTCGTGGTCGGGCTCGGTCCCGCCGGCGGCGATCTCTTGCTGCCCGCGGCCCGCCGCGCCTTCTCTCGTACCAATGTGCGTTTTGTCCGGACGGCGCGCCATCCGGCCGTCGATGATCTCGAGGCCGACGGCGTGACGTTCACGGCGCTCGATCGGTTGTACGACAGCGGCGACGACTTCGACACTGTGTACAGCGCGATCGCGTCGTATGTCGTCGACGCCGCGCACTCGCACGGAGTTGTGGTCTACGCCGTACCGGGAAGCCCCAATGTCGCAGAACGGACGGTCGAGCTCCTGCGGGCCGCGAACGTCGACGTCGAGATAGTGCCCGGCGTGTCGTTCGCCGACCTAGCGTGGGCGCGGCTCGGGATCGACCCGCTCGGCGGCGTGCGCGTCGTCGACGCGCGCGCATTCGCGACCGATGCGGCCGGGTTGGCGGGTCCGATGTTGCTCGCGCAATGCGACACGGCATTCGTTCTGTCCGACGTGAAGCTCGCCCTGTTGGAGGTGTTGGCGCCCGATCACGACGTCACCGTGCTCCAGCGTCTTGGACTTGCGGACGAGCGCGTGCACACGGTTCGCCTCGCGGAGCTCGAGCGCACGGTGACGCCGGACCATCTCACGTCGCTGTTCGTCGACACCGGCGAGATGGAGGTCGCGTCCGAGTTCGCCCGTCTCGTTGGGCTCGCGGAGCGTCTGCGGGGCCCGGGCGGTTGCCCGTGGGATGCGGCCCAGACCCATCATTCGTTGCGGCGCCATGTGCTCGAAGAGGCGTACGAGGTCGCCGAAGCCATCGAGCCACTGCCGGCCGACGCACCGAAGGGTGCGCCCGACCTCGGCGCGTACGACGCGCTCGAAGACGAGCTCGGCGACCTGTTGTTCCAAGTTGTCATCCAGTCCGTGCTCGCGGCCGAGGCCGGTGCCTTCACGATCGCCGACGTTGCACGTCGCATCCACGACAAGCTCGTCCACCGGCACCCGCACGTGTTCGGCGCCGTGGACGTCGCCGACGCGAATGAGGTCGTCACCAACTGGGAGCAGATAAAGAAGGACGAGAAGGGCGACTCATCGATCGTGGAGGGCGTGACGGCCGGCCTGCCCGCGCTGCTGGGGGTGCAGAAGCTTATGCGCAAGGCCGATTCGATCGGTCTCGTCCACGATGGGTTCTTCGGCGCCGTCGACCCCGCGGACGAGGCGTCGGTCGGCGGTGCGCTCGCCGCGATCGCCGATGCCGCGCGCGCCCACGACATCGACGCCGAGTCCGCGCTGGCCGGCTGGAACCGCCGATTCCGGGCGCGCTTCCAGGCGATGGAGCGGCTGGCGACAATCGAAGGGGTGGACCTCGCGGCCGCCCCGCCCGCGGCCGTGCGCGCCCTCTGGGATGCGGCCCGAACGCACGTTCGGTGAATCCCCTCTCACTAGGGGTGGCTTCCCTCGCGGCTCCCAACCGTCTACATTCGCAACACGCACCACAGGAGCATCAGTGAGCACCATCGAGGGCGTGGTCGGGCGGGAAATCCTGGATTCACGCGGCAACCCGGCCGTCGAGGTCGAGGTCGAGCTGTCGTCCGGCTCGCGCGGCCGGGCCGCGGTCCCGAGCGGGGCGAGCACCGGCGCCCACGAGGCCGTCGAGCTGCGAGACGGTGACGACCGCTACGGCGGCAAGGGTGTGCGCACCGCGGTCGGCCACGTGAACGGCGAAATTCGCGACGCCGTGTACGGCCTCGACGCGACCGACCAACGCGGCCTCGACCGAACCCTCGTCGCGCTCGACGGCAGCGAGGGCAAGTCGCGACTCGGCGCCAACGCGCTGCTCGGCGTGTCGCTCGCCGCGGCCAAGGCGGTCGCGGAGGAGGCCGGGTTCTCGTTGTTCCGCTACGTCGGTGGCCCGAACGCGCACGTGTTGCCGGTCCCGCTCATGAACGTTCTGAACGGCGGCGCGCACGCCGACTCCAACGTCGACGTGCAGGAGTTCATGCTCGCGCCGCTCGGCGCAGTGAGTTTCTCGGAAGCGCTGCGGTGGGGGACCGAGACCTACCACGCGCTCAAGGGACTGCTGCACGAACGCGAAATGTCGACTGCGCTCGGAGACGAAGGTGGTTTTGCGCCCGACCTCGAATCCAACGAAGCGGCGCTGTCGTTGCTCGTCGAGGCGATCGAACGCGCTGGCTACCGGCCCGGCGAGGAGATCGCGCTCGCACTCGATGTCGCCGCCACCGAACTGCACGAGGCCGGCGTGTACATGCTCGACGGCGAGCACCGAAGGTTCACTGCCCCCGAATTCGTCGACTACCTCGCTGATCTCGCCCAGCGCTATCCGATCGTCTCGATCGAAGACGGTATGGCCGAGGACGACTGGGACGGCTGGGTCGCGCTCACGCAGCGCATGGGCGCACGTCTTCAGCTCGTCGGCGACGACGTGTTCGTGACGAACTCGGAACGGCTCGCGGCCGGGATCGAACGGGGCGTGGCCAACTCCATCCTCGTCAAGGTAAATCAGATCGGTACGTTGACCGAGACGCTCGACACGATGACGCTGGCCGCGCGTGCGGCCTACACCGCGGTGATGTCGCACCGCAGCGGCGAGACCGAGGACACGACCATCGCCGACCTCGCAGTTGCGACGAACTGCGGACAGATCAAGACAGGCGCACCGGCCCGCAGCGATCGCGTGGCGAAGTACAACCAGCTCCTGCGGATAGAAGCAGAGCTCGGCTACGGTGCCGAGTACCTCGGATGCCGCGCGATCAAGGGTGCTGGCTGATGGCCGCAGTCGCGCTTCGCAACATCCGCAGCTGGGGCGGTCCGGCGCGGGTCGCCATCGCCGCGCTTGCGATCGTGGCCATCCTGTTCCTGTTCGTGTTCCCGACTCGCTCCTTCTTGTCGCAGCGGGCCGCGATCGATGACGCGCGCCACGACCTCGACGTTCTCCGCACCCAGAATGAGCGCCTCGAAGAGGAAGCGGCCCGGCTCCAGACGCCGAGCGAAATCGAGCGCGAGGCTCGGGAGCAGTTCCACATGGTGTATCCACGCGAGCGGGCGTTCGCGGTCACGCCCGCCCCGGTCACATCGACGACCGTTCCCTAAGATCGAGGGTGTGCCGTCGGACCCCGACGTCGTCGCTCTCACCGCCCTGCTCGGTCGACCACCGCGCGCGGCATTCGACGTGGTCGTGCGGGGCGACGACGGCAATCCGATCGTGATCCGCAACGCGCCGCTGCTCGACGACGGCACGCCGATGCCGACCCGCTACTGGCTCGTCGATCCGATCCTGTCGACGAGAGTGTCGAGACTCGAATCGCGTGGAGGCGTGCGGGCCGCGGAAGAGGCATGTGACCGCGACGATGTGCGTCGCACCCATGACCGCTACGCCACCGACCGGGACAGCATGCTGGCGCCCGACCATTCTGGGCCGCGGCCGCGCGGGGGTGTGGGCGGTACCCAGACCGGCGTCAAGTGCTTGCACGCGCACCTCGCGTATCACCTCGCGGGTGGTGACGACCCCGTCGGCCGCTGGGTCGCGGCCCGCCTCGACGATGAGTCCGAGCTATGACCATGACGCGCGCGGCGGCGGTCGACCTGGGCACGAACTCGACTCGCCTGCTCATCGCCGACGTCAAGGGCGGAGGGAGCGACGCGCAGGTCACCACGATCGACCGGCGCACGCGCATCACACGCCTCGGTGAAGGTGTCGATGCCACGCGAGCCCTGCACCCAGACGCGATCGAACGCAGCGTGCGCGTGCTCGCCGAATACCGAGATGGCATCGATCAATACGGTGCGACG
Source organism: Actinomycetota bacterium (assembly GCA_052390615.1). Lineage (GTDB taxonomy): Bacteria > Actinomycetota > Acidimicrobiia > IMCC26256 > PALSA-610 > JBQTGT01. The sequence goes on from JBQTGT010000042.1 coordinate 46,246, forward strand.
CGCGTGCGCGCGACGGCGACGAGCGCAGCACGAGACGCGACCAACCGCGACGAGTTCTTTGATGCCGTCGAGAAGGTGCTGGGCGTCCGACCGGAGCTCCTCTCCGGAACGGAGGAAGCCGAGCTGGAGTTCCTCGGCGCGACATCTGGCCTCACTGAGCCGGCGCCGTTTCTCGTGCTCGACGTCGGCGGTGGGTCAACCGAGCTGATTGTCGGTGGCCGAGAGCCGACCGGTTTGGTGTCCCTTGACATCGGGTGCGTGCGGCTCACCGAGCAGTTCCTCCACGGAGATCCGCCGACCGCTGAGGAGCTGAGTCAAGCGGTCTCGGTCGTGCGCGACCATCTCCTGGACGTCGAGCGAGCGATCCCGGCCGCCGGGGCCGCGACCCTGGTCGGGACGGCCGGCACCGTGTGGACGATGGCGGCCGTCGAGCTGGGGGTCGACGCCGCGGAACGCGCGCGTATCCACCACTTCCGGCTGACGCGTGCGGCCGCCGAGGACGTGTTCCGGACCCTTGCCACCGAGCGTATCGCCCGACGCCGCCACAACCCCGGGCTCGACCCGGGCCGCGTGGACGTCATCGTCGGTGGAACGATCGTGGTCGTGTCCGTGATGCGCCATTTCCATTTCGACGAGATGCTCGTCTCGGAGTCCGACATCCTGGACGGGCTGGTGCGCACCTCTTGACGCACCTCTTGAATTGATGCCACCGCGGCCGACGAAGGCTGCGTGGACGCCGCGCAATTCGAGGCCGTGCTCGCCGACCTGACGATCATCGACATCCACGCGATTGCTGCCGACCTGGACTCGGCGCGCTCGTCGCCGGCCGACGAAATCGACGCGACCCGCGCCACACTGGCCGTCGAGCACGCGCTGCGCGGGCGTCGTCTCCACACCGACGCGGCGGTCGCGGCGCGCGCGGTCGGTATGACCGTGCAGGACGCGGCCCGCCGCGAACGCGTGACGCTTCCCGACGACGCTGTGACCCGCGTCGCGCGCGCGGCCGGCCAGATCGCACGGGCCATGGTCGCCGGCTCCGCGGTCACGGCCGAGCTGTCGGTCTTGCTGCGCGGCTTCGAACGAGTCGTCGACTGCGCAGAGGTCGCCCTTTCCGGATACGGTCCGGCGCCATGTCCCACGCCGACCGTCTCCTCCTCGGGCCCGGACCGTCGAATCCGTATCCGGAGGTAATGGAAGCGTTCCAGCGCCCGGTCCTCGGGCACCTGGACCCCGACTTCTTGACGGTGCTCGACGAAATCGCCGACCGGCTCCGGTTGGTGTTCCGCACCGCCAACGCGCTCACACTTCCCATCAGCGGCACTGGCTCGGCCGGCATGGAGGCGTGCTTTGTCAATCTGCTCGAACCGGGCGACACGGCGATCGTCGGCGTGAATGGCGTCTTTGGCGAGCGGATGTGCGAGGTTGCACGCCGCTGCGGCGCGGAAATCGTGCGCGTCGAGTCCGCGTGGGGGCGCGCCATCGATCCACAGCGGCTGCTCGATGCCCAAACCCAACAGCCGGGCGCGCGTGTCGTCGCGGTCGTGCACGCAGAGACGTCGACGGGTGTCGAGAACGAGATCGCGCCGCTCGCGGCGTTGCAGCACACCGAAACGCTGCTCCTCGTCGACACGGTCACCTCGCTCGGAGGCATCCCGGTCGAGGTCGACACGTGGGGAATCGACGCGGTGTACAGCGGCACCCAGAAGTGCCTCGGCGTACCGCCCGGCCTTGCGCCCGTGAGCTTCTCGCCCCGCGCGGTGGAGCGCGTCCGGGCGCGGACGGTCCCCGCGCAGTCGTGGTACCTCGATCTCGCGCTGCTCGCCGAATACGTCGGAACCGCGCGGCGCTACCACCACACCGCGCCGATCTCGATGCTGTACGCGCTCCACGCCGGACTCGGCGTGCTTCTCGGCGAAGGGCTCGAACTCGCGTGGGAGCGCCATCGCCGCGTCGGCGGACTGTTACAAGTTGCGCTGCCGGACTTTGGTTTCCGACCGTTCGCGCAGGAGCGGCGGCTGCCGCAGCTCACGTCGGTCTGGCTGCCCGACGCCGTCGACGACGCCAAGCTCCGCGCCGAGTTGCGCGTCCGCTTCGGCATCGAGGTCGGCGGCGGCCTGGGCGAGTTCGCGGGCAAGGGCTGCCGAATCGGGCTCATGGGCCACTCCGCCCGCGAGCGGTCGGTCAGGACTCTCTGCGGGGCCCTGCGCGAGCTGCTGTGAGCCACGCCAACCCATTTACGGGCGCCCACTGTCCCCAAAGGACAATCCGCGCCCGTTGCGGGCGCGCACTGTCCCCAAAGGACAATCCGCGCCCGTTGCGGGCGCGCACTGTCCCCAAAGGACAATCCGCGCCCGTTGCGGGCGCGCAC
>JBQTGT010000043.1:0-43832 GCA_052390615.1 Actinomycetota bacterium
ACGCTCGAACCCGCCGCCTGACCACACGCCGCAACCACCCCTCGGCTACGCCGCGAGCGGGGGCTACCGCCCCCACACCCCTGCGCGCCACCACTCATCTCCCGACAAGTGGATTCACACCTCAGACACGTCGGTCGAAACGGCCGACTCGGTTCGCCGTCAGGGCAGAGGCGCGCTCTGTCGCCAGACCGAGGTGGTCTCGGCCCGCCGGTGCGCGACAAAGGGCCGCCGGCCAGTTCCTCAGTCCGGTGAGTCCGGTCATGCTCGTTCCCGGCGCGAACGACATCTCGCGCGATGCGGAGGGGCGGACATGGGGCGGGGCAACACACACGGCGTACGCGCGATCGCGGGTGCGATCGCAGCAGTGCTGGCGACGAGCATGCTGGCGCCGGTCGGCGCGGGCGCCGCGCCGCGACCGGCCCCCGCAACGCGAGCCGCGGCGACGCCGGCTCCGGCACCCGAGCCCGTCAAGCCGGCGGTGATCGAGATCCCCGCGCGTCCGGAACCGCCGCAAGACACGATCAAGATCACGAAGGTGACTCGCCCGGTCCCGCCCCGACCGGCGCCGACGGCATCGGTCGTGTCGTCGAGTGTCGATCCCGCGCCCGGTCCCGCGGCGGCCCCGCAAGCGCCCACACCGCCGTCGATCGTGCGGCGCGGCACCCACGGTGGATCCGACGAGATAGTCGCGGCGTCGGCGAGTAGCGCGCCCGCAGTGCTGTCAAGCGCGGCTGTTTCGCAATCCGTTTCCTCACAGACCATTCCCGCGCCGGTCAACGGCGTGCGGATGGAGGGAAACATCATGCACATTTACGGCAGCTCCGCGAACAACAAGATCCATCCGTTCATCGGCAAGAGCGGCAACCATCAGTCCGGACCGGCAGGCGTTGGCAACGCCGTAATGGTGTTCGACTACTGGAACAACGGCCCCTGGGCTGCAGACGCCCCGTGCAAGAGCACGAACGCTGCCTTCGAGTGGCCACTCGGCTCGGGAATCGTGCCCGCGATGGGTTCGTGTCCGATATACGACCAGGCCGGCAACAACTTGATTGCCGGCATCATGGTCCACGGAAACCACGGCAACGACGAGCTGTTCTTCGAAAGCGGTGGGACCGCTCCGGTAACAGGCGTTCCCGCGGGGATCACGTCGGGCTACACCGCACTGCTCGGTGAGGAGGGACTTGACAAGCTCAGCGCGGGCGTCGGCGGATCAGACCTCATCGGAGGTCCCGAGAACGACGAGCTCTACGGCAGTGCCGCCGCCGACAAGCTATACGGCGAAGACGGCAACGACTATCTCCTCGGCGGCGGCAGCGGCGACGACCTGTGGGGCGGCCCCGGCGAGGACACACTCGACTACTCCGGCGCATCGAGCGCAATCAAGATCACCCAGACCGACGGTCAACCCAACGACGGCGAGCAGGGCGGCGCCGAGGGCGACAACGTCCACGACGACATCGAGATCATCAGAGGTAGCGGGCACGCCGACCACATCACCGGCGGGGACGGGCCCAACCAGCTCTACGGCAACGGCGGCAACGACATTCTGAACGGCCGCGGCGGTGCTGACCTGCTCAGCGGCGGCGACGGCTTCGACACCGTGCTGTACCACGAGCGCACCGCAGGTCTCTACATCGAGCTCGACGGCGTGGCGAACGACCCCGATGGCGACAACGTGATGGCCGACATCGAGGTCGTGGTCGGCGGCAAGGGCAACGACTGGATTCACGGTAACGCCGGCCATCAAGAGCTGTACGGCAACGGCGGGAGCGACGAGCTCTACAGCCACGGCGGCGCGGACATCCTGGACGGTGACGGCGCACCGCAGTCGCAGTGGGCGAACAACAATCCCGCCAACGACTGGTTCTACGCGGCCGCGGGCGGCGACCACATCTACGGCGACGGCGGTGCCGATAACAAGGTGAGCTACGCGGCGTTGGGCATCGGGATCGGAAGTCCGTCCACGTCGATCTCGCTCAGCAACCTCGCCGGCGGAGACGTGATCCACAACGGCGCTTTCTCGACGCTCGAGGGAACCTTTCAGAACGACTACCTCGCGGCCTCGGGCCCCGGGCAGACGCTGCGGGGGATTACCGGCGACGACACGTTCTACCCGGCGCAGTCCGGAGGCGCAGCCATCGACGGCGACACCGGCGAGGACACTGTGTCGTACGAGCTGTGGTCGGTTGGCGTCGACGTTTCGGTCGACGACGCCGGGACCAGCATCGAGAACCTGATCGGAACGAGCCGGGATGATGCGCTGACAGGGAACAGCAGCGTCAACAAGCTCGACGGCCGCGGCGGCGACGACTACTTCGCACCCGACACGAATGACAAGCTCACCGGCGGGAGCGGGAAGGACACGGTCGACCTCTCCCACACCAACGGTGTCACCGCGACGATCGGCGGTTCGATGAGCGGCGGCGGGACGATCGCGAACGACGTCGAGGTGCTCATCGGCGGTGGCGGCGTCGACACACTGACGGGCAACGACAGCGAGAACTGGATCTACGGCGACGACGCCGGTGACCACATCTACGGACGGGGCGGCAACGATCACCTCTACGGCGAAGACGGTTTCGACGACCTGCACGGCGAGAACGGCGGCGACGAGCTGCGTGGCGGCGACGGCAGCGACGTGCTCGACGGCGGCGACGGTGCCGACAGGATGTGGTGGGAGCCCGGCGGCGACACGTACTCTCCCGGTGCCAACTGTTGTGTGCCGGGTGCGTTCGATGTCATCGACTACTCCCTCGCGACCGCGTCGATCTCGATCTCGCTGAACGACGGCGTGTGCAACGAAGGGCCGCTGGGTGAGGGCGACTGCATCATGCCCGCGGACTTCAACAACATGGTGGCGATCATCGGTTCGGCGTACGACGACCGCATGATCGGAAACGGTGAGCGGAACTGGCTCATCGGGTTCGGAGGCAGCGACGTCTTCTATGGGGAGGGAGGCGCGGACCAGTTCTCGGGCGACTGCGACGGAGCTGGCGCGTTCGTCTCGTGTTCGGTCGTCTCGCTCGGTGATCACGACTCGGTGCACTACTTCACCGATCAGCCGGTCTTCGCACGCATCGGCGGCTTCGAGGACAGTGGTCGAGCCGGCGAGAAAGACACGATCAACAAGGACGTCGAGGACCTCTGGGGCGGTTCCGGCAACGACGTGCTGTTCGGCAACATCCAGGTCGGCGGCAATCACGACAACACGCTCGTCGGTCTGGGTGGCGACGACCATCTCTATGGCTTGGCCGGCGCCGACACCCTCGACGGCGGTGACGGCAACGACACGCTCTACGGCTACAACGGCACCCAATTCGACGGGCCGGGCGAGCCCGACACGCTGTTCGGCGGCTGGGGGGACGACAAGCTCTACGGCGAGGACGGCAAGGACTACCTCCATGGTGACCTCGGCGACGACCTCCTGGACGGAGGGCAGCGCGACGGCGCCGTCGACCAGATCGACGCACGCGACGGAACGATCACGCTGTACGAATACGTGCCCGACCCCACGTTCCGAGACACCATCTATTGTGGCAACGGCTTGCTCGGCGCCGATACGGACCAAGTGAAGTGGGACGTCGACACCTCGACAACCCCGCCCCAGGGCGATCGTGACATCAACGGCAACTGCGAGGAGTTCCTCCCTGCGTTCGTCCAGGAAGTGCTCGGGTTTTCGCACAAGCAGTTCCTCAAGCGCATCTTGAACATCTCCTGGTACTTCAGGTTCGTGTTCGCGCCCTCGCAGATCGACCTTCCGCTGCTTCCGCCGTCGGTGCCCGGACGTTCCCGCGTCACAATGGTCGATCTGTTCGACCTGAAGTTCGATCGGGATCTGACCTACCTCGAGCTGCTGAAGAAAGCAGCCATTTCGGCGGGACGATCCGAGGGATTCAAGCTCGCGTACAAGCTCGGCGAGAACGTCGTCGTCGACATCGTCGAGGGGCTGCTCGTCGACTTTCCCGAGGGCCCGCCGGGAGCCTCTCCGGGTGCCATGAACAGATCAGCGGTCATCTCGCCGGTTCCGAACGCGTGGCATGTCGAGATCACCAACATCTCGGGGGCACTCGATCCCGCTGGGCTCTGCCAGCAAGGTCCGACGCGTCGAACTGTCTTCTGTCCATTGCCTCAGACGTTCAACATGACAACCGACGCCGGCAACGACAACGTCTTCGCGACGACAACAGTGCCCGGGCTCGATACGAACACGGTACGGCTCGGCGCCGACGATGACTCCTACATCAACCCGACCGGGTCACAGGACGTCGACGGCGGGTCAGGCGTCAACACCATGATCTACGACCGACCTCCGACTGCCAACGTGACGGTCCAGCTTCCCGGAACCGGGACAAGCACCGGGAACGGAGAGGCGGGCGAGAACGACATCCTGAGAAATTTCCAGGGCGCGATCGGCGGTGACGAGACCGACACCTTCTCCGGCACAACCGGCGCCGAGAGCTTCGACGGTGGCGGCGGTCTGAACGACACCGTGTCGTACGCGGACGCCGGTCACGACACCGTCGGTGTCACCGTGACGCTGCCCGAACCGGACCAAGAGACGACCGTTCCCGGTGAGGGCGACAAGATCAAGAACATCGAGAACGTGTGGGGTGGCGGCGCGGCCGACACGCTCACGGGCAGCTCGCTGAACAACATCATTCGGGGTCGACGCGGCAACGACACCCTCGACGGCCAAGGTGGTGAGGACACGTTCGACGTGAGCGAAAAAGACTCGACGCAGGCGGTGTGGGTGACGTTGCCGGAGATCGGCGCGTCCGCCGCGTCGGCGATCTTCCGGAACGTGAACGTCGAGAACGAGCGCGACAGCGTGAAGAACTTCGAGAACGTGACCGGCGGTGCCGGTGGTGATCGCATCACCGGGAACGCGGTTGCGAACGTTCTGCTCGGCATGGGCGGAAACGACTTCCTTGACGGCGTCGGTGGTCCCGATGTCATGAACGGGGGCGCCGACAACGACACCATCAACTACGACGTCAACCAGTTCACTCCGTATCGCCGCACTCAGGGTGTGAAGGTATCCATTGCCGACGGCGCGAACGATGGTGCGGTGAACGAAAAGGACGACGTCCAGACCTCGCCCGGGAACGACACGATCGTCGGGACGGCATTCAACGACACGTTCGTGCCGGAGATGGCCAACCGGCATGCAAGCCGCACGAACACGTTCAAAGGCCAGGGCGGAACGACTGACCTCGTTGATTACGCGGCGACGACGACTCGCGTCCTCGCGCGCCTCGACGGCACTCCGCGCAGTGGGTTCGACGCCAACGGCGACGGCATCGCCGACCAGACGGACACGCTCCACCCGACGATCGAGTACATCTTGGGCGGCAGGAACAACGACGCGCTGTACGGCAACAGCTCGAACAATCTGATCATCGGCTTCGACGGCGACGACTTGCTCCAGGGTGGGCTCGGAAACGACGTGCTCATCGGCGGCGTGGGCACGAACGTGCTCAGCTACCAGGACCACGATCAGGCGCATCCGATCGACGTGACGCTTCCCGCGCCGGGGTCGACGATCAAGACCAAGGTCCCCGCCGGTGCACCGGCGGAGGAGGACAGCCTCTGGGACTTCACCCATCTATACGGCGGCGCCGGCAGCGACACGCTCACCGGCAACAGCCAGGCGAACACGATCGTCGGTGCGGGCGGCGACGACAAGCTCGACGGCAAGGTCGGCAACGACAACTTCTATTCCGAACCGGGTGGCGACGAAGTCCACGGATCGTCCGACAGCGCAACCAACCGTGGCCGCGACACGATGTCGTACGCACCGATCTGTCCGGTGCCGATCCCGGCCGCCTGGGCCTGTGCCCCCGCGCACGCGCCGTACGTCGCGGCGACGGCATCGGTCACCGTCGCGCTCGACAACGCCAAGAACGACGGCCTCGTCGACGAGAACGACAACGTCTTCGACGACATCGAAGTGCTCATCGGCGGCGCGTTCGACGACACCCTGACCGGCTCCGGGCTCGACGACATCCTCATCGGACAGGGCGGCAACGACACCCTCGTCGGCAACGGCGCGAACGACACGCTCCACGGCGACGACGCCGTGCTCCCCCATGACGACTACGCCGCGCTCGGCGACGATGGCCTTCCCGACGTGCCGCTCGTCGGCGCGGTCGGCGGCGACAAGATCTACGCCGACGGCGGCGACGAGGAGAACCAGGACGACTTCGGGCTCCTCCTCCTGCCGGCCGGCCAAACGTACGGGCTCGACAAGCTCTACGGCGGCGGCGGCGCAGACTTCCTCGACGCCGCCGACAAGCAATCGGACCTCGTGCTCAGCTGCGGCGTCGAGAACCCGGAGCTGCAAGACGTCGTCTATTACGACCTGAGCGAGTTCGCCGACGACTTCGAAGCCCCCGACCAGACGTGTGCCGGAGAAAAGGCCCAAGGCGTCCGCGTCGGTTGGAGCAAGTGGAAGCGTGTCGACGGCCGCAGCACCCCCGAAACGACCGACGACACTCCTGGCCTGATCGTGTCCAGCGGCGCCGCCGCGACCTCGAACGGCGACGGCATCGTCGACCTCTTCTACCAAGACGACCTCGCGCACTACAACGAAGGCACCGGCCAAGGCACACCACCATGGCGGAAGTCGCCGATCCAGTGCCCGGAGCTGAAGCACCAGCGCTACGACGGCACCCGCTGGACCATGGTCGAGACAATCCCGATCCCCGGTCCGACGTACTGCACCTTCCTCGGCGGGCCGAGCCGGCTGTCCGCGACCACCCTCGCCGACGGCCGCATCGTGCTTGCGACCCACACGCAAGACCTCCCGCAGACGACTGTCAGAGAAGACAAGATATGGGTCAAGGTGCAGCTGCCCGGCGGCGGGTGGACCGACTGGCAGGAGCGACCCGCGGCATGGAACTCCACGGTGCGCGGCGTTGCCGTGACGAGGCTCGGTGCCTCGAACGACTTCGTCGTGTTCGAAGTCGCCGGATGGGAGTTCCCCTTCGGGAAGTGGAACTGGCTCTGGTCCGACCCGAACATCAACGGCCAATGGACCATCGGTCCATGGCCGTCCGGTCTGGCCCTGAGTGTGAGCGCGGCGCCGATCGCGCCGGCCGCGGTGCCGATGGGCGACAACGGCGCCCAGGTCTTCTTCAACGGCAACCTCGGCGGCGAGATCGCACGCATGTACCGCCTCGGGTTCACGTGCACGAGCGCGACGAACTGCAACGTGCAGATGTTCCCCACGAGCGACATGGCGTGCCCGCCCGTCGAGCAGAGCGCCGGCGAGGAAACGGTGCCACAGCCGACCTGTCCGATCGGCGGCGACGACGGTGCGGCCGCGTACGCGTACAAGTACCTGACGGCGGTCAACACGAGCCCGGCGTGGACGACGTTCATCGCGTCGTCACCCGACGGGCTCTGGGAACGCGTCGGCAAGCCGCACCCGCAAACCGTCCCGCCCCCCGATCAGCTCTGGAACTCGCCGTGGAGCAAGGTCTGGAGGCTGCGCAGCGCCACCGACAACGTCGCCCGCACCGGCGCGAGCGCCACGTCACCCGCCTACGCGACCATCCGGATGTTCGGAGCCGGCGGTGCACAATCCGGCATCGCGCCACTCGAGCAGATCGACTTCGACCCGCGGCCCGCGTCGACCCAGTGGGTGGCGCAGACGGTGGCCGGTCTCCCGATCTCGAAGGCGCCGGCAGCAGTGCAGTCGGCGCCGGGCAAGCTCGACGTGGTCTTCCGCGACATCGGATCGTCCCTGTTCACGCGCACGTACGACGTTGCGACGCGGTCGTGGTCGGCGTGGGGTTCGATCTCGGGCGCGCCCGGTTCGGGGGCGTCCGATCCCGTTGCCGTTTCGTCGGGTCAGGACGGCCGCGTCGACGTCTTCCAGCACGCGAGCCGTTCCCTGTACTGGAGGTGGCGCGACCGCTTCGGTACGTGGAGCGCATGGGTGTGCCTGTGCAGCGGTACCGCGCCGGCGAACCAGGTGACGGGCACCCCGAGCGCGGTCGCGTGGGGTTCGGGGCGCATCGACGTGACGGTGCGGGGGATCGACGACGTGGTCCGCCGATTGTCGTGCGCGAGTCCGTGCACGGGCGCGAGCCACTGGTCGGCCTCGCAGTCGTTGGGCGGTGCCGGAGTGGTCTCCGACAGCCGCGTCTCAGGGGCGCCCGCGGTGACAGTCGGTCGCCAGGACGTCGCCGTCCTGCGCAACGACGGCAACGGCTACAACGTGTACCACCGCTGGGACGAGGCCATCCGACCCGGATGGTGGAGCGCGCTCGGCGCGCCCACGGGTGGGATCATCGGCGACCCGATCGCCTTCTCCTACCGGTTCTCTCGTGCCGACGTATTCGTGCGCGGTGCCGACGGGTCGCTGCACCGGCGCAACACGTTCGACGGCTTGAACTGGGCGCCGTGGACGAACCTCGGTGCGCCGGGAGGAGGCCTGCAGTCCGACCCGGTGGTCGTGTCACGCGTTCCGGGTCTGATCGAGGTGTTCGTGGTCGGCGCCGACCGCGCGCTGTGGCAGCTCTCCATCTCGTCCACCTACGGGCTCGGGCTGTGGGAGCGGATCAGCCAACCCGGCGTCACGACGACGCCGGCGGTGATCGCGACCGCGGCCGGCCGAGTCGACGTCTTCGCCGGCGCGAGCACCGGCCTGCTCCACCTCACGTTCGAATCGGACCGGTACCCGACCGACCCGCCGCCGCCCGAGCAGGTTCCGAGCCCCGGCAAGCCACCGCAGGCCGCGTCGTATCACGCGACCATCCGGTACGGTGACGTGAACGGCGACGGGAACGCTGACGTCTGCGGCCGGTCTGCGATGGGCGTGGCGTGTGCGCTGTCGAACGGAACCGGGTTCGGTCCGCTGCGTCTGTGGGACTCGCACTTCTCCGATGCCAACGGCTACGGAGACATCCGGCGCAACGCGTCGATCCAACTCGTCGACCTGAACCACGACAACAAGGACGACGTGTGCATGCGCGCTGCGAACGGCATCTGGTGCTCCATGTCGACTGGCACCGCGTTCGAGCAGCCCCGGCAGTGGGATTCGTTCTTCACCGATGCCGTCAACGGCTGGAACGAGGACCCGGCGACGATTCGCTACGGCGACATCAACGGCGACGGCCACGTCGACGTGTGCGGCCGCGAGTTGTTTTTCGTGCAGTGCGCGATCGGAACCGGGACTTCGTTCACGACGCCCTGGTTGTCGGAGCGGGCCTACTACTCGTGGCTCCCGGGGTATCTCGCGCTGATGACCGTCGGCTTCGGATCGGCAGGGTTGGGTCGGACCGTCGCGCTCGCCGACGTGAACGGCGACGGCAAGGACGACTGGTGCGGTCGCTGGGGGGACGGCGTGCGGTGCGGCCTTTCGCAGGGAACCTGGTTCGAGTTTGAGAGGCTGTGGACCGGCGGTTTCCGTGACGGCTGGTGGGCGGATAGCAGGTACAGCAAGACCCTGCGCTTCGCAGATCTGGATGGCGACGGCAAGGCCGACGTGTGCGGCCGCGGCCCGACGCCGGGCGGCGTCGAGTGTGAGTATTCGAATGGCACCAACTTCGTGGGCAACGCGAAGGTGGGCCCCGACTTCGCGGATGCCAACGGCTACGGCAACGCCGCGTCCGCGGAGAGCGCCGGCCTCGCTGATGTGAACGGCGACGGCGCGTTGGACTTCTGTGCCCGTCGGCCGCTGGGCATTACCTGCGGTATTTGGAACGGCTCGCAGTTCGCGGGCAAGACCGAGTGGAGCCTCGAATTCTCCGACGCCAACGGTTGGGGCTGGTAGCCGGCATCGCGAGACAACGAACAGGGCCCCGCCACAAGGCGGGGCCCTTTCACATTCGACTTGCCTCCAGAACCGGTCGTCTACGAGAACGACTGGCCGCAGCCACAGGTTCGCTGCGCCGACGGGTTGTTGATGGTGAACCCGGCGCCCTGGAGCCCGTCCTTGTAGTCGAGCGACGCGCCGCTCAGATGTTGCGCGCTCGCGGGGTCGACAACGACTTTCACCTCGCCGTACTCCTGCTCGATGTCGTCAGGCGCCCGCTCGGTGTCGAAAAACATGTCGTAGGAGAGGCCCGAGCAGCCGCCGGGACGAACCGCGACGCGCAAGAACAGCTCGGGCTGGCCCTCAGCCGCGATGAGCTCCTGCACCTTCGTGGTCGCAGTGTCGGTCAGGGTGATCATGACTTCCCTCCGGAAACCTCAGGCCCTTCAGGCTACCCGACGCTCACCGTCACGTGGCACGGGTCATGGTCGTACAACGTCGCGAAGTGCTCCACTGCTCCCCCGCCGACCTCACCGACGACACCTTCGCAAATGCCGCGGTGCAGGTTGCACACCAGCTCCGGATACGCCTCGGCCAGCTCCCGGAACGGGCAGTGGAGGAAGGCGATCGCGCTGCGGTCACCTTCATCGGCCACACCGGGGTCGAACCCCAGCCGTTCCAGCTCACCCGTGAGTGCGGTCACACACGACCGCGATCGTGTGCGGCGGGCCGCTTCGACGCCCCAGGACTGTCCGATCGCGGTGGCTTCCTCACCATCGGCGCCGACCCGCTCGGCGAGCGCGGCCAGCAATCCGGCGAGGAGGGTGTAGCTGGGCGGGTCGAACCCGAGTCCGGGCACGCCCGCCGCAAGGGAGTAGACGTGCTGCGGTCGACCGACCGTGCCCCGGTGCACCGGCTCGACCTCCACCAGGCCCGCCTCCCGCAGCCGCTCGAGATGGAGCCGCACCGTGTTCGAGTGCAGGTCGAGCCGGTCGGCCAGCTCGGTCGCGCTGAGCGGTCGAGTCGAGCCCGCGAGCTCCCGATACATCGAGAAGCGGGTCTCGTCACCGAGGGCTTTCAACACCGCCAACAGGTCCATCGCGCCTTGACCGTACCGAGCACCCGGCATATTTTCAAGGCCGATACGTTATTTATTGCGCCATGACCGACCCTGCCGCCCCCCGCCCGAGCCCCCCGACCGCGGACGACGTCCGCGGCGTGCTCGCGGGCGTGCTCGATCCCGAGCTGCGGGCGAGCATCGTCGACCTCGGGATGGTCCGCGACGTCACCGTCGGCGCCGACGGGGAGGTCGTGGTCAAGGTCGCCCTCACCACCGCGGCCTGCCCGCTGCGCGGCCAGATCAGCACCGACGTGCAGTCCAAGGTGGCGGGGCTCCCCGGCGTCCAGGCCGTGACCGTGGAATACGCGGAGATGACCCAAGACGAACGGTCGGCGGTCATGGAGCGCGCGCGACTCCACGCCCAACAGATCGCGCCGCCGACCGAGATCGCGCCGACGACGCGCGTCATCGCGATCGGCAGCGGCAAAGGCGGCGTCGGCAAGTCGTCGGTCACCGCGAACCTCGCGGCCGCGCTGGCGGCGCGCGGCTTGACGGTCGGTGTGCTCGACGCCGACATCTGGGGCTTCTCGATCCCGCGCATGCTCGGGGTCGGCGGTCGCCTCGCGGGAACGACGACTGGCGACGGGAAGGGCAAGATCGCACCGCACGAAGTCGCATCGGGTGCGGGGGTCTTGAAGGTCGTGTCGATGGGGCTGCTCGTCGACGACGAGGACACGGCGCTGATGTGGCGCGGCCTCATCCTGGCCAAAGCACTCGAGCAGTTCCTGACGGACGTGGCGTGGGGCGAGCTCGACTACCTGTTGATCGACATGCCGCCGGGCACCGGTGACATCCAGATGGCGTTGTCGCGGCTGCTGCCACAAGCGGAGATGCTCGTCGTCACGACACCGGCCAAGGGCGCGCAGAAGGTCGCGGCGCGTGTCGCCGACATGGCGCGTCGCTCGTACCTCAAGGTGCTCGGCGTCGTCGAGAACATGTCCGAGTTCGTCGCGCCCGACGGCAGCCGTCATGCGATCTTCGGCGAAGGCGGCGGTCGCCGTCTCTCCACGCTCACGGGCGCGCCCGTCGTCGGCACGATCCCGATCGAGGCGGCGGTGTCCGAGGGCGGCGACCGGGGGAAGCCGGTCGTGCTCGAGCACCCCACGTCGCCCGCGGCGAAGGCGTTCGGCGCGATTGCCGAGCGGATCGTGACCGAGCTGTTGCCCCCGGTCGAGATGGCGAGCTGCACCGCGCGCATCTTCGACATGGTCGAGAAGCTCGCGCCCGTCAAGCCGACGTAGACCAAGTGCACCATCAGTTGGGTATCTCACGCACCGGAGCGGTGCGTGAGATACCCATCAGTTGGGTCAATTTTCGACGCCGGGCGTTCAGTCGGCGATGCGGAGGGCAACGGCCGGTTTGATCTTGGCGGCCGCGCGCGCAGGTGCAACGGTGGCGAGCAGCGTGAACGCGACGATCGCCACGACCAGCACCAGAATCGTCGCGATCGGGACCACGAACGTCAGGCTTTCACCGAACATGTCGGTGAGCGTCAGCGATCCGGCCGTGACGAGCGCGAGGACGACGCCGATCAGCACGCCTTCGATCGCCACGAACAGCGACTCGATCACGAACGACCGGCGCACTGCCGATGCTTCGAGTCCGAGCGCGCGCAAGACGCCGACCTGCCGGCGCCGTTCGCGCACCGCCCGCACCATGATGACGCCGATGCCGGCGACACCGATCACGAGACCCAGCGCGAGATAGCCGCGCATCAACAAGAAGAACTGGTTCTGCTGCGAGAAGGCCTCGTCGACGAGGTGGCCGATGGAGTCGGCGTCGCCGCCGTTGGCGATCGTGCGGCCCTGGAAGTCGTCCACGAAGCGCGCCGGGTTGTCCACCGCGACGTAGGCCCGGCTCGGCACGGCGCGGTCTCCGAACACAGCCTGCGCGGCGTCGATCGACATCCAACCACCGTTGAACACCAAATCGTTGGGTCCCATCGCGGCAACGGTCAGCGTGCGGGCGCCGCCGCTCACTGGGTCTCGGACGGTGAAGTCGTCGCCGATGTCGAGTTCCTCGCCGGGCGGTCCAGGTCCGTCGCTCAGGAAGAAGTCGTCCACGATCGCGAGGCTGGGGTCGTCGAGCACCGCCTGATACGCGGCCGTGTCGCTCGCGTACCCGCCGCGGTCGTCGAGCGTCGGCACGCCACCATCGACGAGCGACTGGCCGAACGCCGTCATCAGCCAAGGCGCTGGTTCCTCGCCCGACTCGACCTCGATCACCGCGTTCTTCGTCACGAGCGGCGCCACGCGCTCGACGCCGGGTTCGGTCGCGAGATCGTCGAACGACACCGGATTGCTGTCGTTCGAGGTCACGATCACATTGAACCCGCCGGAGAGGTCGGCCGCGAACTCGTCGGTCTGCGACGCGAACATCGACGACAGCACAGACACGTACACGAGGATGAACACGACGAGCGCGAACATGCCCAGCGTCATCGACGTGCGGAACTTGCGCGCGAGCGGGTACGCCAGCCCGAGCCGTGCCGAGAGCGACCGGCGGGCCACGCTGCCGACGACACGACCGATTGCACTCTGGTGTTGCGACACGCCGACGACCGCCGACCCGACGAGGATCAGACCTTGCAGCACGAAGATGAACACTTCGAAGTCCATGTCGAGCCCGATTGCGATGGGGATGCAAGCAACACCCCACGCGAGCGTGAGCGATCCCAGCGTCGTCATGACGGCGTCGCGCGGCAGGCTGCGCACGAGCGCCGGGCCGATGCCGACCAGGATGAACACGGGACCAATGATGAAAGGGAACCACGCCTTCGCATTCACGCCCGCTGCGACCATTGCGAGGCCGAGCGCGGCGAGCACGAAGCCGAGGTACAGCGCGCGCGTTCGCGGTCGGCGCCGGGCGGGTTCGATGATGTCGCGGATCGCCTGGATGATGTTGAACCGACTGAGCCAGATGCTCGTGACGAGCACCGTGACGATCGAGATCGTGAAGCCGATGCTCAACCCGGTGGCGACGCTCGCCCACTCGAAGTCCCAGCGCAGTGACATCTGAAACTCTTCCGGCCCGCTCGACGCGATGCGGCCCGCGGCCGCCATGATGACGCGGCCCAGCGCGAGCCCGACGAACGTACCGGCGATCGCCGACACGAGCGCGTAGCACCAACCTTCGAGCGCGAACGCACCGACGAGCGACCGGCGGCGGAGCCCGACCGCACGCAGCATTCCGAGCTCGGACTTTCGCTCGTCGGCGAGCATGAAGAAGATGTTGACCAACAACAAGATGCCCGCGAGTACTGCGAACATGCCGAGCGCGGTGTACAGCTGGGTCAGCGACTGGCCCGCTTCCTCGGCATTGTCGAGCACCTGTTGCTTGGCTTTGTCGACGTTGACGTCGATGCCGGCGATCTGCGATCGGAGGGCCTCGGTCACGGCGTCCGAGTGGGTGGCGCCGCCTTCCACGTCGCCGGCGTTCGACACGAGCACCAACGCTTGGGCCGGCTCGCCCTCCCCGTTGCCTGCCGCGAACAGCTCGGCGATGGTGCCCGATGCGACGAACACGTTGTACGAGGATGTCTCGAAGCCGCGCCAGAAGCCCGCGATGCCGCGCTGAGGCAGCACGTCGGCGACACGCACACGCTCGGACGTGCCGTAGGCGAACACCTCGATCTCGTCGCCGACACTCACTTCGAGGGCGCGTTCGAGATCGTCGGCGATCACAGCCTCACCCGGCGCGGGTCCGTCGCCGTCGATGCCCGTTGCACGCGCGTCGCCGCCGAACTCCCGCGCCGCTGCAAAGTCGGTCTCGAGGAGTTGTACGCGCGGTTCGGCCCGCCGCGGCTCGCTGGTGGTCGCCGACGCCGCGCTCGTCATGGTCATCGGCAACAGTCCGTCGACGTCAGGATGCTCGAACCCTGCGAGGCGGTCGGTCAGGTCGGCGCCATTCTCGAGCCCGCTCGTCGACACGACCTCGTCGATCGGGCCGAGCTGGTCGTACGCGATGGCGCGGATCGACGCGTCGAACGTATCGCCGACCACGAAGGAGCCGGTCATGATGGCTGTGCCGAGCAACGACCCCGCGATCACGAGCAACGACTCTCGAGGTCGCCGCACCGCGTTGCGCAGCGCGAGCCGCCGCAGAATCGGTGCGCGCACGAGAAGATAGAGGAACGGCAGCGAGAGGACGAGAACCAGAATCGGCATCGGCTCAGGTGACCGTCGCGCGCACCGGTTGGTCACTCACGATCTTGCCGTCTCGCATCTTGATCATGCGCTCGGCTGTCGTGCCGACTCCTTCGTCGTGGGTGACGACGATGAGCGTGAGGCCGTCGCGATGCAACTGTCGCAGCAGCTCCATGACGACGGCGGCGGTCTCGGAGTCGAGGGCGCCCGTCGGTTCGTCGGCCCAGACAACACGCGGATTCCCGGCGAGCGCGCGCGCCACGGTGACCCGCTGCTGCTCGCCGCCCGACAGCTCGGGCGGTCGGTGCTTCAGTCGGTTGGAGAGGCCGACGCGATCAAGCGTCGCCGCGGCGTGGCGGCGCGCTTCCTTCGGGTCCACGCCGGCGAGCAATGCGGGAAGCTCGACGTTCTCGACCGCGCTGAATACGGGGATCAGGTTGTAGGCCTGGAAGATGAACCCCATCGACGACGCCCGGTTGCGCGTGCGCTGGCCGTCGGACAACGCGTGGAGGTCGACACCGTCGAGCACCACGCGGCCGCCGTCGATGTCGTCGAGCCCGGAACAGCAGTTGAGCAACGTCGTCTTGCCGGATCCGGACGGACCCATGATCGAGACGAACTCGCCGTCGCGGACAACGAGGTCGACGCTGCGCAACGCTTCGACGGACTCGGCACCAGTCCGGTAAGACTTGCAAACGCCTTCGGCGACCAGCAGAGCGTCCGAACTTCCCGCCATGCGCGCAGGGTATCTGCGCGCATGGCAGCGTCCAGCAACGATCGGTGACGATCCCTACGAGTTCTCCCCGATCAGCGCATGCGCATGCGGCGCAACGCTTCGGGGAGCTCCTGAAGCCCGCGACTGCGCAACGCCGAGGTCTCTTCGGGCACGTCGCACGCCTCGGACTCCTGCCCCGCCAGCTTCTCGCCGCCCGGTTCTCGCAAGTAGAAACGCCACCCGTATTCGGTCTCGATCGACATCGACTCCGCGACCACTTCTTCGGCGTCGATCACGACGCCGTCCCCGGCCGGATACAGGGCGCGCAGATACTCGGGCGCGAATACCGCGACGCCCGCGACCTCCCCGACGGGTTCGTGATCGGGCCCCGGCCAGAAGTCCTCGTACAGGAACGGCGCGGTCGACTCACAACACCCAGTGCCGATCGTGAACACCAGCTCGCCCGCGCGATCGTGGCGCGCCCGCTCGACGATCCGCGCGGCCGTATCGCTCCCGGTGACCTTCACAGCACAAACGGTACCGCCCCCACCCCCGACCTCCCCGGCCCTCCGAACCTGCGCCGCAAAACCCGAATAGTTCCCGGTTTGCGGCGCAGGTTGCGGGGCGATGTCTCAGATGTTGGCGCTGAGGGCGGAGAAGTGGAGGTAGTTGCTGCGGTCGGTGCCGGTGTTCGTCCAGATGTGCTTGATCTGGCGGTACTCGTTGTAGCCGTAGTCGCCGAGCTCGCGGCCGATGCCCGACTGCTTGTACCCACCGAAGGGCTGGTTCGGGGTGATCATGTGGTAGTCGTTCACCCACACGGTGCCCGTGCGCATCTGCGCCGCAACGCCGTGGGCGCGCTCCAGGTTCTTCGACCACACGCCGCCGCCGAGACCGTAGATCGAGTCGTTCGCGATCTTGATCGCCTCGTCGTCGGAATCGAACGGGATCACGCACAGCACCGGCCCGAAGATCTCCTCCTGGGCGATCTTCATCGAGTTGTCGGCTTCGAAGATGGTGGGCAGGTAGTACGCGCTCGGGTCGAGGCCCGGTGCCAGATCGGTCGGCTTCGATCCGCCACACAGCAGCTTGGCGCCCTCGTCGAGACCGAGCTTCACGTACCGCTCGACCGTGTCGACCTGCGCGGGTGCGACGAGCGGGCCGAGATCGGTGTCCATGCTCATGTTGTCGCCGATGACGATCTTCGCCGAACGCTCGACCAACAGCGCGACGAACTCGTCGTAGATCTTGCGCGATACCAATGCGCGCGTGCCCGACTCGCAGACCTGTCCGTTGTGGAAGAACGTGCCCCACAGCGTGCCCGCGGCCGCGAGGTCGAGGTCGGCGTCGTCGAGAATGATGTTGGCCGACTTGCCGCCGAGCTCGAGGGTCACCTTCTTCACGGTGCCCGACGCGAGCTGCATGATGCGCCGCCCGACCTCCGTCGAACCCGTGAACGCGACCTTGTCGACCGACGGGTGTTGCGCGAGCTCCTCGCCGGCGCTGCCGCCCGGACCGGTGACGAGGTTGACGACGCCCGGCGGGATGCCGGCCTCCTCGCACGCCTTTACCATCTCGACCGCGCTCAAGGACGTGAAGCTCGCCGGCTTGAGCACACAGGTGTTACCGGCCGCGATCGACGGCGCGATCTTCCAGCTCGCCATGATGAACGGGAAGTTCCACGGCACGATGCCGGTGGTTACGCCGAACGGCTCGCGCCGCACGACGCTCTTGGCCACCGGGAACGGCGACTCGCCCCGTTCGGTCTCGTCGGGCTCGTTCTCCGCGCAGTCGGCGAAGAACGTGAACGACCCCGCACCGCCCGGCACATCGGCGAACATCGCCTTCTTGATGGTCCCACCGCCGTCGCGCGCTTCGATCTCGGCGATCTCGCCGCTGCGCGCATTGATCAGCTCGGCGACCTTGCGCAGTTTCTCGGCGCGCTCCTTGCCCGACATCCGCGGCCACGGGCCGTCATCGAACGCGGCGCGGGCGGCCTCGACGGCGCGCCGCGCATCATCGCGGCCCGCCTTGGCAACGTCGGCGATCTTCTCGCCCGTCGAGGGCGCATACGTCGGGAAGGTCTCGCCCGAGGCCGCCTCGACCCACTCGCCATAGATGAAGAGCTTGGTGTCCGCCACGGCGAATCCTCCTGCGCGCGTACTCAGCCTTCGCAGGCTAGGCGTGAAGGCCGCCCCCCGGCCAATGGCGATCACGCGCGACCATGGCGCCCTTGGGTCGCCTCCGTGCCGTCGCCGGGAGCTGCCCGCTCGTGCGCGTCGCGGCCGCGTGCAGCGGCGACGGCGACGGGCCGTAGGCCGGATCCGGCGAGGCAACCGACGTCACCGTGACGGCGATTGCCCGCGCCACCGTCGCCGGTGAGAGCGTGGCCATCGAGGGCACCCCGCACGCTCGGCTCGCGGACGGGACCGGTGCAGGGCGCCTTCGCCGAGGGGGAGAGACGAAACGCAGCGCGAGGCGACGCCCCACACCCACGCCGTTTCTCCCCCCCGCCCCGAGCGTCGGGCTCGAGCTACGACCGAAGCCGGCCGGCCGCCCGCGCACGATGGCGTGCGCAGCGCGCGTGATCAATGCAACGACTTCTCTCGTTTCTCATTTGCTGCACACGTCGTGCGCGTACCCGACCCGTTCGCGACGCATGCGGAGTTGGTGACCAACGCGGCGCGAGGAGCGCGCGTTGCGCGTTCTTTCAGCGTTTCAGCGCGCGAGACCCCATGCGGCTCGGAAGCTCGACCCGGCGACCTTGCCCTCGCTCTTCAGCTTCAGCAGGTGCGCGTGCACCTGACGTTGCGCCATGTCGAGCAGTCCCTCGGGGGTGTCGACGTAGAGACGCTCGACGATCGCAGGGATGCGGATCGGGCCGCCCTTCAGCGCGCCGAGGATCTGGCGGTCGCGCATCTTGCGGTGCGCGACATACTCGTCGAGGTGGGCCTTGGGGTCCTCGATCACGTCACCGTGACCGGGCGCGATACGTGAGACACGCTTGAGCTTGCGCAGGCGATCCAACGACGCGAGGTACTCGGCCATGTTGCCGCCGCGCTGGGGGTTCACGACCGTTGTCGTGCCGTTCAGCACATGGTCGCCGGTAAACAACAATCGTTCCTCTTCGAGCACGAAGCACAAGTGGTTGGGCGCGTGCCCGGGCGTGTGCAATACCTCGAGGCGAAACTCGGTGCCATCGATCGTCGATCCGTCGCGCAGCGGGAGGTCGAGCGTGAGATCGAACGCGTCAGCTTTCGGCGTCTTGGGAAAGGCGGCGATGGCCGCGCCGGTCAGCTTGCGGATTCGGGCCGCGGCCGGCCAGTGGTCGGGATGCGTATGGGTGAGCAGCACCCATCGCACGCGATCACGCATCGACGCGCCGACGATCGCATCGACGTGCGCCTTGTCGGCGGGGCCGGGATCGATGACCGCCACCTCGTCGATGCCCACGAGATACGTATTCGTCCCGGGTCCGGTCATCAAACCGGGATTGGGCGCAACGACGCGTCGAACCAGCGGCGACAGCGCGTTCGGAACGCCGGGCACGAGGCGAGGATCGACTTCTATTGGATCGCCTCCACGCTCCGCTCCCCTTCGGTCACCTCGCTGTCGCCGCGCGGGCTCGGCCGCGGCGCCCACTACTCACCTCCCGTTGCGAGCAGGCGCGCCTCGGCGCGTCCGTCGAGATCGGGCAGCGGGATCGTCCACGTGGCGATCGCAGCCCGGTCATCGCCGGGAAGCACCACGCGCTCGCCCGACCCGTCGGCGCCGACGTACCGGCGACCGAAATCGTCGCGCGGCGCGGCGTTCAGCGCGTCGAACAGCGCGCCCGTCGTCGGGAATCGCCCCAATACCAACAGGCTGCGCAACGTTGGGAAGATCAGCTCGATCTCGCCCCGCTGGGAGCGCTCGAGCGCGTCGGCCGGCGCGATCCACGACCAGTCGACCAGCTCCGCGTCGTCGGCGGCCGGTTCCTGGTCCGAAGGTGCGCGTGCCGCGAAGAACCACGTGTCGTACCGCCGCGGCGCACCGACCGGCGTCAGCCAATGTGAGAACACGTGCAAATCGCGGGCATCGATGACGAGGTCTTCGGCCTCGAGGACCTGCCCGATCGTCGCGTGGCCCGCGTTCAGTGCATCGCGCCACGCGACGTCGGCCGCGGCGGGCTGGCCGGCCCGGTCACGGGTGAGCAGCACTCCGGCCTCTTCGAAACACTCGCGCACGGCCGCGATCCGCAACGCCAGCCCGCCCCGCGCGAGCCCCTGCTCGACGCTCGCGGCGGCGTCGTCCAGCCCGATCACGCGCGGTTCCGCGGCGGCATCCGCCGGGTCGACCGCGCCGCCGGGGAACACGGTCGCTCCCGGCCCGAACACGGCATGGGGCGAACGTCGTTGCACCAGGACCTCGAGCTCGGGACGATCGCGGACGAGCATCACTGTCGCCGCGGCGCGCACGCCTTTCACGAGTCGAGTCTACGCGGTCGCGGCGATGCCCCCGTCCCCCGTACGCTGCGGGAATGGATCCGCGGCGATCGCTGCCGAGCGTGGAACGTCTGCTCGCCGCGCTCGATCCCGCGCTCCCTCACGGGATCCGCGTGCGCCTCGCGCGCGAGGCAATCGATCGCGCGCGACAGCGCGTCGAGCGCGGCGCGGATGTATCCGCCGACGAAGTCGTCGCCGATGCGACAAATGCTGCCACCGACCTTCACTTGCGCCTCCTGGGCCCGGTCGTGAACGCGACCGGCGTCCTGCTGCATACCAATCTCGGGCGCGCACCGCTGGATACGGACACCATCTCGGAGATGGCACGAGCCGCGGGGTATACGAACGTCGAGTACCGGTTGCCGGAAGGCGTGCGCGGTTCGCGTCACGAGCACGCCGGACACCTTCTCGCGTCCGCCTGCGGCGCGGAGGCAGGCAGCGTCGTCAACAACAACGCCGCCGCGGTGCTGCTCATCTTGGCTGCCCTGGCGCGCGAGCGCGTGGTACTTGTGTCTCGCGGCGAGCTCGTTGAGATCGGCGGCGGCTTTCGCGTCCCGGAGATCATGGCGGAAACCGGCGCCCGTCTCGTCGAGGTCGGCACGACCAACCGAACGCGACGCGCCGACTACGAACGCGCGCTCGACACCGACCCGGCGCTAGTACTGAAGGTGCACGCGTCGAACTACCGCATGGTCGGCTTCGTGGAGTCGACACCAGTTGCTGACCTCGTTTCGCTCGGACCGCCGGTCGTCGTCGACGCCGGTTCCGGACTTCTCGACACGCGGACGCCCTGGCTGCGCACGTGCCCGCCGTGGCTCCGCGACGAGCCGGGCGTGCGGCAATGCCTCGAGGCCGGCGCCGCGCTCGTCACCTTCTCTGGCGACAAGTTGCTCGGCGGACCGCAGGCCGGCGTCATCGTCGGTCGTCGCGACCTCGTCGACCGGTGCCAGGCGCATCCGTTGGCACGGGCGTTGCGCGCCGACAAGTTGACGCTCGCGGGACTGCAACACGTCGCGCGGGGGTATCTCGCCGACGACGCCGCGTCGCTCCCCTTCTGGCGCATGGCCACGGAGCCACTCGATGCCCTGCGGGCCCGTGCCGAGGCGATCGCGGCGCGTGTGCCTGACGCGAAGGTGCTCGACACGGAAGCCGTCGCCGGCGGTGGCGCACTGCCGGGCCTCGGAATCCCGTCGGTCGCGGTGGCAGTCGAGGCCGCCACGGCCGACCTGGTCGCCGCGCGACTGCGCCGCGAGCGAATCGTCGCGCGAGTCGAGGAGGGCCGCGTCGTGTGCGATGTGCGCACAGTCAACCCCTCCGACGACGAGCGGCTCGCCGCCGCGCTCGCCGCCGCAGTCGCGGTCGCGTAGCACGCATCCATGAGAGTCGTCGCGACCGCGGGCCACGTCGATCACGGCAAGTCGTCGCTTGTGCTCGCACTCACCGGGACGGATCCCGACCGCTTCCCCGAGGAGAAGGAACGGGGACTCACGATCGACTTGGGTTTCGCGTTCGGCGAGCTCCCGAGCGGTCAGGTCGTCGGTTTCGTTGACGTTCCCGGGCACGTCCGATTCGTGAAGAACATGCTGGCGGGGGTGGGCGCGGTCGACGTCGCGCTGCTCGTCGTCGCCGCCAACGGAGGGTGGATGCCCCAGACGGCCGAGCACGTCGCGATCCTCGAACTCCTTGACGTCGCGCACGGCATGGTCACATTGACGAAGGCCGATCTCGTCAGCGCGGACGAGCTCGACTTGGCCCGGCTCGACATCGCCGAACATCTCGAAGACACGGTGCTCGCGGACTGGCCGGTCGTCGCGGTCGACTCGGTCTCGGGCTCGGGGATCCACGACGTGCGCACGTCCCTCGATGCTGTGCTCGCGGCCGCGCCGACGCCGCGCGACGACGCGCGGCCGCGTCTGTGGGTTGATCGCGCCTTCTCGGCACGGGGCGCGGGCACGATCGTCACCGGCACGCTCGTTGGCGGTGCACTCGCCCTCGATGACGAAGTGCTGGTCGAGCCCGGCGGGAAGCGGGCACGAGTGCGCCGGATCGAATCTCGCCACGAGCAGCTCGACCGCGCGGAACCGGGCAGCCGCGTCGCACTGAACCTCAGCGGCGTCGACCACGGCGCGGTGCAGCGCGGCGACGCGATCGTGCTCCCGGGTCAGTGGGCCGTCGTCACGACCTTCGATGTCGCGGTACGCGCCGTGCGCGGACAAGACCTCCCGCGAGGTTCGGTGCAAATGCACGTCGGGTCGGGAGAACACGCGGGCCGGATCCGCGTGCTCGACGAGCACGCGAGTCTCGCGCGCATCACTGTGGGCTCGCCGGTGCCGCTCGCACCGGGCGACCGGCTCGTACTGCGATCCTCCGGTGCGCGGGCCACGATCGGAGGCGCGACCGTCCTCGATGTCGCGCCCGCGACGCGCGCCGCCGACGCGATCACGCGGCTCGCAATGCCACTGGGCGCGCGTCTGATGCGCGCGCGGCCGTGGGCGGTCGCAGCCGAGTTGCCCGCGCTCGCGGGCGTGACGACGATCGCCGACGAACTCGTCGAGCGCGGAGACGCAATCGCCGTTGGCGGCTGGCTTGTCGCGCCGGGAGAGCTACAGCGCGTGCGTGAGGAGGCGTTCGCGCACGTACATGAACGGTCACCCGATGCGCTGGGGGTCGATCTCGCCGCAACCGCGGCGCACTGTGGCGTGGACCCCTCACGGCTGCGCGCCGCGCTCGCCCAGGATGGTCGCCTCCGCGTCGAGCGTGATCTCGTGCGCGATGCGACTGCGACCGCGGTCGTCGATGACCCCGCTGCGATGGCGCTGGTCGCAGCGCTCAACGCGCGTCCGTTCGACCCGCCCGCGCCCCGAGAGCTCGGCGCCGCGCCGGCGTTGATACGCGCGCTGGTGGGCGCCGGCGCGCTCGTCGATGTCGATGGCATCGTGTTCAGTGCGGCCGCGCTCGACGACGCTCGGCGCCGCGTGGCCCGGGCGGTGCTCCGCGACGGCGCGCTCACGGTCTCGGCGGCTCGGACGCTGCTGGGCTCGACCCGAAAGTTCGTCGTACCGATCCTGAACCGCCTCGACGCCGACGGCATCACCCGCCGACGCGGCGACGACCGCATCGCCGGCCCGCGCGCCACTGATTGGACCTAGTGCCGCGTTAGGCAAGGTTCGCAGCGCGCTCCGAGACCTGTTTGGTCCGTCGCCGTTGCTATTGCGCCGGCGGGCGACCGAATACCTGAGCGCGCAACGCACCAAACGTTCGCGGTCAAGAACTAGCAAGAACCCGAACGGGCCTATGACTGATCGTCGCGCGGCAACAATCGCCGGCGTTCGGTCTCGTTCAGACCACCCCAGATCCCGTGCGGCTCGCGTACGCGCAGCGCAAACGCGAGGCACGCTTGGCGAACGCCGCACTCCGCGCAGATTGCCTTCGCCTTCTCCTCGCGCGCGTCGCGCTCCTCCCGCCGTTCTGGAAACGACGGTGGAAAGAACAGGACCGACTCCGGCCCCCGACATTCCGCCTTGAGATGCCATGTCTCGTGAATGATCCCGAGCGACACAGTGTCAGCCCCCCTGCCCGCTGCTGGCGGGGGAACGTACAACCACGATCCTGCGCTCACAACTGGCAAGTTCAAGCCTGTGGACGTCCTTGTGGGAAAACCTGTGGACGAACACCCGCGACCAGATCGAGCGACGATCAGCGGCGGCGCGCGCGGTCGCGGTAGTCACGCGCACCACCCTCGGCCGGTTCGACCTCGAGCACCACGCCCGAGATCGCGACCACGCGCACCTCGCTGCCCGCATCGACGGGCGTGGCGCGGTTCGTTCGCGCGCGCCACAACGCATCGCGGATACGCACGATGCCGTCGGGAGCGACGTCGACCTCGGCAATGCCCATCTCGCCGACCAGTTCCTCGCGTCCGATAGTCGGCGTCGAGAAGCGCGACCGAACCATCGCGGTCATGCCCGAGAGCATGAAGAAGATCGTTGCACCCGCGACGATGAGGACCATCCACCACGCGGTGTCGAGACGTGGCGAGCCGTCATAGAGCCAGATCGAGCCGCCGATGAGCGCGGCGCTGCCGATGACGGTCCAGGGGCCGAGCCCCCCCGCCTGTAGGTCGATCGCAAGGCCGAATAGGCCAAGCATCATTAAGAACACAGCCAAATTCGCGACCGGCAGGTGCGAGAAGCCGTAGCTCGCGCCGACGATCGCGATCGCTCCGACGAAGCCGGCGATACCAATTCCCGCGGTGTAGAACTCGAACACCAACAACGCGAGCCCGACGACGAAGAGCAGGTACGCAACCCACGGCGTCACGAGCGTGTGCGCAAGCTGCTGATCGAGATCGAGCTTGTGAAACCGCACGACCTGGCTCGGCTGGCGGCGTCGGTCGGCGCCTTCGCCAACGACCTCGGCCGTCTCGAGCGTGACCGGCTCACCGTGCACCAGCACCGTCTCGCCGTCGAGATTGACGATGAAGTCCCCGAGGATCGGCCGGACCGCGTCAACGACTCCGAGCTCCTCGGCGTCACGGTACGAGAGCCGGTGGTCGACGACGTCGCCCGCCGATTCGATCTCGCGACCGCGTGCGGACTGCACTCCGGTGACGCGTTCGAGCACGGTGCGCCGTGTCGGATTGTCGACATCGTCGAAGTTCACCGGATGGATCGGCCCGATGCCCGCGCCTGGCGCAATGCCGACGATCGGTGCGGCCAACGCGAGCAACCCGCTCGCACCGCGCGCGTCGGCGCTTGAGGGTCCTATCCACACCGCGATCGGGATGTCGGCGTCGGTGATCTGGTCGACCAGCTCGGCGACGTCGACGTCGACTGCGCCGGTGGCGTCGAGCTGCACGATCAGTACCTCGGAACCGCGGCCGGGCGCATCGCGGATGGAGTCCGCCAAGAACGCCGCGTTGGCGGGGTCGATGAGTCCGTCGATTTGTACGACGTCGATGCCCGTTTCGTCGTCGCCGCCTTGAGCGAGACCGGGAGCGGCGAGGAGCACGCCCAGCGCGAGCAACGCGCCCGCACAGACCAGTACGGCGCGTCGGAGGAGTGAGTCGGGGCAGCGCATGGTGCTCTCGTAGCATGCGGAGATGGAGGTCGCGGAGTTCTGCTCCACCTCCCACGTCGTGATCGTCGCGGGCAAGGGCGGCGTCGGGAAGACGACCGTCACGGCCGCGCTCGCGGTCGCGGCGGCCCGCGCCGGTCTCAGCGTGCTCGTCGTCGAGGTCGAGGGCAAATCGGGGCTGGCCGCAATGTTCGGCGCACCACCGCTCGACTACGACGAGGCGCAGCTCGAACCCGGCATCCGCGCCCGGTTCCTCACCTCCGATGCTGCGCTCGTGGAGTATCTCCGGACCCACGGAATGCGCCGCATCTCGAAGCGGCTCGTCGCGTCGGGCGCGCTCGACGTCGTCGCTACCGCGGTCCCCGGCATGAAGGACATCCTCGTGCTCGGGAAGGTCAAGTCGCTCGAAGAGGCACGCGCGGCCGACTTGATCCTCGTCGACGCGCCCGCGGCCGGCCACGCGATCACATTCTTACTCTCGGCGCGTGGTTTGCTGGATGCCGTGCGCGTCGGACCGGTACGCAAGCAGGCCGCCGATGTCGCCTCACTCCTCGGCGATCCCGCGCGCTGCCAGGTGATACTCGTCACCGTGCCCGAAGAAACGCCCGTGAGCGAAGCGATCGAGACCGCGTTCGCGATCGAGGATCGAACGGGAGTCGCGCTGGGGCCGATCGTCATAAACGGCTGCTATTCACCGTTCCCGTCAGGTGTCGACACGTCGGCCGACGCGATCATGGCAGACGCAGTCGCGATCGACCGCTTCGTCTCGCTACGCGAAGCCAACGATCTCGCGCAGGCCGCGTCGTTCCGTGTCGAACGACACGACATCCAGGAAGAGCAAATCGCTCGACTCGCCGGCAAGCTTCCTCTCGCGCAGCTCAGCCTGCCATTTCTCTTCACACCCGACATTGCGCGCGGCGAACTGGCCGTGCTCGCGGATGCGTTGACGACGGGGATCGCGAAGTTGTGAACGCGTCGACGAGATGAGCACCATCGACGAAGTGGTCGCCGATCGCAAGGTCGTCATCTGCTGCGGCAGCGGCGGAGTAGGCAAGACGACAACCGCGGCCGTCATCGCACTCGAGGGCGCGCGACGGGGCCGCAACGCGTGCGTCGTCACAATCGATCCCGCGCGGCGCCTCGCCAATGCGCTCGGCCTCGACCGCCTCGCCGACACACCCAGCGAGATCGAACGCGGACGCTGGGGCGGTGCCAACGGATCGGGCCGGCTCTCGGCGCTCATGCTCGACACCAAGTCGACGTTCGACAGCCTCGTCACCCGCAACGCCGCGTCGCCCGACCAAGCGCGCCGTATCCTCGATAACACCTTCTATCGCAACGTCTCCGGGGCGCTCGGCGGCACCCAGGAATACATGGCGATGGAGAAGTTGCACGAGCTACACGACGAGGGCGGCTTCGACCTCATCGTGGTCGATACGCCGCCGACGCGCCATGCCCTCGACTTCCTCGACGCGCCTCGACGTCTCACCCGACTTCTCGACAATCGCATCTTCCGACTCTTGATGATGCCCACACGCGCGTATTTGAAGGTTGCGGGCGTCGCGGTACAAGCATTCCTCCGCACGGTCGCGAAGGTCGCGGGTTCCGAAGTCATCGAAGATGTCGTCGCGTTTTTCCGGGCCTTCGAAGGCATGGAAGAAGGCTTCCGCGAGCGCGCGGATGCCGTCGCCGTCCTGCTGTCGGACTCGTCGACCGCGTTCGTGCTGGTCACGTCGCCGCGCCGGGACGCGGTGGACGAGGCCGAGTTCTTCGCGCGGCGGCTCACCGATCGCGGCCAGAAGGTCGAGGCGCTCATCGTCAACCGAGTGCATCCCCAGTTCGGCGACGAGTCGCCCGACGGATTGCGGGCGTGCGCCGCCGCATTGCGCGCCGACCCCGACGCGGACGCCGCCACGCGGCTCGCAATGCTGTACGACAATCTGGCGGACTTTCGGGAGATCGCCGTGCGCGAGCGCACCCACCTGGACGGACTGCGCCAACGCATCGGGTCCGGCTCGATCGCGTACGTCCCGTATCTCGCCCACGACGTCTACGACTTCGACGCATTGCGAGAGGTCGGCGCCGCGTTGTTCCGTGCGGACGCAGCGAAGCCGCTGATGGCGTAGCGAGGGAGCCATGCTTGTCGTGCGGAGTAGCTTGCCCACATGACGACGATCCTCGTGGCCGCCGATGCGCAGTGGGTTCGGGATCAAGTGCGCGCCGCGCTGGTCGGCCGCGGCCAACGCGTCGTCGAGGTGACGAGGGGCCAGGACGTGCGCGACGCATTCGCCCGCGAGCAACCCGATCTCGTCATCCTCGATCTGAACATCGGCAACATGGGTGGCATCGCGGCCGCGCTCGACCTGCGACTCGAGGAGTCGGGCGGACGACTACGGCGCGCGACCATCCTCTTGTTGCTCGACCGCATCGCCGACAAGTTCCTGGCGAAGCGTGCAGACGTCGACGCGCTGCTGGTGAAACCGGTCGACGCGGGCATCCTGCGCCGGGCCGCGCGCCAGCTGCTCGAACCCACCGTAGTGTGAACGACCACGAGCTGGCGCGCGCGGCGGCGCGCCACGGCGGCGATCTGCTCCTCGAACTGCGCGCGGCCGGTGGCTCGGGCGCGGAGGGCGATCGACGCAGCGACGACTTCATCGTCGAGTTGTTGCGCGAACAGCGCCCCAGCGACGCGATCCTGTCCGAGGAATCCAAGGACGACCTGGCGCGCCTCGACGCGGCGCGCGTCTGGATCGTCGACCCGCTCGACGGCACGCGCGAGTACAGCGAGGCCGGTCGCACCGACTGGGCGGTGCACGTCGCGTTGGTCGTCGACGAAGTGCCGATCGCTGCCGCTGTCGCGCTCCCTGCGCAGGACACCGTGCTGGCGACCGACGCGCCGCCGACGCTGCCATCGGCTGGCGATGGTCCGGTCCGCATCCTCGTGTCGCGGACGCGTCCGCCCGCGCTCGCAACCGCGCTCGCGCAGATCCTCGGCGGCGAGTT
Source organism: Actinomycetota bacterium (assembly GCA_052390615.1). GTDB lineage: Bacteria > Actinomycetota > Acidimicrobiia > IMCC26256 > PALSA-610 > JBQTGT01. The sequence goes on from JBQTGT010000043.1 coordinate 28,307, forward strand.
GGTGCCGATGGGTTCGGCCGGCGCCAAGACCATGGCGGTCGTGCAGGGCGCCGCGGACGTGTACGCGCACGGCGGCGGACAGTACGAGTGGGACTCGGCTGCGCCCGTCGGCGTCGCGCGCGCGGCGGGCTGTCACTGTTCCCGCCTCGACGGTTCGCCGTTGCGCTACAACCAGCGCGACCCCTATCTCCCTGACCTGCTCGTGTGTCGCCCCGAGCTCGCGGATCGAGTGCTGGCGGCGCTCGCGTCGGCGGGGTGATCGCTGTCGCGACCTTTGGTCATTCAGCCACCGCCACGGTGGTTCGATGACCAAGGTTCAGGACGACATCGGTTCGCTACACTGCCCTGGCTCTGAACGGGGTGTGGCGCAGCTTGGTTAGCGCGCAGCGTTCGGGACGCTGAGGCCCCGGGTTCAAATCCCGGCACCCCGACTGGTGTTTTCGGTTTCCGACGCGGCGACGTCGCACAGGAGTGGCTCGCGAACAACCCGGCGACCTCGATCTCACCGCAGCAACGACGTCTCGCGGGTCGGCCGCCTTCCCTGACACGCGCGCGATGACGCGTTCATGGCGCGCGCGTCGTCGTCCGACCTCATTCGCCGACGTACCGGAACCGCACTGACCCGCCGCTGGTCGGACGCGCGAGGAGTGGCCCCCTCCGGCCCGTTCCTGAACGTCACCGGTCGAGGAGCAGCTCCGCCATCTGCACCGCATTCAATGCTGCGCCTTTGCGCAGGTTGTCTCCGGTGATCCACAGGTGCAGCGTTCCCGGCTCGGACACGTCTTCGCGGATGCGCCCGACCAGCACCGGGTCGATGCCGGCCGCGTCGAGCGGCGTCGGGGCCCCGTCGCCGTCGTCGATGAGTCGAACGCCGGGCGCCACACGCAACAGCTCGACCGCTTCGGCCTTCGACACGGGCCGGTGGAAGCGTACGTTAGCCGCGATCGCGTGGCCGACGAACACGGGCACGCGCACGCAGGTGACGGTGCAACGGATGTCGTCGTCGTGGAGAATCTTGCGCGTCTCGCGCATCATCTTCCACTCCTCCGACGTATACCCCTGCTCCTTCATCGAACCCGCCAACGGGATGACGTTGCCGGCGATCGGCTTCGCCCACACCTCGGCGTCGACAAGGGGGTCGGCGCGCGTCCCCGCGCGGCGGAGTTCATCGGAGCGACCGTCGAGTTTCGTCCACTGCGTGGCGAGCTCGTGCAAGCCCATCTGCCCGGCACCGGACACCGACTGGTACGTAGAGACGACCATGCGGTCGATGCGCGCGGCGCGATGCAACGGCGCCAGCGCGGTCAACGGGACCATGGTCGTACAGTTCGGGCAGGACGCGATGTTCTTCGGCAACGACCGCATGTCCTGGGGGTTGACCTCGGCGATGACGAGCGGGACGTCTGGGTCCATGCGGAACGCCGCCGAGTTGTCGATCACCGTGACGCCCGCGCCCGCCGCGATCGGCGCCCACTCGAGCGCGAGCGGGTCGTCGACATCGACGATCAACAGATCGAGCCCGTCGAAGCAGCCGGCGCGCAGTACCTCGCACGTCACCTCGCCGCCCGCGAACGGTAGTGGACGCCCCTCCGAGCGGGGCGACGCGTACGCGCGCAGCTTCCCGACCGGGAATCCCCGCTCGGCCAAGATCAGCAGCATCTCGGTGCCGACCACGCCGGTCGCGCCCAAGACCCCGACGCTCATGCCGGCCACGTCAGGCCTCCTCGAGCTCGAATGCAGTGTGCAGCGATCGGACCGCGCGCTCGACGTCGTCTTCGTGGACAACGCACGAGATGCGGATGGTCGAGGTGCTGATCATCTCGATATTGATCGTCTCGTTGGCCAAGACCTCGAACATTTTCGCGGCGACGCCGGGATGCGTTTTCATTCCGGCACCAACGAGGGAGACCCGGCCGATGTGCTCGTCGGTACGGAACCCGGCGGCCTCGGTTTCGACGACGATCTTCTCCATCGCGGTGGCAGCCCGGGACAGGTCATCACGCGGCAACGTGAACGAGATGTCGGTGTGGCCGGCAGTCGAGACGTTCTGGACGATCATGTCGACGTTGACGCCCGCGTCCGCGAGCTCGCGAAACACGGTCGCGGCGACACCCGGATGGTCGGGGACTTGCTCGATCGTGATCTTGGCTTCGGACGTGTCGTGGGTGACACTCGAGATGATCGCTTGTTCCATCGACTCGTCTCCTTCTGTCACCCATGTGCCGGGGGCCCACGTGAAGCTCGACCGCACGTGCACGCGTACTCCGTGATTGCGTGCGAACTCAACCGAACGCATCGCGAGCACCCGCCCACCTGTCGCCGCCATCTCCAACATCTCGTCGAACGAGACGTGCGTGAGCTTCCGAGCCGTGGGAACGATGCGCGGGTCGGCGCTGTACACGCCTTCGACATCCGTATAGATCTCGCACACGTCCGCGCCCAGCGTCGCCGCGAGCGCGACGGCGGTTGTATCCGAGCCGCCCCGTCCGAGCGTCGTGACATCGCGCGTCGGCGACACGCCCTGAAACCCGGCGACGATCGCGACCTTGCCCTCGGCAATGGCGTCACGAATTCGGTCGCCCCGCACTTCGACAATCTTGGCCTTGCCGTGCTCGGGATCGGTCAGAATTCCGGCCTGGGAACCCGTAAAGGACACGGCGGAAACGCCTCGGTCCTCGACGGCCATGCACAACAGCGCCATCGAGATCCGCTCGCCCGCGGTCAGCAGCATGTCCATCTCGCGACCGCCCGGTTCGCGGGCGACGTCACGGGCGAGGCGGATCAGGTCGTCGGTGGTCTTGCCCATGGCCGACACGACCACGACAACCAAGCTCCCTTCGCGACGAGTGCGGGCAATGTGGTCCGCAACGGCGCGGATGCGATCGGGATCACCGACCGACGTCCCTCCGTATTTCTGCACAACGAGCGCACTCGGCATGGCGGACCACGCTACCAGCGGGTTCGCGCCCCCCAACCCCTGTTTGCGGCCGGTATCCTCTCGTCGCTGTGGCCCGGCCAGACAAGCGTCAACGCAAGAAAGAGAACGCGCGCGCCGCGCGCGAGGCACGCGAGGCGGCTCGTCGACGCGCGCAGCGCCGTCGCAACGTCGTGCGTGTCGGTGTCGGGCTGCTGGTCGCGGCGATTGCGATCGGTGCCGGCGCGCTGCTGACCGATGACGACGGCAACGAAACCGCCGGCGATTCGACCACGACGACACTGCCGGTCGACGCGACCACGATCCCGACCGAACCCCTCACCTGCACGCCGGATCCCGGCAGCACCCAAACCGCGAAGATCGCGACGAATTTCGGCGAGATCCAGATCGCACTCGACGACGCCCGCGCCCCGCTCGGGGCCAGCCGCTTCGCGCAGCTCGCGCGCGAGGGCTTCTACAACGGTCTGACATGGCACCGCGCCGCGGCCGACTTCGTGATCCAGGGTGGCGATCCCGAGGGCACTGGCAGTGGCGGGAAGGGCGACCCGATCGTCGCCGAAGTCCCGCAGGACAACTACCCGCTGGGCTCGCTGGCGGCAGCGAAGACCGGCACCGATGCGCCGGGAACGTTCGACTCGCAGTTCTTCATCGTGACGGGTCCCAACGGCGGGACGCTCCCAAACGACTACGCGCGCTTCGGGTGCGTCGTGACCGGGCTCGAGTTCGCGCAACAGATCGAGGCGTTGGCCCCGCCGGAAGGCGACGGTCCGCCGACCGCGGCCGCAACCATCGACACGATCGAAATCATCGAAACGCAGGCGCCCGAGATCGACCCGACCGCGACGACCGTCGCGACCGATACGACACCCACGACGACGGGACAGGAATGACCACGACCCCTCCCACGACACCCGAAAGCGACAACCGACCCGGTATCTCGCCGCTCGTATGGGGCGTCATCGTCGTCGTGCTGGTGCTGGGAATCGGCGCCGTGATCGCGGTCGCGGCGAACGACGACGACGAGACGATCGACCTCAGCGAGTTGGCCGAGGATCTGCCGCCGCCCAGCGAGACCGCGCCGCCAACCGTTCCGATCCCGGAGACCGCGCCGCCGGCGGAAATCGCACTCCCCGAGACGTGCGATGCCACCGCGCCAGTACCGGGTGAGCGTCCGACTGTCACCACGCCGGAGATGCAGATCGACCCGGCCAAGACGTACGCCGCGACCCTGGCCACTTCGTGTGGCGACATTGTGATCGCGCTCGACGCCGCGAATGCGCCGACGAGCGTCAACAACTTCGTCGCGCTCGCGCGCGCCGGCTTCTACGACGGGTTGCCGTGGCACCGTGTCGCTCCCGGTTTCGTCATCCAGGGTGGCGACCCCAACGGCGACGGCAGCGGCGGACCCGACTACAAGGTGCAGAGCGAACCGCCACCGCAAGGTGCGTACGCACAGGGCGACGTCGCCTGGGCAAAGTCCGAGCCCGAAGCGGCGGGCACCGCCGGCTCGCAGTTCTTCATCGTGACCGGCGACGCCAGCACCCTGCCCGCCGAGTACGGATTCATCGGAACTGTCAGTATCGGACTCGAGAACGCGCAGACGATCGAAACCCTCGGCTCGGCCGACGGACCCCCTGCGATTCCCGTTTACATATTGGCCGTGACCATCACCGAGACCTGATCGCCGGCGCGGCCCACCTCGACGTCCCCACCGCGGCGGTAGAACGTCACGGCACCGCGCCCCGCGACGCGCCAGTCGTCGACACCGCGGCGCACGAGCGCGGTGTGCTCGTCGATACCGGCCAGCACGGCGTCGGCGGGTAAAAGCTCGATCGATCGTTCTCGCAAATGAGAAGCCGCCGTCCCGTGATACGGGAACACGGCCATGCCCCGCACCAGACCGAGGCCGACCGTGTACGCGCCGCCACGGGGGTCGACCATCGGATCGCACACCACCGTCGCACCGGCACCCGACGCGGCGACGACCGCACCCTCGACAACAGCGGTGGCGAGCGCGTCGTAACACGCGCTCCCCTTGAGAACCGACCGCAGGTGCAACGGGGAACCGTCGGCGATGTACAGGAACCGACACGACTCCACCGCGCGCACGACATCGTCGCGCTCCGCGTCACGACGATTAAGCACGGCGAGCGGAGCGACGCGCGCGCCGAGGGTCTCGAACCACGCCGCGGCACGGTCGATCACTCGTTCAGGATGCTCGAAGGCAGCCGCCGCCGGCAGGATGAGCACCTCGTCCGTGTCCGCGGCGGCAAGCAGCGACGCGTCGAGCGCGCGACACGGTTCCTGCCATTCCCCACCACCGAGCAGCGCGAGCGTCCCCTGCGCCTTCGTCACGGTCGTCACGAACGAATACTACGACCCGATCACTCTTCGACCGTGCCCGTATCCGTGCCGGTATCGATGCCACACACATCCGAGAGATACGTCTCGAACTCCGTGAACGCCGCCGTCAGTTCGGGATCGCTCCCGACACGCTCGAAGAGGGCGCCCACCGCCGCGGCGTCGTCGCCAGCCGCGGCAAGGTCTCGGAGGAAGTCGCGGCCCGCGGCGACCGCGTCGCGGATCTCGCCGGGCGCGACTTCGACCAGCGCGTCGAACGCCTCGAGTTCCTCTTCGCTCACGGTCTCCGCGTCGTTCGCGGCGAACTGTTCGTCGTGCTGGCGCGACAGCTGGCAGAAATCGCTGTCGCTGTCCCCGCCACCTTCGTCACCGCCGCCCCCTCCGCCGTCACCATCTTCGCTGCCGTCGTCGACCGCGGTCGTGGCGTCGTCGTCGTCACCGCTGCACGCAGTCGCGCCCAGTGCCAACGCCGCGGCCAACACCGCGGCTGCGAGCTTCTGCATGACGAACTCCTCCCGTCGGACGCTCGATTCTGCGGCGTCGCGTCGCGCGGAACGCGGATGGTCAGCGCCCGCCCTCGGGCTCGTCACGCTTGGCCGCGGACGCAACCGGTCGGTAACCTGGCCGATCCGTCGAGATGGAGGCGCCGATGGCGGTCAAGCGGGTTGGGATCGTCGGTTCGGGGATCATGGGCTCGGGCATCGCCGAGGTCGCGGCGCAGTCGGGCTACGAGGTCGTACTCCGCAGCCGCGCGCAGCAAACAGCAGACGCCATGCTCGCGAGCCTCGAGAAGTCACTGGCGAAGCAGGTCGAAAAGGGAAAGCTCACCGAGGCCGACCGCGACGGAGCGCTCGGGCGCGTGCGCGTCGTCGCCGATCTCGGCGAACTCGCCGATTGCGATCTGGTCGTCGAGTCCATCGTCGAGGACCTCGCGGCCAAGAAGCAACTGTTCGACGAGCTCGACCGTCTCTGTCCCGAACACGCGATCCTCGCGACCAACACGTCGACGCTGTCGGTGATCGAAATGGCGATGGTGACCGGCCGTCCCGACAAAGTGTGCGGGATCCACTTCTTCAACCCGGCGCCGATGATGGCGCTCGTCGAAGTCGTGCGTTCGATTGCCACCTCCGACGCGACGATCGCCGATGCCACTGCGTTCGCAACGGCATGTGGCAAGACCCCGGTGCAGGTGAAAGACCAAGCCGGATTCATTGTCAACGCGCTGCTGTTCCCGTATCTCAACAACGCCGCGCGCCTGTTCGATGCGGGTGTGGCCACGCGCGACGACATCGACGCCGCCATGAAAGGCGGCTGCAACTTCCCGATGGGCCCACTCGAGCTGCTCGACCTGGTCGGACTCGACACGAGCCTCGCCATTCTCGAAGCGCTCTACGTCGAATTCAAGGATCCGAACTACGCGCCCGTGCCGCTCCTACGGCGGATGGTGAGCGCCGAGCGGCTCGGCCGAAAGACGCGCCTCGGCTTCTACGACTACCGCAAGTAGGACGACCGGGAGCGCGAGCACTCGGTGGCGGCAACACCGCAGGACGGCGCACCCGACATCGCGGGCCGATTCGAAGACTTCTACGCGGCCGAGTACACGGCGCTGACCCGACTCGCCTACGTGCTCTGCGGCTCCGCGCCCGTCGCCGAGGAGTTGGTGCACACAACGATGCTCCGCGCGCATCGGAATTGGGAGAAGGTTGCGGCGCACTGCCCGCCGCGGGCTTGGGCCCGGCGGTTCTTGTGCAACCTGGCGACGTCGCCGCGCCGGCGCGTCGCCGAGGCGCTGGTCAAAGTGCGCGTGCACCCCGCGCAAGCCATCGTCGACCCGCGCGAGGAGACCGCCGAAGTTTGGCACGCGGTGCGCCGCCTGCCCGCGCGCGCCGCCCACGTGATGGCGTTGGGCGCGGTCGAGGATCTCCCGATCGACGAGATCGCCCTGATACTCGAACGTACGCCCGATACGGTCGAGTCGCTGCGGCAGCAGGCCCGCGCCGCGCTGGCGCAACAGCTCGGAGAACCGATCGATAACGGGCGCGACGCTGCGGGCGAAAGCCAGCCGCAATGAGTCTCGACACTCGACTCGCCGACGCGCGGACCGAACTCGAGGAGATGTTCGTCAACACGGACATTCCCCCATTCGAACGCATGCGCCGCGGCCGCAATCGGCGGCGAGCACTCCTCGTGGGCGGTGCGGCGGTCGCGGTCGTCGCGCTCGCCTTGGGCGCGACAACGATGCTCGGCGACTCGGGCGAGGCAGGCGAGCCGAATGACCGGGTCGACTCGGCAGTGCCGCCGACGATCGCAGAGCCACTGAGCAACGACGGGCCCGCGCTCTCGACCATCGACATCGCCGCGCAGTCCGAGCTCCGCTACGAGCCGAACTCGTTGGAAGTCGAGACTGGCATCCACCTCGTGCGGCTGACGAGCGAAGGCGGCGCGCACACGCTGCACTTCGAGGACACGACCGTCCGCTTCCGGCCGCTGCGCGTCCAAGCAACCGGTGACGTCGACTCGGCGCGCGTGTTCTTCTCACGACCGGGCGAGTACGTCTTTTTCGACGACAGTCCCGGTCATCGCGACGCGGGCATGGAAGGCCACATCGTGGTGACCGGCGAGGAGAAGTCCTTCGCGGCCGCCCGAGGTGAGCTGGCAAGCGCGCCGCCAACCAACCCACGCACTACTACGACAACCATCCCTCGTCCCGACCGACTCGTCGCGGTGCGCACCGACGGCGTTCTCGTCGAGCTCGATCCGACAACGGGCGATGCCCTGGGCGAGATCGCGCGCCTCGTGCGCCTCGGCGACTCCAACGATCCGACCGGGCCGAACATCATCACTCGCGTGCGGCTGAGCCTTGACGGCGGCGGGATGTTCTACGAGGAGTGCTGCGAGCCAGTCGGCGGTCGCGTGCACCGTGTCGGAGCCAGCGCGCCGATCGTCGGCGTGTCCCCCGCGCCGGGCGGCACTGGAGACGCGATCGAGCTCGCGGTGTTCGACGAGACGAGCGCGCCATGGCCGTCGATCCGCATCTACGAGCTCGCGACGATGACGGAACGGCACCGCATCGACGTCCGCGGTGCACTCGTGGTTGGGCTCGCGTGGTCGCCCGACGGGTCGCAGCTCGCGATGCTGCTGCAGGCGGATGAGGGTGTGACCGGGATCCGTACCGTGGACGTCGCTGCCACCGACCTCTCTCGCTCGACGCTGATCCGCCCCGACGCAGGCAAGACGTTCGTCGCGCTCGAGTACGATCCCTCGAACCGCCTCGTCGTGGGTGAGACCGACCGTGCAAACGCCGAAGCGAACGCGCGCCTCGTATATGCCGGGCGCGGGCTCGAAGAGGAGCTCGCACGAATACCGGCGGGCGGCATCGTCGACGTCTCGATCTCGAGCCGCGGCCGGGTGCTGGTCGTCGGAGACGACACCGTGCTGCGGGTGCTGGAGGGCGAGACGTTCACCGACCTGGCATCCGGCTACTCCGCCGCCGACTGGGCTGATCGCAGCGCACCCTGAGCCGCGCCCGATTTCGCTGCGCGTCGATCAGCCGGGAGAATGGAGGGATGGCCGACCGTCCGTGGCTGATCCGCACCTACTCGGGGCACTCCTCGGCGCGGGCGTCCAACGAGCTGTATCGCTCCAACTTGGCCAAGGGCCAGACCGGCCTGTCGGTGGCGTTCGACCTGCCGACCCAGACCGGGTACGACCCCGACCACGTGCTGGCGCGCGGCGAGGTCGGCAAGGTGGGAGTACCCGTGCCCCATCTCGGCGAGATGCGCGAGCTGTTCACCGGCATTCCGCTCGACGAGATGAACACGTCGATGACGATCAACGCGACCGCGATGTGGTTGTTCGGCATGTATCTCGCGCTCGCGGACGAGCGGGGGGTGAAGTACGAGGCTCTCTCGGGGACGACGCAGAACGACATCATGAAGGAGTACCTGTCGCGCGGGACCTACATCTTTCCGCCGGAGGCGTCGCGGCGGCTGACCGTCGATCTCATTGCGTACACCGTCAAACACGTCCCCGCGTGGAACCCGATCAACATCTGTCCGTACCACCTCCAGGAGGCAGGCGCGACGCCGGTGCAGGAGCTCGCCTACGGCCTCGCCAACGCAATCGCGGTCCTGGATGCCGTGCGCGAATCTGGTCAAGTCCCCGAGGACGAGTTCCCGCAGGTTGTCGGGCGCATCTCGTTCTTCATCGACGCGGGCGTCCGCTTCGTCGAGGAGATGTGCAAGATGCGGGCGTTCGCACGGCTGTGGGATCGGATCTGCGGGCATCGGTATGGCGTCACCGATGAGAAGCTACGCCGATTCCGTTACGGCATGCAGGTCAACTCGCTCGGCCTCACCGAGGAGCAGCCCGAGAACAACGTGCAGCGCATCGTGCTCGAGATGCTGGGCGTGACCCTCTCGAAGGACGCGCGCGCGCGCGCGATCCAGCTTCCGTGCTGGAACGAAGCGCTCGGCCTGCCGACGCCGTGGGACCAGCAGTGGTCACTGCGCGTGCAACAGGTACTGGCGTACGAGTCTGATCTGCTGGAGTACGGCGACTTGTTCGAGGGATCGAAAGTCGTCGAGGCGAAAGTCGCGGAACTCTGCGACGCGGCCGATGCCGAGCTGCAGTGGGTCCTCGACGGCGGCGGGTCGTTTGCGATGATCGACGCAATGAAGGGGCGGCTCGTGCAGAGTCACGCCGAACGCGTGCGGCGCATCGAATCCGGCGACCTCAAGGTCGTGGGCGTCAACTCCTTCACCGAGACGGAACCCTCACCACTTGCCGAAGTCGCTCAACGCGGCGGAATCGTCACCATCGATCCGCGCGTCGAGCGCGAACAGGTGGAGTCGATCGTGCAGTGGCGTTCTGCTCGCGAGCAATCCGCGTTCGAAGCGGCGCTCGCGCGCCTGCAAGAGATCGCCGCAACCGACGAGAACCTCGTTCCGGCGACAATCGAGCTCGCGCGCGCGGGCGGGACGGTCGGCGAGTGGTCGCACGCACTGCGCGATGTGTTCGGCGAATACCGCGCCCCGACCGGTGTGAGCGGCGTCTCGGTGCGACCCGGCCCCGAAATGCACGAGGTGCGCGCGCGCGTGCGCGCGGCCACCGCGTCGGGGACACCGATCCGTATCCTCGTCGGCAAGCCCGGCCTCGACGGCCACTCCAACGGCGCCGAGCAGATCGCGGTCGCGGCGCGCGACGCGGGTATGGAAGTGGTGTACCAAGGCATCCGCCTCATGCCCGAACAGATCGCGGCGGCCGCGCGTGACGAGGACGTCGACGTGGTCGGCCTGTCGATCCTCTCCGGCTCCCACCTCGACCTCGTCCCCGAAACGGTTCGGCTGCTCCGGGCCGCGGGCGTGCGGGCGCCGGTCGTGGTCGGCGGGATCATTCCGGACGCGGACCGCGCGCAGCTCGAACGCAGTGGGGTCACCCGGATTTACACCCCCAAGGACTACCGCCTGGCGGGCATCATGGAGGACATCGCGCAGATTGCGCTCGAGTTCCGCAGTGCTCAGGCGGAGGCGGCAGCTGGCCGATGAGACACCGAATGCAAGATCCCCGTCTCGTGCTCGCCGTGGGGGCAGGTGTCGCCGCGCTCGCCGCCGGCGTCGTCGGTGTCGCCACCGATTCGACGGCGCTCGGCATCGTTGCAGGCGTCGCGGGTGTGCTCGCCGCGACCGCAGGCGTCGCGCTCGGTGCACGCGCCCGCGATAGCGAGGACCGCCTCGCGGCAGCCGAGGAGGAGATCGAGCGCGTCACCCGCGAGCTCGCGTCCATCAATGCGGTGATCCACGAGGAGGCCAGCCGGCGCGCGGCTGAGGCCGAGCTGGGACCTGTCGGTCCACCCATTCGGGCGCCGAAGGGCGAGCACGCGTTCGACGCGGCGACCGGACTCTACGACGAGAAGTACTTCGCGGTGCTCGTGCAGCAACAGGTCGCCGCCGCGCGCCGGTCGTTGCGCCCGTTGTCGGTCGTGATCTTCGAGATCGACGCTATGGGCGAATCCGATCGCGAAACACAGCAACAGGCGCTGGGCGTCGTGGGTGATGTCGTGCGGCGGACGTTGCGCGAGAGCGATGCCGCGTGTCGCCTCGGCGATCTGATGGTCGGCGCGATCCTCGAGGACACACCCGAGGCGGGCGCGGTATGGGCCGCCGAGCGTGTGCGGGGGTCGCTGCTCGGCAGTCCGATCGGTGATGCGCTGACTCTCTCGGCGGGCGTCGCGTGTTATCCGACGCACGCGCTCGGCGCGGCCGAGTTGGTGCAACAAGCGGGACGCGCGCTCGACGAAGCGCGCTCGCGCGGCCGCGATCGCGTCGAACTCGCCCCCGACGCCTAACCTAACTCCCTGATGATGCGTCGATAGACCCTAAGAATAGGGTTCTATCGACGCCGGGGCGACGGTCACGAATAGATCGCATCGATCTCCTCCGCATACTTGCGGTGCACGCCGCGGCGCTTGAGCTTCATCGTCGGAGTCAGTTCCTCGGAGTCGGGGAGCCATTCGTCGGCGAGCAACGTCCACTTCTTCACCTTCTCGACCTGCGAGAACCGCGCGTTCGCCTCCTGCACCTCGCGCTCGATCTCGGCGAGTACCTCGGGGTGCGCGGCGAGCGCGGCCGGCGTCGGTGCGTCGATACCGCGCGCCTGCGCCCACCCGGGTGCAACCTCGGTGTCGAGCACGAGCAGTGCGGCAATGAACGGCTGGTTGTCACCCAGGACACACGCCTGTCCGATCAGTTGCCCGGCCTTCAGCGCGGCTTCGAGATTGGCGGGAGAGATGTTCTTGCCGCCCGCGGTGATGATGAGCTCCTTCTTGCGGTCGACGATCGTCAGGTAGCCGTCGTCGTCGAGCACGCCGATATCGCCACTGTGGAAAGTTCCATCGGGCTCGAGCACCTCCGCCGTCTTGTCCGGTGCGCCGAGGTACCCGCGAAATACGTTCCCACCTCGGGTCAAGACTTCGCCGTCATCGGCCAGAAACACCTCGACGCCGGGAAGCGCGGGGCCGACGGTGCCGACCTTGACGCGCGTCGGCGTCCATGTCATCGGGCCGCTGGTCTCCGACAGCCCGTACACCTCCGATAGCGGCACGCCCAGGCTGCGGAAGAACTTGAGGATCTCGTACGGAATCGGGGCGGCACCCGTCATCGCCATCTCGACCTGGTCGAGGCCCACCTTCCCGCGCACGGCTTCGAGTGCAGGACCGACTTGCACCGCCGCCGCGGCCAGCGCCGCCGGTAACGCTTCCGCGCGCGCGTGATGTTCCGAGATCTTCCATCCCACGTCGAGCGCCTTCGCGAGCTGCTCAGCGTGCGCGGCGTCGGCGTTGATCGCGGCTTGCAGCGCCGCGTACGCCTTCTCCCACACTCGCGGCACCGCGAAGAAGAACTGCGGCCGCGTCTGCACCAAATACGGGACGAGCAACCCGGGGTCGGGACAGGTGGTGACCTCGTACGGCGCTGCGATTCCCATGTAGTGCGAGACGGTGCGTTCGGCGATGTGGGCCATCGGCAAGTACGACACGACCCGCCACCCGTTCGGCGAAACACCCATCGCGTGCACGAAAGACTCGAGCGTCCACCGCATGCTCTCGTGGTCGAGCATCACGCCTTTGGGCGGTCCGGTCGTGCCCGACGTGTAGATGACCGTGAGCAGGTCGTCGGGCCGCGCGTTGCCGAGCTCGGCATCGAGTGCCAACGGCGCGGCGCCGAGCAGCGTGTCCCATCGGAACACGTCGCTCGGCGCGAGCGCGTCCGGGTCGTCGAGGACGACCATGCGCCGGAGCACGGGAAGCTCCGAACGAACCTTCAAGAACCGTTCGAGGAACCCGATGTCCTCGATGATCGCGACCGACGCCTCCGAGTGCGCAGTCAGATACTGCACTTGTTCGGGCGCCGAGGAGTTGTAAATCGAGACGGGAGTCGCGCCGAGCAGCAACACCGCGGTGTCGGCAATGTGGAACTCGGGCCGATTGCGCAGCATGAGGACGACCCGGTCGCCGTGGCCAACGCCGAGGTCGCGCAACGCGGCGGCCATACGGGCCGCCTGATCGGCGTAGTCGCCCCACGTCATCTGTCGAAAGCTGCCATCCGGATGTTTCGCGCGCAGCGCTATGCGATCCCGGTTGGCGTCGACAGTCTGCGCGAACAGCTGCGGCAGGGTGGTCGTCATGGGTGCTCCCAGATCGGTGGCGGGCCCCGTTTGTAGCCCAGCCTGCCCGTGCGTTCCCGTGCCGCGCCCATTTCTGGCTCAGGCGGGCTCGGGCGCGTGTCGATGCCCCTCACGACCCGGTCGACGAGGTGGGGAGATGCGTGGATCGCGGCCCGTCCCGCGGCCGAGGTACTCGCAGCGTTCGAAGCGGCGCAGGCGGCGATCGCGCCCGTCTACACGATGCGCGACGCCCGGCCCGGCAAACACCGTCGCCATGTCGACGACGCGCAGACCAACGAGTGCTTGCACGGTGTCAGAACGACTGCACAAAGCAACGGTCGTCGAGGGTACCGAGCGCGTAGTCGCGGTACAGACCGGCAAACATGCGCCGCGTCTTCTCGGTCCATTCCAGTGCAGCACGGGTGGCGATGCGACGCGCGAGCTGCACGTAGCCGCCCTCGTACACGCGGTACTCGGCCCACGCCCCCGGATAGTCCTTCACGCAGGCGATCTCGACGATCGGGACGCTCCGCGCTTCTTCGAACCGACGAACTCGGTTGCGGTGCGTGTGGCCCGCGAAGTAGCCCGCGATCGAATCGTGGCGGGCGATCGCGGCACACAAGGCTTCGCTGTCGTCGGGGTTGATGCCGAAATAGTGCTCGCTGCGCTCGTGGGCACCGGGATCCCACGGATGATGATGTCCGAACACGAGCATCGGCTGTGAAGTGGCGCCCGCCCGCTCGTCGAGCCACTGCAACTGGTCGGCCGGGAGGCGACCGCGATCGGCGCCGGGTTCCACCGTGTCCAACACCGCGAGTGTCACGCCCGGGAGCTCGACCGTGTACGGCCCGTGGGCGGCGATGTGTTCGGTGATCATCGCGTCGTGGTTGCCGCGAATGTGGTGCATTCGATCCCCGAGTTGCGAGTACGCGTTGTGGAACAGCTCGAACTCGTACTCCGACCCGACGTTAGTGAGATCACCCTTGACGACGATCGCGTCGGGTTCGAGCACGCCGATCTCTTCGATCGCGCCCGAGTTCATGAACTCCCAGTACGGCGTCTCCCCGGGCTCGGTCGCGAATACCGGCCCGAGCTCCTCGGGTGTGCCGAGCTTGCCGCACTCCATCTCGCCGAAGTGGACGTCGTTCACGGTCGCGATCGTCGCGAGCAGTCGACCGGACGGGAGAGGAAGCGTGCGGACCGACGCCGGCAGCAGCTCGGTCGGAGCCGAGCCGTCGACCGCCAGCGTGTACTCCCGGTCCGGGGTAAGGCCGGTGATCCGAGCCGAGTGGTACGGACCAGTCGTCTCCACCGCGGCGTCGTCGGCTGTCGTGACGACACGCGCGTCATCGTCGGTGCGGAACGTGACCACGATCTCGTCCGGTCCAACGGTGAACAACTCGGCATCGTGGATCACGGCGTCAGACTATGGGCAAGATGACGACATGACGGTCCAGCGCAGAGACCCCCCGCTCCAGGCAACAGAACGAGCGGTGCTCGACAGCTGGCTGGAGTACCACCGAGCGACGCTGGCACAAAAGTGCGACGGCCTCACCGATAATCAGCTCCGCGAGCGTTCGGTCCCCCCGTCATCGATGTCGCCGCTCGGGCTCGTTCGCCACATGGCGGAGGTCGAACGCAACTGGTTCCGGCGCGTGCTCGCGGGCGAGGACGCGCCGCCGCGGACGTACACACGCGACAACCCCGACGGCGACTTCGACGACGTCGACAGCGCGGATGTCGACGAGGGGTTCGCGTTCTGGCGCGACGAGTGCGAGCACGCTCGCGAGGTCGCGGCGAAGATGGCCCTCGACGACGTCGGAGCCAAGAAGCGCGACGACAACCCGATCTCGTTGCGCTGGGTGCTCGTGCACATGATCGAGGAATACGCCCGTCACAACGGCCACGCGGACTTGCTGCGCGAGCGCATCGACGGCGCCACCGGCGACTGAGGTGTGAATCCACTTGTCGGGAGATGAGTGGTGGCGCGCAGGGGTGTGGGGGCGGTAGCCCCCGCTCGCGGCGTAGCCGAGGGGTGGTTGCGGCGTGTGGTCAGGCGGCGGGTTCGAG